>NZ_JBHYTT010000001.1:0-545326 GCF_042749285.1 Streptomyces sp. NPDC059499
GTTGATAGGCCAGATGTGGAAGCCCGGTAACGGGTGGAGCTGACTGGTACTAATAGGCCGAGGGCTTGTCCTCAGTTGCTCGCGTCCACTGTGTTGTTCCCAGGCCACGAATAGTCGTGCTGGTTGAACAGTTTCACTACTTAATTGAAAAGTGTGCTTGTTCGCTAAGTGCCGATGCTCTGCTTTTTATTGCGGAGTTGGCCGATAGTGTTTCGGTGGTCATTGCGTTAGGGAAACGCCCGGTTACATTCCGAACCCGGAAGCTAAGCCTTTCAGCGCCGATGGTACTGCAGGGGGGACCCTGTGGGAGAGTAGGACGCCGCCGAACAATCTTTCAAGGACCCTTGGTCCCAGCGTTCATGCTGGGACCAAGGGTCCTTTTGTTTTTTGTCGAAGCGCGTCGGATGGTCGGCTGCGCGAGAATGTCTGTGGTACCCGATGACAGGAGTCACCCCCATGTCCACCAACTCTTCCGACGACCGTCCGGAGCGCGAGCCGCGTCGCCGTGACGGCGGTGACAGGGGCGGTTTCCGTGGCGGTCGTGACGACCGGTCCGGCGCGCCTCGACGTGACACCAACGACCGTGCCGGCGCCCCCCGTCGTGATGACAGTCGTGGTGGCAGCACCGGTGGCGGTTTCCGTCGTGACGACAGCCGTGGTGGCAGCACCGGCGGTGGTTTCCGTCGTGACGACAGCCGTGGTGGCAGCACCGGCGGTGGTTTCCGTCGTGATGATCGTGCGCCGCGTCGTGATGACGAGCGTGGTGGGTACCGCGGTGGTCAGGGTGGTCAGCGTGACGACCGTGGTGGTCGTCCCAGTGGTGGCTTCGAGCGCCGTGACGACCGTGCACCGCGTCGTGACGACCGTCCCAGCAGCGGCCCCCGCCGCGACGACAGCCGTGGTGGCAGCACCGGTGGCGGCTTCCGCCGTGATGATCGTGCACCGCGTCGCGATGACCGTCCCAGCAGCGGCCCCCGCCGCGACGACAACCGTGGTGGCGGCACCGGCGGTGGCTTCCGTCGTGATGATCGTGCGCCGCGTCGTGATGACGAGCGTGGTGGGTACCGCGGTGGTCAGGGTGGTCAGCGTGACGACCGCGGTGGTCGCCCCAGTGGTGGCTTCGAGCGTCGTGACGACCGTGCGCCGCGTCGTGACGACCGGCCCAGCAGCGGCCCCCGTCGTGATGACAGTCGTGGTGGCAGCACCGGCGGCGGTTTCCGTCGTGATGACAGTCGTGGTGGCAGCACCGGCGGCGGTTTCCGTCGTGATGACAGTCGTGGTGGCAGCACCGGCGGTGGCTTCCGTCGTGATGACAGTCGTGGTGGCAGCACCGGCGGTGGCTTCCGCCGTGATGATCGTGCGCCGCGTCGTGATGACGAGCGTGGTGGGTACCGCGGTGGTCAGCGTGACGACCGTGGTGGTCGTCCCAGTGGTGGCTTCGAGCGTCGTGACGACCGGCCCAGCAGCGGCCCCCGCCGCGACGACAACCGTGGCGGCAGCACCGGCGGTGGCTTCCGTCGTGATGATCGTGCACCGCGTCGTGATGACGAGCGTGGTGGGTACCGCGGTGGTCAGCGTGACGACCGCGGTGGTCGCCCCAGTGGTGGCTTCGAGCGTCGTGACGACCGTGGTGGTCGCCCGAGCGGTGGTTTCGAGCGTCGTGATGACCGTGGTGGTCGTCCCAGTGGTGGCTTCGAGCGTCGCGACGACCGGCCGAGCAGCGGCCCCCGTCGCGACGACAGCCGTGGTGGCAGCACCGGCGGCGGTTTCCGCCGTGACGACAGCCGTGGCGGCAGCACCGGTGGTGGCTTCCGCCGTGACGACCGTGGTGGTCGTGACGACAGGAGCCGTGACCGGGACCGTGCGCCCCGCCGCGACAACGACCGCGGTGGCTACCAGGGTCGCGACGACCGGGGTGGTTACCAGGGTCGCGACGACCGCGACCGTGAGCCGATCAAGCGGCTTCCCATCCCGGACGACGTCACGGGCCAGGAGATCGACAAGGATGTCCGGCAGGAGCTGTACAGCCTGCCGAAGACCCTGGCCGATGACGTCGCTCGTAACCTCGTGATGGTGGCCCGCCTCCTCGACGAGGACCCCGAGCAGGCATACGCGTACTCGCGTATCGCACTGCGTCTTGCCTCACGCGTCGCAGCGGTGCGTGAGGCGGCCGGCTTCGCGGCGTACGCGACGCAGAAGTACGCGGAGGCGCTGGCAGAGTTCAGGGCGTCCCGTCGGATGACCGGCTCCGTGGACCTGTGGCCCGTCATGGCCGACTGCGAGCGCGGACTCGGCAGGCCCGAGCGGGCGATGGACATGGCCGGTGGGCCCGAGGTCCAGAAGCTGGACAAGGCCGGCCAGGTCGAGATGCGCCTGGTCGCCGCCGGAGCCCGCAGGGACATGGGGCAGATCGAGGCGGCAATCGTCACGCTGCAGGGCCCCGAGCTCGCCTCCACAGCCGTGCACTCGTGGACCCCGCGCCTGCGGTACGCGTACGCGGACGCGCTCCTGGAAGCCGGGCGCGAGGACGAGGCACGTGAGTGGTTCGGCAAGGCGCTCGAGGCGGACAAGGACGGCGCGACCGATGCGTCGGACCGGCTCGCCCAGCTCGACGGTGTGGAGTTCGTCGACGCCATGGGTGAGGACGACGAGCACCCGTCCACGGCCGAGGCCGAGGCCGAGGCGCCGGGCGCTGCGGAGCAGGACGACGAGGACGACGAGGACGACGGCGTCGAGGAGTACTACGACGAGGACGACCTGGAGATCGAGGAAGTCGAGGACGACGACGCGGAGGGTTCCGCGAAGGCGTAAGCGCTGAACGGCTGAAAGAAGGAGGGCGGCACCCGTCACGGGTGCCGCCCTCTTCTGTTTGCCGCCCGTCCTCAGTCCGTGTCGAGACTGCGAAGGACGAGACCCGTGGCCGGCTTGGGGCCGAACGAGGTCGATTTGCGGGGCATGGTGACGCCCTGTCTGGCCAGGTCCCGGACGACGTCCTCGCGGACCGGATGCATCAGCACCGCCGTGGCGTTGTGCCGCTCGGCCTGCTCGACGGCCGCCGCGGTGTCGTGGATGTACGCGATGTGCTCCGGCGCGTCGGGAATCCTCCAGACGTGGTCCAGGAGTGTGGAGTGCAGCACGGTCGCGTCCAGTGCACGCCAGGCCGCCGGCCGGTCGGCTCGAACCGTGCGGGCGAGGAGGTCCCCGTCCGGCCGGTCGACGAGGTGGAAACTGCCGTCACCGGCGAGCAGGAAGGCGTTGCCCTCCGCGGCGGCCCCCGTGAGTGCGTCGAGGGCCCGGGGGAGAGGCCCCTCGACCTCCCTGACCCGGAAGCTGCTGCCCAGGGCCTCGATCGCCTCGGCGACCGGAAGGCGGTGCAGCAGCCGGTGGATGGCCCGGACCTGCAGGGGATAGCGGGCCGTGTCGACGAGGAGGACAAGACCGAAGTCCCAGGGGCCCGGCGCCGGCTGTTCCTTCTGGAGCCCGAGATAGGTGGCCCAACGGTGGTGGCCGTCGGCGATCAGCGCCTGGCGGCGGGAGAGATCCGCCTGGATCTCCGTGTGCTCGCCAGGATCGGTGACGGCCCAGAGGCGGTGGCTGAAGCCGTCCTCCGTCGTGGTGGTGAGCAGCGGGAGGCGCTCCACCACGCGTTCGATGACGGCGTTCGCTCCCGCTCGCGCGCCGTCACTGACGTAGCTGAGCAGCAGCGGTTCGAGATGGGCCGCCGCGGTGCGCATCAGGTCGGCACGGTCCTCCACGACATCGGCCATGACGTCTTCGTGCGGGAGCACGATGCCCTCGCCGGCGGGGGAGAGCGCCAGGGCCCCGATCACACCGCGCTGCAGGATCTCGCCGCGCCGCTGCTCGTAGACGTAGAGCGCCGGGACGGGGTCCGGAGCGAGAACGCCCTCGGCGAGCCAGCGCTTCAGGGTCTCGGCTGCCTGCTGGTGGCGCGCCGCGGCGGTGCCGGCCTGCGGAAGGATCAGCCGCACGATGTTGTGCGGGTCCGCGGACTCCAGGTGGTGCAGCCCGTCGGGCCTGACCACGACGTCGTACGGCGGTGAGGTCACCGCGGCAAGGCTGCCGACCCGCTCGGGGACGTACCGCAGCCCGCGGAAGGGGATCAGCCGCAGTCCCTGCTCGGCGGGCCCTGATGTGTTCATTTGTGCATCGTATGTGCGGTCCCTATATGCGCGATGATCGGGGCAGAGGCATGGAAAGAGGAGCACAGGCATATGAGTCAGCAGTACAGGTCACGGCCGCTCGGGAGCACCGCGGCGCTGAGCGAGGCGTACGACACGGCTCTGCTCGATCTCGACGGGGTGGTGTACGCGGGCGGGCACGCCATCGTCCACGCCGTCGAATCGCTGGGCACCGCGCGTGAGGGCGGGATGCGGCTGGCGTACGTCACCAACAACGCCCTGCGCACCCCCGACGCGGTGGCGGAGCACCTGACGGAGCTCGGGGTGCCGGCGGAGCCCGGCGATGTGATCACGTCGGCGCAGGCGGTGGCCCGGCTGATGGCCGATCAACTGCCGTCCGGGGCCAGGGTGCTCGTGGTCGGCGGGGAAGGACTGCGCGTCGCGCTGCGCGAGCGGGGGCTGGTGCCGGTGGAGTCCGTGGACGACGAGCCGGTGGCGGTGGCGCAGGGGTACGGCGGGCCGGACCTGGCGTGGGGGCGGTTCGCCGAGGCGGCGTACGCGATCGCGCGCGGGGCCGTGTGGTTCGCGTCCAATACGGACCTGACGATTCCCGGCGCCCGCGGCATAGCGCCGGGCAACGGTGCGGCGGTGGAGGTCGTACGGATCGCCACCGGTGCCGAGCCGCAGGTCGCCGGCAAGCCGTTGCCCCCGATGCACCGGGAGACGGTCCTGCGGACCGGTGCGAAGAGGCCGCTGGTCGTCGGGGACCGGCTGGACACCGACATCGAGGGCGCGTTCAACGGAGGGGTCGACTCGCTGCTGGTGCTCACCGGCGTGACCGACGCGGCACAGCTGCTGGCCGCCGAGCCGAAGTACCGGCCGACGTACGTGGACCGGGACCTTCGGGGGCTGCTCACCGGTCAGCCGGAGGTGGCGGAGGAGGGCGGCCGGATCCGCTGTGGTGGCTGGACGGCCGAGGCGCAGGGGGACGCCCTGGTGCTGGAGGGCGACGGGGATGCGCTGGACGGGCTGCGGGCCCTGTGCGGTGCGGCATGGACGTACGCCGGTGAAGGTGCCTGCGGGCTCGACGCGGCGAAGGCGGTGGCCAGGCTCGGGCTGTAGGCGCCCGGGCGGAGGAGGCTGCCGAACCGGCCAGGTGAGGCAACTGGAGGGTAGGCTAACCTAACCCGGTGTTGGTTGAGAGTCCCTCCGAATCGAGCGCCGGCCCCGCGGCCACTCCGGAAACGCCCACGCGCCCCGCGCGTCATGCGGTGCGTGCCGCCGGTCTGCTGGCAGCCGTGGGCGTCCTGGTCCTGGTCTGCCTCGCGAGTGTCGCGATCGGGGCCAAGGCGCTGCCCCTGTCCGAGGTCTGGCACGGCCTGTTCCACTACTCGGGAACCAACGGTGACGTCCTCGTACGGGACGTGCGCGTCCCGCGGACCGTGCTCGGGCTGATCGTCGGAACGGCACTCGGCCTCTCCGGCGCGGTGATGCAGGCCCTGACGCGTAACCCGCTCGCCGAGCCCGGCCTGCTGGGTGTCAACGCGGGCGCTGCCGCGGCGGTCGTCTCCGCGATCAGCTTCTTCGGCGTCACCTCGCTGACCGGGTACGTCTGGTTCGCTTTCGTCGGTGCCGCGGTCGTGTCCGTGGCCGTGTACCTCCTGGGCGGCAGCCGGTCGGCGAACCCGGTGCGGCTCGCGCTCGCCGGTACGGCGGTCACCGCGGCGCTGTTCGGCTACGTCAACGCCGTACAGCTGCTGGACGCGGCGGCGCTGGACCGGCTCCGGTTCTGGACCGTCGGTTCGCTGGCCTCCGCCAACATGGAGACCGTCGGCAAGGTGTGGCCGTTCATCGCGCTCGGCGTGCTGCTCGCGCTCCTCATCGCCCGGCCGCTGAACGCCCTGGAGATGGGCGACGACACGGCCAGGGCGCTCGGTGCCCATCTGACCCGGACCCGCGTCCTCGCGATGGCGGCCGTCACCCTGCTCTGCGGGGCGGCCACCGCCGCCTGCGGGCCGATCGTCTTCATCGGGCTGATGATCCCGCACCTCGTCCGCACCATCACAGGGCCCGACATGCGGTGGATCCTGCCGTACGCGGCCGTGCTCTCGCCCGTGCTGCTGCTCGGCGCGGACGTGGTCGGCCGGGTCATGGCACGCCCCTCCGAACTGCAGGTCGGCATCGTCACCGCGCTGCTCGGCGGACCCGTCTTCATCCATCTCGTACGACGCAAGAGGATGGCCCAGCTGTGAAGGCCCCGCAGGACACGGCGAAGTCCGTCCGCGCCGTACGGACCGCCGGCGGCTTCTCCTTCCGGGTGGACGTCCGGGCGCTCGTCGTGATCGTGCTGCTCGCCCTGGTGGCGGCAGCCGCGGCCGTGGTGCTCACCGGCAGCGGCGACTACTCCATGACGCCGGGCGAGGTGCTCACCACGCTGTTCGGCAACGGGACCTTCCAGCAGGAGTTCATCGTCACGGACCTGCGCCTGCCGCGGGTCCTGGTCGGACTCCTGGTCGGCGCCGCGCTCGGCGTGGGCGGCGCCGTCTTCCAGAGCGTCTCCCGCAACCCGCTGGGCAGCCCCGACGTGCTCGGCTTCGGCCAGGGCTCCGCGGTCGGCGCCCTCACCGTGATCGTGCTCTTCCACGGCGGGCCGACCGAGGTCGCCGCGGGGGCCGTGGCCGGAGGGGTGCTCACCGGTGTCGCCGTCTACCTGCTGGCCTGGAGGCGGGGGGTGCACGGCTACCGGCTCGTCCTCGTCGGCATCGGCGCGGCCGCGATGCTCACCGCGGCCATCCACTACCTGATCACCAAGGCCAACCTCGTCGACGCCACCCGTGCCGTCGTCTGGATGACCGGCTCACTGGACGGCCGGGACTGGGCGCAGGTCTGGCCGCTGCTCGCGGTCTGCGGTGTTCTCGTCCCCCTGGTCCTGGGCCACGGACGCGCCCTGCGCATGCTGGAGATGGGCGACGACGCCGCCCACGCCCTGGGCGTACGGGTGGAACGCACCCGGCTCGTCCTGCTGGGCTGCGCCGTGATCCTCGTCGCCGTCGCCACGGCTGCCGCCGGCCCCATCGTCTTCGTCTCGCTGAGCGCCCCGCAGGTCGCCCGCAGGCTCACCCGTTCGCCCGGCCCCAACCTGGCCGCCGCGGCGTGCACCGGCGCGGCCCTGCTGCTCGTCGCCGACTGGACGGCGATGAACGCCTTCGGGGACCGCCAGCTTCCGGTGGGTGTGGTCACCGGTGTGCTGGGCGGCTGCTACCTGTTGTGGCTGCTGGTGTCCGAGCGCAAGGCGGGACGCATATGAAGCCCGGTACACCGGTGACGGCACCGGACACCTCGCAGACGAACCCCATCAACTCCGGGAGTACGACCATGCAGCGCCTCACCGCAGACTCGGTGACCCTCGGCTACGACCAGCGCGTCATCGCCGAGAACCTCTCGGTCGAGATCCCCGACAACTCCTTCACGGTGATCGTCGGTCCCAACGCCTGCGGCAAGTCGACCCTGCTGCGCGCGCTGTCCCGGATGCTGAGGCCGAGCCGGGGCGAGGTCCTGCTGGACGGACAGGCCATCCACCGGATGCCCGCGAAGAAGGTCGCCAGGACCCTGGGCCTGCTGCCCCAGACCTCCATAGCACCCGACGGCATCACGGTCGCCGACCTCGTCTCGCGCGGCCGGTACCCGCACCAGGGGTTGCTGCGCCAGTGGTCTCCCGAGGACGAACGGATCGTCGTGGAGTCCATGGCGTCCACCGGAGTCGGCGACCTCGCCGACCGCTACGTCGACGAACTGTCCGGCGGTCAGCGCCAGCGCGTCTGGATCGCCATGGCGCTCGCCCAGCAGACCCCGCTGCTCCTGCTCGACGAGCCGACGACGTACCTCGACATCCAGCACCAGATCGACGTGCTCGACCTGTGCGCCGAACTCCACGAGACACAGGGACGCACGCTGGTCGCCGTGCTGCACGACCTCAACCACGCCGCCCGGTACGCCACCCACCTCATCGCCATGCGCCAGGGCGAGATCATCGCCGAGGGCGTCCCCGGGGACGTGGTCACGGCGGAGCTGGTGGAGGAGGTCTTCGGGCTGCCGTGCCAGGTCATCGACGACCCGGAGACGGGAACACCGCTCGTGGTCCCGGCCGCCCGCCGGAAGCGGGCCGGTGCCAGGGCCACCGCCGGGGCCTGACGGGCACGGCCTACAACAGGGACTTGAGCTTCAGCAGATCGCGGAAGCCCGCCTCCAGCCGGACCCGGCCCGAGCCCCAGGCCTTCGCGAAATTGAGCTCGCCGTTCACCATGGCCACCAGATCGTCCCCGGTCATCGCGAGCCGGATCTCGGCCTTCTCGCGGGGAGGGCCCTCGACCGTGTCGAGCACCCGGATCCGGCCACCCGCCAGCCGCCCGACGAACGTGACGTCGAGATCCTTGATGTGGCAGCTCAGCGAGCGGTCGAGAGCAGCAGCGCTGCGTACGTCGCCGTCGGCACCTGCCAGGTTGCCGGAAAGTGTGTCGAGTGCGCTGCGGCACTCCGCCATGGTCGCCATCGTCACCGACGGTACCCCAGCCGTTCGGGGTAGCGTTTCGGGCATGAGCGACTGGATGCCGGAGCCGGGGACGGCGCAGGAGGGCGACGCGGTACACGGGGCCGCGGCACAGCCCGACGTGCCGCCCGCGCCCTCCTTCGACCCCGCCCCGCCCGCCCCCCTCGGCGTCGCACGCACCGCCACCGGGCATCCCGGGGTCGACGCGCAGCTGGAGCGACTGGCCGACGCGGACCACCTCCCGGCGGACGGGCACACCGCGGTGTACGAGGATGTACACCGCGGGCTGCGCGACGCGCTGAGCGAGCTGGACGCCGGACCCGCACCCGCACCCCCGTACAACAACAGGAGCTGAACGAGAAGTGGCAGGAGTGGCACGTCGCCGCCTCGACGCCGAGCTGGTACGCCGCAAGCTCGCCCGCTCGCGCGAACACGCGAGCCAGCTGATCGCGGCGGGGCGGGTGACCGTCGGCGGCAACACCGCGACCAAGCCCGCCACCCAGGTCGAGACGAGCGCCGCCGTCGTCGTCGTGAAGGACGACAGCGACCCCGAGTACGTCTCGCGCGGCGGGCACAAACTCGCGGGCGCGCTCGCCGCCTTCGTCCCCCTCGGGCTGAAGGTCGAAGGGCGACGGGCCCTGGACGCCGGCGCGTCCACGGGCGGCTTCACCGATGTGCTGCTGCGGGCAGGAGCCCGGCACGTCGTCGCCGTCGACGTCGGCTACGGGCAGCTGGCCTGGTCCCTGCAGTCGGATGAACGCGTCATCGTCAAGGACCGTACCAACGTGCGGGAGCTGACGCCGGAGCAGCTCGACGGAGAGGCGGTGGACCTGGTGGTGGGTGATCTGTCGTTCATTCCGCTCGGTCTCGTGCTGCCCGCACTGGCGCGCTGCGCAGCACCCGACGCGGACCTGGTCCTCATGGTCAAGCCGCAGTTCGAGGTGGGCAAGGAGCGCCTCGGAAGCGGTGGTGTGGTCCGCAGCCCCGAGCTGCGGGCCGAAGCGGTACGGGAAGTGGCGCGCCGGGCCGGCCTCCTGGGCCTCGGCGTCCGGGGTGTCACGGCGAGCCCGCTGCCCGGGCCGTCGGGAAATGTCGAGTACTTTCTGTGGCTGCGGGCCGGAGCTCCTGAACTGGATCCCGCAGATGTCGACCGTGCAGTGGCGGAGGGGCCTCGTTGACGACGCATGCGGCACAACCCGAGAACGCGGCACAACCCGAGAACGCCGTACGAACCGTCTTCCTGCTGGCGCACACCGGCCGCCCGGCGGCGATCCGCAGCGCCGAGCTCGTCGTCCAGGGCCTGCTGCGCAACGGCCTCGGCGTCCGGGTCCTGGCGGTCGAGGCGGCGGACCTGCCGCTTCCGCCGTCCGTGGTGACGGTCACGGACGCCACGCCCGCGGCCGTGGACGGCTGCGAACTGCTGATCGTGCTCGGCGGGGACGGGACGCTGCTGCGTGGCGCCGAGATCTCCCGGGCATCCGGCGTGCCCATGCTGGGCGTCAACCTCGGGCGCGTCGGATTCCTCGCCGAGGCCGAGCGGGACGACCTCGACAAGGTCGTCGACCGGGTCGTCACCCGCGCGTACCAGGTCGAGGAGCGCATGACGCTCGACGTCGTCGTCCACAGCAACGGCGACATCGTGCACACCGACTGGGCGCTCAACGAGGCGGCCGTGCAGAAGGTCTCGCCCGAGCGGATGCTGGAGGTCGTGCTCGAGATCGACGGCCGGCCGGTGACCGGCTTCGGCTGTGACGGAATCGTCTGCGCCACGCCGACCGGCTCGACCGCCTACGCCTTCTCGGCGGGCGGGCCCGTCGTCTGGCCCGAGGTCGAGGCCCTGCTGATGGTGCCGATCAGCGCCCACGCGCTGTTCGCCAAGCCGCTGGTGACCTCGCCCGACTCGGTCCTGGCGGTCGAGGTGCAGCCGCACACCCCGCACGGGGTGCTGTGGTGCGACGGCCGCAGGACCGTCGAGCTGCCCGCGGGGGCACGCGTCGAGGTGCGGCGCGGTGCGGTGCCCGTACGGCTGGCACGGCTGCACCAGGCCTCGTTCACGGACCGTCTGGTCGCCAAGTTCGCGCTCCCGGTGCAGGGCTGGCGCGGCGCTCCGCACTGAGCGGGAAGCGGTCCCGGGGCCCGGGAGAGTGAACCGGTACCCGGGGCCCTTGGCGCACCGGGGTCCGGACCTCGTAAGGTCATGTCCGTGTTGGAGGAGATGCGGATACGGTCGCTCGGAGTCATCGACGACGCGGTGGTGGAGCTGTCACCCGGTTTCACCGCGGTGACGGGCGAGACCGGCGCGGGCAAGACCATGGTCGTCACCAGCCTGGGGCTGTTGCTCGGCGGGCGTGCCGACCCTGCCCTGGTACGGATCGGGGCCAAGGCCGCGGTCGTCGAGGGGCGGATCACGGTGTCCGAGGGCGACGCGGCGGCGCTGCGTGCCCAGGAGGCCGGGGCCGAGATCGAGGACGGTGCGCTGCTCATCAGCCGTACCGTTTCGGCGGAGGGGCGCTCCCGCGCCCACCTCGGGGGCAGATCCGTGCCCGTGGGGGTCCTCGCCGAACTCGCCGACGAACTCGTGGCGGTACACGGCCAGACCGACCAGCAGGGACTGCTCAAGCCCGCGCGGCAGCGGCAGGCCCTCGACCGGTACGCCGGCGACGGCGTCGAGGGTCCGCACACCAAGTACGCGGCGGCCTACCGGCGGCTGCGCGCGGTCGTCGTGGAGCTCGACGAGATCACCACGCGTACCAGGGAGCGGGCCCAGGAAGCGGATCTGCTGCGCTTCGGCCTCAACGAGGTCGCCGCGGTCGAGCCGCTTCCCGGGGAGGACACCGAACTGGCCGCGGAGGCCGAGCGGCTCGGCCACGCCGAGGCGCTCGCCTCCGCGGCGGCCCTCGCGCACGCGGCGCTCGCGGGCGACCCGGAGGACCAGGAGGGCGTGGACGCCACGACCGTCGTCGCGGCGGCAGGCCGGTCCCTGGACGCCGTGCGGGCCCACGACCCGGCGCTGGCCGCGCTCGCCGACCGCATCGGCGAGATCTCCATCCTGCTCGCCGACGTGTCCGGGGAACTCGCCGGGTACGCCGACCAGCTGGACGCCGACCCGCGGCGGCTCGCCGCCGTCGAGGAGCGGCGCTCGGCGCTGACCGCGCTGACCCGCAAGTACGGTCAGGACGTCTCCGCCGTGCTCGCCTGGGCCGAGGAAGGTGCGGCCAGACTGACGGAACTCGAGGGCGACGACGACCGCATCGGTGAGCTGACGGCGGAGCGCGACGCGCTGCGCAGCGAGCTCTCCGGGCTCGGGCAGGCGCTGACCGACGCGCGTACGGAAGCGGCGGCACGTTTCGCCGGGGCGGTGACGGAGGAACTGGCGTCGCTCGCGATGCCGCACGCCCGTGTGTCCTTCGCCATCCGGCAGACGGAGGCGGCGGACGAGGCGTCCGGCATCGACATCGGCGGGCGGAGCGTGCTCTACGGGCCGTCCGGCGCCGATGAGGTCGAACTCCTGCTGGCACCGCACCCCGGGGCCCAGCCCCGGCCGATCGCCAAGGGTGCGTCGGGCGGTGAGCTGTCCCGGGTGATGCTCGCGGTCGAGGTGGTCTTCGCGGGTTCCGACCCCGTACCGACGTACCTCTTCGACGAGGTCGACGCGGGTGTCGGCGGCAAGGCCGCCGTCGAGGTGGGCCGTCGGCTGGCCAAGCTGGCCAGGTCCGCGCAGGTCGTGGTGGTGACGCACCTGCCCCAGGTGGCGGCCTTCGCCGACCGGCAGCTGCTGGTCGAGAAGACGGTGGACGGCTCGGTGACGAGCAGTGGCGTCACGGTCCTGGAGGGCGAGGACCGGGTGCGCGAACTCTCCCGGATGCTGGCCGGCCAGGAGGACTCGGAGACGGCGCGGGCCCACGCCGAGGAGCTGCTGGCGACGGCACGGGCGGACGGATAGCGAATTCTGGCGTCAATTCCGGGCCGCCGATCTCACTCTTACGGGTGGGGCGGCCCGGTCGCCTGTCGCCGCAAGGACGGGAACAACGTTTCGTCAGTCCCGGAACGTGCGTACGGACTGGCATCCTTGGTCTGTACATTCCGCCGACTCCGGAGCTCCGGGAGCCATTCGACGTGTCACAGCTGCGTACGGTCCAAGTCCTGGGCGGTGGTGCCGGAAGCAGCGCTCATGTCGTCTCGCTCGCCGCAGGTCTGGTCGCCAGAGGGGTGCAGGTCACGGTCTGCGCCCCCGCCGGAGCGGACCGCGGCCATGACTTCCCCGCGACGGGAGCCCGCTTCGTCGCGGTACCCCGGCGCAGCGACCCCGCGGCCGTCGCCGCCCTGCGCGCCGCCTGCGCCGGAGCCGACGTGGTCCACGCCCACGGTCTGCACGCCGCCGTCCGAACCGGGCTCGCGCTCAGCGGCCGCAGTACGCCGCTGGTCGTGACCTGGCGCGCCCGTGCCCACACCGAAGGCGCCCGCCGCCGGCTGCTGCACCTGCTGGAGCGAAGGGCCGCCCGGGCGGCGGCCGTTGTGCTGGGTACGTCATCGGATCTGGTCGACCGGGCCCGTCGCCGGGGCGCCAGGGACGCACGCCTCGCACCGGCCGCGATCCCGGCGGGCCCCTCTCCCGTCGCCGGTCACGACGGCAAGGCGCGCGTAGAACTGGGCGCGGTGGGAAGGCCGTTGCTCGTGTCGGTCGGCAGTCTCCTGCCGCACCACGGCTTCGGCACGCTGCTGGACGCCGCCCGCGTCTGGCGCGGACTGGACCCCGTACCCCTGCTGGTGATCGTGGGGGAGGGGCAGGAGCGGGCCGCCCTGCAGCGCAGGATCACCGACGAGCAGCTGCCCGTCCTCCTTGCCGGCAGCCGGGACGACATCGTCGAGATCCTCGCCGCGGCGGACCTTGCCGTGCTGACCTGCGGCGGGGAGTCGCCGCCGCCGACGGCGGCGCACGAGGCGCTGCGGCTGGGGGTGCCCCTCGTGGCTGCCACGAGGGGCGGGCCGGCCGAACTCGCGGGCGACGCGGCGGAACGGGTTCCCTCCGGGGACGCGGAGGCGCTCGCGAGCGCCGTCGTGCGGCTCCTCGGCGACCGGGAACGGCGCGAGCGGCTCGTGGCGGCGGGGCTCGTACAGGCCGCGGGGTGGCCGACCGAGGACGACACGATCGCCCATGTGCTGTCCGTCTACGACGAGTTGGCGCAGCCGTTGGCCACGGTCCGCACGTGAGGCCCCGGGGCGCGAGCCCCGGGGGTGCGGGGCACCTGGGGCGTGGGTCTCACGACGTGTGGCGCCGGGCACGCAGGGCCAGGCTCAGGGCCAGGACCGTCTGGGGGTCGTCCAGATCGGCGCCGAGCAGCTCCCCGATGCGGGCCAGCCGGTTGTAGAGCGTCTGCCGGTTCAGATGCAGCTCGCGTGCGGCCTCCGCCTTGCGGCCCGCATGGTCGATGTACGCCTCGAGCGTGGGCAGCAGCGGGGGACGGGAGGTCCGGTCGTGCTCCCGCAGCGGCCCGATCGTCCGGTCCACGAAGGACGCCAGATCAGGGTGCTCCCGCAGCCGCCACAGCAGCAGATCGATGTCGAGGCGCTGTGCGTCGTACCAGGGAAGCTCGTCGAGCCCTTGGGCGGCCGTCGCCGCTTCCGCCGCGTGCCGCAGTCCGGCACCGGCCGCCGCCCAGCTGCCGGCCGCCCCGACCACCACGACCGGCGCACGGTCACCGGCCCGTTCGAGACCGGCCCGCTCGACGCCCGCCCGCAGCGCCACCGCCACCCGGTCCGCGACCGCCGCGCGCCCCGTCCCCGGACGCAACGCCAGCAGCAGCGGGATCCTGCCCTCCACGGGCCGCACCCCGAGCAGCACGGGTACGCCCACGGCCGACAGCTCCTCCAGCACCGCCCGGGCCAGCAGAGCCCAGTTGCCCGACGGCGACAGCTCGGGTGCGATACGCATCACCACCGGCAGCAGGGGGTCCCCGCCCGGCTTGAACCCCAGGACCTTGGCCTGCGCGGGCGCGTCCTCGGGGGCGATCCTGCCCTCGGCGAGATCCGTGAGGAAGTCACCGCGCCCCCGAGCCGCCAGCTCCTCGTCCTGACGCGCCTGCATCAGGACGACGGCGAGGATGCCCGCAGCCCGCTCGGCCGCCATCCGGTGCACCACCACCAGCGGCCCCGACACCGCGAGCAGCACCAGCCGGGCCCGCACGGAACCGGTCCCGGCACCGCCGCCCGGAACATCCACCAGGACCGCCCCGGCCGGCGGTGCCTCGCGGGCCGCACGGTCACCGCGCAGCCCCTCCCAGACCTGCAGCGGATCGGCTCCCACCGGCCCGGTACCCGTCCCCGCCGCGTACAGCAGCCGGCCGTCCGGGGTTTCGAGGAAGACGGGGTTCGTGGTGAAGTCCGCCAGGATGCCCAGCACCTGCGGCACCCCACCGCCGCCGAGCACCGCCTGCGTACAGCGCCGGTGCACCTCCTCGGCCCGCTGGAGCAGCGCGTAGTGCCCGTTGACGATCTCCGTATGGATCTCCTCGGTCACCGACACGAACGGGACCTCACGGTGCAGCTGTACGAGCGGCAGCCCCGCCGTCCGTGCCGTGTCCACGATCGCCGCGGGCAGCCGGCTGAAACGGGGTCCGAGCTCCACCACCAGGGCGGCGATGCCCCGGTCGGCGAGCCGCCGCACGAAGGCGCGCTGTTCGGCGGGCCGGGAGCCCAGCACGAGACCCGTGGTGAGCAGCAGCTCGCCGCCCTTGAGGAGGGAGGCGATGTTCGGCACCTCGCCCGTGTGCACCCAGCGCACCGTGCGGTCCAGCCGGTCCGCCCCGGCCAGCACCTCCGGGACCCCGCCGCGCAGCCCCGGCAGTTCCAGCGCCCGCCGCACGGTGATTCCGCCCTGTGTCTCCACTGACTCCGACCTTCGTGCTTCCTGCTCGCGTGCGACGGGGCGATTCGCCCCGGTCAGGAAGGTACCGGGCTCGGCCGGGAACGTCACACCGCGGCCGCGGCGGGCTTGATGTTGTGGTTCAGGTGGAAGACGTTGCCGGGGTCGTACCGCGCCTTGACGGCGGCCAGCCGGGCGTAGTTCTCCTCGCCCACTCCGGCGACGACGCGGTCCTGCCCCTCGCGTCCGATGAAGTTGAGGTAGACCGCACCGTTCGCCCAGGGACGGACGCCCGCGCGCACGTCACGCACCCACTGCTTGCCCCGCTCGTCGTCCGCCGCGCTCTCCCAGATCCCGAACGGGTGCACACCCCACGGGGACGAGCGCCAGGGGACCGGATAGTCGGCGGGGCCGCGCGCCATCGCGCCGCCCATCGGGAACAGCACATGCTGGGAGCCGGAGGGAACCGGCATCGCCTCCGCGGTGGAGCAGAACACGGACACGGCCTCGTCGGGGAAGCTGTCCAGGTACTCGGCGGACCAGTAGTTCCGCATGCCGGGCGGATCGTCCAGCATGCACTGGAGCTCCGCGTAGGGGAGTTCGGCCACGAGCTCCGACTCATGCCCGAGCGCGAGCAGCGGGGCCGCCGTCTCGCGGAGCTCCGCCTCCGTCCCGGCATAGGTGAACACGATCGCGCAGACGAGGGTGCCCACCAGCGGCTCGGGCACGAACTCCTCGGGCGGGGCGGTGAGGTACAGGCAGCCGCCACCCGCCTCGTCCGGCGCCGACTTCATCAGATCCCGGTACACACGGACGGCCCCGGGGCCGTCCTCGGGCCGGAAGAGAATCAGGGCCATGCTCATCGCGGGCAGGTCGTGCAGCCGCAGGGTGAGCGAGGTGACCACGCCGAAGTTCCCGCCGCCGCCGTGCAGCGCCCAGAAGAGCTCCGGGTTCTCCTCGGGCGTGGCGCGGACGCTGTCGCCGTCCGCGGTGACCAGATCGGCGGCCAGAAGATTGTCGCAGGCCAGCCCGAACTTGCGTTCCAGCCAGCCGGATCCGCCGCCCAGGGTGAAGCCGCCGACCCCGGTGGTGGAGACCCGGCCGCCGGTGGTCGCCAGGGCGTACGGCTGGGCCGCCCGGTCCAGATCGCTCATGGTGGCCCCGCCGCCGACGCGGGCCGAACGGGCCTCCCGGTCGACACTCACGCTGCGCATACGGCGCAGGTCCACCACCAGGCCGCCCTCGCTCAGGGCCATGCCCGCGACACTGTGGCCGCCTCCGCGCACGGCGACCTCCAGGTCGTGCTCCCGCGCGAAACGCAGTGCCCGAGCCACATCCGCCTCGGAGGCACACTGCGCCACCACCGACGGCCTGCGGTCGATCATGCTGTTGAAGACGGCGCGGGCCTCGTCGTAACCCGGATCGCCGGGCACATGGACAGCGCCGGTGAGATCGGTGCGCAGGCCGCTCAGAGCGGCGTCCGGCAAGGTGCTGCGGGGCGTCATGATGTCCCCTTCGCAGGGTGTGACAGGACCTTTCCATCGTAGGCCCGGCCCCGGAGATCGGCCGTTCCGCAGGGTCCTGTCACACCGCTCGCGCACGCCTTCCGGCGCGCCCCTCAGCCGACGTACGCCCCACTGGCCGTCAGCCGCAGCGCCGTGTCGATCAGCGGCACATGGCTGAACGCCTGCGGGAAGTTCCCCACCTGACGCTGCAGCCTGGCGTCCCACTCCTCGGCCAGCAGCCCCAGGTCGTTGCGCAGGGACAGCAGCCTCTCGAAGAGCTGGCGGGCCTCGTCGACCCGGCCGATCATCGCGAGGTCGTCCGCCAGCCAGAACGAGCAGGCCAGGAACGCGCCCTCGTCGCCCTCCAGGCCGTCCACGCCCGCGTTCTCACCGGCGGTGGGGTAGCGCAGGACGAAGCCGTCCTCCGTGGACAGCTCCCGCTGGATCGCCTCGATCGTGCCGATGACCCGCTTGTCGTCGGGCGGCAGGAAGCCCATCTGCGGGATCAGCAGCAGGGACGCGTCGAGCTCCTTCGACCCGTAGGACTGGGTGAACGTGTTGCGTTCCTTGTCGTAGCCCCGCTCGCAGACATCGCGGTGGATGTCCTCGCGCAACTGGAGCCACCGCTCCAGCGGCCCGTCCGTGTCCCCGGACTCGATCAGCTTGATGGTGCGGTCGACCGCGACCCAGGCCATCACCTTGGAGTGGACGAAGTGCCGGCGGGGGCCGCGCACCTCCCAGATGCCCTCGTCGGGCTCCTCCCAGTGCTTCTCCAGATAGCTGATCAGCTTCAGCTGGAGGCCCACCGCGTAGTCGTTACGGGTCAGGCCCGTCATGTGCGCGAGGTGCAGCGCCTCGGTGACCTCTCCGTACACATCGAGCTGGAGCTGGTTCGCCGCCCCGTTCCCGACCCGGACGGGCCCGGAGTTCTCGTAGCCGGGCAGCCAGTCCAGCTCCGCCTCGCCGAGCTCCCGCTCACCCGCGATGCCGTACATGATCTGCAGGTTCTCCGGGTCACCCGCGACGGCCCGCAGCAGCCACTCGCGCCAGGCGCGGGCCTCCTCGCGGTAGCCGGTGCGCAGCAGCGAGGACAGCGTGATCGCCGCGTCCCGCAGCCAGGTGTAGCGGTAGTCCCAGTTCCGTACGCCCCCGATCTCCTCGGGCAGGGACGTGGTCGGAGCCGCCACGATACCGCCGGTGGGCGCGTACGTGAGCGCCTTGAGAGTGATCAGGGAGCGGACCACGGCCTCCCGGTAGGGCCCGTGGTACGTGCACTGGTCGACCCATTCGCGCCAGAAGTTCTCGGTCGCCTCGAGGGAACCCTCGGGGTCCGGCAGGCTGGGCGGCTCGTGGTGCGAGGGCTGCCAGCTGATCGTGAACGCGATCCGGTCGCCGGGGGCGACGGTGAAATCGGAGTACGTCGTCAGATTCTGGCCGTACGTCTCCGCCTGCGTGTCCAGCCAGACCGAGTCGGGGCCCGCCACGGCGACCGTCCGGCCGTCGACCTTGTGCACCCAGGGGGTGACGCGTCCGTAGCTGAAACGCATCCGCAGTTCCGAGCGCATCTGCACCCGGCCGCTGACACCTTCCACGATCCGGATGAGCTGGGGGGCACCGTCACGCGGCGGCATGAAATCGGTCACGCGGACCGTGCCGCGCGGGGTGTCCCACTCCGATTCCAGGACGAGCGAGTCCCCGCGATATCGGCGGCGGTCCGCGGCGAGGGGCTGTGCCCCTTCCGCGCGTGCGGGTCCCAGACGCCAGAAGCCGTGCTCCTCGGTACCGAGGAGCCCGGCGAAAACGGCGTGCGAGTCGAAGCGGGGGAGGCACAGCCAGTCTGCTGTGCCGTCCCGGCAGACCAGGGCAGCGGTCTGCATGTCTCCGATGAGTGCGTAATCCTCGATGCGCCCGGCCACGTGCGTCTCCAGTCGAACGGCCAATTCGCCCCGTGGGGCGCTTATTGCTGGTCAAGGGGTCGTTGTAATAGAACCGACGAGCTCTTGCACGGGTGAGCGGGCTGGGGTGGAGCCGCTGGCCGGCCAACTCGGCAGCGAGTGGTCCGAGCAGGATACGACGCACCAGGAAGATCCGCGCGATGCTGTCCACAAGTTCTCCGCGGTCCGCCCGTGGCGAACGGGTGGGACGTGAAGTGCCTGCGGTGTTTCTGTGATGCCGGTGTGAGAGGTGTGGCCGGAAGCAGCCTCCTCCCGTCGCTGTTACCCTGGTAGCCCGTGGACCGGTGGTCGTCCCGACAGTGGACGAGGCCCCCGAACCGCAGCGACGGCGCCTCCGGAAT
Source organism: Streptomyces sp. NPDC059499 (assembly GCF_042749285.1). NCBI lineage: Bacteria > Bacillati > Actinomycetota > Actinomycetes > Kitasatosporales > Streptomycetaceae > Streptomyces > Streptomyces sp. NPDC059499. The sequence continues at coordinate 19,349 of NZ_JBHYTT010000001.1, forward strand.
TCTCCGGACGGCACGCCGGTACGCACCTCACGATCGCGACCACGGGAGCCCCCTTTGGCTATGCAGCCCACATCCACGACGACCAAGCACATCTTCGTCACCGGGGGTGTCGCCTCCTCCCTCGGCAAGGGTCTGACTGCCTCCAGCCTGGGTGCCCTGCTCAAGGCACGTGGCCTGCGGGTCACCATGCAGAAGCTCGACCCCTACCTCAACGTCGACCCCGGCACGATGAACCCCTTCCAGCACGGTGAGGTGTTCGTCACCAACGACGGCGCCGAGACCGACCTGGACATCGGCCACTACGAGCGCTTCCTCGACGTCGACCTCGACGGCTCGGCCAACGTCACCACCGGCCAGGTCTACTCGCAGGTCATCGCCAAGGAGCGGCGCGGCGAGTACCTCGGCGACACCGTCCAGGTCATCCCGCACATCACCAACGAGATCAAGCACCGCATCCGCCGCATGGCCACCGCGGACGTCGACGTCGTCATCACCGAGGTCGGCGGAACGGTCGGCGACATCGAGTCGCTGCCGTTCCTGGAGACCGTCCGCCAGGTACGCCACGAGGTCGGCCGGGACAACGTCTTCGTCGTGCACATCTCGCTGCTCCCCTACATCGGCCCGTCCGGTGAGCTCAAGACCAAGCCGACCCAGCACTCGGTGGCGGCCCTGCGCAACATCGGTATCCAGCCGGACGCCATCGTGCTGCGCGCCGACCGCGACGTACCGCTCTCCATCAAGCGCAAGATCTCGCTGATGTGCGACGTCGACGAGGCCGCCGTGGTGGCCTGCCCGGACGCCAAGTCGATCTACGACATCCCCAAGGTGCTGCACACCGAGGGCCTGGACGCCTACGTCGTGCGCAAGCTCGACCTGCCGTTCCGCGACGTCGACTGGACCACGTGGGGCGATCTGCTGGACCGCGTCCACAACCCCGACCACGAGGTCACCGTCGCCCTGGTCGGCAAGTACATCGACCTGCCCGACGCCTACCTCTCGGTCACCGAGGCCATCCGGGCCGGCGGCTTCGCCAACAAGGCCCGCGTCAAGGTCAAGTGGGTCGCCTCCGACGACTGCAAGACACCGGCCGGCGCGCAGAAGCAGCTCGGTGACGTCGACGCCATCTGCATCCCCGGCGGCTTCGGCGAGCGTGGTGTGGTCGGCAAGGTCGGCGCCATCCAGTACGCCCGCGAGAACAAGGTGCCGCTGCTGGGCCTCTGCCTCGGCCTCCAGTGCATCGTGATCGAGGCCGCGCGCAACCTCGCCGGAATCCCCGACGCCAACTCCACCGAGTTCGACGCCGCCACGAGCCACCCCGTCATCTCGACGATGGAGGAGCAGCTCGCCTACGTCGAGGGCGCGGGCGACCTCGGCGGCACCATGCGGCTCGGCCTGTACCCGGCGAAGCTCGCCGAGGGCTCCGTGGTCCGCGAGGCGTACGACGGCGAGCCGTACGTGGAGGAGCGCCACCGCCACCGCTACGAGGTCAACAACGCCTACCGCACGGAGCTCGAGAAGAAGGCAGGCCTGGTCTTCTCCGGCACCTCCCCGGACAACAAGCTCGTCGAGTACGTCGAGTACCCGCGCGAGGCGCACCCCTACCTGGTCGCCACCCAGGCGCACCCGGAGCTGCGTTCCCGCCCGACCCGCCCGCACCCGCTCTTCGCCGGTCTGGTGAAGGCGGCCGTGGAGCGCCAGGCAGCAGCGCGGGGGACCGGCGCCAAGGCCTGAGGCGATACGGTTGACCGGGGTACGGATCCTTCGTGGATGCGTGCCCCGGTTTCTGTTTTCGTGGGAGGACGTACATGGGTTTCCAGGACACGCCCGAGGAGTGGCAGGTCACCGCGACGGTGACCCCCTTCACCGGTAACAAGACCAGCGTCCGCACCGACGACGTGGTGATGCCCGACGGCACCGTCGCGCGCCGCGACTACCAGGTACACCCCGGATCCGTCGCCGTCCTCGCACTCGACGAGAGCGGCCGCGTCCTGATCCTGCGGCAGTACCGGCACCCGGTACGCCACAAGCTGTGGGAGATCCCTGCCGGGCTCCTCGACGTCCCCGGCGAGAACCCGCTGCACGCCGCGCAGCGGGAGCTGTACGAGGAGGCGCACGTCAAGGCCGAGGACTGGCGGGTGCTGACCGACGTCTACACCACGCCCGGCGGATGCGACGAAGCCGTACGCATCTTCCTCGCCCGGAACCTCTCCGAGGCGGAGGGTGAGCGTTTCGAGGTCTCCGAGGAGGAGGCCGACATGGAGCAGGCCCGCGTGCCGCTGCAGGAGCTCGTGCAGGGAGTGCTCGCGGGAGACCTGCACAACAACTGCCTCGTCGTGGGCGTCCTCTCGCTCACGGCGGTGCTCGCGGGCGACGGGGTGGACTCACTGCGCCCGGCCGAGGCGCCGTGGCCCGCCCGGCCGTTCGAGGTCTGAACCGGCCCTGCCAGGTCCGAGCCGGCCTCGGATGTCCGAGGCCGGCCGGTCCGGGGCCCGGCGATCCGCCGGCGAGGCCCGCATCGGCATTCGATCGGCATCCGATCGTACGAAACGCTGATCCGATCGGGGGATGTGTCCGCCGCGCTCGGCCGTGATCGTCCGCACCACTGAACTACGCTCAAAAGGCCCCGACCGGAGTTCCGGCGGGCAACCGCGTGCAGTGAAGTGGAGCGTGGCCCGTGACCGATCAGGCGGTGGACACCAGCGGTCCGGCCGGTGCGGCCAGAACGGCGGGGACCGAGAAGCCGTCCGATCCCACCCCACCCCAATTCTTCGGCCGTGAACGTGAGCTGAAAGCCCTTCAGGCGGACATCGAGCGAGCGGGACTGGACACCCTCGCCGGCCGGAAGGCCGCACGCGCCAGGGTCCTGCTGATCGCCGGACGGCCCGGATCCGGACGCACCGCCCTCGCCGCCGAACTCGCCCGTCGGCTCGCGGAACCCGGCGACTACCCCGACGGGGTGTTCCGGGTCCCGCTCACCGATCCCGGAGGCGAACGCGTCCCCGTCGAGCGCACCGCACGCGAACTCCTGGACCTGCTCGCCATTGCCGCCCCGGCCGGCGCCGACGAGGACGAACTCTCCGAGATGGTCCGCGAGGCGTTCGCCGTACGCCGCGCCCTGATCGTGCTCGACGACGCCGTGGACGCCGAACAGGTCGACCCGCTGCTGCCGGACAACCCGGACTGCCTGGTCGTCGCCACCTCCACCGGCCCGCTCACCGGAATTCCGGGCGTCCGGCCGTGCACCATCGGGGGCATGGACGCCGGGTCCGCCGTACAGCTGCTCGCCCGCACCATCGGTCAGGTCCGCATCACCGTCGATCCGCGCACCGCCGAGACACTGACGGAGGAGTGCGCGGGACAGCCCGCCGCCCTGACGCTGGTCGCCGGCTGGCTCGCGGCCCGCCCGGGCGCCTCGGTCGCCGACGTCACCAAGCAGCTGCACGACCTGCCGGGCGACGCCGAACAGCCCACCGGCGCCCGCCCGCTGGCCCGTGCCTTCCAGCTGGTCCACGAGTCGCTGCCGCAGGCCGCCGCCCGGATACTGCGACTGCTCGCGCTCGCCCCCGCCGGACTGGCCGACGCCCACACCGCCTCCGCGCTGGCAGGGTGCTCCGTCTCGGCCGCACAGACCACCCTGGACGACTTCGTCCGGTTCGGCCTTCTGCGGACGAACGGCGCGGTCCTGCCCCAGTACGAGGTCCCCGGCTGCCTCGCACCCCTGCTGCGCGCCCTGTTGGAGGAGCGGGACCGGCCGGCCGAGATCCAGCTGGCACGGGCCAGGATGCTGGAGCGGACCGTACGTCAGCTCCAGTCCTGCCGGGCCGTCACCGATCCGGAGGGTTCCACGGCCCGCCGCAAACTCGCCGGGCTGCCCCGCTCGCTGCGCTTCCCCAACCCGGAGGCCGCCGCCGAGTGGCTGCGGATCCGCAGGCCCGCCCTGCTGGCCTCCGCCCGGATCGCGGTCGAGGACGGGGAGCTGGACACCCTCGCCCGCCGGCTGGTCGCCGCACTCGTCAGGGCGCTCGCCGTGCACCGGGGCACCGAGGACGCCGCGCCCGATCTGTACGGGCTGCACGGTCTGGTCCTGGACGTGGCCGAGCGCCGCGATCTTCCCCGGGAGAAGGCCGCGGCCCTGCTCAATCTCGCAGACCTCGACGCGGGCACCGGCCGTACCCGGGCGGCGCTGACCCGGTACCGGGCCGCTCTGGACGCCGGACGCGCGGCGAACGACCTGTACGCGACCGGACGCGCCATGGAATCCGTGGGCGGTGCCTACGCGGAGCTCGGCGACTTCAATCGTGCCTCCGACTGGTACGGCCGGGCCCTCGCGCAGCGGCTCACCCAGGGCGAGGGGGCCGACGAGGCGCGGCTGTACGGGCGGCTCGGGGCCGTCCACACGTACGCCGGGCGCTACGGCGAGGCCCTGCGCAGCTGGCGGGCCGCGGCCGCGGGCCACCGCAGGCTCGGTGACCTGCCCGCGCAGGCGCGGGCGCTCAGTGAGGCCGCGCGGGTCCAGGAGTACGCGGGCAGGCCGCAGGAGTCGCTGCACACCTGCCACGAGGCGGTCGAACTGGCGCGTCGGGCGGGTGACGTGCGGCTGCAGGCGGCCCTGCAGCTCAGGCTGGCCGACACGCTGGACCGGCTCGGTGACCCCGCAGCGGCCAGGCTGCACCGGGGTGCAGCCGACAGATTACTGGCGGAGGAGGGCTCAGCCTACGAAATCCGTAGTGCTTCGACGGAAACTTAATGCTTTGTAAGGCTGGACAGCGAGAAGTCCTTCATTAATGATGGCTCTGCCGCGCATCCCTGCGGTGTCTCCATTTATGCTTGATTCATGCGGGTATCTCCCGTCATGTCCGAGCCATCCTCCGAGCCAAGGACCGTGATCGACGTGAAGGTCGGCATCCCCCGCGAAGTCAAGAACAACGAGTTCCGGGTGGCGATCACCCCCGCCGGAGTGCATGAGCTCGTCCGTCACGGCCACCAGGTCCTCGTCGAGCAGCACGCCGGCGAGGGCTCCTCCATCCCGGACGAGGAGTACGTCGCCGCCGGGGCGCAGATCCTTCCCACCGCCGACGAGGTCTGGGCCGCCGCCGACCTGCTGCTCAAGGTCAAGGAGCCGGTCGCCGAGGAGTACCACCGCCTCCGCAAGGGCCAGACCCTCTTCACGTACCTGCACCTCGCCGCCTCCCGCGAGTGCACGGACGCGCTGCTGGAGTCGGGCACGACCGCGATCGCCTACGAGACGGTCGAGACCGTGACCCGCGCGCTGCCGCTGCTCGCTCCGATGTCCGAGGTCGCGGGCCGCCTCGCCCCGCAGGTCGGCGCGTACCACCTGATGCGCTCGGTCGGCGGTCGCGGTGTGCTCCCCGGCGGCGTCCCCGGTACGGGCTCGGCCAGGGCCGTCGTCATCGGCGGCGGCGTGTCCGGCTGGAACGCCACGCAGATCGCCGTCGGTCTCGGCTTCCACGTCACGCTGCTCGACCGTGACATCAACAAGCTCCGCGAGGCCGACAAGATCTTCGGCACCAAGGTGCGGACGGTCGTCTCCAACGCGCTCGAGCTCGAGAAGGCCGTCGTCGAGGCCGACCTCGTCGTGGGTGCCGTGCTCATCCCCGGCGCGAAGGCCCCGAAGCTCGTCACCAACGAGCTGGTCGCCAAAATGAAGCCCGGAAGTGTCCTTGTCGACATTGCGATCGACCAGGGCGGCTGCTTCGAGGACTCGCGTCCGACGACGCACGCCGAGCCGACCTTCATGGTTCACAACTCGGTCTTCTACTGCGTCGCGAACATGCCGGGCGCCGTGCCGAACACCTCCACCTACGCGCTCACGAACGCCACGCTGCCCTACATCCTGGAGCTCGCGAACCGCGGCTGGGTCGACGCGCTGCGGCGTGACGCCGCCCTCGCCCGGGGTCTCAACACCCATGACGGACAGGTGGTTTACCGCGAGGTGGCCGAGGCGCACGGCCTCGACCACGTCGAACTGAGCACGCTTCTCGGCTGAACGGTCAACGCCGTTCGTCAACCTCATGAGTCCGGCCGGACCTTGCCCAGCAAGGTCCGGCCGGACTCATGCCGGGGCCCGTCGGGGGCCCCGCTCAACTCGCCGGAGACGTAACCCTCTACCCGTTTTGCACCCCCGTGAATGATGCGCTCCGCTCCCCGTGCACTCTTGACAGAGGGGTGTTCGATTGCCGACACATCGGGCCGGGTCCGGCGGATTGTGTTGCTGCGAACCGGTGACACGCCATAGAGTCGCCAATCGTCGGCATGGTGCCACGCTGACCTATCGATAAGTTTCCTGGTCACATCCAAGGAGGTAAGACGACTTGTGAATGAGTCGACAATTACTCCCGGGGGTGGTCAACCAGGGATGCCTGCACGGGGTCTGAGCCCGATCGGGCTCGAAGCTGTCGGCTCCGTCGCTGTCCGCACCTTCGCCACCCACCAGCACATGACGACAGCCCCCCAGATGATGGACGGCCTACACGTGAACGCCATGGCCGGCAACGAAAGTGGCCGAGACACAGCCCACTTCGCCGACTTCGCCGAGGTGCCCGAGGGGCACTTCTACGACCCCGATGCCGAGTACGAGCCCGATCCGGAGTACGCGGCCACCCTCGCGCCCGACGCCGCTCGCCAGCGCCGCGAGCGGATCGGCCCGACCGGCCGGCCGCTGCCGTACTTCCCGATTCCCGGTCCGCTGACCGATCACGGCCCCGCGAAGATCATCGCGATGTGCAACCAGAAGGGCGGTGTCGGCAAGACCACGTCGACCATCAACCTCGGTGCCGCGCTCGCGGAGTACGGACGACGTGTCCTGCTCGTCGACTTCGACCCGCAGGGTGCCCTGTCGGTCGGACTCGGGGTCAACCCGATGGAGCTCGACCTCACGGTCTACAACCTGCTCATGGAGCGGGGCATGGCGGCCGACGAGGTCCTCCTGAAGACCGCCGTACCCAACATGGACCTGCTCCCGAGCAACATCGACCTCTCGGCCGCCGAGGTGCAGCTGGTGAGCGAGGTGGCGAGGGAGTCGACGCTGCAGCGTGCGCTCAAGCCGCTGATGGCCGACTACGACTACATCGTGATCGACTGTCAGCCCTCGCTCGGCCTGCTCACCGTGAACGCCCTGACGGCGGCTCACAAGGTGATAGTCCCGCTCGAGTGCGAGTTCTTCGCACTGCGCGGGGTGGCGCTGCTCACCGAGACCATCGAGAAGGTCCAGGAGCGGCTCAACCCGGAGCTGGAGCTCGACGGCATCCTCGCCACGATGTACGACTCCCGTACGGTGCACAGCCGTGAGGTGCTCGCACGCGTGGTCGAAGCCTTCGACGAGCACGTCTACCACACCGTCATCGGGCGCACGGTGCGCTTCCCGGAGACCACGGTCGCCGGCGAGCCCATCACCACGTACGCCTCCAACTCGGTCGGTGCCGCCGCCTATCGCCAGCTCGCCAGGGAGGTGCTCGCCCGGTGTCACGCCGAGTGAGTCTGCCGGGGGCCGACGAGCTGTTCCGCACCACCGGGGGCATGGGCCTTCAGGCCTCGTCCCCGGCCGAACGGCGACGCAAGGCGAACGGCGAGGCACGCGTGCCCGGGCCGGCCGGGGAGAGCGACACCTCGGCAGCCGCGGACACGGCCGGGCAGAGCGGCTCCGCCGGGGGAGGTTCCTCCGCCGCTCCGTCCCGGGAGGAGCACTCCGCGGCGGACTCCGACGGGGGCGGCTCCCGCAGCCGCGCCGACGGGGGCGAACGGGCCGGGTCCGCCGCGGGCAGGCCGGGCGGCAACGCACCGCAGGAGGCTCCTCCGGTCGTCCAGCCGCAGCGCGGTCGCGGCGGCGGTCGCGGCGCGAACCGCCGGCCCAGCGGTCGTGAGCGCCACGACGAGAAGATCACCGTCTACGTGTCCGCCGAGGAACTGATGGACCTCGAGCACGCACGCCTCGTGCTGCGCGGTGAGCACGGACTGGCGGTCGACCGCGGGCGCATCGTCCGCGAGGCGGTCGCGGTGGTGCTCGCCGACCTGGAGTCGCGGGGCGACGCGAGCATCCTCGTACGAAGGCTGCGGGGCCGCTGACCGGTGCGGCGCCGGTAGCCTGCCCGGGAGCGGGCCGCCCCACGGGCGGCCCGGCCCGTGTGCACGGGCCAGCGCCCGTCCGTCACTCCGCCGCACCCCTGGACCGCAATGCCGACTGCCGACGACCCCGCCCGTCCGCCCCGCCGTGCTCTCGGCCGCGGACCGGGTGTCCGGCCCACGGGCCCGCCGGACGTAGGCGTGGGGCCGACGGACCCGCCGGACGTACCTGTGGGGCCGGCAGGCGCGCCGCAGGAGGCCGGAGAGGCCCCGGGAGGCCCGGAGGAGGGTCCCGGCGCGGGTGACCCCCGTGAGGGCGCCACAGACGTGCCGCAGGCCGCCCGGGCGGACACGGAGACCGCTCCGGCTCCGGATCCCGCCTCGGGTCCTGCCTCGGACCCGAGGACGCCCGACAGGGATCCGGCGCCCGAGGCGGCCGACGACAAGCGGTTCACCGTGCGGCTGGTCAATTTCGAAGGCCCCTTCGACCTGCTGCTCCAGCTGATCTCCAAGCACAAGCTCGACGTGACCGAGGTCGCGCTGTCCAAGGTCACCGACGAGTTCATGGGACACATCCGGGCCATGGGCCCGGACTGGGATCTCGACCAGACCACCGAGTTCCTCGTCGTCGCCGCGACCCTGCTCGACCTGAAGGCCGCCCGGCTGCTTCCGACCGCCGAAGTGGAGGACGAGGCGGACCTCGCACTCCTGGAGGCGCGGGACCTGCTCTTCGCACGGCTCCTGCAGTACCGGGCGTACAAGCGGATCGCCGAGATCTTCAGCGAGCGGCTGGAGTCCGAATCCCGCCGCTACCCCCGTACCGTCGGGCTCGAACCCCATCACGCGGCGCTGCTGCCCGAGGTCGTCATCAGCATCGGCCCGGACGGCTTCGCCAGGCTCGCGGTGAAGGCGATGCAGCCGAAGCCCAAGCCGCAGGTGTACGTCGACCACATCCACGCACCCCTGGTCAGCGTCCGTGAACAGGGCGAGATCGTGGTGGCGCGGCTGCGCGCGGAGGGCGAGCTCAGTTTCCGGACGCTCACCGAGGACGCCCCGGACACCCTCACCGTGGTCGCCCGGTTCCTGGCGCTCCTGGAGCTCTACCGGGAGAAGGCGGTCGTCCTGGACCAGGAGGAGGCGCTCGGTGATCTCATCGTGCGCTGGGCGGGCGTGGAAGGGGCCGAAGCCTTGGTGACGGACGAGTTCGACCAAGAGGCGCGAGAGATACTGGAGGGCGAACGGGAATGAGCGCAGAAGATGACGGGCGCGACGGTACGGTCGCCGGTCTCGACCTCAAGCCCGCTCTGGAGGCGGTCCTGATGGTCGTCGACGAGCCCGCCACCGAGGAACACCTCGCCAAGGTGCTCCAGCGGCCCCGCCGGGCCGTCGCGGACGCCCTGCGGGAGCTGGCGGACGAGTACACCGTCCAGCGCCGCGGCTTCGACCTGCGGCTCGTCGCCGGGGGCTGGCGCTTCTACACCCGCCCGGAGTACGCGGAGGCGGTCGAGGGCTTCGTCCTGGACGGACAGCACGCCCGGCTCACCCAGGCAGCCCTGGAGACGCTCGCGGTGGTCGCCTACCGCCAGCCGGTGAGCCGGTCGAGGGTCTCGGCGGTGCGCGGGGTCAACTGCGACGGGGTCATGCGGACCCTCCTCCAGAGGGGTCTGGTCGAGGAGGCGGGCGCGGAACCCGAAACAGGTGCGATCCTGTACAGGACGACGAACTACTTTCTGGAGCGCATGGGCCTGCGAGGCCTGGACGAGCTCCCGGAGCTCGCGCCCTTCCTCCCGGAGGCGGACGCGATCGAGGCTGAGACGCTAGAGGGTGTGCCGTCGTTCGATCCGGACGCACCGGACACCCCGGAAACTCACGCAGACGACAAGACGGAATTTTGATGCGAAGCAGTGGCAGCAGCAACGGAAGCGGCAGCGGCAAGAGCGGCGGCAACCGGAACCCCCGGGGCGGCTCGGGCGGCTCCTTCCGGCCCAAGGCCGGGGGACCGAAGGCCGACGGCGGACGTGACGGCGGACGTGACGGCGGGCGCGAGGGCGCGCGCGACGACAAGCAGGAGCAGCGCCCCCGCCGGCCCCGCCCCGAGGAGCGCCGCTACGACGTGGGCTCCGACAAGCCGGGCGGCGACGGCGGCGCCCGCAAGGGCCGCGGCGCGGCGGCCCGCGGCGGGGCCAAGGGCGGCCCCAAGTCCGCACAGAACGTGACCAAGGGTGGACGCCGCGTGGGCGCTCCGTCCCGCCCCCGCGAGCTCGACGCCAAGATCGAGCAGCGCAACCGTGACAGGTACGCGGACAAGCCCGACGTCAAGACGCCCAAGACGCACCCGGGCGCCGAGCAGGAGGGCGAGCGGCTGCAGAAGATCCTCGCCCGCGCCGGCATGGGCTCGCGCCGGGCGTGCGAAGAGCTCATCGAGCAGGCCAGGGTCGAGGTCAACGGCGAGATCGTCCTCGAGCAGGGCAAGCGTGTCGACCCGCAGAAGGACGAGATCAAGGTCGACGGCCTGACCGTCGCGACCCAGTCGCACCTGTTCTTCGCGCTGAACAAGCCTGCCGGTGTCGTCTCCACGATGGGTGACCCCGACGGCCGTCAGAACCTCGGCGACTACGTCAACAACCGCGAGACGCGGCTGTTCCACGTCGGCCGGCTCGACACCGAGACCGAGGGCATCATCCTGCTCACCAACCACGGTGAGCTGGCCCACCGTCTGACGCACCCCGGGTACGGGGTGAAGAAGATCTACCTGGCCGCCATCCAGGGTCCGCTCCCGCGCGACCTCGGCAAGCGGCTCAAGGACGGCATCCAGCTGGAGGACGGGTACGCCCGCGCCGACCACTTCCGGGTCGTCGAGAACACCGGCAAGAACTACCTGGTCGAGGTGACCCTCCACGAGGGCCGCAAGCACATCGTCCGCCGGATGCTGGCGGAGGCCGGCTTCCCGGTCGAGCGGCTCGTGCGTACGTCCTTCGGTCCGATCCCGCTCGGCGACCAGAAGTCCGGCTGGCTGCGCCGCCTGACCAACACCGAGGTCGGCATGCTGATGCGCGAGGTCGGTCTGTAACCCGCGCCCCCGCACCGAACGGCCCGCGGCCGGTTCCTGGTTCGTTTTCGAACAGGAACCGGCCGCGGGCCCTTTTGCTGCCGCCGATTCTTCTTTATAGTCAGAGTGACCATAAAGAAGAGAGAAGGAACGGCGTGACGCTCGCGGAGATACTCGACCCCCTGCAACAGCCCCTGGTGACGGTCCTGGACACCCCGGTCAGCTGGACCGAGGTGCTCGGCTTCGGCAGCGGGGCGCTGTGCGTGTGGCTCGTGGCCCGCCAGCACCTCGCCAACTGGCCGATCGGCATCGCCAACAACCTGTTCTTCATCCTGCTGTTCGCCCAGTCCGGTCTGTACGCCGACGCCGGCCTGCAGATCGTCTTCATCACCCTCGCCGCGTACGGCTGGTGGACCTGGACCCACGGGGGTGGACCAGGTGCGACCGTCCTGCCGGTGCGCAGAACCACGCGCACCGAATGGACCTGGCTGCTCGCGGCGGGGGTGGCGGGGACCCTCGGGCTCACCCTCCTGCTGTCCCGGGCCACGGACTCCACGGTGCCGTTCTGGGACGCCCTGACGACCTCGCTGTCCCTCATGGCGACGTACGGGCAGTGCCGCAAGCGGGTCGAGTCCTGGTGGCTGTGGATCGCCGCCGACGTGGTCTACATCCCGCTGTACGCGTACAAGGAGCTCTACCTGACCTCCCTGCTGTACGCCGGCTTCCTCACGCTCTGCCTCATCGGGCTGCGCAACTGGAGCCGCGACCTCGCTGCGGCCCCGGGCCGGGAGCGGGTGCCCGCATGAAGAGCTACGGGCACGGCCTGGTCCTCGGCAAGTTCTACCCGCCGCACGCCGGCCACCACCACCTCGTCCGCACCGCCCAGGACCGGTGCGAGCGGCTCACCGTCCTGGTCTGCGCCGCCTCCGTCGAGTCGGTGCCCCTGGCCGACCGGGTCGCCTGGATGCGCGAAGTGCACCCGGACGTACGGGTGGTGGGCGCCGTCGACGACACCCCCATGGACCTGAACGACCCCGCGATCTGGGACGCGCACATGGCCGTGTTCACCGGGGCCGTACCCGAACAGGTCGACGCCGTCTTCACCTCGGAGTCGTACGGCGACGAACTCGCCCGCCGCTTCGGCGCCCGGTCCGTCCTCGTCGACCCCGGCCGCACCGCCTTCCCCGTCTCCGGCACCGCGGTCCGCGCGGACCCGGCCGGCAACTGGGAGTTCCTCGAGCCGCCCGTACGGGCCGCGCTCACCCGCCGCATCGTCGTCCTCGGCGCCGAGTCCACCGGCACCACGACCCTGGCCCGGGCACTGACCGAGCACTACCGGTGGCGCGGCGGCACCTGGGCGCACACCCAGTACGTCGCCGAGTACGGAAGGGAGTTCAGCGAACGGAAGCTGGCGGACCTGCGCAGCCGGTGGCCCGGAGCGCAGTGGGAGGACGTCGCCTTCACCACCGACGACTTCCCCTTCATCGCCGAGACCCAGAACGACCGCGAGGAGGCTGCCGCCCGGATCGGCTCCCCGGTGCTCTTCTGCGACACGGACTCCTTCGCCACCACCGTCTGGCACGAGAGGTACATCGGCGGACGCAACCCGCTCGTGGAGAAGACCGCCGACCGGATCACCCACCACCTCTGGCTGCTCACCGATCACGAGGGCGTCGCCTTCGAGGACGACGGACTGCGCGACGGCGAGGAGCTGCGGCCCTGGATGACGGACCGCTTCCGTGCCGAACTCACCCGTACAGGAAGGAATTTCATCGAGGTCACGGGCCCGCACCGGACACGGCTGGACACAGCGGTCGCCGCGGTCGACGAACTCCTCGCCTCCGGCCCGTACCTCACCGACCCCCTCCCGGAGAAGCGATGAGCACCGTCCCCGAGGGATACGACCCCCATGCCTTCGCGCCCTTCGCCGTCACCGTCGACCTCGCCGTCTTCACCGTCCGGGAAAGCAGGCTCCACGTGCTGCTCGTGGAACGGGGCGAGGACCCCTACAAGGGCCACTGGGCACTGCCGGGCGGGTTCGTCCTGCCCCGCGAATCGGCCGAGGAGGCGGCACGCCGGGAACTCGCGGAGGAGACGGGCCTCACCCAGAACACCGTGAGCGCCTTCCACCTGGAACAGCTGCGCACCTACAGCGACCCGGACCGCGACCCCAGGATGCGGGTCGTCTCCGTCGCGTACGCCGCTCTCGTGCCCGACCTGCCCGAACCGCGCGGCGGCGGGGACGCGGCGCGCGCGCAGTGGTGGGACACCGGCGGAACCGGGCCGCTCGCCTTCGACCACGACGGCATCCTGGCCGACGCGCGCGACCGGATCGGCGCCAAGCTCGAGTACTCCTGTCTGGCGACGGCCTTCTGCCCCGCCGAGTTCACGCTCGGGGACCTCCAGCAGGTCTACGAGACCGTCTGGGGCGTCGAGCTCGACCGGCCCAATTTCCGGCGCAAGGTCCTGACCACGCCCGGCTTCGTCGAGGCCGTCGACGGACCGCCGCGCCGCACCGGCGGACGGGGGAAACCGGCCGCCCTGTACCGGGCGGGTGCCGCCACCGCCCTGCACCCTCCACTCCTGCGCCCGGAAGGACGGACATCATGATCCCGACAAGGACTCTCACCAAACAGGCGGCCTCGGGCGCGCTGACCGGGCTCGCGCTCGGTGACGCGCTGGGCTTCCCCACCGAGTTCAACAACGTGCCGTCCATCCTCGCCAAGTGCGGGCCGTGGCGGCAGATGCGGCTCCCGAAACCGGCGATCGTCAGCGACGACACCCAGATGACACTCGCCCTGGGACGCGGCATACGCACCGCCATGGACCGCGGACTGCTCACCCCGCTGCGGCTGGTGCGCCCCGTCCGCGAGGAGTTCGTCGCCTGGTTCCACTCGCCGGACAACAACCGCGCCCCCGGACGCACCTGCATGACGGCCTGCCGTCTCCTCGACAGCGAGCGGCCCTGGCAGGAGGCCAGCCAGACAGGCTCCAAGGGCTGCGGCGCCAACATGCGGGTCGCACCCGTCGGGCTCGTACCCGGCCTCAGCGAGGAACAGCGCTCCGGTGCGGCCCAGCTCCAGGCCGCCCTCACCCATGGCCACCCCACCGCCCTGGCCGCATCCGACCTGATGGCCCGCGCGGTGTTCCTGCTGGCGCAGGGGGCCGAACCCATGGGTCTGGTGGGGCAGTTGCGCAGCTACGCGTTCGAGAGCAGGGGCCGCTACCTGGAGCGCTGGCTCGGCGACCTCTGGCGGTACGCGGGCGACGCCTCGCCCCAGGAGTACATCGGCCGAGGCTGGGACGAGTGCCTGAGCGCCCTGGCCACGGTCCAGGACGCCCTTCGTCACCCTTCCCCGGAGACCGACCCCTGCGAGGCGACCGGCGACGGCTGGATCGCCGAGGAGGCCCTCGCCACGGCCCTGCACTGCTTCCTGCTCTTCCCGGAGGAACCGGCCACCGCACTGCGCAGGGCCGCCTGCACCCGGGGCGACTCCGACTCGCTGGGCTGCCTGACGGGAGCGCTGGCCGGGGCGCATCTGGGGGCGGCGGCCTGGCCCAAGGAATGGTCGGAACGCATCGAGTACCGGAGCGACCTGCTGTCGCTCGGTGCGCTCTGGGACTCTTGATCCATGCACCTCGACACGACGTCCCTCGAGCGGGCCGGGCTGCCGGTCACCGACTTCACCCCGGTCCTCGCCGAGGAGCCCGGCCCGCTCCTGTTCGCCACGGTCTCCGGCGCGCATCTGTACGGCTTCCCCTCCCGCGACTCGGACGTGGACCTGCGGGGGGTCCACGTCCTTCCCGCGGAGGACCTCGTGGGGCTGCGCGACCCGGAGGAGACGCGCTCGCGCATGTGGGACCGCGACGGCGTCGAGATGGACCTCGTCACCCACGATCTCCGCAAGTTCGTCCGCCTCATGCTGAAGCCCAACGGCTACGTACTGGAGCAGCTGCTGTCCCCGCTGGTCGTGCACACCACCGCACTCCACACCGAACTGACCGCACTGGCGCCGAGCGTGCTGACCCGCAACCACGCCCACCACTACCGCGGGTTCGCCGGCACCCAGTGGCGGCTCTTCGAGAAGACCGGTGAACTGAAACCGCTGCTCTACACGTTCCGGGCCCTGCTCACCGGCATCCACCTCATGCGCAGCGGTGAACTGGTGGCGCACCTGCCGACGCTGCTGGGGGAGGTCGCGGCACCCGCCTACCTGCCCTCCCTGATCGAAGCCAAGGCGGAGGCCGAGCACGGCGGCGCCCGTACCGTGGACGGTGCGGTGGCGGCGCGGGACGTCGAGGCACTGCACACGGTCCTGGACGAGGCCCAGGGCCGGTCCCGGCTGGCCGACGCCGGGTCGGGGTTCGACGCGCTGCACGACCTGGTGGTCCGCGCGCGGCTCGGCTAGCCGGCAGCCGCCGAAGCCCTCCGTGCCCGGACCAGGAACGCCTCCACGCGCTCCAGGTCCGGCTCCGGGGGCAGGGGCGAACGAGCGGCAGCCTCGTCGCCCTCCTCGGCCAGGCGTGCCATCCGGCGCTCCACCTCGGACCACGGGACCTCGCCCCGCTTCACCGCGAGGAGCTCCTCCCGCGCGTCGCCGACCTCGATCGTCAGCCGGCCCGTCCGCAACAGGTCCCGGCTGCTCGCCAGCAGCCGCAGCAGGTGCATGGCGTGCTTCCAGCGCGGGGCGCCGTACTGCCTGACGTCCGCCTCCAGCTTCCTACGCTGGCCCAGCGCGTAGCGGACGAACGTCTCGTGGGCCCGGCGGGACAGGAACGCCTCGCGCAGGCCGAGCAGTTCCCGGCCCGTGTCGTCGATCCGCTCCACGAGAGGTGAGTGCAGGCACTCCAGCACATTGGGATTGGCCCGGAGTGCCAGCTCGCAGAAGCGCTCCAGCTCCCAGGAGAACTGCTCCCGATCGGGTCCGTCGGCATGCGTCGGCGGTTTGGTGAAGCGCCAGAACAGGGGGGTCGGCGCGAGGAAGATCCCGCGCCGGTCCGTGTCGCTGTCGTCCGTGGCCAGCCCGAAGGCGCGGGAGCCCATCACACACGAGTAGACCGTGTGGTCGCGTACGAGGGCCTCGGCCTCAGGGGTGATCATGCGCGCGAGGCTACCGGCCTACCCGAGACGGATGCTGTCGCCCTCGACGGTGATCTGCTCGGCGGGCAGCGGGCGCGTGGCCGGGCCGGCCTCGACGGCGGCGTCCGTGATGCTGAATTTGCTTCCGTGGCAGGCGCAGTTGATCGTGCCGTCGCTCACCGACGCGACGATGCAGCCCGCGTGGGTGCAGACGGCGGAGAAGGCCTTGAACTCGCCCGCCTTCGGCTGGGTCACCACGACCTTGCGGTCCTTGAAGATCGTGCCACCGCCGACCGGGACGTCGGAGGTCCGGGTCAGCTCCCCGGTGCCGGTGGGGGTCCCCGAGGCCTCCGGGCTCTTCCCGGTCTCCGAGGCGGAGGCCGGCGCCGTGCTCCCGTCGCTGTCCCCGTCACCGGACGAGCCGCAGCCGGTCGCCAGTGCGGCGGCGCCCGCCGTCAGGACCGTCCTTCGCCGTGCGTTCATGGCTCTCCTCGCGTGTTGGTCGATGAGAGGCATCGTGGCGCCGCGGGCCGGGCGGACGAAGCAACCGCGCGGAGGGTGCGCCCGGGCGGGTGGCCGTGGAGGGACTTCCTGTACGGTTGTCCAGGAAATCTCTTCGCAGGAGGCCGAACGCCATGCAGACCGCCGCCCAGGTGCTCGTCGCGCTCGTCGCGCTGATCCACGCCTACTTCCTCGTCCTGGAGATGTTCCTCTGGGACACCCCGCGCGGCCGGAAGGCCTTCGGCACGACCGAGGAGTTCTCCGGCCGGAGCGCCGCGCTCGCCGCCAACCAGGGGCTCTACAACGGATTCATGGCCGCCGGACTGGTGTGGAGCCTGATCGCGGGCGATCCCGTCGCGTACCAGGCCCAGATCTTCTTCCTGAGCTGCCTGATCGTCGCCGGGGTGTACGGGGCGGTCACCGTCAGCCGCAAGATCCTGTACGTCCAGGCGGCGCCCGCCGCCCTCGCCCTCGCCCTCGTCCTGTCGGCGGGCTGAGCACCATGGCGCCGGCGGTGACGGACGGCAGCGGCGACCCGCGGACCGCACGCACCCGCGGCAGGCTCCGTGAGGCGCTGCTGGAGGCCTGCGCCGACCGGCCGCTGGACCGGGTCAGCGTCGCGGACGTGGTGCGCGGGGCGGGCGTCGGGCGCGCCACCTTCTATCTGCACTACGACGATCTGCGCGCCCTGGCCCTGGACGCGTGCGCCGGGGCCGTACGGGAGGCGGTCGACGCCCTCCATGCCTGGGACCGGACACCCCCCGGACCCGACGCGCCCCCGGAGGAGCTGGTCGCCCTGCTCGGGGACGTGCGCGACCGGGCCCCGGTCTACCGGAGCCTGCTCGGCCCCGGCGGACCCCTCGGGGACCTGCTGCACCAGCAGCTGCGGCAGCGCAGCCTCGACGAGCTGCGGCGGCGCAGGCCCGGCGGCAGCGGCCACGACCTCACCGCGAGCGCGGTGGCCGGGCTGTTCACCGGAATGCTCGCCGACTGGGTCCACGACCGGACCGACGCCACACCGGAGCGGCTCGCCGGACGGATCTGGCGCAACCTCCTCGCCGTGCATGCCGCGGCGGCGTCTCACGGACAGAGCACGGCGACCGCGGGTCCCGCCGCACCTCTAGGCTGAAAGAGCACGCAGATCGAGGAAGCAAGGGGTTACGACGTGGCGGTACGAGCGATCCGAGGCGCCGTCCAGCTGGAGCGGGACGAAGCCGGACACATGGACGAGCAGGTGGGTGCGCTGCTCACCGCGATCCTGGAGCGCAACCAGATCGTCGCCGACGACCTGATCAGCGTCTGGTTCACCGCCACCCCCGATCTGCACAGCGACTTCCCGGCCGCCGCCGCACGCGGCCTCGGCATCGTCGACGTACCGCTGATCTGCGCCCAGGAGCTCGACATCACCGGGGCCATGCCCCGGGTGGTCCGCATACTCGCGCACGTCGAGACGTATCTCGCCAAAGCAGAGATCAGCCACGTCTACCTCGGCGCCACCGGCGCCCTCCGCAAGGACATCGCCCAGTGAGAACAGCCGTCGTCATCGGAACCGGCCTGGTCGGCACCTCCGCAGCCCTCGCTCTCGCGGGTCGGGGTGTCCACGTCCACCTCGTCGACCGGGACACCACGTCGGCCGGGACGGCGGCGGCTCTCGGGGCCGGTACGGAAGAGGCGCCCGAGGGCCCCGTCGACCTGGCGATCATCGCCGTACCGCCCGCGCACACCGCGTCCGTACTGGCCACCGCCATGCGTGACGGTGTCGCCCGCGGCTACCTGGACGTCGCCAGCGTCAAGGGCGGCCCGCGCCGCGAGCTGGAGGCGCGCGGCATAGATCTCACCCCGTACATCGGTACGCACCCCATGGCCGGCAAGGAGCGCTCAGGCCCCCTCGCGGCCACCGCCGACCTCTTCGAGGGCCGCCCCTGGGTCCTCACCCCGACCAGGGACACCGACACCGAGGTCCTCAACCTCGCCCTGGAACTGGTCGCGCTCTGCCGCGCTGTTCCTGTCGTCATGGACGCCGACGCGCACGACCGCGCCGTCGCCCTGGTCTCCCACACCCCGCAGCTGATCTCCTCGATGGTCGCCGCCCGCCTGGAGGAGGCCGACGAGACCGCCGTACGCCTGTGCGGCCAGGGAATCCGGGACGTCACCCGGATCGCCGCCTCCGACCCCCGGATGTGGGTGGAGATCCTCTCCGCCAACCCCGGCCCGGTCGCCGACGTCCTGGCCGGCGTCGCCACCGACCTGGACGAGACGGTACGGGCGCTGCGCGGCCTCCAGTCCGCCGACGAGGACAAGCGCCGCGCGGGCACCGAAGGCATCGAGGACGTCCTGCGCCGCGGCAACGCCGGCCGGGTGAGGGTGCCGGGCAAGCACGGCGCAGCCCCGGCCTCGTACGAGATCGTTGCCGTGCTCATCAGCGACCGGCCCGGTGAACTGGCCGCGATCTTCGCCGACGCCGGGCGGGCCGGGGTCAACGTCGAGGACGTACGCATCGAGCACGCCACCGGGCAGCAGGCCGGTCTGGTCCAGCTCATGGTCGAGCCGAGCGCGGCGCCCGCACTGAGCGCGGCGCTCAGCGAGCGGGGCTGGTCGATCCGCCCGTAGCGGGACGGCGGGACAGGGGTGCGCAAGGGCCCTTCCCGCACTCGGTAACCTTGGGGGAGGCCGTCCCGTGGCCCCGCTCCGCCCACCCCGTGTACCAGGAAGGTGTCCACCACCGTGGAAACCGTAAGCGCCGCCGCCCGGACCGCACCGGCCGCAGTGATCGTCGCCATCGACGGACCCTCCGGCACCGGCAAGTCGAGCACCTCCAAGGCCGTCGCCACCCAGCTCGGCCTGAGCTACCTGGACACCGGCGCCCAGTACCGGGCGATCACGTGGTGGATGCTGAACAACGGCATCGACGTGCAGAACCCGTCCGAGATCGCCACCGCCGCCGCCAAGCCGGTCATCGTCTCCGGAACGGACCCGGCCGCCCCGACGATCACCGTCGACGGCGAGGACGCCTCCGGCCCGATCCGCACCCAGGAGGTCACCTCCAAGGTCAGCGCCGTCAGCGCCGTCCCGGAGGTGCGCACCCTGATCACCGAGCTGCAGCGCTCCATCGCCGCGGAGGCCGAGCGCGGCATCGTCGTCGAGGGCCGGGACATCGGTACGACCGTCCTGCCCGACGCCGACATCAAGATCTTCCTGACCGCCTCCCCGGAGGCGCGCGCCGCCCGTCGCAGCGGTGAGGTCAAGGGTTCCGATCTCGCCACCACCAAGGAGGCGCTGATCAAGCGGGACGCAGCCGACTCCGGCCGCAAGACCTCGCCGCTGGCCAAGGCCGCCGACGCGGTCGAGGTGGACACCACCGAGCTGACCCTTCAGCAGGTCATCGAGTGCGTCGTCACCCTCGTCGGGGAGAAGCAGGCCGTGAAGTGACCGAAGCCACTGCCGCACCCGCACTGCGCGGAGCGGCCGTCGGACGGGGCATCGGCATCGGGCTCATGTACGGGCTGTTCAAGCCACGAGTCCTCGGTGCGTGGCGGGTACCCGCCGCCGGACCCGTCATACTCGCGGTGAACCATGCGCACAACATCGACGGACCGATGCTGATGGGCACCGCGCCCCGGCCCGTCCACTTCCTGATCAAGAAAGAGGCGTTCGTCGGCCCCCTCGACCCGTTCCTGCGCGGAATCGGTCAGCTGAAGGTGGACCGTACGACCGTCGACCGCACCGCCATCACCCAGGCACTCGGTGTGCTGGACAACGGCGGGGTCCTCGGGATCTTCCCCGAGGGCACCAGGGGTGAGGGAGACTTCGCCTCCCTGCGGGCAGGACTCGCGTACTTCGCCGTACGCGGCGGGGCACCGATCGTCCCCGTGGCGGTCCTGGGAAGCACCGAGAGCCGCGGACGGCTGATACCGGCACTGCCCCCGCTGCGCAGCCGGGTCGACGTCGTCTTCGGCGACGCCTTCCAGGCCGGCGACGGCAGCGGACGGCGCACCCGGAAGGCGCTGGACGAGGCGACGCTCCGTATCCAGGGAGAGCTGACCGCTCACCTGGCGAACGCCAGGCGCCTCACCGGGCGCCAGGCCCGGCCGTCAGCGGTTTGACGGCAGGGCCTGCGAGACTTGAGTAGTGGGCCGCGCGATCGTGGCCCATCGATGATGATGCAAAGAGGGAACGGACTTCATGAACGACCAGATTCACTCCGACGGCTCGGACCACGAGCACGGAGCACTTGGCGATGCCGAGTACGCGGAGTTCATGGAGCTCGCCGCGCAGGAGGGGTTCGACCCCGAAGAGGTCGAGGGCGCGATCGGTGAGGCCGGTCACGGCCCGCTTCCCGTCCTCGCCGTCGTCGGCCGTCCCAATGTCGGCAAGTCGACCCTGGTGAACCGCATCCTCGGCCGCCGCGAGGCCGTCGTGCAGGACAAGCCGGGCGTCACCCGCGACCGGGTGAACTACGAGGCCGAATGGGCCGGCCGCCGCTTCAGGCTCGTCGACACCGGCGGCTGGGAGCAGGACGTGCTGGGCCTCGACGCCTCCGTCGCCGCCCAGGCCGAGTACGCGATCTCGACGGCCGACGCGGTCGTCTTCGTCGTCGACGCGACGGTCGGCGCGACCGACACCGACGAGGCCGTCGTCAGGCTGCTGCGCAAGGCGAAGAAGCCCGTCGTCCTGTGCGCGAACAAGGTCGACGGACAGAGCGGCGAGGCGGACGCGACCGCGCTCTGGTCGCTCGGTCTCGGGCAGCCCCACCCGGTCTCCTCGCTGCACGGCCGCGGTACCGGCGACATGCTCGACGCCGTGCTGGAGGCGCTGCCCGAGGCGCCGGCCCAGACGTTCGGCACCGCCCTCGGCGGCCCGCGCCGCATCGCGCTCATCGGCCGCCCGAACGTCGGCAAGTCCTCGCTCCTGAACAAGGTCGCCAACGAGGACCGGGTCGTCGTCAACGAGCTCGCCGGCACCACCCGTGACCCGGTCGACGAACTGATCGAGCTCGGCGGCATCACCTGGAAGTTCATCGACACGGCCGGCATCCGTCGCAAGGTCCACCTCCAGGAGGGCGCTGACTACTACGCCTCCCTGCGCACCGCGGCCGCCGTGGAGAAGGCCGAGGTCGCCGTCATCCTGATCGACTCGAGCGAGTCCATCAGCGTCCAGGACCAGCGGATCGTCACGATGGCCGTCGAGGCGGGCCGCGCGATCGTGCTCGCCTTCAACAAGTGGGACACCCTCGACGAGGAGCGTCGGTACTACCTCGAGCGCGAGATCGAGACGGAGCTCGCGCAGGTCGCCTGGGCTCCCCGCGTCAACGTCTCGGCCGTCACCGGCCGCCACATGGAGCGGCTGGTCCCGGCGATCGAGACCGCGATCGAGGGCTGGGAGACCCGTATCCCGACCGGTCGGCTGAACGCCTTCCTCGGTGAGATCGTCGCCTCCCACCCGCACCCGGTCCGCGGCGGCAAGCAGCCCCGCATCCTCTTCGGGACGCAGGCCGGCGTGAAGCCGCCGCGGTTCGTGCTCTTCGCCTCCGGCTTCCTGGAGCACGGCTACCGCCGCTTCGTCGAGCGCCGCCTGCGCGAGGAGTTCGGCTTCGAGGGGACTCCGCTCCACATCTCGGTCCGCGTGCGCGAGAAGCGCGGCCGCAAGAAGTAACGGCACGACGAAGCCCCGGACCGCTCGCACGGAGCGAGTGGTCCGGGGCTTCGTCGTGCCGTCAGGCGTCCGAGGACCCGGGCGGCAGCGCCGCGGGCCGGGCGTGCCCGGCATGCCGTCCGACCCGCTGCCAGGACCCGAGGTTCCCGGTGTGGGTGCTCTGGCTGCCCTGCCCGTTCGCCGTGCGGCCGCCCAGCGGCGCACGGCTGCCGAACATCCCGGTGCCGAACGTTCTGAAGCCGAGATTCTCCTCACCGCTCCGGTCCCCAGGCAGCGCCCGGAACGACCGCCGGTACTCGGAGTACAGCGCGTCGTAGATCGGGGTGGGGGACTTGCCGCCCGAGGGGTCCTGCGACGGGCGCATGGCCGGGATCGGGGTCTGCTGCTGGCGCGGAGGGTCGTATGAGTGCACGTAGGTGCCAACGACCTCACCGCCCGTCGGATGCGGGCCGGGCGGAGAAAACGCTGTTCGGCGGGTGTGGGAAGGCAGCACGGACACGGTCAGGTCCCGGCCAGCGGCATCGACGCGGCGACCAGGAGCCCGTTGACGGCGGCCTTGTCCAGCGCGTCGCGGAGCAGGTCCTCGCGCGGCTGCTGGCCGATCGAGCCCGCCGGGGCGGCGAAGACGAGCACGGTCTGCGACTTGTTCGCCGCCGCCCGCCAGCCCTCGGTGACCTGGAGCGGCTGATGGGCCTGCCACCAGGCGACCGGGTTGCCGCCCCCGGCGCCGGGCTGCAGCACCGCGTGCAGCTGCCCCATGGCGAGGAGGACCGACCAGCCGGGGAGCACGGCCGGCAGACGGTTCAGGTCGGGCGTGTGCAGGAAACCCTGTTCCTGCAGCAGCTGGAGGAACTGGTCGCCCTCGAGGCCGTCCGTGCCCGGCCGGGCGATCGGGCCGGTCGGTTCGACGACCAGGGCCGGGCGGAGGTCCTCCTCGATGAGGACGAGACCGCTGGTGATGCCGAGGACGGCCTGCTGGGGCATGAGGCTCTCCGCGTTCTGTGGCTCGCTGCCGGTGATGGATCGCACGGCGCCCTGCAGCTGGTCCTCGGCGACCTGGACGACCTGCGACGGGATGCAGGTCGCGTGGGCGAACGCGAGTACGGCGGTCTCCTCACCGATGAACAGCACCGTGCTGGTGCGCTCCTGGTCGGAGTCGCCGGGAGTGCGGCAGGAGGTGCAGTCGTAACTGCCTGGGGCGTTGTCGCCGACGAGCAGCCGGTCGGCTTCGGCGTCGCCGATCTCGGCGCGTACGTCCTCGCTGACGTCGAGCATGCGCGGCACGGGTGGCTCCTCGAACTCGGTGCGTGGGCCGGGCGGTTCCCGGCTCATGAAGAGACAACGGGCGATCCGGGGCCGGGGTCACGCGCGAATCGTGAGGAGAAAAGCGGGAGAGTCGGCAGGCCGATACATCGACAGATCGGGAAACTGATACGGAGTCGGATATTCCGCGGATCAATCCCCTGTGCACGGGCGTTCGTTCGAATTGTCACGACTCTGCACGACTCCTGTGCGAGCCCTGTGACCGTTCCTGATGCCACGTAATGTCCGCTGCAGACCAGTCGATCAGGGGAAACGACTACGTAATGCACCTTTCATTTCTGCTCCACAACGCGTACGGCATCGGGGGAACGATCCGTACCACCTTCACGCTCGCGCAGACCTTGGCCGAGCAGCACGACGTCGACATCGTGTCGGTCTTCCGGCACCGGGACGAACCCGCGCTGGGTGCGCCCGGCGGCGTACGGATGAGCCACCTCGTCGATCTGCGCAAGGCGAGTCCGTACTACGAGGGGGGCGACGGCGCACATGCCAGGCCCGCGGCGGTGTTCCCGCGCGGCGACACCAGGCACCGGCAGTACAGCAGGCTCACCGACACCAGGATCGCGGCGCATCTGGGCGCGCTCGAAGCGGATGTCGTCATCGGCACGCGCCCCGGCCTCAACGTCCACATCAGCGCACAGGCGCGGCGCGGGCCCGTGCGCATCGGCCAGGAGCACCTCACCCTCGACAGCCACAGCTACCGGCTGCGGCGGGAGATAAGCCACCGGTACGGACTGCTCGACGCGGTCACCACCGTCACCCGGGCGGACGCCCGCGACTACCGGAACAGGCTGCGTCTGCCCGGCGTACGGATCGAGTCCATCCCGAACAGCGTGCCGGAGCCCGCAGGCCCGCCCGCGGGCTCCGACGCCAAGTGGGTGATCGCGGCGGGCCGGCTGCACCGGGTCAAGCGGTACGACTTACTGGTGCGTGCCTTCGCCGAGGTGGCGGCTGCCCGCCCCGGCTGGCGGCTGCGGATCTACGGCGGTGGCGACGCGACCGGCAACGAGCAGAAGACACTGCGCGGACTCATCGACGCACTCGGGCTCCAGGACCGGGTGCGCCTCATGGGCTCGGTCCATCCGATGGAGGCGGAGTGGCCCAAGGGCTCCATCGCCGCCGTCACCTCGGAGCGCGAGTCGTTCGGCATGACCATCGTCGAGGCGATGCGCTGCGGTCTGCCGGTGGTCGCCACCGACTGCCCGCACGGTCCGGCCGAGATCATCGACGACGGCACGGACGGGCGGCTCGTGCCGGTGGGGGACACCGACGCGTTCGCGCGGGCCCTGCTCGCCCTGATCGACGACGACGAGCTGAGGCGGCGGATGGGGCGTGCCGCGCGGGCCTCCTCCGCGCGGTTCGACCCGGCACTGATCGCGGAACAGCACGAGAAGCTCTTCACCGAGCTGGCGGCGCAAGGCCCGCGGGGCCGTTCCCGGAGCGTGCTGCGCACCGTGCTCCACCGCTCCAGGGGCACGGTCCTGGACGGGGCGTATGCGCTGCGTTACAAGGCGGCCGACGCGGTGCGCAAGGGGCGTGCCGGGTGAGCTCTGGCCATGACATCCCGGATCGTTTCATTCCGGATAGTGCGGACGGACGGGGGCGGGCGAGGGGCGCGGAGGGGATCGCGGCGGCGGATTCATAAGACCCGTATAAGGCCGCGCACATTCAGGGGGTGGCGAAACTTTTCACGCCAGTCTCCGTGAGTCGGGGGGAATGCGGAGCTCGTGCCGCATCTCTCCCGCAATTCCCTTCGTGGGCACCGGATAGTCATTCTCCGGACGGGCCGCATTCTTACTGTGTGCACTCGGGTGGCTCGTTCGGGTGAAGCGGTTCGAAGTAAACGGGTGTGGGGATCCTGTGACACAAGCGTGACCGGTGAGGTACGTGGGGATGCATTGCCGCTTGTTTCCGCCCCGGCTTCCGTCACGGTGCGGTGCCGCCTACGGTGAGAGGTATGGCACCTATACCGACCCCTCCCGCCCAGCCGGACGACACCCCCCAGTCGTACGTCGGCCTCGACGCCGAAGCCGCCGAACGGCAGGCCAGAGCGCGTGGCTGGAGCACGGTGAGGGCTCTTGCGCCGGGCACCTTCATCACCATGGAGTTCGTCGGCGGGCGGATCAACTTCGAGGTCGACGCCTCCACCGTGACCCGCTGCTGGGTGGGCTGAACCCCTCCGTACGAGTGAAGGCCCCGACCGGAGTCGGGGCCTTCACTCATGCAGGGAAGCGGCTGTGCGTACCGTCCGCGCAGCTCAGGGGGCGACCGATCCGCCCGTCACCGGGTGGGCCGGAGTCGTGCCGCCCCGCGGGGTGCGGTCCGCGTGCGGCGGCCGCCGCGAGCCGGCCGGGGTGATCGGCGTCCGTTCCGAGCGGACCCCGTGCGGGGGGTGCGCCCTCGCCCGGGTGCCCGTGCCGGTGTGGCCGCCGACCGTCGGTGCGTCCGGTGCGTCCGGTACGGAGTCACAGCCCTCGGCACGCTGAGCGCGCTCGGCGCCGAGCGCGCTCAGCGACTGGGGCAGGAGCACCGGCGCGGGGCCGTCCGCGGCCACCGGGGCGGCGGCCCGCGCCCTGCGCCGCGCGCGCCACTGCTCGCGCACGGACAGGACCCAGACCTCCGTACGGGTGATCAGCGGCTCGAACCAGGGCAGGGCCAGCAGGATCAGCAGACCGGCGGCCCAGCCCAGCAGGACGTCGCTGAGCCAGTGCGTGCCGATGTAGACGGTGGTCAGCCCCACGCCCAGCGAGACGAACGCGGACAGGGCCGACAGATAGCGCCTGGCGCGCGGCGTGGTGGCCAGGTAGGCAAGGATTCCCCAGGTCACCACGGCGTTGGCGGTGTGTCCCGAAGGAAATATATCGCCGCCGGCGAAGAGCTCCGCGGAGCCGATCTGGGTGGCGTAGTGCGGGCCGAGCCGCCCCAGGCCGAGCTTGACCGCCCCGACCGTCACGTTGAGCAGCAGCAGCGAGGCGCCCAGCGTGAGCAGGGGGCGCAGCGTGTGCTGACGCCAGGAGCGCCAGCCGAGCCAGGAGGCGACCATCACGGCCGTGGGGCCACGCTGGCCGAGCACGACGTAGTAGTCGAGGAAGGCATGGAGTCCGGGCCACTGCTGGTAAGGCCGGAACAGCATGACCTTCCAGTCGAGGGCCACCAGCCAGGACGAGACCAGCACGGCAACGACGATGGCGAGATAGAACGCCAAAGTCCCGCCGAAGAGAGCGATGCGGTGACGACTCATCCGCGGGATCTCTATCTTCGGCGGTTCCGGCTCCCGGTCCAGCCGGGCAAAGATGTCGGTACGCACGCAAAGGACGTTACAGCGAGTGAGTGTGCGATCCGGCCGATCCCGGCTCTTTGTGATGACGATGTGATGTGGACTTTGTCTCAGACCGGCATCTATTACGGGTGCCACGGAGAATCCGATCAGCCTTGCGGCCTATTCACCCCGGTGGCAATTCGTAGGAATGTTTGATCATCGCTGTAATGGTGCCGCGCATCTTTCGTATGTATTCACCCGGCCATTCGGAGGAGGCGCGACGCGGCTCCCGGGGCGCCGCCCGGGGAGCCCTCCGGGCCGCCCCCACGCCGGTGCGGGGGGCCTCGGGCGCGGCCCCGCCGCAGGGGGTGGAAGTGGCGTACGACACACTCGGGGCCGGGCGAAGGTATGAGCTGGACCACGTGTGACCACGTGGAACTCGCGTACGCTGACGGCTCACTCGCCCGTCGATGCCGGACCTGAGGGACGCCGAAAGCAGGGGCCCCGGTAGGTCTGCCGAGCGCGAGGGACTCATTGGGAGGTACGTACATGAGCGGGACGTCCACGGCTGTGACCCGGCTGCGCGCAGCGGCCGGCGGTGCCAACCGCTGGGTCGTCCTGGTCGTCCTCTGCCTCAGTCTGCTGCTGGTCGCACTCGACGCGACCGTGCTGCACGTCGCCGTCCCCGCCGTCACCGAGGATCTGCGGCCCAGTGCCGTCGGTCTGCTGTGGATCGTGGACGCCTATCCGCTGGTCTGCGCCTCGCTGCTGATTCTCTTCGGCACGCTCGGTGACCGGATCGGCAGACGGCGTGTCCTGCTGTTCGGCTACGCGCTCTTCGGGATCGCCTCCGCTCTGGCGGCGGCAGCCGATACTCCCGCCGTACTGATAGCGGCGCGTGCCCTGCTCGGTGTCGGCGGCGCGATGATCATGCCCGCGACGCTGTCGATACTCCGCCAGGTCTTCCCCGACCGGCGCGAGCGCGCCCTGGCCATCGGGATATGGACCGCGGTCGCCGCCGTGGGAGCCGCCGCCGGACCGGTCATCGGCGGATTCCTCGTCGAGCACTACTGGTGGGGTTCGGTCTTCCTCATCAACATCCCGCTCATGGCCATGATCCTTCCGCTCGGCCGCTTCCTGCTGCCCGAGTCCCGCGGCACCGGAGAGGGCCCCTGGGACGTGGTCGGTGCCCTGATGGCCGCGGCAGGCGTGCTCGGAGTCGTCCTCGGGGTCAAGCGGATGGGCGGAGGCGGGCTGGACCTCGCCGGAGTCGCCCCGCTGCTCGCGGGAGCCGCGCTCCTGGTGTTCTTCGTGCGCAGGCAGAAACGCCGTACGCATCCGCTGATCGACATCGCGATGTTCTCCCGGCCCGCCTTCACCACCGCCGTCGGCTGCATCGTCCTCGCGATGCTGGCCCTGGTCGGACTGGAGCTGATCGCCGTCCAGTACCTCCAGCTGGTGCTGGACCTCAGCCCACTGGAGACCGGGCTGCGGCTCCTTCCGCTGACCTTCGCCGCGATGGCGGCCGGCGCCACCGGTTCGTACACCCTGAGCCGGATCGGCCCCCGCCGCATGGTCGGCTGGGGCTTCGTCCTCACGGCGGCCTCGGTGCTCCTGCTGACCCTGATGGGGCAGCACGACCGGCCGGCACTGCTCACCGCGGGCTTCGTGCTGCTGGGCTTCGGGCTGCAGTCCACGCTCTTCGGGGCGTACGAATCGATGCTCAGCGAGGCGCCCGCCGAACGCGCCGGCGGCGCGGCGGCGATCGGCGAGACCTCGTACCAGCTGGGCGCCGGACTGGGCATCGCCCTGCTGGGCAGTGTCATGAACGCGGCCTACACGCCCGGTCTGGCACGGCTCCACGAGGAGGGCGTGCCCGCAGCGGCCGGCTCGGCCGCCTCGAACTCGCTCGGTGAGGCCTACCAGGTGGCGGGCCAGCTGGGCGGCCCGATGGGTGATCTGCTGCGGAACACGGCCCGGCACGCATTCGTCCAGGGTCTGCATGTCACCCTGCTGGTCAGCGCCGGACTGCTGCTGCTCGGGGCACTGGCGGCGCTGCGGCTGCCGAAGGTCATGGACTGTGCTCCGGCCAGGGAGGCCTGCCGACCGCGCGTGGCCGAACAGGCGGCCTCGGGGCAACGCTCCGAGCCGCGTGCGCTGCCGGTGCAGAAGCGGCCGGGCCGCCGGCTCGCACTGCCCGCGCGGCGCGAACCCGCCGAGGCCACGGGCTCTGGACGGGCGCCGCGCTGAGCCGTAACGTCGGCACGACGCCATAACTATCACTGCTAGTTTTAGTACCGTGCGAGCCGCCGGAGGCACTCCCATGTCCGTCAAGCCGTCGAAACTCCCACCGTTCGACCCGGCCGACCCCATCGGCATCGACGACCTCCTCGAGCCGGAGGACCTCGCGATCCGCGACACCGTGCGCGGCTGGGCCACCGACCGCGTCCTGCCGCACATCGCCGAGTGGTACGAGAACGGCGAGCTCCCCGGCATCCGCGAGCTGGCCCGCGAACTCGGCTCCCTCGGCGCCCTGGGCATGTCCCTGCAGGGCTACGGCTGTGCCGGCGCCACCGCGGTCCAGTACGGCCTGGCCTGTCTGGAGCTGGAGGCGGCCGATTCCGGCATCCGCTCCCTCGTCTCCGTCCAGGGCTCGCTCGCCATGTACGCGATCCACCGCTTCGGCTCCGAGGAGCAGAAGCGGCAGTGGCTGCCCGGCATGGCGGCCGGCGAGATCATCGGCTGCTTCGGCCTCACCGAGCCGGACCACGGTTCGGACCCGGCCGGGATGCGGACGTACGCCAAGCGTGACGGCGACGACTGGATCCTCACCGGCCGCAAGATGTGGATCACCAACGGATCGGTCGCCGGGGTCGCCGTCGTCTGGGCGCAGACCGACGGGGCCGACGGCGGCTCCGGCATCCGCGGCTTCGTCGTGCCCACGGACAGCCCGGGATTCTCCGCGCCGGAGATCCGGCACAAGTGGTCCTTGCGTGCCTCGGTCACCAGCGAGCTCGTCCTGGACGGGGTGCGGCTGCCCGCCGATGCCGTACTCCCCGGCGTCACCGGTCTGCGCGGCCCGCTCAGCTGTCTCAGCCATGCCCGCTACGGCATCGTCTGGGGGGCCATGGGCGCGGCGCGCGCCAGCTTCGAGTCGGCCGTGGACTACGCGAAGACCCGGGAACAGTTCGGCAAGCCGATCGGCGGCTTCCAGCTGACCCAGGCCAAGCTCGCCGACATGGCCGTCGAACTGCACAAGGGAATCCTGCTCGCCCACCACCTGGGCCGGAGGATGGACGCGGGCAGGCTCCGTCCCGAGCAGGTCAGTTTCGGCAAGCTCAACAACGTGCGGGAGGCCATCGAGATCTGCCGCACCTCGCGCACGATTCTCGGCGCCAACGGGATCTCGCTGGAGTACCCGGTGATGCGCCACGCCACGAATCTGGAGTCGGTGCTCACCTACGAGGGCACCGTGGAGATGCACCAGCTGGTGCTGGGCAAGGCGCTCACCGGTCTGGACGCCTTCCGATAGAAGGCGGACGGTGAACCGGACCTGTCCGGCGAGCGCCCTGCTCAGCTCTGGTTGAAGAAGCCGTCGGCCGGCCGGCCGGCGGCTTCGCCGGTCACCACCTGGGTGTCGGCGGGGGTCAGAAGGAAGACCCGTGTGGCCACGCGCTCGATCGAGCCGCGCAGCCCGAACGTCAGACCTGCGGCGAAGTCCACCACGCGCTTGGCGTCGGCGGGGTCCATGGCCGTGAGGTTGACGATCACCGGCACACCGTCCCGGAAGAGCTCGCCGATGCCGCGCGCGTCCCGGAAGCTGTCCGGGGTGACGGTGGCGATCCGGCGGCCTCTGTCCTCGGCCGTCTCGGCAGCCACCTGCACGCGGGGGTCGGTCGTCCAGGCCTGGTTCGTGCCGGTCTCAGCATCCTCGGAGTACTCGTCGTCGTAGTACCGCTCGTCGTTGTCCTCTACGAGGCCCAGCCAGGCACTCGCCTTGCGCACCGATCCCATGGACGCCTCCTCTCACCGCGGTTCCTTGGTGTCCGCATCTCTTTCCTGTCCCTATGGTCGTCCATGATGCGGATACTGCGCCAAGGGGATAGTCGGCGCGCAGGGGATTCGTGACGGTACTGGTGCAGAAGATGTGGCGATTCGTCAAGGTTCCTCCTGTGTAAGGCCGCTCGCGGAAAGAAAATATGATGCTCCGGTCCGTACGGGTGACATGGGGGACGTACGGGTGAACGGGTCACTCGATACGATGCACGCCGCGCATGTGCACGAGCGCGGCACATC
This sequence comes from Streptomyces sp. NPDC059499, assembly GCF_042749285.1. Taxonomy (NCBI): domain Bacteria; kingdom Bacillati; phylum Actinomycetota; class Actinomycetes; order Kitasatosporales; family Streptomycetaceae; genus Streptomyces; species Streptomyces sp. NPDC059499. Next base: position 50,588 of record NZ_JBHYTT010000001.1, read on the forward strand.
AGGTGAACGACTCCCGGGGGATCGTCGTGTTCGGAATCGTGAGGCCCTGTACCCATCGGCTGTCCGAGAGGCTCAAGACGGAGTGGATGGCCCATCTCTGCGGGCTGTGTCTCGCTCTTCGCGCGGACCACGGCCAGTTCGCCCGGATCGTCACCAACTACGACGGCCTGATCGTCTCGGTCCTGACGGAGGCTCAGAGCGAACGGGTCACGGGACAGCGGCGCACCGCGGGCCCCTGCCCGCTGCGCTCGATGCGGACGGCTCCGGTCGCCCGCGGTGAGGGGGCCAGACTCGCCGCCGCCGTCTCGCTCGTGCTGGCGTCGGCGAAGGTGCGCGACCACGTGGCCGACCAGGACGGGCTGTTGAAGCGGCGTCCGGTCGCCGCCGCGGCGCGCCGGGTGGCCGCAGGCTGGGACAGGGCCGGGGCGCGTACCGGCGCCGAGCTCGGATTCGACACGGCGGTACTGGTCGACGCCGTCGACCGGCAGACCGGGATCGAGTCACTCGCCGGACCGGGTACCCCCCTGCTGACGGTCACCGAACCGACCGAGACGGCGACGGCCGCTGCCTTCGCGCACACCGCCGTACTCGCGGGCAAGCCGCAGAACGCCGCGCCGCTCGCCGAGGCCGGGCGGCTCTTCGGGCGGCTCGCCCATCTGCTGGACGCCGTGGAGGACCGGGAAACTGACGCGGCGTCGGGTGCCTGGAACCCGCTCACCGCCACCGGCACGCCGCTCGCCGAGGCCCGGCGGCTGTGTGACGACGCACTCCACGGGGTGCGGCTCGCGATGCGCGACGCGGAGTTCACCGACGGCAAGCTGGCGCACGTGCTGCTGGTGCACGAGCTGCGGCGCTCGGTGGACCGGGCCTTCGGCTCGGCCTCCTGCTCGCATCAGCCGGACCTGCCGTCGGGATCCTTCGGCCCGGCGCCCGGCAACCCGTACGCGCCGACACCCGGTGGCCCGTACGGTCCGCCCGGTCCGCCGCTCCCGCCCGAGCCGCCCCGCAACCGGCGCGGTCTGATCGCCGGCTGTTTGGTGTGGGCGGGACTCGCCTGCACCTGCCAGATGTGCTGCGGAAGCTTCCACGACCCCTGGTCGGGGCAGGAACGCGAAGGCCTCTGCCAGAAGTGCGACTGCGGGGACTGCTGCGATGCCTGCGACTGCTGCAGCAACTGCTGCAGTTGTGGCGGGGAGGACGGCGGCTGCTGCGACTGCGGGTGCGACTGCTGAACCGGCCGGTCAGGCAGCCGCACCGTGGCGGCGCGTGGGGCGGTCGTACGTGAGACGGTCGCCCGTCCTCACCTGATCTCGGGGGGCGAGATCTGCGACGACTCGATCGCCGAGCCCTTCGTGCCCCACTTCCTCAGGATCCGGTCGTAGGTCCCGTCCGTCTTGAGGCCGTTGACCGCAGCCTGGAAGGCGGGTGCGAGCGGGGTGCCCTTCTTGAAGGCGAATCCGACATCGAGCCGCTTGAACTCGCTCAGGAAGCGCAGCCCCTTCTGCTGGGTCACCGCGTAGCGCAGCCCGTTGATCGTCGACATGACGACATCGCTGCGGCCCTGCTGGAGCGAAATCCAGACGGCGGCCTGGTCGGCGTACGTCTTCACGTCGTACGCCTTCTTGCCCGCGTCGGCGCACACGTGCTTGTTCTCCTCCAGCGTCGCCTCGAACGTGGTACCGGCGCTGGTGGCCACGGTCAGGCCGCAGAGCTGGGTGAGGTCGGTGACGTCCTTCAGCTTGCTGTCGTCGCGGACGGCGAAGCCCTGGCCGTCGTTGATGTACGTCACGAAGTCGATCGTCTTCAGGCGCTCGTCGGTCACCCCGAAGTTGCCGGTACCCAGGTCGTACTTCCCGCTGCCGAGCGCCGGGAGGATCGCCTCGAACGAGGCGACCTCACGCTTCAGCTTCAGCCCGAGGGCCTTGGCCGCCGCGTCCGCGAACTCGATGTCCGCGCCGGCCAGGGTCTTGCCGTCCTCCAGGTAGAACGCTCCGGGCGGTGTCCCGATGCTGGAGGCGATGGTGAGGGTGCCGGAGTCACGCACATCGGCGGGCAGCAGCTTCGCCGCGGCCTCGTTCTTCTTCACCGACGAGACGACGTCGACCGTGGAGAACTTCTTCTTGCCCGCAGGGCCGGAACCGGCAGAGGAGGCCGCCGGGTCACCCGATCCGCAGGCGGTGAGCGTGAACGCGGCAACGGTGATCAGGGCGAAGGCAGCGGTGTGCCGAATTCGGGGCATGACGGAGACTCTCCGGGTTCGTCGACCGCGCTCCGGTGCGTGGGCGCACGGAGCCACGGGGCGGGAGATCAGCTGTGCGAGGGGAGGGTGGAGCAGCGTCGTGTACGTGAAGGCACGCGGAAGATCAGCTCGAGCGCCGGCAGGGGCGCGAGCGGGGAAGAGCGGAAAAGCAGGGGGTCAGCTCAACAGGAACAGGACCACACGCGACCGAAGTCGATGTGGGAGCGGGTGACCAGCCACTGCTGCGAATACATGGCCCAAGTGGAACAGGCATCCGGTTGCACGTCAACTGGCCTGAGACGTACGGCTCACAGTGTGGACAAGCTTGACAACCGGCCCCGGACAGCGGTTGTCTCGGAACCGGACCGGCGCTGAGGGGCCCGGTCCACGTTGTGTTTCTGCTGAAGGCACATCCCGTGTTCGATCTCTGCATCCACGGAGCCTTCGCATGTCCGCGCAGACAGATACCCTCCCGCCACCGCTTCCGGCCCCGCCCGCACAGCACGACGAAGCCTCCGCCCCGCGCATCGTCCCGGTACGACGAACAGGGCAGTGGGCAGCGGCCGTTGCCGTCCTCCTGCTTCTCGCGGGGGCGTTGAGCTCGGTCATCCGCAACGACGCGTTCCAGTGGGACGTCGTCGGCGACTACCTCACCACCGCCTCCGTACTGCGCGGCCTCGGGCTCACCCTGTGGCTCACCGGCCTCGTGATGGTGCTCGGCTTCGCCCTCGGGACGCTCCTCGCCGTGTTCAGGCTCTCCGGCAACCGTGTGCTGCAGGCCGTCAGCTGGGGATACATCTGGCTGTTCAGGTCCACCCCGATCCTGGTCCAGCTGCTCTTCTGGTTCAACATCGGCGCGCTGTACCCGGAGGTACTCGGCGTCAGCACGGTGAACATCCTCGGCCCCGTCGCCGTGGCCGTGATCGGACTCACCCTCCACGAGGCCGCGTACGCCGCCGAAGTGGTCCGCGGCGGCATCCTCTCCGTCGAGCGCGGGCAGCTGGAGGCCGCCCAGTCGCTCGGCCTCGGACCCTGGCGCCGGCTCCGGCGGATCGTGCTGCCGCAGGCCATGCGCTCCATCGTCCCGCCCGCCGGGAACATGCTCATCGGCACGCTCAAGGGCACCTCGATCGTCAGCATCATCGCCGTGCAGGACCTGCTCTACTCGGTGCAGCTCGTCTACCACCGCACGTACGAAGTCATCCCGCTGCTGCTGGTCGCCACCCTCTGGTACATCGCCGTCACCTCCCTCCTGTCCCTCGGGCAGTACTACGTCGAACGCCACTACGCGCGCGGCACGGCGGACGCCCGATGAGCGGCGTACCGACCCTCGTCATCATCGGCGGCGGACCGCGCGGCACCGGCGTCATCGAACGCATCGCCGCCAACGCGGAGGACCTGTACGAGGACCGGGGCCTGGACATCCACCTCGTCGACCCGTACCCGCCCGGCGGCGGCCGGATCTGGCGGCAGGACCAGTCCCCGCTGCTCTGGATGAACTCCATGGCCGAGGACGTCACCATGTTCACCGACGACACGGTGCAGCAGGACGGCCCCGTACGCCCCGGCCCCGCCCTGCACACCTGGGCCGCCGACGTCCGCGAGGGGCGGACCACGACCGGCGCCGCCCCCGCGATACTGGAGGAGATACGAAGCCTCGGTGCCCAGGACTTCCCCAGCCGCCGACTGCAGAGCGCCTATCTGCGCTGGGTGTACGAGCAGGCGCTCGCCGCACTCCCGCCGGGCATCACCGTCCACGAACACCGCGGCCGCGCACGGCAGATCACCGGTCCCCGCGACGGCCGGCAGCGCGTCTGGCTCGACGGGCGCACCGAGCCCCTCGTCGCCGACCTCGTCGTCCTGACCGTCGGTCACCTCGACGCCGAACTCGACCCCGCACAGCGGGAACTGGGCGACTTCGCGGCACGCCACGGGCTGGTCCACCTGCCACCCGACTTCACCGCCGACACCGACCTGGCGGCCCTGCCCGCGGGCGAACCGGTCATCGTCCGCGGCTTCGGTCTCGCCTTCATCGACCTGATGGTCCTGCTCACCGAGGGCCGGGGCGGACGGTACGAGAACGGCGTCTACGTGCCCTCGGGCCAGGAACCCGTCCTGTACGTCGGATCGCGGCGCGGCGTTCCGTACCACTCGAAGATCGGCTACACCTGGACAGGTGAACGGCCGCCCCTGCCACGGCACTTCGGGCCCGACCGGGTGGCGGAACTGCTGAGCGGTCCCGGCCCTGTGGACTTCCGGGGCGATCTGTGGCCGCTGATCGGCAAGGAGCTCGGCCACGCCCACTACCACCGGCTGTTCACCACCCACCCCGAGCGCACCACCGTCGAATGGGGCGACTTCGACGAGAAGTACGCCGTCGCGGAGCCCGACAGCGCCGAACTGCGGGCCCTCGTCTCCTCGGCCGTACCCGACCCCGCCGACCGGCTCGACCTGGAGGCGCTCGACCACCCGCTGGACGGGGTGCGCCACGCCTCGCACGACGCCCTGCAGGACGGGCTGCGCGACTACATCACCGCCGACCTGGCACGCCGCCACGACCCCGCCAACAGTCCCGATCTCGCCGTCTTCCTCGGACTGCTGTCCGTCTACGGGCAGCTGATCCACTTCGGCGACATCGGCGAGAAGTGGCACAGCTTCTTCAGCTACCTCGCCTCCGGACCGCCCGGCCCCCGGCTGCGCCAGCTCCTCGCCCTGTCCCGCGCCGGAGTCGTCCGCTTCCTCGGAGCCGGGCTCACCGTCGAGGCCGACGAGGAGCGGGGCGTCTTCCGGGCCTCCGGCACGACCGTGCCCGGAGAGTTCACCGAGGCCCGGGCACTGGTCGAGGCCAGACTCCCCGACCCGTCCCTGCACCGCACCCGCAGCAGGCTGCTGCGCGGACTGTACGAGGACGGGGCCGCCGGCACCGACACGGGACTGCTCTCCGTGGACGCCCACGACAGCCGGATCCTGGGCGTCGACGGCCGCCCGCACCCGCGCCGTTTCGCCCTCGGCCCGTACACCACCGCACGGTCGAGCGGCGCCTTCACCAGGCCGCGCACCGGCGGCCCAGCGTTCCGGCAGAACGACGCCACCGCCCGCACGGCGCTCGCGTTCCTGCGCGACCTCTCCTGTCGTGACCGCCGCACCGCGTGAGTGCGGCACACCCTCCCGTACACGTCGCCGAAGGAATCCGAATGCCGCTGACCAGCGATCCACCCATCGACAAAGAGACCGTACGAACACCCCCGCAGGAAGAACCCGGCTTCGCCGAGCTGACCGTGGTCCCACTGCGTCACCCCTGGCGCTGGGTCGCCGTCGCGGCCACCGCGGTCCTGCTCGCCCAGTTCCTGAACGGGCTGATCACCAACCCCGGCTGGGAATGGGACGTCTTCGCCCAGTTCTTCACCACCGAGACCATCCTCAAGGCGGTCTGGGTCACCCTCCAATTGACCTTCTACGGAACGGTCATCGGCTTCGCGCTCGGCATCGTCCTCGCCTTCATGCGGCTGTCGGCCAGCCCCTTCCTCAGGGCCGTCGCGTACGCCTACATCTGGGCGTTCCGTTCGATCCCGCTCATCGTCCAGCTGCTGTTCTGGTTCAACCTCGCCTACCTCTACAAGGAGCTGCAGTTCGGCATCCCGTTCGGACCCGGCTTCCTCTCCTTCGACACGATGAACCTCGTCGGAGCGATGAGCGCGGCCGTCCTCGGGCTCGCGCTGCACCAGGCGGCGTACGCCGCGGAGATCGTCCGGGGCGGCGTACTGGCCGTGGACAGCGGCCAGTTGGAGGCCGCCGCCGCTCTCGGGATCCCCCGGCTGCGGCAGCTGCGGCGGATCGTGCTGCCACAGGCGATGCGCTCCATCCTGCCGAACGCCGCCAACGAGATCATCTCCCTCTTCAAGGGCACCTCGATCGTCTCCGTGATGGCGATCGGCGAACTCTTCTACCAGGTCCAGGTCGTCTACGGCCGCAACGGCAGGGTCGTGCCCCTGCTGATGGTCGCCACGGTCTGGTACATCCTCCTGACCACCGTGCTCTCCGTCCTCCAGCACTACGTCGAACGTCACTACGCCAAGGGGGCCGTGCGATGAGCGCACCCACAGATGTATCCACCGATGTACCCGCGGACGCCATGGTCGAGATCCGCGCCGTGCACAAGAGCTTCGGCTCACTCGAAGTGCTCCGCGGTATCGACCTGTCCGTACGGGCGGGAGAGGTGACCGTCGTCCTCGGTCCCTCCGGCTCGGGGAAGTCCACCCTGCTGCGCACCATCAACCATCTGGAGAAGGTCGACCAGGGCTGGATCAGCGTCGACGGCACCCTCGTCGGCTACCGCCGGTCCGGCAACAAGCTGTACGAGCTCCGCGAACGCGATGTCCTGCGCCAGCGCACCCAGATCGGCTTCGTCTTCCAGAACTTCAACCTCTTCCCGCACCTGACCGTCCTGGAGAACATCATCGAGGCCCCGGTCGCTGCACTCGGCCGCACCCGCAAGGACGCCGTCGCCGCTGCGGAGACCCTCCTCGCCCGGGTCGGGCTCGCCGACAAGTCGGGGGCGTACCCCAAGCAGCTCTCCGGCGGCCAGCAGCAGCGCGTCGCCATCGCCCGCGCGCTCGCTCTCGAACCGAAGCTGCTGCTCTTCGACGAGCCGACCTCCGCGCTCGACCCCGAACTCGTCGGCGAGGTCCTCGACGTCATCAAGGACCTGGCGCACCAGGGCACCACGATGATCGTCGTCACCCACGAGATCGGCTTCGCCCGTGAGGTCGCCGACACCGTCGTTTTCATGGACGAGGGGCGGATCGTCGAGCAGGGGAAGCCCGCCGACGTACTCGACCGCCCCGTCCAGGAGCGCACCCGCGCCTTCCTCTCCAAGGTCCTCTGAGCCATGTCCCGGCAGTCCCCGTCCCCGAAGTCCCTGTCCCCCCGGCCCCCGTCCCCGAAGTCCCTGGTTCCGCAGTCCGTGTCCCCGCAGTCAAGGAGCAGTCACGTGTCCGTCCGCCGCACCCTCGCCGTCGCCCTCGCCACTCTCACAGCCGCCGGTCTGCTCACCGCCTGCGGCAGCAGCGACGCCGCCACCGACGTGGTCCGTCCCGAGGGGGAGAAGGACACAGGGATCAACATCGGGCCCGACCAGAAGCGGATCAGGGGCGAGAAGGTCGACGCCATCGCCGCCAAGGTGCCCGCCGCCGTCCGTGAGCGCGGCACGCTCCGGCTCGGTGCGAGCGCCGACGCCTCACCCCCGCTCGGCTTCTACGCGACCGACGACAAGACCCGGATCGGCAGCGAGATCGACATAGCGACCCTGATCGCCGACACGCTCGGACTGAAGCCGCAGTTCGACGAGGTCTCCTGGGAGAACCTCTTCGTCGGCCTCGACAGCTCCAAGTTCGACGGCGTCCTGTCCAACGTCACCGTGACCGAGGAGCGCAAGGAGAAGTACGACTTCGCCACCTACCGGCTCGACAACATCGCCTTCGAGGCCAAGAAGGGCTCCGGCTGGAAGGTGAAGGGCCCCGAGGACGTGGCGGGGAAGACGATCTCCGTCGCCTCGGGCACCAACCAGGAGAAGATCCTCGTCGACTGGAGCGAGCAGAACGTCCGGGCCGGCCGGAAGCCGGTGGAGATCAAGTACTTCCAGAAGGACACCGACTACTACCTGGCCCTGCAGTCGGGCCGCATCGACGCCTACCTCGGCCCGAGCCCCTCGGCCAACTACCACGTCGCGGCGGCCGGCCAGTCCGAGATCGTCGGCACGCTCTCCGGCGGCGGCGACGGCGTCCAGGGGAAGATCGCCGTCACCACGAAGAAGGACAGCGGCCTGGTCGAGGCCTACGGCGCGGCGATCGACCACATCGTCCAGGACGGCTCCTACGCCCAGGTGCTGAAGCGCTGGGGGCTGTCCAACGAGGCCGTCGAGAAGTCGGAGATCAACCCGCCCGGCCTTCCCAAGACCAAGAACTGACCCCGAGAGGTCCCCGCAATGTCTGCCACCAGGCCACTCCATCTGGCCGCCGAGATCGGCGGTCCGCCGCGCTACGACGCCGCCTCCCACGTCGCGCTCGCCCGGCTCGCCGAGCAGGGCGCGCTCGACTTCGTCACCCTCGGCGACTCCTTCGCCCGGCCGGGCCCGGACGCGCTCGCCGTGCTCGCCCGGGTCGCCCCGGCCACCGCCCGGATCGGTCTCGTACCGACCGTCACCACCACACACACCGAGCCCTTCCACGTCTCGTCCGCCGTCGCCACTCTCGACTGGGTCAGCAAAGGCCGGGCCGGCTGGCACGCCGACGTGTCGACGACCGAGGCCGAGGCCCGGCTGTTCGGCCGCCGCGGTGCCGCACCCGCCGCCGCCCTGTGGCAGGAGGCCGGGGAGACGGCCGATGTCGGAGCCCGGCTGTGGGACAGCTGGGAGGACGACGCGGAGATCCGGGACGTCGCCACCGGCCGTTTCATCGACCGCGACAAGCTGCACTACGTCGACTTCGAGGGCAGCACCTTCTCCGTACGGGGCCCGGCCATCGTGCCCCGGCCGCCGCAGGGCAGGCCCGTCACCGTCTTCGACGGCACGGGCGGCCCGGCCCGGGAGTCCGCCGCGCGGTACGCCGACGTCGTGTACGTACGGGCCACCTCGCCCGAGCAGGCCGCTTCCCTTCGCACGGATGTGCGCCGCATCGCCGCGGCGCACGGCCGCGATCCCGACACCCTGCGGGTGCTGGTCGCCCTCACCGTCGACCTCGGGGACGCGGAGACGGCACCGGAACCGGGGCTGGAGAACGGTCCGCAGCTCGCCGGGCGGGGCACCTACTTCCGGGGCGGCCCGGTCGACCTCGCCGAACTCATCACCCAGTGGTACCGGGTCGGAGCCGTCGACGGTTTCCACCTCACCCCCATCACCCCCGAGCGCGACCTCGAAAGGATCGTCAACGGCACCGTGGCCCTGCTCCAGCACCGCAGCCTCTTCCGCACCTTCTACCCGGGGGGCACACTGCGCGAGCACCTCGGCCTGGCCCGCCCGGCCAACCGCTACGCGCACGCCAGGACTTCGGGGGCGACCTCATGAAGCAGATGCACCTCGCCGCCCACTTCCCCGGCGTCAACAGCACCACCGTGTGGACGGACCCCCGCTCCCGCAGTCAGATCGACTTCGCCTCCTTCGAGCACCTGGCCAGAACCGCGGAACGCGGCCGGTTCGACTTCTTCTTCCTCGCCGAAGGGCTGCGGCTGCGCGAGCACAACGGCCGGATCCACGACCTGGACGTGGTCGGCCGCCCGGAGTCCCTCACCGTCCTGAACGCCCTGGCCGCCGTCACCGACCGTCTGGGGCTCGCGGCCACGGTCAACGCCACCTTCAACGAGCCGTACGAACTCGCCCGCCGAATCGCCACGCTCGACCACCTCAGTGACGGGCGCGCCGCCTGGAACGTCGTGACCTCCTCCGACGCCTTCACCGGGGAGAACTTCCGCCGCGGCGGCTACCTCGACCGCGCGGACCGCTACACCCGCGCCGCCGAATTCGTCGCCACCGCCCGAGAGTTGTGGGACTCCTGGACCCCGGACGGGACCTCCCGTCCGTTCGCGCACTCCGGACAGCACTTCGAGGTCTCCGGAGAGTTCACCGTCCCGCGCTCCCCACAGGGACACCCGGTGGTCATCCAGGCCGGGGACTCCGACGAAGGCCGGGAGTTCGCCGCATCGGCCGCCGATGTCATCTTCACCCGGCACGGCACCCTGGAAGCGGGACGGATCTTCTACGCCGATGTCAAGGAACGGCTCGCGAAGTACGGCAGGCAGCCCGAAGACCTGAAGATCATGCCCGGAGTCACCGTCGTCCTCGGCGACACCGACGCCGAGGCGCAGCAGAACGCCGCCGAGATCCGCCGGCAGCAGGTCTCCCCGCAGAACGCCATTCTCGCCCTCGAACAGGTCTGGGGCCGCGACCTCTCCTCGTACGACCCGGACGGCCCCCTGCCCGACATCGAGCCGGATCCCGAGTCCGGGCTGGTGCAGGGCAGGGTCCGGGTCGCCGATCCGTCGGCCGTGGCCGCCAGGTGGCGTGCCCTGTCGGCAGCCAAGGGGCTGTCCATCCGCCAGACGGTCATCGAGTCCACGGCCCACCAGTCCTTCATCGGCTCACCGCGGTCGGTGGCCGCCGAACTGGAGAGGTTCGTCTCCACCGACGCGGCCGACGGCTTCATCCTCGTACCGCAACTCACACCGGGCGGCCTCGACGACTTCGTCGACCGGGTCGTCCCGCTCCTCCAGGAACGCGGAGCCTTTCGCTCCGAATACACCGGCTCCACCCTGCGGTCGCACCTCGGTCTGGCCGAGCCGGTATGGAAAGGTTGATCACATGAGTACGGACGTACAGCAGGGCAGCCAGGACTTCCAGGAGTGGCAGCGGTGGCACGAGGGGCGCATCGTCGCGGTGGCGGCACCGCACGGCCCGCTCTCCCTCACGGGCACCCACTGGCTCTCCGAACACCCCAACGGTCGAATTCCGGCCGTGCCGGGGGAGTGGCGTGAGGACGGCGACGAGGTGGTGCTCACCGCCGCCGCCGAGGACGGGCTGACCGTCGACGGAAAGCCGCTGGCCGGCGAGGTCCGTCTGGGCGCCGACCACGGGCCCATCGACGACTCCCGGGTGGCACAGGGCGAGCGCCGGCTGGTCGTCCTCAGCCGCGAAGGCCTTTGGGCGGTACGGGACTTCGACCCGCTGTCACCCGCACGGCAGGCCTTCCGCACCATCGACGCCACCCCGTACGACGCGCGCTGGTCGCTGGAGGGCACCTTCCGCCCGTACGGATCCGACCGGACCGTCCGGGTGGAGAACGCCGACGGGCGCGAGCGGGGGCTGGGGCTCGGCGGCGAGATCGCCTTCCGGCTGGACGGCGCGGAGCACACACTCCAGGTCGCGGTCGAGCCCGACGGCTCGCTCTGGGCCGTCTTCGCCGATGCCACCAGCGGAGACAGCAGCTACCGCTTCCGCTTCCTGCGGCCCGAGGCCCCGGACGCGGCCGGCAAGGTCAGGGTCGACCTCAACCGCGCGCTGCTGCCGCCCTGCGCCTTCGCCGACCACTTCATCTGCCCCTTCCCGCCGCCCGGCAACACGCTCGCGGTCGCGGTCCCGGCGGGGGAGCGGAACCGCATCGACGCCTGATCCGTCCCACCGGCGACGCAGCGCCCGGCCATCCGGCCCCGTCAGTCACAGAGCCGACGGGGCCGTCCCGGCGCGCGTCCGGCCGCGGCCGAAAGGCGCCCTTGCGCGGCGAGTTGACGCGCCCAATACTCCCGAGCAGCGCTTGTCAGGGGCACGGGGCATCCGGAATTCGAACGCCTTCGGGATGCGGACGCACCCGCTGACTGCGCCTCACGGGTCCGGCCACCCCACAGGCGGGCCCCCGATTCCCCTCGGGAGGAACGACAAGTGAGGATCAAGCGCACCACCCCCCGCAGCGGCACAGCGAGACGCAGCAGGATCATCGCCGTCTCCGCAGGCCTCGTCGCCGTCGCTGCACTCGCCGTCCCCGCGGCCAACGCCAACTCGACCGGGACGTTCAGCGCCAACCAGCTCACCGCCGCCCAGGACGCCGTACTCGGCGCCGACATCGCCGGTACCGCCTGGAACATCGACCCCGCGACCAAGCGCCTCGTCGTCACGGTGGACAGCACCGTCTCGCAGGCGGAGATCAACCGGATCAAGGAGTCCGCCGGAGCCAACGCGGGCGCCCTGGACATCGAACGCACCCCCGGAACGTTCAGCAAGCTGATCTCCGGCGGCGACGCCATCTACGCATCCAGCTGGCGCTGCTCCCTCGGCTTCAACGTCCGCAGTGGCAGTACCTACTACTTCCTGACGGCCGGGCACTGCACCGACGGCGCCGGGACCTGGTGGTCCAACTCGGGGCGCACCACCGTCCTCGGTACCACCTCGGGCTCCAGCTTCCCGACCAACGACTACGGCATCGTGCGGTACACCAACACCTCGGTCACCAAGTCGGGCACCGTGGGCAGCCAGGACATCACCAGTGCCGCCAACGCCACGGTCGGCATGTCCGTCACCCGCCGCGGCTCCACCACCGGCACCCACAGCGGTTCCGTCACCGGCCTCAACGCCACGGTCAACTACGGCGGCGGGGACATCGTCTACGGCATGATCCGCACCAACGTGTGCGCCGAGCCCGGCGACTCCGGCGGCCCGCTCTACTCGGGAACCCGGGCGATCGGTCTCACCTCGGGCGGCAGCGGCAACTGCAGCTCCGGCGGAACGACCTTCTTCCAGCCGGTCACCGAGGCGCTGAGCGCCTACGGCGTCAGCGTGTTCTGACAAGGCCCGGCACGGCCGTACCCCTGTGAGCCCCCGCCGATTCCCGGCGGGGGCTCCCCTTCGGTCCGCGGCTTTTGAGAGGATGTCAGGACGGTCGGTCGCAGAGGCACCACGGGGGCGGACGCTGCACCTGTCCGGAGGGATGCCCTCCGGGCCCCCACAGACTCCCAGGGGGTTCCAGGTCCGTGAAACGCATCGGAGTGACCGGTCACCGATCCATCCCCCAGGAGGCCTACGCGCACGTCCTGGAAGGGATGCGGGCGGCACTGTGCGGCCTCGAAGGCTCCACGGAGGCCCTCTCCAGCCTGGCGGTCGGAGCCGACCAGCTCTTCGCCGACCTCGCACTGGCCTGCGGTGCGGAGCTGACCGTGGTGATCCCCAGCGGGGACTACGAGGCGGGCTTCGCCGACGAGGCCGACCTCGCGCGCTACCGGATGCTCAAGGCCCGGGCGGCCCGCGAGGTCCGGCTGGACTACCCGCACTCCACCGACGAGGCCTACTACGCGGCGGGCGCCTACATCGCCGACCACTGCGACCGGCTGCTCGCGGTGTGGGACGGCCGTCCCGCACGCGGCCTGGGCGGCACCGGCGACATCGTGACGTACGCCCGGAGCCTCGGCCGGCCGGTCACGGTCATCTGGCGCGACGGCGTGGAGCGGGCCTGACCCGACGCGCGCTCACATCCGGTGGCGGACCAGCCAGTCCGTGTGCTCGGGGGAGACGATCCGCTCGGTCTCGAACACGGCGGCCGCCCACTGCCGCTCCGTCAGAGTGGTCTCCATCGCCGCCTGCATGTTCTCCAGATCGTCCTCCACCAGCGAGTGCGCGGAGACCAGCGGGTGGTGGCGGCGCATCTCGTTCCAGGCGAGACAGGCGGCAGCGGCGGCGGAGAGCGATCCCGTCAGCGCGAAGGACCCGGCCGTGCCGAACGCCTGCAGCAGGGCGAGGACCAGGGCGGGCAGTGTCAGTGCGGCGATCGTGCTCGACCAGACGAACGCACCGCGCCGGGAGACCAGCCGGCGCCTGCGGTACCAGCGCCGCTGCTCGATCAGCCGGTCCCGGATGTACGTCTCCTTGCGGACCGTGAACGCCTTGTCCCGTAACTCGCGCATGGACTCGGTGATGAGTCCGCCGCCCGCGTCCGTCATCTCCTCCCGGGGGTCGTCCCACCCCACCTTCCTCAGCTCCTGGAGGCCGTCCTCCAGCCGGTTGGCGAACACGGCCTCCGGATGGTGGGTGCCGGTGTCGAACGGCGAGCCGTGAACGGCGTAGCGCCAGCAGTTGGACTTGATGTACTCCGCTGCCGACCGGTTGAGCTGCCAGTGCGACTTGGCCTTGCGCCGTGAGGCGAGATACGTGGTGACCAGGACGCCCAGGTACGCCAGTACGGCCACGGAGTCGAGGAGCTGGAACGAGTCGCCGACCTCGACGTGCCAGGGCAGAGCGCCCGGGACGGTGCCGAGGACGAGCAGGATCAGCTGCCCGCGGGTGGTGTTGACCGCCTCCCGCTGGCGTGCGATGGCGATGGCGTCCGTGTGGTGGAAGAGCGCCGGAAGGTCCTCGCTCCGGAAGACCATGGACTGAAGTGGTCCGGGAATCGCCGTCATGTTCACCCCCGTGTGAAGTTGTGGATGTGCTCCGTCGGTCATACGGCCGGTCCGGCCGTGTGTGCTGCCCGGGGCTCAGGAGGGTGCACGGCCGAGGCCTGCCGGGGCCATGAGAGTAGGGTCGCCTCCCCGCAGACTGCAATGGTGCCTCCCGGCCGGCCCGTTCCCGAAGGGCGCTCTCGTTTGATCCGTCGCCCCATGAGAGGGTCTGACAACTGAGCATGTATACAGGCGAGTTGACCCGCAGTAGCGCGAACGGGGTCTCGTCTGCCACGGGGGGAGACAGTGTGAACAACGCAGGCCGTGGCCCTATGGGTCCGCCGTCCGAGGCGCAGCGCAGGGTCCGCCGGAGCCCCCTGCTCTTCACCGCGCCGCTGGTGCTGCTCGGGCTGCTGGTCCTCGTCCTGTTCTGGGAGGCGATCCGTGCCAACATGACGGCCGATGCGCGAACCCAGTGGCCGTGGCGCCTCCAGCTGCTCGAGATGGAGGCGCTGGGGAGCCTGCTGGCCGTCGCGGTCGGCGCCGTACTGGCCAGGGCCCAGTACGCCCGCACCGTTCGGCCCTATCTGGGCTGGCGGGGAGCCTGGGCCAAGGGTCTCCTCAAGGCGGATGCGCAGGCGTGGCGGGTGGGCATACTCAACGGCGGTCAGCACATCGCGGCGGTCGAGGCCTTCGACTGCCGGGTGGTGCTGGCGGGGGAGACCGAGTCCGGTGCCGCCTCGTGGGTCGACGTCTCCGAAGCCGTGGCCGAACTGACCGCGGCCGGACTGGTCGTGGCCGAGGACTTCCAGCTCGTCGAGTTCGGCAGGGGCTTCCCCCTGGTGGGGACCGGAAGCTACGAGACGGTCCTGGTGGGCGCCTTCTCACGGAGATTCGTCGAGAAGGTCGACGCGCTGTACGTACGCGTCCGTGTGACCGACGTGGTGGGCGACAGTCATGAGCGCATCGGCGACTGCATGAAGAGTGCGCGAGGTGTGGGCCACGCCCCGCTCGACTGATGGTCGTCCCCGCCGCGAGCGGCCGGGCAGACCGTTCACGCGCAGGATCGGTCACCCCGGACCACCGGACGGGTGAACGGGCCGGAAGTGAACACCTGTTGTCCTGGGAGTGTCCTGAAGTCGACGCCGGGAGTGCTCCCGGTCCGAGCGGGATCCGCGGAGCGACGGCCTCCGCGGCGTCCGCCGGAGCGGTCCCGGCCGCAGGTGCTTTGGCCTGCGGATTCATTCATCACCCAGGTGGGCGAACCCCGGCCGGCATTTCCTTCTCCGAAATGCTCCATTACCGCAAGGTTTCACGTCAGGGCGGCGTGTGAGAGGGGCCGGTTGGGAGTAAAGTCGTGCTGAATATGCGGACTCCGACGCCCGAGTCGTTGTCCGAAAACACCCCCTCCAAGGACCCTCAAGGACGGCCGTGAAGACCTACGAAACCTCCCCCTCCTCCGCTTCCGACCACGCGAAGAAGAGTCGTGTGGCACTTGCCGAGATCGATGCACGCAGCATCGAGGCATCCAGGAAGCTCGGCCGGGTATTCGGCACGCCCGTGGGTCGTCCTGTCCAGACGTCGAGCTTCAGCTCTGCGCTCTGAGCCAAGCTTCCGCTCCGAGCTCCGAGAGGGGTCCTGGCGTGGCTAGACTGGGAGAATGACAGGACCCCTGGTCCCTTTTCGCGAGATCGTGCTCAAGGTGCACAGCAGGTGCGATCTCGCGTGTGACCATTGCTATATCTATGAACACGCAGATCAGAGCTGGCGTACCCGCCCGAAAACGATCTCTGACGAAGCCATTTCATGGACAGCTCGACGACTGGCCGAGCATGCCTCGGCGCATGCGCTCGATTCGATGTCAGTGATCCTGCATGGAGGAGAGCCACTCCTGGCCGGACCCGCGCAACTGCGTCGTGTCTGCGAGGAGCTCACATCGGCGATGAACGGTGTCGCTGAGCTGGACCTCAGGATCCACACCAACGGTGTCCAGCTCAGCCCCCGCTACCTCGACCTCTTCGACGAGTTCCACGTCAGGGTCGGCATCTCGCTCGACGGCGATCGCACGGCGAACGACCGGCACCGCCGCTTCGCCAACGGGCGTACCAGCCATCCTCAGGTTCTCGCAGCCGTGGATCTGCTCCGTCAGGAGCGCTACCGCCACCTGGACCTCGGGCTCCTGTGCACCATCGACATCCGGAACGACCCGGTCGCCGTGTTCGACGCGCTCGCCGAGCTCGAACCGCCCCGTGTCGACTTCCTTCTGCCGCATGCCACCTGGGACGATCCCCCGCTGCGGCCGGACGGTTCGCCCACCGCCTACGCCGACTGGCTCCTCGCGGTCTTCGACCGCTGGCAGGAGCAGGATCCGGAACACCGGCTGCCGGTGCGCCTCTTCTCCTCGGTGCTCTCCACCCTGAGCGGCGGCCCCAGCCTCACCGAGTCCCTGGGCCTCGCGCCCACCGATCTCGTGGTCGTCGAGACCGATGGCCAGCTGGAGCAGGTGGATTCGCTCAAGAGCGCGTACGAGGGTGCGGCGGCCACCGGATTCGATGTCTTCTCGCACTCGTTCGACGACGTCGCCGCCCACCCCGGAGTGCGGGCGAGGCAGCTCGGGCTGGCGGGCGTCAGCGAGACGTGTCGCCGGTGCCCCGTCGTACGTTCGTGCGGTGGAGGCCTCTATACGCACCGCTACAGCTCGGCCACCGACTTCGACAACCCGTCCGTGTACTGCCATGACCTGGAAGCGCTGGTGCGTGGCATCGAGGCGCGTACCGCTCACCTCACGGTCCCCCCGGCGGTGACCGACCCGCAGGAACTGGCCGCCGAACAGCAGGACCTGACCCGCACCCTGCTCGCCGGGCTCCATGCCGAGCTGGACGGCCGCGGCGGGACGCGCTGGGACGAGGCCTGGGAGCTGGCAGCGGTGCTCGAGTCGTCCGAGGAGGGCGCCGCGGCGCTCGACCGGGTGCTGGCTCATCCGTACACGCGGACCTGGCTGCTGGACACGCTCGAAGGCCTGCACGCAGGACGGCCCGGAGCGGTCGACGACGCCTTGAGGTTCCCGGCCTATGCGGCGGCAGCCGCGGTACGGGCGGGTCTCCCCCTGGCGGCGGAGGTTCCGTACCGGGACGGCAGGCTCTATCTGCCCACGCTCGGCGAGCTGCGGACCGGTGGGGCCGGGCAGGCCGGCACGGTCCGGGTCTGCGCCACGGACGACGGGTTCGTGGCGCGGCCGGACAGCGGCGGGGCCGAGTGGCGGATCGTGACGGGCGGGCCGGATGACGAACCCGACTGGCTCCCGGTACGCCTTGTCGGCCGGGACCGCGCACCCCTCTTCGTGCTCGACGACCTCGACCCGTACCGGGACTGCTTCGGCGCTCCGGCCGCGCCCCGGCTCGGACAGGCCGAGGCCGAGGCGTGGGGCGCCGGCCTCGCGGAGGCATGGGCGCTGCTGGAGGCGTCGGCGCCCGCCACGGTCGCGGCTGCCCGGGGCGGTCCGACGACGCTGACCCCGCTCACCACGGGGCGCAGCGAGGAGCGGCGCCTCGGCCACGGCGCGATCGGCCTCCCCGTGGCGGGTGACGCGAAGGAGCTGGCGCCGGGACTGGTGCGCGGGCTCCGGCGGACCACGTTGCGGGCCATTCTCGACATTACCGAGCTCTATGCGTCGGACGGTGCCTGGGAACATCGCCTGCCATGGACGGAAGAATTGGTTCCGTTTTCCCGGCTGCTGGCCGACACCTATGAACGGGTGGCAATGGCCGCTCTTGATCCCCGTTACATGGAGGGTGTGGAACAGGCACTCGACATGATCGGGACAGCGGCCGAGCCAACGGTCGCGGGAAGGCGATTCGTCGGGGTACTCACGGAGGAGATGAAGGAAACACGGGACAAGTGGGCCGAATAGCCACAGGATTGCCGTGAATCACGAAGGCACCGGATGAACCTGGGTATGGATGACTGAAAAGCGGCGTTGATTGACCGAACGCCATGGGGGTGGAGCAAGGTCCGCTCCGGAATGATGAATTCGCTCGCACCCTCTCCACAGTCCTGGGATGCGGGTGCTCACACAGGACGGGGGTCGTGTGCACGCATCGACGCAGCAGCGAGCGGCGGACCATCGGCCGTACTTCTTTCTGAGTTACGCGCACACACCGGGGTACGGCGGTGGAACAGACCCCGATATGTGGGTCGAACGGCTTTTCCAAGATCTTTGTGGTCATGTGATGGCCATGACCGATCTGCCCGCGGGTGCGCCCGCGGGGTTCATGGACCGGGAGATACGTTCCGGTGAGGGCTGGTCGGAGCGTCTGGGCGGGGTGCTCGCCACCTGCCGTGTCTTCGTACCGCTGTTCTCGCCGCGCTATTTCGCCAGCGAGATGTGCGGCAAGGAGTGGTACGCCTTCGAGCAGCGTGCCATCCACCACCGCGCCCGCTCGAACCAGCCGGCCGAGGCGATCGTTCCGGCGCTCTGGGTTCCCGTGCCGCCCAACCAACTGCCCGGATCAGCTGAACGGTTACAGTTCAACCACCGTGATTTCGGGGACCGTTACGTCAGCGACGGGCTCTACGGGCTGATCAAACTCAGGCTCTTCGCCCAGGAATACGAACGGGCCGTCTACGAACTGGCCAAACGCATCGTCAGCGTCGCCGACACGGTCCAGATCGACACCGGAAGGCCGGTCGACTACCGCCTCGCTCCCAGCGCCTTCGGATCACCGAGCAGCGGAGTCGGAGCACCCCGGCCGATGCAGATCACCATCGCCGCTCCCACACGCCACGACCTGCCGTCGGGACGCAACCCGGACTACTACGGGGACAACCCGCACGACTGGAATCCGTACCATCCGGCCGCCGCGAAACCGCTGGCCTACGTCGCCGAGGAACTCGTCCGTTCCCTCAACTACCAGGCGGTCATCACCTCGTTCGACGAGGAATCCGGGCAGCTGGAGGGAAAACAGCCGCCCAGTACCCCGGAGATACTCCTGGTCGACCGCTGGGCCCTGCAGGACGAGGACCGGCGGCGCCGGCTCGCGGCCTTCGACGCCGAGAACCGGCCCTGGGTGACCATGGTCGTGCCGTGGTGCCGCGACGACCACCAGAGCAGAGCCGCCGAAGCCGAACTGACCGAGAAACTCGAGCAGACGATGCCCGCCAAGATGCGGCAGGGGCGGGCCTTCTGCCGGGTGGCGGCCAAAGGGGTACCCACCATGGAGGCGTTCGGACAGATCCTTCCCCAGGTGGTCGAGGTGGCCGCTCAGCAGTATCTGAGGCATGCCACGGTCTATCCGCCCGCGACCGGCGGACGGCACACCGAACGGACGCGACTGATGGGGCCCATGGGTAACACGCAGTTCATACCCGACATGCACGACCCTGCCACGGATGCGGAGGACGTATGACAGCCGGTCGTGACGGGCGCATCGTCACTTTCTACTCGTACAAGGGCGGCACGGGGCGCACCATGGCCCTGGCCAACACCGCCTGGATCCTCGCCGCCAACGGCAAGCGGGTGCTGGCCGTCGACTGGGACCTGGAAGCCCCCGGGCTCCACCGGTTCTTCCACCCCTTCCTCGACCCGTCGACGCTCGGTGCCACCACCGGTGTGATCGACCTGATCACCGAGTACGCCTGGGCCGCGACCAACCCCGCCCAGCGCGCGGACGACTGGCACCGCGACTACGCCCGCATCCAGCCGCACGCGGTCTCGCTCAACCCCGAGGCGCTCGGCTGGGAGTTCCCGCAGGGCGGCACCCTCGACTTCGTCTCCGCCGGCCGCCAGAACCGCGAGTACTCCGCGACCGTCTCCACCTTCGACTGGGACAACTTCTACGACCGGCTGGGCGGCGGGCACTTCTTCGACGCCCTGCGCGACGACATGAAGGCCAACTACGACTACGTCCTCATCGACAGCCGTACCGGCCTCAGCGACATCGCCGACATCTGCACCGTCCACCTCCCGGACGTGCTGGTCGACTGCTTCACCCTCAGCGACCAGTCCATCGACGGCGCGGCCTCTGTCGCCCGGCAGATCGCCGAGCGCTACACCGGCCGCCCCATCTCCATCTTCCCCGTCCCCATGCGGATCGACGAGGGCGAGAAGGAGAAGGCCGACGCGGGCAGGGCCCTGGCCCGGCTGAAGTTCGACCGGCTGCCCCGGGACCTCTCCGGCGACGAACTCACCGCCTACTGGGGTGCGGTGGAGATCCCCTACCGCCCCTACTACGCGTACGAGGAGACCCTCGCCACCTTCGGCGACGAGGCCGGCCTCAGCAACTCGCTCCTGTCCGCCTTCGAACGGCTGACCGCGGTCGTCACCGCCCAGGAGATCACCTCGATGCCGCCGGTGGGCGAGGAGGTGCGGCTGCGCATCCGCGACGCCTTCACCCGGCGCCGCCCCGCCATGCCGGCCGATCTCTTCCTCAGCTACGTGGCGGAGAACCGCATGTGGGCCGACTGGATCGAATCGGTCCTCACCCGGGCCGGATTCCGGGTGGTCCCGCGCGACGTGTCCGCCGACCCCGCCACCGTGGACGCCCCGCACAGCATGCCCGAGGCCGCGGCCCGTACCGTCGTGCTGCTCTCCAGCGCCTACCTCAAGTCCCAGCGGGCCGTCGACCTGTGGACCCGGGCGGTCTCCGAGGATCCCGGCGGCGGGCGGCGTCAGCTGCTGCCGCTCAGGGTCACCGATGTGCGCCTCTCGACGCCGTACATCGACCGCAATCCGGTCGACCTGTTCCGGCTGGACGAGGTCCACGCCACCACCGCCCTGATGCGCGCCCTGGACAGGCCGGTCCAGCTCGGCGACGGAGTGTCGCCCGGCCCCCGCTTCCCCGGTACCGTGCCGAGGATCTGGAACGCACCGCCCCGCAACCCCGGCTTCACCGGCCGCTCACTGGTCCTGGAGCGGATGCGGGACCAGCTCGGCGGCGGCATGGCCGTCGTGCTGCCGCAGCCGCAGACGCTGTACGGGCTCGGCGGCGTCGGCAAGACGCAGGTGGCACTGGAGTACGTGCACCGCTTCATGGCGGACTACGACCTGGTGTGGTGGATATCGTCCGAGCAGTCCGACGACGTGGTGGCCAGCCTCGCCGAACTCGCCGTCCGGCTCGGGGCCCAGGGCGGCGACGACATGGCCACGGCCTCGCAGGAGGCCGTGGACCTGCTGCGGCGCGGTGTGCCCTCGGACCGCTGGCTGCTGGTCTTCGACAACGCGGACGACCCCGAGCGGCTCAGGCGCTACTTCCCGCAGGGCGGCTCCGGCCACATCCTGGTCACCTCGAGGAACCAGGCATGGTCCCAGCACGGGGACGCGCTGCCCGTCGACGTCTTCCTGCGGGAGGAGTCGATCGAACACCTCCAGCGCCGCGCCCCGGGGCTGAGCGTGGAGGACGCCGCCCAGGTGGCCACCGCCGTCGGTGACCTGCCCCTGGCCGTCGAACAGGCCGCGGCCTGGATCGCGGAGACCGCCACCCCCATCGGGACCTACCTGGAACAGCTGGCCCGCCAGGCCCCCCAGGTCCTGGCCCTCAACCAGCCCGCGGGTTACCCGGAGCCCGTCGCGGCCACCTGGAACATCTCCATCGAACGCCTCAAGGAGCGTTCGCCCGCAGCGGTGCGGCTTCTCCAGCTCTGTGCCTTCTTCGCCCCGGAGCCGATCTCCGCGGACCTCCTCTACAGCAAGGAGATGATCGAGGCGCTGAAGCCGTACGACTCCTCGCTCCAGGAGAAGCTGGTCCTGGGCCGGGTCATCCGGGAGATCGGCCGGTTCGCCCTCGCCAAGGTCGACCAGGTCTCCAACTCGATCCAGGTCCACCGCCTCGTACAGGCCGTCATCAAGGCCCAGCTCAGCGAGGAGGAGCAGCGCGAGGCCCGACATGTCGTGCACCGGATCCTGGCCGGCGCCCGGCCCGACAGCGACGAGCCGATCGACAACCCGGAGACCTGGTCCCGCTTCGCCTCGATCTGGCCGCACCTCGGCCCGTCCGACGCGCGCAACTGCAAGGAGCCGGAGACCCGCAGGCTGCTGATCGACCGTGTGCGCTACCTGTGGAAGCGCGGAGACGTCAGGACCGCGGCCACGCTCGGCGACGAACTGCGCGAGACCTGGCTGGAGATGCTGGGGGAACAGGATCTGCAGTACCTGTACCTCTGCTTCCACATCTCCAACATCCTGCGCACCCGCGGCCGGTACGTGGAGGCGAAGGAGCTCGACGAGTTCACGCTCGAGCGGCAGCGGGAGGTGCTGGGGGCGGAGCACCCGCACACGTACATGACCACCAGCAGTCTGGCCATCGACCTGGGACTGCTCGGTGACTACGGCAAGGCGATCGAACTGGCGACCAAGGCCCATGAGGGCTTCGGGCAGATCTTCCACGAACGGCACCCCAGGACACTGGCGGCGGCCAACAACCTGGCACTGAACCTGCGGAGCATCGGGCAGTACGCCCGGGCCAGGGAGATCGACCAGGACTGCTACGACCTGCGGTCCGAGGTGCTGGGGCAGGAGCACCCGCACAGCCTGTCCTCCGCCATGAACCTGGCACGCGACCTGCGCGAGGTCGGACGGTACGAGGACTCCGTCAGTCTGCTCAGCCGCACCTACGACAGCTTCAAGTCCACGCTCGGCCGGACCTATCCGACCACTCTGAGCGTCGCGAAGAGCCTCGCGGTCTCGCTGCGCAGGGCCGGGCAGCTGGAGGACGCCCGCAGGCTGACGGTGGCCACCCGCGCCAGGTACCGGGGCAAGTACACCTCGGCCAACCCCGAATCGCTGGCCTGCGACCTCAACCTGGCGGCGGACCTGTTCGCGGCAGGGGAGGCTGTCGAGGCGAGGAACACCGCCCAGGAGGTCGTCGACCAGTACATGAAGGTGCCGGGGGAGCAGCACCCGTACACCCTGGCCGCACAGAACAACCTCGGTGTGTACCTCTTGGGGTCCGGTGCGTCGGAGGAGTCGGAGAGGCTGCTGACGCGGGTGGTCGCCTCGATGCGCGACGTGTTCGGCCGCGAGCACCCGAACACCCTGTTCTGCGTCATGAACCTGGCCAACGCGACGGCCGAACGCGGCGACCTCGAGCTCGTGCTGGAGACGGAGCGCAAGGTCTCCGGTCAGCTCAGGGAGGTCCTCGGGGCGCACCACCCGGAGACCCTGGCCATGACCTCCAACCTCGCGGTCACCCTCGATGCGATGGGGCGCAAGGACGAGGCACTGGGGCTGCGGGCGGAGACGGGCGAGGAGCTGGCGCGCCAGCTCGGCGACGATCACCCGCTGACCCGGATAGCGCGGGACGAGACCAGGTTCCTGCGCGAACTGGAACCGATGTCGGTGTGACCGTGCCTGCTACGGCCCGGGGTGCGATGTCCGTACGGACACCGCACCCCGGGCCGCTGGTCAGCAGACCGGCGCCTCCCGGTCGTCCAGCAGCCAGTTGAGCACCTCGGGGAGCACGGACAGCGCGTCGAAGTGCGCTGCCGCGGGTTCCATCACGGCGGTGACGCCCGGGATCTGTTCCGCGAGCCAGCGGGAGTGGCCGACGGGTGAGAACACGTCCTTCTCGCCGTGCCACAGCATCACGGGGCCCTTGATGTCGGCCGGGTCGAAGCCCCACGGCCGGCAGAACGCGATCGCGTCGTCGATCCAGCCGTACGCCGATGTGCGCAGCCCCTCGCGGTAGTTGGCGAGGAGCATCGTACGGATCCCGGCGTCGTTGACCACGATCCGGTCGGAGTCGGTCAGCTCCCGGCGCAGGTCGTCCAGGAGCCGGACCGGGTCCTGCCGGATCTCCGCCGAGCGGCTGATGAAGGACTCCGCCAGCCCGTCCGGATCGGCCGCGGCCGCGGAGTACGCGAGGACGTTCGACGCGGCCATCCCCTCGAACCAGTCGAGGCCCTCGGCGTCCCAGGGAGCCAGACCGACCAGTGCGGCGGTACGGGTGACCCGCTCGGGCATCATTGCCGCGCACGCCAGGGCGTGCGGCGCGCCGCCGGACCGGCCGACCACGGCGAAGCGCTCCAGGCCGAGCGAGTCGGCGATCGCGCGTACGTCCTCGACGACATCCACCACCCGGCGTCCCGCCAGCCGGTCGGAACCGCCGTACCCCGGCCGGTCGTAGGCGATCAGCTGCATCTTGCGCTGGTACAGGACCATCCCGCGGGGAGCGGGACCGAGCCGGCTGCCCGGCATTCCGTGCAGGAGAAAGACCGGTCTGCCGCGCGGATCCCCCTGACGCTCGACCATCAGATGCCGCCCGTCCGCCACGCGCACCCGACTGCGCACCCCGCCGCCTCCGCTCGGTCACCCCGCCCGGTCCGGACAACAAGTGCCCGGTGTGTGCTGCCAGTTCGATGATGACCCATGAAGGGCACCACCGGGACTCCTTGACGGAAGGAACCCGGGTTTTGCCCGGTTCCGTCTCGCACCGCATCCGGACGGGCGACCCCAGCATCCGGACTCGCAAGAGCGAAAACAGGACAGGACTAGTCCTCACCCGCTGCCGACAGCCGATGGCACGCGGTGTTCGCATATGGAACCGACGTGGTCCGACCTCCCGGTTGTGAACGGGTCAGGAGCGAAGCGTCGTTGTCGTGTGTGCGTCCTGAAGTCGACCTTGTGTGCTATCAACCGCATCGGAATAGTGGGCGCCCCATCCTCCGTGTTCCGGACCCCCCACTGGTCCGTACCACGGCCCCACAGGAGGTCGAAGTTGAAGCACCGACGCATATCCAGGAAGCGCGCGGCCATGGCGGGATCGGCCGTCGTCGCCCTGGTTGCAGCAGGAGTCACCTTCCAGACTGCGAACGCCAGTGACGACGTGCCCCAGTTCACGGCACGGACACTGACAGCGAACGCGGCCGGAAATCTCGCCACGACCCTGGACAGGACCCTGGGCGGCGACACGGCCGGCGCGTACTACGACGCCAAGGCGAAGAACCTGGTCGTGAACGTCCTCGACGAGGCCGCCGCGGAGCAGGTGCGCCAGGCGGGCGGCAAGGCCAGAGTCGTACAGAACTCGCTCACCGAGCTGACGTCGGCCCGGCAGACCCTCACCGCCAAGGCCACCATCCCCGGCACCTCCTGGGCGGTCGACCCCGTCAGCAACAAGGTGGTCGTCACCGCCGACCGTACCGTCGAGGGCGCGGCCTGGGACAAGCTCAGCGCCGTGGTCGAGGGCCTCGGCGGCAAGGCGGAACTCAACAAGTCCGCAGGGGAGTTCAAGCCCCTCATCGCGGGCGGCGACGCAATCTGGGGCGGCGGCGGACGCTGCTCGCTCGGCTTCAACGTGGTCAAGGGCGGCGAGCCGTACTTCCTGACCGCCGGACACTGCACCGAGTCCATCACCAGCTGGTCGGACTCGCAGGGCGGCGCGGAGATCGGTGCCAACGAGGGCTCCAGCTTCCCGGACAACGACTACGGCCTGGTCAAGTACACCGCGGACGTGCCGCACCCCAGCGAGGTGAACCTCTACAACGGCTCCACCCAGCCGATCACCAAGGCGGGCGAGGCCACCGTCGGCATGTCGGTGACCCGCAGCGGCTCCACCACCCAGGTGCACGACGGTGAGGTCACCGCACTGGACGCCACGGTCAACTACGGCAACGGCGACATCGTCAACGGGCTCATCCAGACGACGGTCTGCGCCGAGCCTGGCGACAGCGGCGGCTCGCTCTTCTCGGGCGACACCGCCATCGGCCTGACCTCGGGCGGCAGTGGCGACTGCTCCTCGGGCGGCGAGACCTTCTTCCAGCCGGTCCCGGAGGCGCTGTCCGCCTTCGGAGCGGAGATCGGCTGACCTTCGGTTCGTAAGTCGCGGGCCCGATCCCTCACCCCACGTGAGGCGAGCGGGCCCGTTGCCGTGCCCGGCGGGGTTTCGGGTGGGTCGGGTGATCAGCAACCGAGTGAGACCGACCGGTACGGCGTCGGTGGTGCGCATTCGAGGGTCTAAGCCAGGTGTGGGGCAGCCAACGTCGCTGCCGCCAAGGCGTACCCATCCGTTCGCTCGCTCTCCACGCCCTGAGCCTTGAAGGCCTGTCTCAGGCTGTCCATGAGGGTGAAGAACAGGAGTGGCTTCGCCGAGTCGCAGAGCGGAGCGATGCCGGCCTTGCGTACGCCCCAGAGGCGCAGCGCCTCCGCAGGGTTTCCGCCGACGGCAAGGCGTGCGGCCTCGCCCAACCAGACCCCGGAATGCCGGCTCTCGCTCTCCAGCAGGGCAAGGTGCCAGGACTCCGGGCGGCACTGCCACGCGTCGAGATGGGCAACTGCGAGTATCTTCACGTGGGGCAACGGGGTGTAGACCGGCGGTGTGCCGGCCAACTCCCAGGAGAACGGCTGGGCTCCCTCAGAGATGGTCGAGGCCGCTTCCGTCGCGGCCAGCGGCGTGCTGAGGAAGATTCTGGCGAACTGCTGCTCCCGTTCACCGACCTGGTCGAGAAGCAGCGCAGACCGGACACGGGCGGACGGATGAGTGCAGCCTCGGCGGATGAACAGCGCTCGCTCCGTCAGGTGCACGGCCAGCATGGCGATCAAGGCGCCCAGGAGGGAGAAGGTCGCAGCGTGGGCAGCCTCGGCATGGCCGGTGAGTTCCTGTTCGATCAGCCGCTTGCCGGCACGGTAAGCGAATAGATCCGCCTCCAGTTCCCTGGCCTGGTTGTCCGAACAGACCGGAATGTGTTCGTCAGGTGAGAAGCCGCTCACGGCGGACTGATGCCCCAGTGCATGGTGGGCTATTTCGTGCCCGATGATGAACTGGCTGGCCTGGAGGTAGAGGAACGCGGCGTTCTCCTCGGCCTCGAGGTCCAGCCGCAGGCCCAGTTTCGCCGCCAACGCGTACACCCGCTGGTTCGTGCAGTAGTAGCGCAGCAGGCCGGTGAGCACGGCCGGATCCCCGCCCATGTTTCCTGCTCTTGCCGCCCGTACGCTCGCGCGAAAAGGCCCGGAGGCGAGCTGGGTCAGGGAGATCGAGATGTACCGGGCGTAGTGGGAGCACAGGGTGAGGGTCGCGTCGGCGACATTGACCAGCCCTGAACCGTCGGAGAACGGTGTCATCTGTGCCGAGACGTCTTCCCTGAGGGTCTTCACGACGCGGACGGAGGCGAGGCGTTCCGTACTCGCACCGAGATCGGCCATGGCAGCTTTCAGCTGCTCTGTCACCAACTCCTCGGGCGCGGTCATCATGTCCCCGTACTTGCCGGCCCACTCGCTCTGCTGCCAGGCGGCTTTGGCGGCTTCGAGCTGTTGGAGGCCCTCCTCGTCCCCGAGCTCACGCATCCGCTTCATCATTTCGCCGAGCTGCACTTCGCGGTCGGCCCGGAGCAGCTCGTACTTGCGGTCCGCCATCGTCTTGCGGATCACGACGGAGCCGGTGACGTGCGGCAGAAGGCGCCGAGACCTACCCGTGCGACCAGGACGGCGATCAGTGCGGCTGTGGTGGGGTCGTCATCCAGGTCGGTGAGCAGCTCGTGGATGGTGAACGCGTCGATCAGCCTGTCCGATCCCGTGGTCCCCAGCAGACCTTGCGTCTTCTCGTGATGGCAGATCTTCCGCTGCAGTTCATTGTGCTTGTTGGCGAACCACTGTTTCCCGAAGCGACGGTGGTTCTCCTGATCCTCGGGGGAGAGCCCCAGGCCCTCGCCCAGCAGCTCCGCCCCGAGCAGGGAGTAGAGCTCTTCGTCGGATTTATCCCAGTAGGCCTCGACAGTCACCTTGTCTCATCCTTTGCGCTGGATTCCGGTTATCGGATGGTCCGACCGACTCCTGCATCTTAGGGACCCCGCCACTCCAGGAGGGGGAGAACGGAATACATGGGGACTACTGCGCTCGCTCCCCAGCCCAACGTGAGGTGTCAGTGGCGAACGCGCCCGGTTCACGAGTGGGGCGGTGTCGAGATGCCGAGGTCCTGACGCATGGCGAGCTGCATCGCCGTGATCGCGTCCCACATCTGGATCAGGAAGGTGTGGGCTTCCTGCCACTTCTGCTGGTCGTGCGCACCGTCCTCGGCCAGCGACTCCATGAGCTTCTTGGCCTCTGCGAGTGCCACGCGGACCGCTTGGCAGGGCTGCAGGACGTTGTCGGGGACGAGCATCTGAGCCTGGGCGTAGGTGTCCTGGAACTCGGCTCGGACCAACTCTGTCGCGGGGTTCGTGTCCGCTCCGGAACGCATCGCGTAGAGGTCTTCCATCATGTGGAACCGATATCGCCGGGCACCGGAGTTCAGCGCGACGTAGGTGTCGCGCCGGCGTTCCAGGTTGGCCTGGGCGTCGTCGATGTGCCGCTTGGTCCGGTCGGAGTGCTGCTGCAGCTCGAACTCCTGACGGCGCGAGCGTGAGCTGACCCACGCGGTGGTGATCGGGGCCAGTAGGGTGCCGGCCACGCCTACCACCGCAACCAGTAACGCTATTACCCCAGTGCTCACTTCTCCCCCTGAAACGGCGTGGCCCACATCAGCCGGAAAGCCCCGTAGGTTGGCGCGGCGGCCTGATGGCAGGCGAACCGCCACCACGGAGCCGACCTTCGGTGAAGGAACACACTCAGGCGTCCAGGACGGGCAGTCAAGGCTGCCTGCCGATCAGCAGCCGGCCGCGTGAGGGATCGCGTACGCCGCCGCCCGAACCGTCGCCCCCGGGGCACTGGACGGAAACAGGCCCACGCCGCCTACGCGAACCCACCGAGGGAGCTACCACCCCGCCTTGCGCCGAAAGCCGGCGGAGGCGACACCGATGTGTGACGTGGCGGCCCGACATGGCTGGGGTTGATTCGCTCCGGCTGGTGACCGTGCTTCGAGCGTCGGCCCGATCCGGGGCCGGGCCGCAATGCGCGAGCCCGGTCCGGATCGGCGACCGTCAGGCGGCCTGGGGGAGTCTGCCGCCCGCCTCGGCCGGTGCGACGCCGAAGATGTCCACGGCGTGGTAATACGTCCAGGCCGTGGCGTTGCACGAAGTCAGCGTCGCGCCGGAGTAGGCGGCACACACACGCTTGAGGTCGGAGTAGAACGCGGAGTCGATGCGGGACTTGTTGGCGGTGAACGTGCCGGCGGCCTTGTAGTTCCGGTAGCCGAAGTCGTGGCGGGCGCACGCCGTTTGGAAGGGGAAGCCGAACGGGTTGTCGGGGGAGGTGCTGCAGTAGTCCGTCCCCCAGTCGAAGCCGTACGCGGCCCATGCGCCCTGGTTGTTGCGGGCGGCGTTCCAGGCGTTGTAACTGGAGGCGCTCGTCTGGGTCCAGGAGCTGAGGACCTGGGGCTTGTCCGAAGGGGCGGCCGAAGCGGATACGGCGGGTATCAGGGCAAGCGGGAGCGACAGGGCGACTGCGGCGATCAGAGTGGCGAAGCGGCGACGCATGAGCAACCTCCGTGGGATGAAAGGGAGTTGTGGTGGCTGTGCTCCTCGCGGGTCGCACGAGGCCGCTCCAGAATGACGCCATGTACCTGCCATGCCTAGCTGTTTGGCCGACCGGACGCCAAGAGTTGGCGTGCCGGTCGAGCAGCAGTCACGGGGGACTACCGGGCGGAGGGGGACGCGCCGCGGCGGGCTGCCGAGGAGCTTCGGCGCGGAGGAGTGCTCCGGCCGCTCCGCACGTGATCGCGCACAGCCTCAGACGACGTTCGAGCCGCCGTGGCCCGTCGCCGCTCTCGTCGCCTCGTCCGGCTTGCGCCGCATCGCGGTCAGCAGGGTGACGACCGTGCCGGCGACCGCCCAGGCCGAGAGCACCAGCAGGGGGCCGGTGACCGCGTTGCCCTTGAAGTACGCGATCGAGCGGGCCACCCAGGTTCCCGCGCCCGGCGGCAGGGCGGGGCCGATCGCGCGCCAGAAGTCCGGCAGCATCGGCAGCGGGAAGGCGCCGCCTGCGCTCGGGTTGCCCGCGATCACGATGATCAGTACGGCCAGGCCGATGCCGACGATGCCGGTGAGCGCCTCCAGGGCGAGTGTGGTCATGCCGACCGAGAAGACGACCAGGGCGCCGAGCCCGGACAGCGCCCAGACGCTGCCCGGGAGTGCGCCGAGCACCGGTCCGACGATGACCGCGCCGCCGATCCCGCCCGCGATCGAGTACAGCGCCATGACTCCGGTGCGGATGAGCGCGCGCTGCCTGTTGGCGGGCCTGGTGCCCGCGCTGATCGCCAGGATCGAAGCGCAGAGGTAGCCGCCGACGCACCAGCCCACGACCAGGTAGAAGGACGACAGGCCGTCGAAGTCCTCCGGGGAGGCCGGGGCCACGTCCACGGCTCGCACCGTGCGCTGCCGGGGCTCCTCCGCCCTGGCGATGATCCTGACCAGGCTGTCCGCCAGTACGGTGCCGCCGCCGGAGGCGACGAGGACGGTGTCCGTCCGGCCGGTGGGGCTGACGAGCAGGGCGCCGTCGATGTCGCGGTTCATGATCTGCCTGCGGGCCTCGGCCGCGTCGCTCACCGCGCGCGGGTCCAGCGGGCCGCCCGGGAGGTCGTCCAGCTGGGTGACGAGCTGCCCGGACACCTGCTGTGGGGCCACGACGCCGAAGGGGACGTCCGTCGGGTCGGGCTTGTGCAGTGCCCCGACGTACGACGCGATGAACAGCAGCTGCAACCCGAGCACGCCGATGACGAGCAGTGCGGCCCGTGTGGTGACGGCGTTCTTCACTTCACCCGCGAAAGTCATGCCCCCACGGTCCGGGCGGTCCGCCGTTCACGCAGGCGGGGCGGGGCTGAATGGCCCAGGGAGGCGGAGTGGCGGACACGGGCGCCGACGGTGACGAAGCTCTCGCCCCGAAGGAATGTGTGCGGCTCGGAGACCGAATTGAGCCAACCCTCCTGCCGGGCAAAGGAGGTGACGGTGAGACAGGTGTTCCGGGCATGCCAACAGCACCTCGTAATCCGTTCATGCGTTCGAATCATGTCGCCGACCTGGGGTGATGGAGCTAAGGTAATCGAACGAGCGTACGATAGACGTATCGGGTAAATGGGTTAAATGGGGTGAAGTGATGGAGGTGCGACATGGCGGGCTTCGCCCATCTGCACGTCGCGTCCGGTTACTCGGTCCGCTACGGCGCATCCCATCCCGAGCACCTCGTCCGGAGGGCCGCCGAGCGCGGTATGGCGGCGGTCGCGCTCACCGACCGGGACACGGTCACCGGGGCCGTACGGTTCGCGCGGGCCTGCGCGAAATCCGGCGTCCGGCCGGTCTTCGGTGTCGACCTGGCGGTCGAGGCCATCGCACCACCGCCCCCGGCACAGCGGCGTCGCACCCCGGCACGCGGCGGCGCGCACGTCGTCGAGCCGCCGCTGCGGTTCGTGCTGCTCGCGCAGAACCGGGCCGGATGGGCGCGGCTGTGCCGCATCACGTCGGCCGCGCACGCCGGCACCGCGTCCGGCGCGGCACCCGTGACGGTGCCGTGGGAGGCGCTGCGCGAGCACGGCGGCCCCGGTCTGATCGTGCTGCTCGGGCCGCTCTCCGAGCCGGTACGGGCACTGGCGGCAGGCCGGGAGGACGTCGCCGTGAAGCTGCTGGCGCCGTGGCAGGAGATCTTCGGGGACGGGGTCCGGCTGGAGGCCGTCGCGCAGAAGCGTTCCGGCCTCGGCCCCGGATCGCTTCGCCTGGCCGCCCGCACCCTGACGCTGGCCGACCGCACCCGCACCACCGCTGTGCTGTCGAACGCCGTCCGCTACGCCGACCCGGACCAGCACCGCCTCGCCGACGTCCTGGACGCCGCGCGGCTGCTGCGCCCGATCGACCGGCGCCGCCTGGACAGCGGGCAGCGCTGGCTCAAGGGCGAGGGCGCGATGGCGGGCATCGCACGGATGATCGCCGAGTGCGCCGGAGCCGACCCCCGGCGGGCCGGCCGCCTGCTGGCGGACACCGCCGCCACCGCCGCCTCCTGTGCCGTCGACCCCGTGGCGGACCTCGGGCTGGGAACGCCGCACTTCCCGGAACCGGAGGTGCTCGGCGCCGGGACCCGGGCGGGCGGAGCGTCGCAGTTGCTGCGCACACAGTGCGAGACGGGTATGGCCCGACGCGGCCTGGACCGGGACCGGGCGGCGCTCGACCGGCTGGACGAGGAACTCGGCGTGATCGCGGAACTGAAGTACGACTCGTACTTCCTCGCCGTCGGCCAGGTCGTCACCGACATCCGGGCGAAGGGCATCCGAGTCGCCGCCCGCGGCTCGGGCGCAGGGTCGATGGTCTGCCACGCGCTCGGCATCGCCACCGCCAACCCGCTCGACCACCACCTGCTGTTCGAACGCTTCCTCAGCGTGCGACGGGCGTCCCTGCCGGACATCGACATCGACGTGGAGTCCGCCAGGAGGCTGGAGTGCTACGACGCGATCTTCGACCGGTTCGGCAAGGAACGGGTGGCGGTCACCGCGATGCCCGAGACCTACCGGGCCCGCCGCGCCCTGCGCGACACCGGCCTGGCCCTGGGGATCGCGCCCGCAGAGGTCGACCGGATCGCCAAGAGCTTCCCGCACCTGCGGGCCTGTGACATCACCGGCGCGCTCGCCGAGCTGCCCGAACTGCGGCAACTGGCGGCCGAGGCGGACCGGTACGGACCGCTGTGGGAGCTCGCCGAGGGCCTCGACTCCCTGGTCCACGGCATGGCCATGCACCCCTGCGGCGTGGTCATCAGCAACGCGACACTCCTGGACCGGCTGCCGGTGCAGCCCACCCCGCAGGGCGACTACCCGATGGCGATGGCGGCGAAGGAGGAGATCGAGGCGCTGGGCAACATCAAGCTCGACGTCCTGGGCGTGCGGATGCAGTCCGCGATGGCCCACGCCGTCACCGAGATCGAACGCACCACCGGCAACCACATCGACCTCGACGACCCGCAGCAGGTGCCGCTCGACGACGTCTTCGCGTTCAAGCTCATCCAGGAGAGCCAGACCCTGGGCCTGTTCCAGCTCGAGTCACCCGGCCAGCAGGACCTGCTGTCCAGGCTGCAGCCCCGCGATCCGCAGGACGTCATCGCCGACATCAGCCTCTTCCGTCCCGGACCGGTCGCAGGCGGCATGCCCGAGCGGTACATCGCCGCACGTCACGGCGGTACACCGCACTACGCCCACCCGGACCTCGAACCCGTACTCGCCGACACCTACGGCGTGACCATCTGGCACGAGCAGATCATCGAGACGCTGTCCGTGCTGACGGGCTGCGACCGCGCACTGGCCGAGATCGCCCGGCGGGCACTCGGCGACAAGAACCGGCTGCCCGGGATCAAGGACTGGTTCCACCGTCAGGCACGCGCCCGCGGGTACCGCGCGGAGGTCCTCGACGAGGTGTGGGGGACCGTCGAGGCCTTCGGCGCCTACGGCTTCTGCCGGGCCCATGCGGTCGCCTTCGCCGTACCGGCCCTGCAGAGCGCCTGGCTCAAGGCGCACTACCCGGCGTTCCTGCTGGCGGGCCTCCTCGAACACGATCCCGGGATGTGGCCCAAGCGCGTCCTCGTCGCCGACGCCCGCCGCCGCGGAGTGCCGGTCCTGTCCGTCGACATCAACCACTCCAAGGTGGAGCACACCGTGGAGCGGACCGACACGGAGCAGTGGGGGGTACGTCTCGCACTGTCCGCGGTGCACGGCATCAGCAAGGAGGAGTGCGCACGGATCGAGGAGGGCCAGCCGTACGGATCACTGTCGGACTTCTGGCAGCGGGCCCGCCCCGGCCGGCCGGTCGCCGAACGCCTCGCGGAGATCGGTGCCCTGACCTGCCTCCACGACGGCCGCCTCACGCGGCGCGACCTGCTGCTGCAGATCGCCGAACTCCACCGGGCCTCCCGCACCCGGTCCGCGGGCAAGGGCCAGCTGCCCTTCGACGCGGACGTGGCCGGCGGAGCGGAGCCGAGCGGCCTTCCGGAGATGACCGGGCGCGAAGCCCTGAGCGCGGAGCTGGGCACACTCGGCATCGATGTCTCCAGGCACCTGATGGAGCACCACCACCGCCTGCTGCGCGAGATCGGCGCGACCGACGCCGCCCACCTGGCCGGACTGCGCGCCGGTCAGCAGGTCCTCGTCGCCGGTGTACGGGCCTCCACCCAGACCCCGCCCATCGCCAGCGGCAAGCGCATCATCTTCGTCACCCTGGAGGACGGTGCGGGACTGGTGGACCTGGCGTTCTTCGAGGACTCCCACCCGGCCTGCGCGCACACCGTCTTCCACAGCGGACTGCTGCTGGTCCGCGGCACGGTCCAGGTGCGCGGCACCCGCCGTACCGTCGTCGGCACCATGGCCTGGGACCTGGACGAGATCGCCGCGGCCCGCCGCGACAACGGCCCCGAGGCCGCGCTCGCCCTGCTCGGCGCCGACCGTCCGCAACCGACTCCCGCACAGCCGCGGCGCACCCTGGTCAACGGCACCACGGGCGCCCGGCTGCACCCGTACGCCGACCTGCAGCCCGCCGGCAGCCGTACGGCCGACCTGAAGAAGTTCGGCTACACCAGTCCGGGGAGCGCGGGATGACCACTCGTCAGCGGCACATCGCCCACCTCCATCTGCACGAGGCGCTCACCGAGACCCAGTACGCCGATGTAATCGAACTGGTGTCTGGTATCACGCCTCACGTCCAGGCTGTTCCGCCCGACGCCGTTCAACTGGACCTCGCCTCGGCGCTCCGGTACTTCGACATGTCCCCCTACGACGTGGTCCAGTTGGCGAAGATCAGGATGAAGGCCCTGTACGGCATCGACAGCAGCGCCGGCCTCGCGGGCAACCGCATGCTGGCGGCCATGGCGGCCGACGCGTCCGCGCCCGGGCACACCACCTGGGTCCCTGCCGAGCGGGCCGCCGAATGGCTGTACCCCCGCCCGGTCACCGCGCTGCCGGGGATCGGCCGCGCCACGGCGTCGACGCTGAGCAGATACGGCTTGCACACCGTCGGCCAGGTCGCCGACGTGCCTCCGGCGACTCTGCAGCGCCTTCTCGGCGCCGGTCAGGCGCGGTTGCTGGCCGAACGTGCCCGCGGTCACGACCCCCGTCCGGTCGTCCCCATGGAGCCGGCGGCGTACCTGGTCGACGATCTCGTGCTCGACCGGGACTGCCTCGATCCGGCACGGCATCACCGATCCGTCCTGGGACTCGCCGACCGGATCGGCCGGCGCCTGCGCGGTGAGGGTCAGGTCGCCGGCCGAATCACCCTCACGGTGCGCTACGCCGACCGCAGTTCCACCACCCGCATGCACAAGCTGCCGGAACCCACCAACCACTCGCCCGCCCTCGTCGCGGCCGCCCTGGGCCTGCTGACCGCCCTCGGGCTGCAGCGCGCACGAGTCCGCGCCTTCGCCGTCCGCGCCGACGACCTGCTGCCGGCCGGCGGTGCCTACCGCCAGCTCTCCCTGGACCGCCAAGACGCCCGGGCCCGTGCCGCCGAAGCCGCCGCGGACCGGGCGCGCCGGCGCTTCGGGGCGGCGGCCGTGCGGCCGGCGGCCCTGGCCGACTGACCGTGTGGGCTGCCGGAATTTCTTTACCGACGCGTAACTTCCCTCACTACCTTACTCGTGCGTAATTTGGCATGAGCACATAGAAACGCCAGCACATTCAGCTTGTGGTCCGGGCCACAGGGCGCACAGACATCGCAACTCCCTTGAGCCGCAAGGAGACCACTCGATGCTGCCCTGGACCCGTGCCCCGCGTACCCCACGCGCGCGCCGACCCCTCACCGCACTCCTCCTCGCCGTCGCCGTACTCGCCACCCCCATGGCGACCGCGACCGCAGCCACCCCCACGGAAGCCGTCTCCACGTCCGCCGCGTCCTCCCGTGGCTGGAACGACTACTCCTGCAAGCCCTCCGCAGCCCATCCCCGCCCCGTCGTCCTGGTCCACGGAACCTTCGGGAACTCGATCGACAACTGGCTCGTCCTCGCGCCGTACCTCGTCAACCGGGGCTACTGCGTCTTCTCGCTCGACTACGGCCAGCTCCCGGGCGTGCCGTTCTTCAACGGCCTCGGCCCCATCGACAAGTCGGCCGAGCAGCTCAAGGTGTTCGTCGACAAGGTGCTCGGCGCCACCGGTGCACCCAAGGCCGACCTCGTCGGCCACTCCCAGGGCGGCATGATGCCCAACTACTACCTGAAGTTCCTCGGCGGCGCCGCCAAGGTGAACGCCCTGGTCGGGATCGCCCCCTCCAACCACGGCACCACACTCCTCGGCCTGACCAAGCTCCTGCCGTACTTCCCCGGCATCGAGGACCTGCTCACCATGAACACCCCCGGCCTCGCCGACCAGGTCGCCGGATCCGCCTTCATCACCAAGCTCAACGCGGGCGGCGACACCGTGCCCGGTGTCCGCTACACCGTCATCGCGACCCAGTACGACGAGGTCGTGACCCCGTACCGCACGCAGTACCTGAGTGGCCCGAACGTACGCAATGTCCTGCTCCAGAACCTGTGTGCGCTCGACCTGTCCGAACACGTCGCGATCGGGACCATCGACCGCATCGCCTTCCACGAGGTCGAGAACGCGCTCGACCCGGCGCACGCCACCCCGACGGACTGTCTGTCGGTGATCGGCTGAGCGGGCCGGTCCCCCGCGCGGTGCGGCCGCGCGGGGGACCGGCCATGAGCGGTCAGCCGCGGTGGGAGCCGGTGGCTGCCCGGCGGCGGACCGAGGCGAACAGGGCGCTCGCGCCGATCGCCAGCGCGGCGGCTCCGCCGATCGCCAGGTACGTGGTGCTGCCGCTGCCACCGGTCTCGGCGAGAGTCTCGTCCGCGGCGCCGGCCGGAGCGGCGGCGGCGCTGTTCGGCTCCGGAGCGTTGGCCCCGTCCTCGTTCGCGTCCTCGCTCCTGCCCCCGTCGGCCGGGGCCGCCTCGGTGACCTTCGCGCCCGTCGCGGCGTCGCTGTCACCGTGCCCGTCGTGCTCGACGGACGACTTGTCGGCGCCCTCGTCGATGTCCTGGTCGGACGGGGCGGAGGCGGTCGGGGCCGGGACGGCGGCTACGGAACCGCTGCCGGTTCCCTGACCGCCGAAGACCACGTCGGAACAGGCGTAGAACGCCTCGGGGGAGTCCGAACGCTGCCAGACGGTGTACACCAACTGCCGTCCCGTGGCCTGCGGCACGGTGCCGTCGAAGACGTACGACCCGTTCTCCAGCTTCGGGTCGGTCGCCTCGGCGAACGGCTTCTCCTGGAGGTCCGACCACTTCAGCGGCTGCGAGGGGTCGTAGCCGGCCTTGGTGAGGTACAGCTCGAAGGAACCCTTGTGCGGCGCGGTCGCCCGGAACCGGAAGGTGTGGCTGCCCGCCTTCATCGGGGTGGACGGCCAGTCCGCGCGCGGCAGGTCGAGCCCCTTGAACTTGTCGTTGCCCGCGCTGCACAGCTTGCCGTCCGGGATCAGCTCACGGTGCTTGCCCGCCGCGTTGGCGATGTTCACACCGTTCCAGTCGTACAGCGCCTGGGTGCCGCCCTCCGCGACCGCCGCCTGGCACGCCGCGGACTTCGGGTTCTCCGGCCCCTCCGCGAAACAGGCCGAGACCCGGCTCACCGGGTCGGTCAGCGAACCGTGGGCGGCCGCCGGGGCGGCGGAGAGCCCGGTCAGCGCGAGCGGAGCGATGCCGAGCGCGACGATCGGGGCGAGCCTGCGGCGAGCGGTCTTGATGGCGGCCATGGTGGCGGTTCTCCTTCGACGGACGCGTCTGTGAGGGGACGGCACAGGGCCGAACGCCGGTGCGGCCCCCCGTACGAATGCCGCACCGACGGAACGGACCCCGTCCCGGTGATCAGCAAACTAGCCGCCGTCCAGGGCGGATCCGGCCGTGGAAAGCCGCAGGTGGCCATCGTTATGGCGGGCTTAAGGGACCGCTAAGCCTCTCGTCAGGGTGGCGTGCGGCGCGCCCTTTCGGAGCCCCTTGGGCAGGCGGTCTCACTGTGCCGCTGTGTGGGGTTGCGGAACTCCGGCGCCGCCGACGGGAGCCGTTCGCTCGGCATGTGCATCGCCTGCGACGACGGTGCCTGGCTGAACGCTCAGAGGCCGTCCAGCACGTTGTTGACCAGGTCCACGACCCGGTACTTCACCTGGTGCCACCGGTTGCAGTACCGCTTCGGCCGCCACCGACGGCCCTGCTTGATCGGCCGTTTGCACCACTTGCACGGCTTGCGCCGCATCGTGACGTCCAGTCCCCCCATACCGCGACCCTAACTCCCGGCCGGTCCGTCCTGTCGCGTCGGACGGACCGGCCGGGTCCCGGTGGTGCCGTGATGGAATTGCGTGACGGTGCCGATGACCGCAGGTCAGATCTGGACGCCGGGCACCTTGTCCTCCACGACCACGCTCGCACGCGTACTGATCGGCGCGTCCGGCTTCGTCACGAAGGGCAGGACGCGGAAGTCGCTCGTCCACCGCTCACGGTCCAGCGTGACCCGGACGTAACCGCGCTGGCTGTTGAAGAACTTCATGTGCGGGTTCGCCGCGAGGAACGTCTCGCCCTGCGCCGTCATGTCCGCGCCGTCGCCGCCGCTCGTGACCGAGGTGCCCACGAACTCCGAACCGACAGTCGCCGAGGCCGGATCGGTGTAGTCGCGCTTCAGGTCCCACGCGTAGTTCTGGTGCCGGTCGCCCGTGATGACGACCAGGTTGCGCACCCCGCGGGTGTCGGCCTCGGCCAGCAGCCGGTTGCGCTCGGTGACATAGCCGTCCCACGGGTCCATCCAGACCGTCGTGCCGGGGCCCGGGTCCTGGTCGGTCTGGCCCATGGGGGCCTGGTTGCCGAGGATCTGCCAGCGGGCGGACGAGCGGCTGAAGCCCTTGAGGACCCAGTCCCGCTGCCGGGCGCCGAGCAGGGTCCGTGCCGGGTCGAAGCGCTCGGCGCAGTCCGCGGACGTGCCGTCGCCGCACGGCTGGTCGTCACGGTACTGGCGGGTGTCGAGCATGGTGAAGTCGGCGAGGCGCCCGTAGGAGAGCCTGCGGTACATCTGTACGTCGGGGCCCTTGGGAAGCTGGGTGCGGCGCAGCGGCGCGTGCTCGTACAGGGCCTGGAACGCGTCGGCACGGCGCTTCAGGAAGGTCTCGGGGTTCTCGTTGTTCTCGGAGACCTCGTCGGCCCAGTTGTTCTCCACCTCGTGGTCGTCGAAGGTCATGATCCACGGGAAGTTGGCGTGCGCCTCGCGCAGCGGGGCCTCGGACTTGTAGAGGCCGTACTGCAGCCGGTAGCGCGCCAGGTCGAGGGTCTCCGTGTGGAACCTGGGGTCGGTGGTCACACCCCGTTTGTTCGTCTTGACGCCCGACTCGTACAGGTAGTCACCGAGGTGCACCACCAGGTCCAGGTCCTCCTGCGCCATGTGGTGGTACGCCGTGAAGTAGCCGTCCTGCCACGCCTGGCAGGACGCGAAGGCGAACCTCAGCCGGCGCGGGGAGTCCCAGGGCGCCGGGGCGGTGCGCGTACGTCCGACGGGGGAGACGGCGGTGCCGGCCCGGAAGCGGAACCAGTACACGCGGTCGGGGGCGAGGCCGTTGACCTCGGGGTGCACGGAGTGTGCCAGTTCAGGGGTCGCGATCACGCTGCCGCGCCGTACGACCCGGCGGAACCGCTCGTCGAGCGCCACCTCGTACTGGACACGGACGGGTGTGGCCGGCATGCCGCCGAGGCCGTCCTGGGCGAACGGGTCGGGCGCGAGACGCGTCCAGAGCACGACCCCGTCCGACGTGGGATCGCCCGAGGCGACACCCAGGGTGAACGGGTCACCCTTCAGGGCGGGCGCGGCGAACGCGGACTGTGCGTCCCACGCCCCCGTACCGAGCATCAGCGCGGCGGCTGCGGCCCCGCCGAATCCGAACATCTGCCTGCGGGACACGGACATCGCGACCACGGGTCCTCCTCGGTTGATCTGCGCCAACCTCGGACACGCTGCCGGGAGTTGATGTCATGCTCACACGCAATGTATGGCCGGGGGCCGAGCGATGCGTGAACAGGACATCTATTACGGTGAGCGGCTCAGGACACCGCCCTGTAGCGCCGCTCCGGCCGCCCCGTACCCCCGTACCGCAACGACACCTCGGCCCGCCCCGTCTCCGCGAAGTACTCGAGGTAGCGGCGTGCGCTGACGCGGGACAGGGCACCGGCCTCCGCGCACTCGGAGGCCGACAGGCCCGCTGGGTGGTCCCGCAGAATGCGCTCCACCAGGTCCGCGGTGTGCCCCGCGAGGCCCTTGGGGAGTTCGCGGGACCCCGGGGGACGGGTGCCGAAGATGCGGTCCACGTCCTCCTGGCGGGCTTCCTGACGGGACTCGTCGAGTGCGCTCAGGCGATTGCGCAGCGCCGCCACGTGCTGCAGCTGCTCCTGCAGCGCCGAGCGGTGGAACGGCTTGATCAGGTAGTGCAGCGCGCCCGCCCTCAGGGCCGCCCTGACCACTCCCGCATCGCGGGCCGCCGTGATGAAGAGCGCGTCCGCGCTGTGGGCGTCCGCGTTCCGCTCCTCCGCCGCGCGCAGCTCCCGCAGCACGTTGATCCCGTCCATATCGGGCAGATAGATGTCGAGCAGGACCAGGTCGGGCCGCAGCCGACGGGCCGCGCGCAGGGCCTCGGCGCCGCTGTGGGCCACGCCGACGACCGTAAAACCGTCCATCGCGGACACATAGCGGCTGTGCAGCTTCGCGACCATGAAGTCGTCGTCCACCACCAGCACTTTCGTCACGCCCGACACCGTAGGTCGCGACCACAACGACCACAACGTCCATTGGTTCCGTAACGGCGACAGCTGGTTGAGGCACGGGCAACATGTGGGCCACCTCACACCCGTCCACGCATGGCTCGAAAGGCGGCACCCGGTGCGATTGCGCACTCCACTCGCCCTGTTCGGGGCGGCGCTGCTGGTGGTCGCGGGGCCACCGCTGCTCTCCACGGGCAGCGGCTCCGACACCGGTACGCAGATTCCCGGACTGCGCTTCATGGTTCCCAACACACCCGGCGGCGGTTACGACATCACGGCGCGCACCGCCGCCAAGAACGCCGAGGACGCCGGCCTCACCCACAGCATCGAGGTGTTCAACCTGCCCGGCGCGGGCGGCACCGTCGGGGTGACCCGGCTGGCCGGCGAGCACGGCAACGGCAAGCTCGCCATGTCCATGGGTCTCGGCGTCGTGGGCGCCGTCCACACCAACAAGTCGCCCAAGACCCTGGCCGACACGACCCCGATCGCCCGGCTCACCGAGGAGCAGGACATCGTCGTCGTCGCCAAGGACTCCCCGTACAGGACCATCGACCAGCTGATCACCGCCTGGAAGAAGGATCCGGGGAAGGTTCCCGTCGGCGGCGGCTCCTCGCCCGGCGGGCCCGACCATCTGGCACCCATGCTGATGGCGAAGGCCGCCGGGATAGCCCCCAAGCAGGTCAACTACATCCCCTTCGACGGCGGCGGCGAACTGCTCGCCTCGATCCTCGGCAACAAGGTCGGCTTCGGTGTCTCCGGGGTCGGCGAGTACCTCGACCAGATCAAGGCCGGCGAGCTGCGGCTGCTCGCCGTGACCGGACCCGAGCGCGTACCGGGACTCGACGCGCCCACTCTCCGTGAGGCAGGGCTGGACACCGACTTCACCAACTGGCGCGGCATCGTCGCCCCGCCGGGCCTCTCCGACGCCGAACGCGACAAGCTCGTCGCACTCCTGCGGGAACTGCACGACTCGAAGCAGTGGCAGGACTCCATGAAGAAGAACGGCTGGGACGACGCGTTCCTCACCGGTGACGCCTTCGGTGACTTCCTGGAGGCCCAGGACGTCCGTGTCGCCACCGTCCTGAAGGAGCTGGGACTGTGACGACACCCCCTCCCACCACCGCACGCTCCTGGCTGCGCGAGCACTCCGAACTCGGTGTCTGCGTCCTGCTGCTCGTGCTGGGCGCCCTCGTCCTCACCGACGCCCTCACCATGGACGTGGACATCACCCAGCGCGGGCCCGTCGGCCCCAAGACCGTCCCGGTCGTGGTCGGCGCCGGACTCCTCGTCGTCGCCGTGCTTCTCGCCGTGGACGTCCTTCGCGGCGGTCGCGGTGAGGCGGAAGCAGGCGAGGACGTCGATCTCGCCGA
Organism: Streptomyces sp. NPDC059499; assembly: GCF_042749285.1. Classification (NCBI taxonomy): domain Bacteria; kingdom Bacillati; phylum Actinomycetota; class Actinomycetes; order Kitasatosporales; family Streptomycetaceae; genus Streptomyces; species Streptomyces sp. NPDC059499. The sequence goes on from NZ_JBHYTT010000001.1 coordinate 92,703, forward strand.
ACCGGCCGATTGGCGCACCGTCGCCCTGCTCACCGGGGTCTTCCTCGCCTTCGCCGTCCTCATAGGCCCGCTCGGCTTCCCCATCTCCGGCGCCCTGCTCTTCTGGGGCTCCGCGTACGCACTCGGCAGCCGCCACTACGACCGGGATCCGCTGATCGCGGCCGGGCTCTCGCTCGTGACCTACTTCGTCTTCGACAACCTGCTCGGGGTACCCCTGCCGGGCGGCCCGCTGATGGGGGTGCTCTGACCGATGGATTCCCTCAACTCCCTCATCGACGGCTTCGGCACGGCGCTCACGCCGGTCAACCTGCTCTGGGCCGCCGTCGGCGTCCTGCTCGGCACGGCGATCGGTGTGCTCCCCGGCATCGGTCCCGCCATGGCCGTGGCGCTCCTGCTGCCCGTCACGTACGGACTCGAACCGACCGGCGCGTTCATCATGTTCGCCGGGATCTACTACGGCGCGATGTTCGGCGGCTCCACCACCTCGATCCTCCTCAACACCCCCGGGGAGAGCGCGGCGGTCGTCGCCGCGATCGAAGGCAACCCCATGGCGAAGGCCGGACGCGGCGCGCAGGCCCTCGCCGCCGCCGCCATCGGCCACTTCAGCGGCGGCATGATCGGCACGATCCTGCTGGTCCTCCTCGCTCCGACCGTCGCCTCGCTCGCCGTCGACATCGGTGCACCGGACTACTTCGCCATCATGGTGCTGGCCTTCATAGCCGTCACCTCCGTCCTCGGCTCCTCCCGGATCCGCGGCCTGGCCTCGCTCCTCATCGGTCTCACCATTGGCCTCGTCGGCCTGGACCGCATGACCGGCCAGCAGCGGCTCACCTTCGGCTCGCTCCAACTGGCCGACGGCATCGACGTGGTGATCGTCGCGGTCGGGCTCTTCGCCATCGGAGAGGCCCTCTGGGTCGCCGCCCACCTGCGCCGCTCCACGGGGAAGCCGATCCCCGTCGGACGCCCCTGGCTCAGGAAGGAGGACGTCCGGCGCACCTGGAAGTCCTGGCTGCGCGGGCCCCTCATCGGGTTCCCGTTCGGCGCGATCCCCGCAGGCGGTGCGGAGATCCCCACCTTCCTCTCGTACGTCACGGAGAAGCGGCTCTCCAAGCACCGCGACCAGTTCGGCAAGGGCGCCATCGAGGGCGTCGCCGGCCCGGAGTCGGCGGCATCCGCCTCCGCCGCCGGGACCCTCGTGTCCATGCTCACCCTCGGCCTGCCCACCACCGCGGTCGCCGCGGTGATGCTGGCCGCCTTCCAGCAGTACGGAATCCAGCCGGGACCGCTGCTGTTCGAGCGTGAACCCGAGCTGGTCTGGGGCCTGATCGCCTCGCTTTTCGTCGGCATGGTGCTGCTGCTCGCGCTCAACCTTCCGCTGGCACCCGTGTGGGCCAAGCTGCTGCGGATCCCGCGTCCCTACCTCTACGCGGGCATCCTGTTCTTCGCGGCCGTCGGTGCCTACGCGGTCGGCGGCGAGGCGGTCGACCTGGTGATCCTGCTGGTGATCGGGATGATCGGTTTCGGAATGCGGAGGTACGGACTGCCGGTGCTCCCCGCGATCATCGCCGTCATCCTCGGCCCGGCCGCCGAACAGCAGTTGCGGCGAGCACTGCAGATCAGCGACGGCAGCGCCACCGGTCTGGTCAACACCCCGTTCTCCGTGACGGTGTACGCGGTCGTCCTGCTCATCCTGGTGTGGCCGCTGGTGAGGAAGCCGGTGACGAGGCTGCTGGTGAGGCGCCGGGCGGCGCAGAAGTAGCGGGTGCTGTCGGCGGCGGCTGAGAGGATTGCGGGTATGACCACGATCGACTGGGACGCCGCCGCCGACTCGTTCGACGAGGAGCCCGACCACGGGCTCCTCGATCCCGCGATACGACACGCATGGGCGCAGCGGCTGGAGAGCTGGCTGCCCACGGCGCGCTCCGAGGTGCTCGATCTCGGGTGCGGTACGGGAAGCCTGGCGCTCCTCGTCGCCGGGCAGGGGCACCGGGTCACCGCCGTCGACCGCTCGCCGCGCATGGCCGAGCAGGCGCGGGCCAAGCTCGCAGGTACCGGCACCGAGGTGCTCGTGGGTGACGCGGGGCAACCCCCCGTCGGCAAGCAGCGGTTCGACGTGATCCTGGCCCGGCACATGGTGTGGCTGCTGCCCGACCCCGCAGCGGCCCTGCACCACTGGTTCACGCTGCTGAAACCGGCCGGCAGGCTGGTGCTGATCGAAGGCGTGTGGGGCGGCGTGGGACTCTCCGCGGCCCGTCTCACCGAACTGCTCGCCCCGCACACGGAGCGCATCCACCACGAGCCGCTCTCCGGCGACGCCCGGCTCTGGGGCAGGGAGGTCGACGACGAGCGGTACGCCCTGGTGGCCCGCGCCGAGCCGGCACACCGGCACACGGAGGTCGTCGACGTCCATCTGATCCTGCGCCGCGGACCCGATGTACTCCTCGCCCGGCGGGCCGGCACGGGATACGCGGACGGGCTGCTCCACGCGCCCTCCGGCCATGCGGAGGACGGCGAGGACGTCCGGGAGGCGGTGATCAGGGAGACGGCCGAGGAGATCGGCGTCGTCCTGGATCCGGACGAGCTGCGGGTGGCCCTGGTCATGCAGCACCGGGGGCCCGGCGGCAGTCCCAGGATGGGCTGGTTCTTCGAGGCGGAGTACGACCCGGCCAGGCCGCCCCGCAACGCCGAGCCGGAGAAGTGCTCCGAGCTCGGCTGGTACCCGCTGGACTCGCTGCCGGACGACATGGTGGCGTACTGCCGTGCCGGACTCGACGGGTACCTGGCCGAGGAGCGCTTCCTGGTCCACTGGCACGAGGACGGCGACCCGGTCGCGTACGCACCGGACGCGGTACGGCGCGCCGTACCGCTGCCGGTCTCCGTCGCCCCCACCGGCCGTGTCCACCACATCGAGCTGTGGGTGCCCGATCTGGCGGCGGCCGAGGCGGAGTGGGGCTGGCTGCTGGGCGAACTGGGCCATGTCCCGTACCAGCGCTGGGCGCAGGGCCTCAGCTGGCGGCGCGGCGGGAGCTACGTGGTGGTCGCGCAGTCACCGGACCTGTCCGACGACACGCACGACAGGCTGCGCCCCGGCCTGAACCACCTGGCCTTCCACGTCCGGGACCGCGCCACGCTCGACGCACTGGTGGCACGCGCACCCGGGCACGGCTGGCGGCTGCTCTTCCCGGACCGCCATCCGTACGCGGGCGGCAGCGGGCACTACGCGGCGTATCTGGAGAACGCCGCCGGGTACGAGGTGGAGCTGGTCGCTCCCTGATCCGGGCCCGATCCGAACGGAAGGCTCTAGCGGAGGAGTTCCGCCAGGCCACCGGTGCGGGCCAGCTGTTCCAGTTCGTCCAGCGCCCGCACGGCCTCCTCGGCCGCCACCGGGTCCCGGCCGGCCAGGCCGCTCTCCTCGAACTCGTCCTCGTCCAGCCGCAGCACGGACGAACCGTCCGCCGACACCCACAGGTCCAGATCCAGGTCCTCGACCAAGAGTTCGGCGTCCCGCAGGACGGCGGGCCTGGTGATGTCGCAGTACCAGCCCTTGAGCTCCCCGCCGCCGGTACGGACCTCCTTCACCGCGAACCACCGGTCGCGCCAGTAGTGCTCGGTGAAGACGTCGCCCGGCTCGAACCGTACGAAGCCGAAGTCCCGGGTGTGCGGGGCCGCCCAGGGGGCCCGGACCGTGATGCGGGTGCTGTCGTCCCGGACGAGGTCCGCCGGGTACCGGATCTTGGTGCTGCCCGCCTTGACCAGGGTGACGAACAGGGCGTTCTCAGGTGAGACGGTGGACATGCCGTACCTCCGTGGCGCAGATCTCGTAGCCGAACCATGTGTTGATCGCCAGCATCGGGCCGTTCCCGGCGTCGTTGCCGGTGTAGGCGTCCGTGTACCCGGCGGCCCGCGCCCGGTGCAGCGAGTCGTTCTTCGCGAGCTTCGCCAGACCCCGGCCGCGGAAGGCGCGCCGGGTGCCGGTCATGCCGGACCAGTAGCGGGTCAGCCCGTCAGTCTCAGCCACGCTGAACGCCGCGACCGCGCCGTCCACCACCACGACCGAGGTGAGCCCGTGGTCGAAGCCGGGGCGGCGCCACGTCGTCCTCAGCCAGTCCTCGTAGTCCGTGAGTTCGGACGGGGTGTCGCTCGGCTCGTCCAGGGTCGTCTCGGCATCGGCCTCGAACAACGGGCGTGGATCGTCCGCGAAGTCGGCAGCACTGAGCAACTCCACGCCGGCCGGGGCCTTCTGGAGCGGCGGCAGCGTGCTGTTCGCCAGATCGAGATGGAGGAAGTGAGCCGGACGGCTCGCCACATAGCCGCGCTTCCCGGCGAACGCGCGGTTGGCCGGTGCGTCGAGCACCCAGGTGTGGACGGCGACCGCGCCGACGCCTGCCAGATACTCCTCGCCGGTCCGCACCAGGAGCGAACCCGCCCCGCGCCCCACCTTGTCCGGATGGGTGTACGGATTGCAGAAGCCCTGGCCCGGCTCCGGGGTCTCGTAGGCGATGCCCACCTGCGCGGTCCCGATGACCTCGCCGTCCTCCTCGGCGACCAGCAGCCGGAACCGCTTGTCGGGATGAGCGTCGGCCAGGTCGCGCAGGACCTGTTCCGGAGTGGTCACCATGTAGGGCAGAGCGGCACGCCGCACCCGCACCCAGGCCTCCGCGTCGGCGGGCAGGAAGTCACGAACGATCACGGTCATGCGCCGGACGGTACCTACGGCCGGGGCCGGTCGCCTCCTATTTTCCGGCGGTGCGGGAGAATCGGCCCGTGACCCTGACGATCGCCATTGATCCGGATTCCGCCACCGCCCCGTACGAGCAGCTGCGCACCCAGCTGTCCGAGCAGGCCAGGTCCGGCGCCCTGCCCGTCGGCTACCGGCTGCCGACCGTACGCGGCCTCGCCGAGGAACTGGGCCTCGCCGCCAACACCGTCGCCAAGGCCTACCGTGCGCTGGAGGCCGACGGAGTGATCGAGACCCGCGGCCGTAACGGCACGTTCATCGCCGCCGCGGGTGACGCCGCGGCGCGGAAGGCCGCGACGGCGGCGCAGGAGTACGCCGACCGGGCCAGGCGCCTCGGCCTGTCACGGGCCGAGGCACTCTCGCTGGCCGAGGACGCCGTGCGGGCCGCCTACGGGCAGTGAACCCAGGAGCCCCTGAGCCGCAGGGGCTCGGAGACATGGGGGCCCGGAGACGTGAGGGCCCGGAGACGTGGGGCCCTCAGAGGTACAGGCCCTCGTCCGCCCTCGCGTCCTGCTTCGGCACGGAGGGGGGAACGCTGCCGCGCCGCAGCGAGTACAGCTCGGCGAGCGTCGCACCCTCCCGGCCCAGGCCCTCCTCCGTACCCAGCCAGGACACCGACTCCGCCCGGGTCAGCGAGCCCACCTCGATCCGGGCCAGGCAGCGGCCCGGCCTGACGACCGCCGGGTGCAGCCGCTCCAGGTCCTCGTTGGTCGTCACCCCCACCAGGACGTTGCGCCCCTGGCCCAGCAGACCGTCCGTCAGGTTCAGCAGCCGGGACAGCGCCTGGCCCGCCGTGTGCTTGGCCTCGCCGCGGATCAGCTCGTCGCAGTCCTCCAGGAGCAGCAGCCGCCACCGGCCCTTCGCCGAACCGTCGTCCTCACCGATCGCGATGTCCATCAGATAGCCGACGTCGTTGAAGAGCCGCTCCGGATCCAGCACACAGTCGACCTGGCACCAGTCGCGCCACGACCGGGCCAGCGTGCGCAGTGCTGAGGTCTTGCCGGTGCCCGGGGGCCCGTGCAGCAGGAGCAGCCGGCCGGAGATGTCGTCCGGGGTGACCTTCATCAGCCGGTCCATGGCATCGGCCACCGGAGCCGTGTAGTTGGTGCGGACCTCGTCCCACGTCCCGGCGGCGATCTGCCGGGTGGTGCGGTGCGGGCCGCGCCGCGGGGACACGTACCAGAAGCCCATCGTCACGTTCTCGGGCTGGGGCTCCGGTTCGTCCTTCGCACCGTCCGTCGCCTGCTCCAGCACCTTCTCCGCCAGTTCGGGGCTGGTGGCCGTGACCGTCACGTCCGCGCCCCGGTTCCACCGCGAGATCAGCAGGGTCCACCCGTCGCCCTCGGCGAGCGTGGCGCTGCGGTCGTCGTCCCGGGCTGCCCGCAGCACCTTGGCCGCCGGTGGCAGCAGGGTCGCCCCCGACTTCACACGATCGAGGGAGGAACTGTGCGAGTACGGCTGCTCGCCCGTCGCGAAGCGCCCGAGGAACAGCGCGTCGACGACGTCCGACGGCGAATCGCTGTCGTCGACGGTGAGCCGGATCGGCAGAGCGGACTCAGGGTTGGCAGACATGGCGCCCATGATCCGGCACGGCGGCACCCCGTGCACCCAGGTTTCGCGAGCTGCTCCCGGCCGGTGCGCACGGCACTCCGGCGCGGCCTCCCCCGAGGTCAGCGCGGCGCACGCACCTCGCGGTCACCCGTCGCGACCGGGCCCGGGGTGGGCCGCCACCCGGACCGTCCCGCGCAGCGCGTACAGAGGCGCGTCGTCGTTCGACAGGACGCGCACCAGATCGGGCCGGGCGTCGAGACTGCGGACCAGCCGCCGCTCCCACGACGCGGAGTGCCCCGCGGTGAGCCGCAGGTACTCCGCCTGACGGTGACCGGCCATCAGATACGCGTGCGGGCCCGCCTCCCGCAGCGCGGCGACCAGCCCGCCCACCAGGACCGGATCGCGGGGCGCGGCCGTCGGACGCAGGATGCCGGGGGAGAGGGCGGGCCCGGCCCCGGCCCCGCTGCCGTCACTCAGCCACAACAGCCGCCCCGGTCCGCCGGGAAGCCCCTCCACGTACGCGACAGCTTCGGCCTCACCGGGGGTGACCCGTTCGAACGGGGCGTCGCCGCCGTGAACCACGAGGAAGCCGCCGGTCAGCGTGAGCCCCGCGAGGAGCGCGCCGACCGGGGCCGCGCTCGTCCGGCCGCGCTCCCGCCCGCCCGCCGTGGTCGCGGTCCCGGCACGCGGGAACAGCGCGAGGGCGGCCAGCAGAGCGGTCCCGGGCAGCGCGCACGCGAACATCTGTGCCGCCACGGCCTCGTCCATCGGACGGAGGAGGAGGACCGTGGCCGGCGCGAGGGCGACGACGAGCAACGTACGTTCCGAGTGGCCGTGGCTGTGCCGACGCCACCATCCGCACCAGGCCAGCAGGAGGACCGCGGCGGCCGGCACCACCCCGGCCGGCAACAGCAGCTGCCGTGCGGAACCGCCCTCGGTCCCCGGTGCCCCGGCCGGCGGACGGAACACCCTCAGCTGCTCGCCGGAGAACACGGCCCACCCCACGGTCAGGAGCGCGAGCAGCACCAGCGGCCCGTACATCCGCGAACGGCGTGCCAGGACGAGTCCGGCGAGGACGGCCAGCATGAACAGGGCAGTCGGCGCATCGGTGACCAGCGCGGCGGCGAACACGGCGACGACTACGGCCGGAACGGCGGTCCTCGGGCGGAGCCCTTCCCCACTCGACTCGGCCTCGGCCGGCGGAGGTTCGCCCGGCAGCCGCTCGTGCTCCTCCGGCTCCGTTGTCCGGGGAACCCGGATCCGGACCAGCACCAGCGCCACGAACGACAGATGGAGGAGATGGGCGATGCCCTCGGCGGCGCTGCCGTCGGGGACCGCCCAGGAGCTCAGCACGAAGATCCACGCACCCGTCCACGGAGCCCGCCAGCCCGCCCGGACCTGCCGCATCATCAGCAACAGGGGCCCCAGCGCCAGCAGATGGACGGCCGCCGGCCACCACCGGGCGAGCGTCGCGGCGTCCGCCGGGGTTCCCGTCGTGAACTCCGCCAGGACCTCCACCGCCCCGGACGGCGCGGACGCGGCCCCCGACGCGGCCTGCAGGCCGTGCAGGGAGAACAGGGTGGCGAGCAGCACGGCCGTCAGCAGCGCGCGGTGCGGCCGGTCGAGCCGGAGGAGCGAAGCGAAGGCCAGCACGAGCAGCCCGGCCCCCAGGAAGGTCGTCGCGGGCAGTACGGAGACGAGGCCCAGGTCTCCCATCCTGTCCAGCTCCCTGTCCCCGAGGGAGCGCAACGGCAGCCAGAACAGAGCCAGTGCGGCGGCCAGCAGCAGCCCGATGCCGAGCTCGGGTCCGAGCGGCAGGGGGAGCGCGGGTCTACGGCGCGGGGCAGCGGTGACGTCCGCAACGGAATCCGTGAAGAAGCCCGGACCGGCGGACGCGGTCGGGGACGGGAGTGACGTGGGCGAACTCGGTACGGTGGCGGCCTGCGGCAGCGGTGTTCTCAGCGCCCAGGCGGGCCGGTGCTCGGTCATCCCTGTTCTCTCCTGCTCTCTCCTGTGCCGATGGGTGCCGGCGAGCGGCGACGGATGTCCCTGGGCAGTGCGAGGAGCGGGCAGCCGGACTCACCGGACGGGCGCCGTTGCCCGTCCGGTGAGTCCGGCCGTCCTTGGATCAGACCGGTCCTGAAGCCGGTCCCTGAGCCGGTGCGGAGCCGCCGAACCGGCGGCGCACCCGGCGCACGCCGCGTACGACCGCGAAGCCCTTCGTGAGGGTCCGGTCCACGGCGAAGGTGCGGGCGACCGCCCGGCCCTCGACCAGTCGTGCGAACTCGGCGGTACCGGTGCTGCGGCGGACCGTCACCCGCTCCAGGGCGTACGGCCCCTGCCGACGGTGTGCCAGGGCGTTGCCCACGGCGAGTGACTGGGCGAAGCCCGCCGCCCGCACCGCCTGCCGCACCCGGCGGCTGGAGTAGCCGTAGGGATAGGCGAAGGAGGCCGGGCGAGCGCCCAGTTCACCGGCGACGATCTCCCGGCAGCGCACGGTCTCGGCCCGCAGCCGCGCGTCGTCGAGCTGGTCGAGCTGCGGATGGGTGTGGCTGTGGCCGCCGATCTCCACGCCCGCCGCCGCGAGTTCCCGTACCTGCCCCCAGTCGAGCATGGTGTCCGGGGCGCCGCCCTCGTCGTACGCACCGCGCAGCCAGCCGGTGGAGACGAAGACGGTGGCGGCGAAGCCGTGTTCGGCGAGCACCGGCAGGGCGTGCCGGTGCACCCCCTCGTAACCGTCGTCGAAGGTGATCAGCACGGGCCGGGACGGCAGGGGCCGCCCGGAGCGCCAGCCCTCGCCGAGCGCCGCCGTGGTGAGCGGGGTGAAGCCTCGCCCGGCGAGGATCTCCATCTGCGCCCGGAACGCGCCGGGCGACACGGAGAGTCCGTACGCGGCGGCGGCCGGACGGTGCCCCACTGCGTGGTACATCAGGATCGGCACGGCCACGCTCACGACGGCTCACCCCGCACGTCCGGGCCCGGTGCCCAGGCGTCCTCCGCGTCCGGGCGCCGTTCGACGGCCGGTACGGAGAACGCCGCCCCGCCGCCCCGCGACCGGACGCTCCCCACGGCGTAGCCGCCCGCGGCGGCCAGCACACCGGTCACGACGGCGCCGGCCCGCCCGGCGCCTCCCGACCTGCCGAGCAACGCGTCCCGCACACCCCGTACCACCCCGGCCGGAAGCACCCGGGTGGTGTAGCGGCGCTCGGACTCGAGTCCCTTGCCCGCGCCGACGCTCCGGGACACGAGTGCCTTGGAGAGCCCCTCGGCGTAGCAGCGGGTACGGAAGTAGCGGAACCGCTCCCGTACCGCGGGGACCTTGTGGTGGATCACCGCGCGGTCGTCGATCAGCAGGACCGCGCGGGGCAGCGCGCGGGCCAGCCGGATGCAGAGTTCCGTCTCCTCACCGCCCAGCGGCCGCTTGTCGCCGTCCCGCCCGATGCCGGTGGCGAAGCCGCCCGCGGCGTCGAACGCCGTGCGCCGGAACGACGCGTTGCCCCCGAGGACGTTGCGGACCCGGACCGTGCCGGGCGGCAGCCCCCTGTACGTACACCCGACGACCCAGTCGAACTCCTCGGGAAACCAGGCAGGCCTGCGGCCCGACGACCAGGCGGGCACGGTCCGCCCGCCGACGGCCATCACCCGCGGATCGTCGTAGCCCTTGTCGAAGTGGCGCAGCCAGTCCTCCTCGGCCACGGCGTCGTCGTCGAGGAACGCGACGATCTCCCCGCGGGCCGCGGCGATGCCGGTGTTGCGGCCGGCCGAGAGGCCGCGGGGGCCCGCGTTCGCGAGCACCCGCACCGCCCCGGACCGCCCCGGCTGCCCGTACTCCTTGCCCAGCCGCTCCAGCAGCGCCGGGTTGTGGTCCACCACCAGCAGGATCTCCCGGGCAGGCAGGGACTGCGCGTGCACCGAGCCGACGGCCGCGAGGATGTCCTCCCAGCGGTCCTCGGTGTACACGCAGATGACCACGGAGAAGTCGCGCAGGTTCACAGCACCTGTCCCCGGCCGATGACCGCGGGCACGGCGGCCGCCCGGCGCCCGCCGCGGCGCACGCGCTTCTCCCTGAGGATCACCTTGAGCACACGGATCCCGTCACGCACGGCACTGAGGTTGCTCACGCCGTGGATGCGGTTGTACTCGTGACTCGGGACCTCCTGGACCCTGAGCCCGGCCTTGACCACCCGGATGTTCATCAGCGTCTCGATCTCGAAGCCCGTGCAGTCCAGGGTGATCCTGTCCAGGCAGTGCTTCCAGAAGGCGTTGTAGCCGTAGCAGAGGTCGGTGTAGCGGGCCCCGAACTTGCGGTTGACGACGGTGCACAGCGCCCAGTTGCCGAACTTGCGGACCGGCGTCATGTCGTCCGTGCCGCCCCCGTTGGCGAAGCGGGAGCCCTTGGCGAAGTCGGCGCCGCCGACCAGGGCCGAGACGTAGCTGACGATCTCCTCGCCGTCCGCGGAACCGTCCGCGTCGACCATCACGATGATCTCACCGGTGCAGGCGGCGAAGCCGCTGATCAGGGCGTCACCCTTGCCCTTGCCGACCTGCTTGACGACCACGACGTCAGGGCGCAGTTCACGGGCCACCCTGATCGTGTCGTCGGTGGAATTCCCGTCCACGAGCACGACTTCATGAATCCAGTCGGGCAGGGTCTTGAACACATAGGGAAGATTCTCCGCCTCGTTCATGGCGGGGATCACGACACTTACCGGCGGCGCTATCGCGAGATGGGAAGAGATCGGTCGGTATTCGCTCTCCATTCGAGCGACTTCGGTCTCTTCGGCGGTCGATCTGATCGAGGAAGGCAGGACTGAACTCATGAGTCTTTTCCCTCTCGTCCGGTGGACGGCCCGCCCCCGGGCAGTCCGGATAAAGGTCCGGTTCGAAAGGGGGGTTCTCACCCCGGCCATGACGGCATGGCACTCCGAGCTGGCTGGATGAGCTGGCACAACTGGCCGCACGGCGGCCGACTCGACTGAGTACGGCCGCTGGGCACGGCACCCCCCTACCGCGCCCCGCCCGGTATCCATCGCGGCTGCCTGAGCCCTCCCCTGGAGCCGCCTTGCGTGATGGACCGTTGCGGGTGGATGTACGACGGTATTAACGAGTGGAACTATATGGCAAGACCTCCTATGAGGTCTCGCTTTTTCCGGTTTTTTGCCTGACTGTCACGCTCGCGTGCGGAATTGTGACTTCCTATTGCTCGGGTCTTTCCGGGCCTTCGGAATCCGGGACGACAGGAAAATGATCAGCGCGGCGACTGAAATGATCAGAACGGAATTCCGCGCTGACCTGCTGTCCAGTGCGGTCAGCGCCTGCGCCGCCAGGAGATTGACGGCGAGGGACCCCGAGACCGAGACGACCAGCCGGCCCGTGCGGTCCATGCCGGCCAGCCACGCGGAGAGCGCGGCGGCCGGGGTTGCGAAGAGGTGAAAGAGCGCGAAAGGGGCGCGCAATGCTGAGTCGAAGTCGCTGAGTGCCAGCGCTGCGCCCACCCCCGCCACCGCCACGGCGGCACCTGCCGCAACAGGCAGCACATCTGTCCGAACTGACCCTGTCTCACTACTGATGATCCGCATTGGCGACTTTGCCCCCCAGCGCGCCGGATGCCGGATTTCAATGTGACGTAACGCCAGGAGGGCGTCAAGAAGCACTTGCTGAATGGTCTTGGCATGAACACTTCCGGAATCGCGGCCGTGACTGCTACCACGGAGTAGGCAGAGATCCTGCCCAAGGAGGTTCCATGAAAATGTCCAGACTCGTGGCGTTCTCGTCCTCTCTCCTGCTCGGTACCGTTCTCGCTCTGACAGGGGCCGGTGTCGCCAACGCCGATGAATCCGCGGCCGCGGTCGACTACGTGGCTCTCGGCGACTCGTACTCCTCCGGCGTGGGCGCCGGCAGCTACGACAGCGCGAGCGGCAACTGCAAGCGCAGCACCCGGGCCTACCCCGCTCTCTGGGCCGCCGCCAACGCGCCCGCCTCGTTCTCCTTCACCGCGTGCTCGGGAGCGCGTACGGCCGATGTCACGGCCGGTCAGCTCGGGCCCGTCAACTCCTCGACCGACCTCGTCTCGATCTCCATCGGCGGCAATGACGCGGGCTTCGCCGACGTCATGACCACCTGCGTCCTGCAGTCCGAGTCCACCTGCCTGAGCCGGATCGCCACCGCCCGCTCCTTCGTCGACTCGACCCTGCCCGGACGGCTCGACACCGTGTACTCGGCGATCAGCGCCAAGGCACCCGCCGCCCGTGTCGTCGTCCTCGGCTATCCCCGCTTCTACAAGCTCGGCGGCAGCTGCCTCGCAGGTCTCAGCGAGAAGGAACGCGCCGCCATCAACAGCGCTGCCGACTACCTCAACGCGGCCACCGCCAAGCGGGCCGCCGACCACGGCTTCACCTTCGGTGACGTCACGTCCACCTTCACCAACCACGAGATCTGCTCGGGCAGTGCCTGGCTGCACAGTGTGAACTGGCTCAACATCGGCGAGTCCTACCACCCCACCGCCGCCGGGCAGTCGGGCGGCTACCTGCCGGTCTTCAACTCGGCGGCCTGACCGGTCCGTAGTCGCGCGGCGCAACCGGCCCGGCCGTACAGCCGGGGAGGAGACCCCGTTCTCCAGGGTCTCCTCCATCCGCGGCATTCGGTGACCGCCCGTCAACCTCCGTATACATGTACGTAATCCTCCAACCGGGATACGCGAGTGTCATCGCGGGGCGATAGGGTTAACCTGCCCGGGCCGGGTGCCCTCGTACGGGTGGGGAGTGACATGGAACAGATAACGGTGCGCAGCAGGGCGCGTGTACCTGCCATTACATGTGGGAGCAGTGCGACCAGTTCGCGCCTCGACCGCCATCTCGCAGTGCTGGGCGGCCCCGCCGTTCCGCAGCGTGAGTCCGCGGAAGCGACGCTGCTGATGCTCGAGCTCACCTCGCGCGACGCCGCGCACACCCGCAGGAGCAGGAGCGCGCGTGTCTCGCTCTTCGCGCCGCTGCGGCGACTGCGCCGTTCGCTCTTCGGCAGCCGCCGCTGACCGACGGCCTGTCACGACCGGTCCGGCCCACCGCTCAGGGCCGTGCCCACGATCACTCCGTCCCGGCGCAGTGCTGCTGTCTGCTCGTCCGTCATCCCCAGGACCCGCAGCGTTGCGTCGGTGTGTTCCCCCAGCGCCGGTACGGCACCCATCGGCGTCTCCCGCCCCGCCCGGCAGTGTGATCTGCGCCGTGTCCGGCCCGGCGAGCGCCTCCGTGCCGGTCAGCCGCGCGAGAGCCTGCCCCACGACCGCGTCGGTCCGCTCCCGGTTCGCCATCCGGGCGGTGTTCGTCGCGGGGCCCCGTCCGCCCGCTCACGGGCGCTCGTGTTTCAGTGCGTGCCGCGTGCGTACCGGCGCACGGTCAGCGGGACGAACACGGCGAGCAGGACGGCCGCCCAGGCCAGCGTCCCCGCCACCGGGTGCGCGACCGGCCAGGCGGCACCCTCGGCCGGGGCCGCGTTGCCGAAGAGGTCGCGGGTGGCCGAGGCGAGGGCACTGATCGGGTTCCACTCGGCGACGGTGCGCAGCCAGCCCGGCATGCCGTCCGTCGGGATGTACGCGCTGGAGAGCAGCGGCAGGATGAAGGTGGCGCTGCCCAGCTGGCCCGCGGCCTCCTCGTTGCGGATGAGCAGGCCCAGCCAGTAGCCCGCCCAGGACGTGGCGAACCGGAAGAGCAGCAGCAGCCCGTACGCCCCGAGCGCGGCGGCCGGGCCGCCCTCGATCCGCCAGCCCGCCGCGAGTCCGACGAGCATCAGCGGGATCATGCCGACGGCCGTGGTCAGCACCTCGGCTCCGGTCGAGCCGAGCGGTACCGCGGCCCGGCTCATCGGCAGCGTGCGGAAGCGGTCCATCACCCCGCGGTCGCAGTCCTGGGCCGCCTGGAACATGCCGGTCATGAGGCCGTTGGCCGCCGTTGCGGCGAGGAGGCCCGGCACCAGGAAGGAGCGGTACTCCTGCCCCGGGACCGCCAGTGCGCTGCCGAACACGTAGCCGAAGAACAGCAGCATCGTGATCGGCATGGTCTGGGTCAGGATCAGCACGCCGGGCGCGGCCTTGATCTTCTGCAGATGGCGGCCCACCATGGCCAGGCCGTCGGCCGCCAGGGAGCCTGTGAGGGCGGGCGCCTGGATCCGCTCGTGGACCGGGGTCGTCGTGCTCATGCTGCCGGCTCCTTCGGTGCGCGGACGTCGCCGCGGTCGGTCAGTCGGAGAAAGGCCTCGTCGAGGGTGGGTGGGCGCAGGCTCGCATCGATCACCGGGACACCCGCGGCGTCCAGTTCGCGGACGATGCGCGGCAGGGTGAGCGTGGCGTCGGACGCGACGACGCCGATGGTGCGGTGCTCGTGGTCGAGCGTCGGTTCGGCGCCGGTCAGCTGGTCGAGCACCGCCGCCGCGGCTCCGAGCGCCGACTCGTGGGCGACGACGACCTCCGCGTAACTGCCGATGAGGGACTTGAGTTCGGCCGGAGTGCCCCGGTGGGCGGCGCGGCCCCGGTCGATCAGCACGATGTCGTCGGCGAGCTGGTCGGCCTCCTCCAGGTACTGCGTGGTCAGCAGGACGGTGGTGCCGCGCCCCGCCAGTTCGCGTACCGCCTCCCAGATCTGGTTGCGGCTGTGCGGGTCGAGCCCGGTCGTCGGCTCGTCGAGGAAGAGCACCTGCGGGCGGGTGAGGAGTCCGGCGGCGAGGTCGAGGCGGCGGCGCATGCCGCCCGAGTAGGTGCGGGCGGGGCGGTCGGCCGCCTCGGTCAGCCCGAAGCGTTCGAGGAGCTCGTCGGCGCGCGAGCGGCCCGCGGGGCCCCGGAGGCGGAGCAGCCGTGCGAAGAGGCGGAGATTCTGCCGCCCGGAGAGCTCGCCGTCGATGGAGGTGCTCTGCCCCGTGACTCCGATGGCCGCGCGCACGGCGGCGGCCTCGCGGACCACGTCGTGACCGGCGACCCGCGCGCTGCCGCCGTCCGGGCTCGTCAGTGTGGTGAGCACCCGGACAGCGGTGCTCTTTCCCGCGCCGTTCGGCCCCAGCACACCGCAGACGGAGCCCTCGGCGACGGCGAGATCGAGCCCGCGCAGGGCGTGGACGTCTCCGTAGTGCTTCTCCAGACCTTCACTAAGTACAGCGTACGTAGTTGTCATGGGCCTACCGTAGCGCACTACGTACGGTGTACGTAACTACGATGGTGAAAGAGGTGATGACCGATGGCGGGGCGACCCCCTGTACCCGAAGTGATCTGGGCGCGCCCCGAGCGGGCGGGCCGCGGGCCCAAGCCCGCTTTCAGCCGTGCGGACATCGCGGCAGCCGCCGTGCGTATCGCCGACGCCGAGGGCCTGGACGCGGTGTCGATGCGCAAGGTGGCCGCGGAGCTGGGCTGCGGCACGATGTCGCTCTACAACTACGTGCCGCGCAAGGAGGATCTGTACGAGCTGATGCTCGACGCGGTCAGTGGCGGGTACGACCTGCCGGAGAAGCCGTCCGGCGACTGGCGTGCCGACATGACGGCGCTCGCGCACCAGGCCCGCGCGATGATGCACCGCCACACCTGGGTGCCCCGGCTG
Organism: Streptomyces sp. NPDC059499; assembly: GCF_042749285.1. Classification (NCBI taxonomy): domain Bacteria; kingdom Bacillati; phylum Actinomycetota; class Actinomycetes; order Kitasatosporales; family Streptomycetaceae; genus Streptomyces; species Streptomyces sp. NPDC059499. The sequence goes on from NZ_JBHYTT010000001.1 coordinate 108,567, forward strand.
ATGTCACCGGTCTACGGATTCAGCCCGAACGTACTGGCCTACATGGAGTACACGCTGAGCATCCTGGACGGGCTCGATGCCCGGTTCGGCGAGAAGATGGAACTCATCGCCATGGTCAACGGCGTGGTCACCACCTACACGGCCAACGAGATCGCCACGGCCGAACGCAGCCGCTCGCTGCCCTGGACCGAGGAACAGGAGCACGCGGCCCGCACCAACTATCTGCTCAGCCAGATCATGACCGGCAAGTACCCGCGCCTGGCAGCCGGGTTCGCCGAGGACTCCGGGCCGATCGATCTGGAGGGCGTCTTCGACCGGGCGCTGGGCCGGGTGCTGGACTCCTTCGAGCGGTAGCCGCCTGCCGGGGCGGGGCGGGGCGGGGCGGGGCGCGGGGTCACAGCAGCGCGAACTGCCCCTCCGGCCCTTCCTCGTGGTGGTCGAGGACCGAGGCGGGCCGCCGGGCCGTCGCGGGGGCCGGCACCACCCCGGCCGCCCGCAGCGCGTCGCGGGTGAGAGCGGGCTCCGCCGAGAGCCGCTTCCACAACGTCTCCTGCGCGGAACGCAGTTCACCCAGCAGGGCGAGGACGGTGATCAGTTCGAGCAGCTCGGACGTCCACTCCTGCGGCCAGTCGCGCGGGCGCAGTGCCTCCAGGCCGTCCCGCCCGTCCTGGGCCGTGCGGCGCTCGAACCAGAGCTCCAGCATCCGCACGCCGCTCACCCGGAACTCCCACGCCCCGGCCGGAACGGGTGAGACGCGCCCCTCGCCCGGCCCTTCGCCGAGCGTGAGCACCTCGTCCTCGGGGTCGTAGCGCAGCGCGGACGGCCGGGGCGGTATCGAGGCCCGCACATAGGGCCTGCGCCCGCCCGGCAGCCGGGGACGCTGACCGCCGCGCGCCCCGCGCAGCTGCAGGCGCAGCAGCTCCCGGCCGAGCTGCACACCCTCGGCCCACAGGGTGCCGTCGGCGGGCAGCGGCACGAGACATCCGGCGGGGGAGGGGCGGGCGGCGGCAAGGGCCCAGGCGAGGACGGACTCCGGGCCGGCCGCGGCCCCGTACCTGGCGCCCAGCAGACCGGGCAGGCCCGGCGCGAGATTGGGCTCCCGGCCGCCGGGACGCCGGTAGAGCGGCCGGATCCGGCCCGGACGGCCCGCGGGGGAGTGCCCGTCCGGCAGCAGCGCCGTCACGGACAGGGCGGGCCCGGTGTCCTGCGGTACGTAGCCGTGCTCGACGGCGAAGACCTGGTGCCCGTCGGCGACCCGCCACAGTTCCGGGCGGGCCGCGTCGAGCAGCCGCTGGTCGGGGATCAGCCACTGCTCGTCGAAGGGGCCGTGCAGGATCCGTACCGGGTCGGGGTACGGGCCGGGGTCCCGGGCGAACCGGCCCGTCGCGGTGGTGCGGCCCGGCAGCGCCGCGGCCGGGGTCAGGGGGCTGCGCGAGCGGCTGGACCGGAACAGCCGTTCCTGCTCGGCGCCCTCGGCCCGTACCAGCAGGTCCCAACGGGCCCTGAGGGAGGCCGCGTCCGGCGCGGTCACCCAGGGGCGGCCCGTTCTCAGGGGCCGCACCGACCAGGGCATGAGGTCGTCGAGCAGCGGGATCCCCTCGGCCCCGCCGGCTCCGGCCGCCACCCGTGCTGCCACCGTGTCGTCCTCCCCGTCGCCACGTCCGCCGACCGTGGCATCGTAACGGCGGGCGGTCGGGGCGGGGTGGTCAGTGCGCTTCCACCGTCACGGAGAAGGAGAAGCGGTCCCCCCGGTACCGGATCCGCGCCACGTCCACCACCCGCCCGTCGTCGTCGTACGTCACGCCCGTGTAGTGCAGGATCGGGCTGAGCAGCGGGACCTGGAGCAGCTCAGCCGTCGCCGGGTCGGCGAGACGGGCCTCGACCGTGTCCGTGATCCGGGAGATCCGCACGCCGACCGCGTCGCGCAGTACCTTCGTCATCGGCCAGCGCTCGAGATCGGCCACGTCGATCCTCGCCGCGATGTCGGGACGCACCGCGTTCTCCGCCCAGTTGGTGGGCTCGCCCGTCCCGTCGTCGCAGCGCAGCCGCCGGTAGTCGACCACCTCGGAGCAGTCGGGGAAGAACTCGGCGAGATCGCACGGCACGGGAGTGGCGCCATGGCCGAGGACGGTGGTCCGCTCACCCGACTGCTGGGCGACGATGGCGTCGATCGAACCCAGCAGCCGGACCGGTGAGACCCGCCGGGCGCGCGGCTCGATGAACGTGCCCCGCCGCCGGTGCCTGCTGATCAGGCCTTCCGTCTCCAGCTCCTTGAGCGCCTGGCGCATGGTCAGGACGCTGACGCCGTAGTGCGCGGCGAGCTGCTCCTCGGTGGGCAGCCGCGGCGAGGCGTCCTGGGGGCGGCCCAGTATCGAGGCCCGCAGCGACTGCGAGACCTGGTACCACAGGGGCAGCTTCCGGTTCAGCACGAGGGAGTCGGGGGCGAAGGCGGGGGTGTGATTCACCTCGTTCACGTGGTTCATCCGGTTCACCTGGACTCTCTGGGCAGTGGCCGGTTTCGGGGTTTCACGGCCGGAAGTTGCGGCTCAGACCCTGCCACACGTCGTCGTACCCGTGCTGCAGATGGTCCGCGGCAGCGGCCTGCGCGGTCGCCGTGACCGGCCAGCGGGTCTCGAACATGAACGCCAGTCCGTCGTCGATCTTCTGCGGCTTCAGCTCCGCGGCGCTCGCCCGGTCGAAGGTCTCACGGTCCGGCCCGTGTGCCGACATCATGTTGTGGAGCGAGCCGCCGCCGGGCACGAAACCGCCCGCCTTCGCGTCGTACGCGCCCTCGATGAGCCCCATGTACTCGCTCATCACGTTGCGGTGGAAGTACGGCGGGCGGAAGGTGTCCTCGCCGACCAGCCAGCGCGGGGCGAAGACGACGAAGTCGACTCCGGCCAGGCCCGGCGTGTCGGACGGTGAGGTCAGCACGGTGAAGATCGACGGATCCGGGTGGTCGAAGCTGATGCTGCCGAGGACGTTGAAGCGGCGCAGGTCGTAGACGTACGGGCTGTGGTTGCCGTGCCAGGCGACGACGTCGAGCGGGGAGTGGCCGTACGTCGCCGACCAGAGGTTCCCGCAGAACTTGTTGACGACCTCGACCGGTCCCTCACGGTCCTCGAACGCCGCGACGGGCGCGAGGAAGTCCCGCGCGGCCGCCAGGCCGTTGGCGCCGATCGGGCCCAGGTCGGGGAGGACGAACGGCTGCCCGTAGTTCTCGCAGACGTACCCGCGGGCGGTGGCGTCCAGGAGCTCGACGCGGAAGCGGACACCGCGCGGGACGAGCACCACATGGCCGGGTTCGGCGCGCAGCAGTCCCAGTTCGGTACGGACCAGGAGGCCGCCGCGCTCGGGCACGATCAGGAGCTCGCCGTCGGAGTCGCTGAACACCCTGTCCGTCATGGAGGAGTTCGCGCTGTAGAGGTGGATGGCCATTCCGGTGCGCTGCGTCGCGTCGCCGTTGCCGCCCAGCGTCCACAGCCCGGCCAGGAAGTCCGTACCCGGCGCCGGCTCGGGGAGCGGGTCCCAGCGCAGCCGGTTGGGATCCGGAACCGCTTCGGCGAAGGGAGCGGTGCGCACGGCGCCGTTGTCGACGCGGACGAACGGGGGATGGGCCGCCGAGGGGCGGATCCGGTAGAGCCAGGAGCGGCGGTTGTGTGCGCGGGGTTCGGTGAAGGCCGAGCCGCTCAGCTGCTCCGCGTACAGCCCGAGGGGTGCGCGCTGCGGTGAGTTCCGGCCGTGCGGAAGCGCTCCCGGGACGGCCTCCGAGCCGTGCTCGTTGCCGAAACCGGCGCTGTACGTGAGAGTCTCCGCCGTCTTCCTGGCCTGTTCGGTGCCACTCATCATGCGCTCCCGTGGGAAGAGGAATCCATGGATCCCCCGACGAAGAATCCTATGGACAACCGTAGGAATCGAAACGCCGCCCGTCAACGGCATACGGGGACCGCTGTGCCGTGTCCGTGACGGCCGACGCGGTAACGCGGTCGGGGGCGGGTGTGGCCAGGGGGTGCCGAGGGCCGGGCGGGGCCGTCTCGGCGGGTCTCGGGGGCACGCACGGTGGATGAACACCCGGCCGGACCCACGGCATCATGGAGCCGTGCCCCATGCGAACACGAACCTCCGGCGCGCCCCCGTGCAGCAGCGCAGTGCCGACCGCCTCGCCCGGATCCTCGACGCCTGCGCCGCGCTCCTCGACGAGACCGGCTACGAACAGCTCTCCACCCGGGCGGTGGCCGACCGTGCCGGTGTGCCCATCGGATCCGTCTACCGGTTCTTCTCCAACAAGCGCGGGCTGGTCGACGCACTGGCCGAGCGCAATCTGGACCTCTACGCCGAGCGCATCGTGGCCCGCCTCGCGGACATCCCCACCGAGGACTGGCGGAGCGCCATCGACGCCGTACTCGACGAGTACCTGGCGATGAAGCGCTCGGTCCCCGGCTTCGCCCTCGTCGACTTCGGCCCTCCGGAACCGGCCGGCGACCCGCTCGACGAGTCGAACCGCAGGGTCGCGGGCCGGCTGGCCTCCCTGCTCTCCGGCCACCTCGGCCGCGACCCCGACACCGATCTGCTCCGGACGGTACTGGTCTGCGTCGAGGCCGCCGACGCGGTGCTCCAACTCGCCTTCCACGCCGACCCGTCGGGCGACCCGGCCCTGATAGGGGAGACCCGCGTGCTGATCCAGGCCTATCTCGCGCGGGTCCTCGAATGACAGGTGGCGCCAACACCTCGCCAGCATCCGTACCGGTCGGTATGCTCGACCCGGCCGGGAGCTCGCACCCGCTGTGCGGTCCGCGGCCCGACGGCGCATGCCCGTGCGCCACCGCTGTCGCCGCCCCGGGGAGGGCCCATGTCCCACGATTCCCGCACCGCTCTGCGTATCTGCCCGCTCTGCGAAGCCACCTGCGGACTCACCCTCACCATCGAGGGAACGACGGTCACCGGCGCCCGCGGCGACCGTGACGACGTCCTGAGCCAGGGCTTCATCTGCCCCAAGGGCGCGTCCTTCGGAGGTCTGGACGCCGACCCCGACCGGCTGCGCACCCCTCTCGTGCGCACGGACGGTGTCCTGCGGGAGGCGACCTGGACCGAGGCCTTCGACATGATCGCCGCGAGGATCCCGGCCCTGACCGAGGAGTACGGCAAGCAGTCGGTCGGTGTCGTCCTCGGCAACCCCAACGTGCACACGATGGCCGGCGGGCTCTATCCGCAACTGCTGCTCTCCACGCTCGGCACCCGCAACGTCTTCACCGCGAGCACCCTCGACCAGATGCCCAAGCACGTCTCCAGCGGCCTGCTCTTCGGCGATGCCAACGCCATCGCCGTACCCGACCTGGACCGCACCGCGCACCTGCTGCTGATAGGCGCCAATCCGCTCGAGTCCAACGGGAGCCTGTGTACCGCCCCCGACTTCCCGGGCAAGCTCAAGGCGCTGCGCAAACGCGGCGGCACCCTCACCGTCATCGACCCGCGCCGCACCCGCACCGCCCGCCTCGCGGACCGGCATGTGGCGATCCGCCCCGGGGCCGACGCCCTGCTGCTCGCGGCGCTCACCCAGGTCCTGCTCGAGGAGAAGCTCGCGGACCCCGGCGCGCTGGCCGAGCACCTCGACGGTTACGACGAACTCGCCGAGGCCATCGAGGACTTCACGCCCGAAGCGGTGGCAGCCGCCTGCGACATCGACGCCGGCACCATCCGTGCGATCGCCCGAGAACTGGCCGCCGCCCCCGCCGCGGCCGTCTACGGGCGCATCGGCAGCTGCACCGTCGAACACGGCACCCTGGCGAGCTGGCTGGTCGACGTACTCAACATCCTCACGGGGAATCTCGACCGCCCCGGCGGCGCACTCTTCCCCCTCTCCGCCACCGCCCGCGCACCCCGTGCCGCCGCTCCCGGCAAGGGCTTCGCGCTCGGCCGCTGGGCGAGCCGTGTCTCCGGGCACCCCGAGGCCAAGGGCGAACTCCCCGTCGTCGCGCTCGCCGAGGAGATCGAGACCCCGGGGGAGGGGCGGATCCGCGCACTTATCGTCGTGGCGGGCAACCCGGTGCTCTCCGCGCCCGACGGCGACCGGCTCGACCGGGCGCTCGCCGAGGGCCTCGACTTCATGGTCAGCGTCGACCCGTACCTCAACGAGACCTCACGCCACGCGGACGTCGTGCTGCCGCCGCCACCGCCCTCGCAGAGCGCCCACTTCGACTTCGCCCTCAACGCCCTCGCCGTGCACAACCAGGTCCGCTACACCCGTGCGCCCGTCCCGCTGGAGGACGACCGCATGGCCGAGACCGAGATCCTCGCCCGGCTCGTCCTCGCCGTCGGCGGTATGCACGGCGCACCGCCCGAGACGGTCGACGACATGGCCATCGCCGCCACCCTCACCCGGGCCGGCCTCCCGGAGGAGTTCGCCGCCGAGCTGACGGGCCGTACCGGCGCGGAGCGTCGCCTCGACCTGATGCTGCGCCTGGGCCCGTACGACCTCACGCTGGAGGGGCTCCTCGCGCACCCGCACGGCATCGACCTCGGTCCGCTGAAGCCCCGCGTCCCGCAGCTGCTCAGGACCCGCAGCGGCCGCATCGAGCTGTTCCCCGCCCCCATCGCCGCCGACCTGCCACGGCTGCGGGAGGCGCTGGACGAACGGCCCACGGGCCTCGTCCTCGTCGGCCGACGCCATCTGCGCTCCAACAACAGCTGGATGCACAACGTCTCCTCCCTCCGCGGCGGCTCTAACGTCTGCACCCTGCAGATCCACCCCGACGACGCCGCCCGCATCGGGCTCGCCGACGGTGCCACGGCACGCATCACCGCGGCGGGCGGGGAGGTCGAGGCGCCCGCCGAGGTCACCGACGCGGTACGGACCGGAGTCGTCAGCCTTCCGCACGGCTGGGGGCACAGCCGCCCGGGCACGCGCATGTCCGTCGCCGAGACCGGGCCGGGAGTCAACGTGAATCAGCTGCTCGACGGCACCCTCCTGGACCCGCTGTCCGGCACCGCTGTGCTCAACGCCGTCCCGGTGTCCGTAACGCCGACGCTCTGACCTGGGGTTTTGCTCGTATTGCTCACACGTCAACATCTTGTTAACAGCCCGACGGGACACCTAACGTCATCCGAACCGCCGAGACCGGTGAGAGTTCAAAGGTGAACGTTAGGTATCCCACATGCTGACAATCCTCGGATTTGCCATGATCGCGACCTTCCTGGTCCTGATCATGATGAAGAAGATGTCGCCGATCGCGGCGCTGGTCCTGATCCCCGCACTCTTCTGCGTAGCCGTCGGGCAGGGTGCGAAGCTCGGCGACTACGTCATCGAAGGCGTCGGCACCCTCGCGCCGACCGCGGCGATGCTGATGTTCGCCATCGTCTACTTCGGCGTGATGATCGACGTCGGCCTCTTCGATCCCGTCGTCCGGGGCATCCTGCGATTCTGCAAGGCCGACCCGATGCGGATCGTCATCGGCACGGCGGTGCTCGCCGCGATCGTCTCGCTGGACGGAGACGGCTCCACCACCTTCATGATCACTGTCTCGGCCATGTACCCGCTCTACAAGCGGCTGAAGATGAGCCTGGTCGTGATGACCGGTGTCGCCGCCACGGCGAACGGTGTCATGAACACCTTGCCCTGGGGCGGCCCCACCGCCCGCGCGGCCACCGCGCTCAAGCTGGACGCGGCCGACATCTTCGTCCCGATGATCCCGGCACTCGCCGTCGGACTGCTCGCCGTCATCCTCTTGGCGTGCGTCCTGGGCCGTCGCGAACGCAAGCGCCTGGGCACGCTCACTCTCGACGAGGTGCTCGTACGGGAACCCGAGACCGTGCTCGTGGGCGCGGGCGGCGGCGGTGACCGGCCGGCGAAGGGCACGCCCTCCGCGGGCGGTGGCGACGCCCTCGACGGTGAGGACGCCACGGACACCGAGGACGGCGACGAGGACTTCAAGGGGCTCGACCCCAACAGGTCCACCCTGCGCCCCCGGCTCTACTGGTTCAATGCCGGCCTCACGGTCGCCCTGCTGGCGGCCATGATCCTGGAACTGATGCCGATCCCGGTTCTCTTCCTCCTGGGCGCGGCCCTCGCCCTCACGGTCAACTTCCCCCACATGCCCGACCAGCGGGCCCGTATCGCGGCCCACGCCGACAACGTGCTCAACGTCTCCGGCATGGTCTTCGCGGCGGCCGTCTTCACCGGCGTGCTCACCGGCACCGGTATGGTCGATCACATGGCCGACTGGCTGGTCGGCGCCATCCCCGACGCGATGGGGCCGCACATGGCCGTCGTCACCGGCGTACTGAGCCTCCCTCTCACGTACTTCATGTCCAACGACGGCTTCTACTTCGGAGTCCTGCCCGTGCTCGCCGAGGCCGGTGCCGCCCACGGCGTCTCCTCGCTGGAGATCGCCCGGGCCTCCCTGGTGGGCCAGCCCCTGCACATGTCGTCCCCGCTCGTGCCCGCGGTGTACGTGCTGGTCGGCATGGCGAAGGTCGAGTTCGGCGACCACACGAAGTTCACCGTCAAATGGGCCGTGCTCACCTCGCTGGTGGTCCTCGGCGCCGGAATCCTCTTCGGCATCATCTGATGCCTCCCGAACAACGGCCCGGCAGGGGCTGGCTGCTGCGCCTCGTCATCGCCTTCGCCTTCGCCCAGGGAGCGGTGTCGATGGCGCGGCCCGCCGTCTCCTACCGGGCCCTCTCGCTCGGTGCGGACGAGAGCGCGATCGGCGTCATCACCGGCGTGTACGCGCTCCTTCCGCTCTTCGCCGCCGTACCGCTGGGCCGCAGGACCGACCACGGCCGCTGCGCCCCCCTGCTGCCGCTCGGGGTCGTACTGATCGGCGGAGGCTGTGCCCTCAGCGGCACGGCCGGTTCCCTCCCGGCCCTGGCGGCCTGGAGCGGACTCATGGGCCTCGGCCACCTCTGCTTCGTGATCGGTGCCCAGTCACTCGTCGCACGGCAGTCGGCGCCCGCCGAACAGGACCGCAACTTCGGCCACTTCACGATCGGTGCCTCCCTCGGCCAGCTCATCGGCCCGATCGCCGCCGGCTACCTCATCTCGGAGCGGGACGGCGCCATGGCCCGTACCAGCGCCCTCGCCCTCCTCGTCTCGGCAGCCGTCGCGGTCGTCTCCTTCACCGCGCTGTGGCGCATCGAGCACCGGACGGCCGGCGGCTCCCCCTCGGAGACGGCACAGAAAGTGCCCGTCGGCCGGATCCTGCGTACCCGTGGCGTCCCGGCCGGCATCTTCATCAGCCTCGCCGTGCTCTCCGCCACCGACATCCTCACCGCCTACCTGCCGGTCGTCGGCGAACAACGCGGCATCGCACCCGCCACGGTCGGACTGCTGCTGAGCCTCCGGGCCGCCGCGACCATCGCCTGCCGGCTGGTGATGACACCGATGCTGCGGATCCTCGGCCGGAACGCGCTGCTCACCACGACCTGCCTGCTCGGGGGCCTGATCTGCGCGGGCATCGCGCTGCCCGTCCCTGTCCCGGTGCTTGCCGTGATGCTCGCCCTGCTCGGCTTCTGCCTGGGAGTGGGCCAGCCCCTGTCGATGACCACCGTCGTCCGCGCCGCCCCCGCGAAGGCGCGCTCCACCGCGCTGGCCCTCCGGCTGACCGGGAACCGCCTCGGCCAGGTGGCCGCCCCCGCGACGGCGGGCCTGACCGCGGGAATCGCGGGCAGCGCCGCACCGTTCGTGATGCTGGGCGTGCTGCTCGTCGGGGCCGCGGGGCTCGGTCTGCGCGGCGGCCGGACGCAGACTTCGGACATACCTCCCGCCCCTTCCACCCCACCTGTCCCGGCGACCGAGCACCCTTGCGCAAACCGGAACCCCATCTGACACATCCGGCCTGCTCCGCCACTTCGCAGACTTAACTGCTTAACCTGCGCACGAGTCATTCCCACACCCCGTCCAGTGGGCTAACTTCGGCCACGCAGCCGCTCCCCACGTGCAGCCCACCCACCTCCCCGGGCGGAACCATGACTCGTGCCATCTCCTTGCGCAGCGTCAGTAAGACGTACGGACGGGCTCCGCGTGCCGTCGACAACTTCTCGCTGTCCGTCGACCCGGGCGAGTTCGTCGTGCTGCTGGGGCCCTCCGGCTGCGGCAAGTCGACCGTGCTCCGCATGATCGCGGGCCTGGAGGAGATCTCCGAGGGGGAGCTGCTGCTCGACGGCGAGCCCGCGAACCACGTGTCGCCCCGCGAACGCGGCATGGCGATGGTCTTCCAGAACTTCGCGCTCTACCCGAACATGACCAACCGCGCCAACATCGGCTTCCCGCTGAAGCTGGAGAACCCGCGCAGGGACAACAGCGAGCGCGTCGAGGCCACGGCCAGGATGCTCGGCATCGAAAGCGTGCTCGACCGCTACCCGGGTCAGCTCTCCGGCGGCGAACGCCAGCGGGTCGCGATGGGCCGGGCCATCTCGCGCCATCCCTCCGCCTTCCTGATGGACGAGCCGCTGTCCAACCTGGACGCGAAGCTGCGCAACCACCTGCGGGCCGAGATCTCCCAGCTCACCCGGGAACTGGGCGTCACCACCGTGTACGTCACGCACGACCAGGCCGAGGCGATGTCGCTCGGCGACCGGGTGGCGGTGATGCGCGGCGGGGTGCTCCAGCAGGTCAGCACGCCGCGCGAGGTCTACGCGACACCCGAGAACGTGTTCGTCGCCGCGTTCATCGGCACCCCCCGGATCAATCTGCTCCAGGCCGTCGTCCACGCCCCGCTCGAGGGGCGCATGTCCATCGACCTCGGGCGGCAGCGCCTGCCGCTGCCCGAACCGCTCAGCCCCGACCACCAGCTGCTCCGCATCCAGCAGGGACGCCGGATCATCGTCGGCCTGCGTTCCGAGGCCGTGCGGATCGCCCCGCCCAGCCATGCCCGCCGCGGCGAGGTCGCGCTCAGCGGCATCGTCGAGCACGTCGAGTACCAGGGGCACGAGGCGCTCGTCCACCTCAACACGGGTTCACAGCCCGCGGTCGTGCCCGACCTGGAGTCGGCCCGCCAGCAGTCGCCCCCACGCCGCCGCCGCGCACCCGGTGGCGGGATCGGCGTACTGGAACGACTGAAGCAGCGCGCCACGGGATCCGTCGCCGTACTCGACAAGCCGGACGGGGAACCGTACGTCGTGCGCAGCCCCGACCGGCCTGCCGTCACGGCGAGCGACCTCGTGGTGCGCACCGGCCCCGACATGCGGCTGCGGGCCGGCGGGCAGGTTCCGCTCCTCGTCGACCTGGCGCATCTGTACGTCTTCGACCACTCGGGGCGCCGGATCTGCCCCCTGCCCAAGGTCATTCCGGGACTCGACGTGTGACTGCCGGCCGCGGCCGTGCGTGACCTGTGTCTCCAGCCGTTCCCTGGCGCCGAAAAACTAACAGCGCTAGTTTGGGGCCGGGACGGCATCCGTCCGTACGACGCACGGCTACGGCGGCAGGCACAGCAAGCCCGGGAGGAACAGCCATGAAGGCGCATGACGGGATGTACATCGGCGGGGAGTGGCGGCCCGCCGCGGGCCGGGACACGATCGCGGTCGTGAATCCGGCGGACGAGCAGGTCATCGGCCACGTCCCGGCGGGCAACGCCGAGGACGTCGACGCCGCGGTACGCGCCGCACGCGCCGCGTTCCCCGGCTGGGCGGCCACCCCGCCCGCCGAGCGCGCCGCACGGATCGCCGCCCTGCGCGACGTGCTCGCCGCCCGCAAGGACGAGATCGCCGAGACCGTCACCGCGGAACTGGGCTCGCCGCTGCCGCTGTCCCAGATGGTGCACGCGGGCGTACCGGTGCTGGTCGCCGGCTCGTACGCCGAACTGGCCGCCTCCTACTCCTTCGAGGAGAAGCTCGGCAACTCCACCGTCCTGCTGGAGCCCGTCGGCGTCGTCGGGGCGATCACCCCCTGGAACTACCCGCTCCACCAGATCGTCGCCAAGGTGGCCCCCGCGCTCGCGGCCGGCTGCACCGTCGTGCTCAAGCCCGCCGAGGACACCCCGCTCACCGCCCAGCTCTTCGCCGAGGTCACCCAGGAGGCAGGACTTCCCGCAGGTGTCTTCAACCTGGTCACCGGCCTCGGCCCGGTCGCAGGACAGGCACTCGCCGAGCACGCGGACGTCGACCTCGTCTCCTTCACCGGGTCCACGGCCGTCGGCAGGAGGATCGGTGCCACGGCGGGCGCGGCGGTCAAGCGCGTCGCCCTGGAGCTCGGCGGCAAGTCCGCCAACGTCATCCTCCCCGGCGCCGATCTCGCCAAGGCGGTCAACGTCGGCGTCGCCAACGTGATGTCCAACTCGGGCCAGACGTGCAGCGCGTGGACCCGGATGCTGGTCGACGGCGAGCGGTACGAGGAGGCCGTGGCTCTCGCCGCGGCGGCCGTGGCGAAGTACGTACCCGGGGAGCGGGTCGGCCCTGTCGTCAACGCCAAGCAGCAGGCCCGGGTGCGCGGATACATCGAGAAGGGCATCGAGGAAGGCGCCCGCCTCGTCGCAGGAGGGCCCGAGGCGCCCAAGGAGCAGGGGTACTACGTCAGCCCCACCGTGTTCGCCGACGTCACGCCCGGTATGACCATCGCGCGCGAGGAGATCTTCGGCCCGGTGCTCTCGATCCTGCGGTACCAGGACGTGGACGACGCCCTGCGGATCGCCAACGACACCGTGTACGGGCTGGCCGGGGCGGTCTGGGCCGCCGACGACGCCGAGGCCGTCGCCTTCGCCCGCCGCATGGACACCGGTCAGGTGGACATCAACGGCGGCCGCTTCAACCCGCTGGCTCCGTTCGGCGGTTACAAGCAGTCGGGAGTGGGGCGCGAGCTCGGCCCGCACGGCCTCGCCGAGTACCTGCAGACCAAGTCCCTCCAGTTCTGAGACCTTTACCGACCGTCAAGGAGTCTGTTCGTGGTCCGCGCCGCCGTACTGCCCGCCGTCGGAGCTCCCCTGGAGATCACCGACATCGAACTTCCCGAGCCCGGCCCCGGCCAGGTGAGCATCTCGCTCGCCGCCGCCGGCGTCTGCCACTCGGACCTGTCCCTGACGAACGGCACCATGCGGCTGCCCGTCCCCGCCGTCCTCGGCCACGAGGGCGCCGGTACCGTCCTGTCCGTCGGTGAAGGGGTGGCCGACATCGCCCCCGGCGACGCGGTCGTCCTCAACTGGGCGCCGTCCTGCGGCAGCTGCTTCCACTGCGGCATCGGTGAGGTCTGGCTCTGCGCCGACGCGCTGAAGGGCGCGGCCAACGTCCACGCCCGCACGGCCGACGGCACGGAGCTCCACCCGGGGCTGAACGTCGCGGCGTTCGCGCAGGAGACCGTCGTCGCGGCGAACTGCGTGCTGCCCGCCCCGGCCGGCATCCCGCTCACCGACGCCGCGCTGCTCGGCTGCGCGGTCCTGACCGGATACGGCGCGGTGCACCACTCCGCCCGGGTCCGCGAGGGCGAGAGCGTCGTCGTCTTCGGGGTCGGCGGGGTCGGCCTCGCCGTCCTGCAGGCCGCGCGGATCGCCGGGGCATCGAAGATCATCGCGGTCGATGTCTCACCGGAGAAGGAGGAGCTCGCCCGCAAGGCGGGTGCCACCGACTACGTCATCGCCTCCGACACCACCCCGCGCGCGATCCGCAAGCTCACCGGCGGCCAGGGCGCGGACGTGGCCGTGGAGTGCGTGGGACGGCCCGCCACGATCCGCGGGGCCTGGGAGTCCACCCGCCGCGGCGGCCGCACCACGGTGGTCGGCATCGGCGGCAAGGACCAGGTGGTGTCCTTCAACGCCCTGGAGATCTTCCACTGGGGCCGCTCGCTCACGGGCTGTGTGTACGGGAACAGCGACCCGGCCCGCGACCTGCCGGTGCTCGCCGAACACATCCGTGCCGGACGGTTCGACCTCTCCATGCTGGTGACGGAGCGGATCGCCCTGGACGGCATTCCGGCGGCCTTCGAGAACATGATCGCGGGCAAGGGCGGCCGGGCGCTCGTCGTCTTCTAGAAGCTCCCGCCGGCGGCCCGGGTCAGGGAACCCGGGCCGCCGGCTCCTCCCGGGGCTCCGCCCGGCGCGCCCGGGTGCGGGAGACCCCCACTCCGGCCAGGCAGAGCAGCCCGCCCGCCACGGTGAGCAGCGCGGGTACCTCGTCGAGCAGCAGCCACGACATCAGCACCACCAGGGCGGGGACCGCGTACGTCGTCGCGCCCATCCGGCCCGCGGTGGTACGCGCCAGCGCGTAGGCCCAGGTGGTGAAGGCCAGCGCCGTCGGGAAGACGCCCAGGTAGACCATGTTCAGCGTGGCGGCGACCGGCGCGTCGGCCGCCTCCGAGATCAGCACCCCGGTGAACGGCAGACAGGCGACCGTACCGATCAGACAGCCGAACGTGGTGATCTGCAGCGCGGATCCGTGCCGCAGGGCGGGCTTCTGGCTGACCACACCGCCCGCGTACGCCACCGCGGCCACGAGGCAGAGGACCACTCCGAGCACCGAGGAACTCCCGTGCCCGGACATGGAGAGACCGACCACCGCGGCCCCCGCGAACGACACGGCCATGCCCGCGAGCAGCCGGCGCGGCAGCCCCTCGCCGAGCAGCCCGGCGCCCAGCAGCGCGATCAGGATCGGGCCGATGTTCACCACCATCGCGGCGGTGCCCGCATCGACCTGCTGCTCACCCCAGTTGAGCGCCACCATGTAGAGCCCGAACCACAGCAGTCCCGATCCCACGATGCCGGGCCATGCCGCCCGGGACGGCAGCCCTTCCCGGCGTACGAGCAGGATCGCCCCGAGCGTCAGCGTCCCCGCGAGGAGCCGGCCCAGTGCCAGGGCTCCCGGTGAGTACGCCTCGCCCGCGCTGCGGATGGAGACGAAGGCGGAGGCCCACAGGACCACCGTGGTGGACGCGGCGGCGAGGGCCCGCCAGTCGCGCCCCGGAGCGTTCGGCGCAGCACGGCGCGATGTCGGTGTCGTCGTCATGGCCCAGACAGTAGGCCCGGGACGCTTCGGCACCTACCGAATAGTCTCCGCCTCGATCCCGAGCAGCTCCGACAGGGCGCGCTCCCCGTCCGGTGTGGCCTTCACCGCGCGGCCGGACCCGATGCGTACGCACCATCCCGCCCGCAGCGCGTGACCGCACAGCGCGGCCCCGGCGGCCCCCGCGAGGTGCGGCCGGCGCTCCGTCCAGTCCAGGCACTCCCGTACGAGCGGCCGTCGTCCGCCGCGTTCCAGGACGATTCCCAGCGCCGCGAACCAGTCGAGTCCGTCGTCGGTGAGGGCGAACCCGGTGTCCTGGCGCAGCAGCCCCCGAGCGGTCATCGCGTCCGTGACCGTGATGCCGAGCCGCCCGGCGAGATGGTCGTAGCAGGTGCGTCCCCTGGCCAGCGCGCTGCTGATGCCCGCCGCGCGCAGGGTGCGTGGACGCTCCTCGTCACGGTCGGGAAGGGCGTGGGCGGCCAGCTCCTCGACGAGGCGGGCGGTGCGGCTGCCGGCGAGCCGCACGTAGCGGTGGCGGCCCTGGCGCTCCTGCGTCAGCAGCCCGCCCGCGACCAGCTTCCCCAGGTGCTCGCTCGCCGTCGAAGGGGCCACCGAGGCATGCCGGGCCAGCTCGCCCGCCGTCCAGGCGCGGCCGTCGAGCAGGGCGAGACAGAAGGCGGCGCGGGTCTCGTCGGCGAGCAGCGAGGCCAGGGCGGCGAGGTGGGCGGCGGCCGGACCGTGCGGTGTCATGCGAGCCATACGGTCCAGGATGCGTCAGCGACCGTTCGGCGAGTGCCGAAGAGTGCCGCTCGGCGCGGTCTGCTCGTACTGCAGCGCGAGCCCGTCCAGCAGGGCCCGCAGGCCCGTCTCGAAGGCGCCCTCGTCGACCTGCTGGCGGCGGTCGGCCAGCAGGTGGGCCTGACCGAGGTGGGGGTAGTCCGCGGGGTCGTACGCCGTTTCGTCGTCGACGAATCCGCGGGCGAAGGAGCCGAGCGCCGAGCCGGTGATGAAGTAGCGCATCAGCGCGCCGATGTAGGTCGCCTGGGTGGGCGGCCAGCCGGCCCGGACCATCGCGCCGAAGACGGCGTCGGCAACCCGCAGGCCGGCGGGCCTGCGGCCGGGTCCCTGGGCCAGCACCGGAACGATGTGCGGGTGCGCGGCGAGTGCCGCGCGGTAGGAGACGGCCCAGTCGTGCAGGGCGGCCGGCCAGTCGCGGGGGTCGGCCTCCTCGAACATCGACAGGTCGACCTTCGCGGACACGGCGTCGGCCACCGCGTCGAGGATCTCGTCCTTGTTGCGGAAGTGGTTGTAGAGCGAGGGTCCGCTGACCCCCAGCTCGGCCGCGAGCCGGCGGGTCGAGACCGCGTCGAGCCCCTCGGCGTCGACGAGCGCGCTCGCCGCCTCGACGATGCGGTCTCTGCTCAGGAGGGGCTTGCGCGGTCGGGCCATGCGGCACATAGTAGGGCCTGCAAACATAAAACTAGCAGTGCTAATTAAAAGTGGGGTGTCGCAGGATGAACCTGGAGCTGAGCGAGGAGCAGGCAGCCGTCCGGGAGCTCGCCGAGAACTTCGTCGCACGGGAGATCACCCCGCATGTCGTCGAGTGGGACCGTGCCGAGAGCGTCGACAAGTCGATCGTGAAGAAGCTGGGCTCCCTGGGCTTCCTCGGGCTGACCGTCCCCGAGGAGTACGGCGGCTCGGGAGGCGACCACCTTGCGTACTGCCTGGTGACCGAGGAGCTCGGGCGCGGCGACTCGTCCGTGCGCGGCATCGTGTCCGTCTCGCTCGGCCTGGTCGCCAAGACCATCGCTTCCTGGGGCAGCGAGGAGCAGAAGCGGCAGTGGCTGCCGAAGCTCACCGCCGGTGAGGCCGTGGGCTGCTTCGGCCTCACCGAGCCCGGTACCGGCTCCGACGCGGGGAACCTCACGACGAAGGCCGTGCGCGACGGCGACGACTACGTGATCAACGGCTCCAAGATGTTCATCACCAACGGCACCTGGGCCGATGTGGTGCTGCTCTTCGCCCGGACCGGCGACACCCCCGGCCACCGGGGCATCTCCGCCTTCCTGGTGCCGGCCGACAGCCCCGGCCTGACCCGGCGCACCGTCCACGGCAAGCTCGGCCTGCGCGGCCAGGCGACGGCCGAGATCGTGCTGGAGGACGTCCGCGTTCCCGCCGCCACGCTCCTGGGGCCGGAGGGCAAGGGCTTCTCGATCGCCATGTCCGCCCTGGCGAAGGGCCGGATGTCGGTCGCGGCCGGCTGCGTAGGCATCGCGCAGGCCGCCCTCGACGCCGCCGTACGGTACGCGGGCGAGCGTGAGCAGTTCGGGAAGTCCATCGCGAGCTACCAGCTCGTCCAGGAGCTGATCAGCGACATCTCCGTGGACGTCGACGCGGCGCGCATGCTGACCTGGCGCGTCGCCGACCTCGTCGACCGCGGCCAGGACTTCGCCACGGCCGCGTCCACGGCGAAGCTCTTCGCCTCCGAGGCGGCCGTCCGCGCCGCCAACAACGCCCTCCAGGTGTTCGGCGGCTACGGGTACATCGACGAGTATCCGGTGGGCAAGCTGGTCAGGGACGCCCGCGTGATGACCCTCTACGAGGGCACCAGCCAGATCCAGAAGCTGATCATCGGCCGCGCGCTGACGGGTGTCTCCGCCTTCTGAGTGCCGGACTGAGTACGACGACGGATGTGCCGGACGCCGCCGCGCCGGATGCTGTGCGACATGAGTGAGACAACATCGGTCAAGCAGCAGAGCACCGCCGCCTTCTACGGCCAGGCCGTCCTCTCCTTCGGAGTGGCCATGGGCGCGGTGGCCCTCGGCATCTTCTTCCTCGACGCCGACGCCTGGGTGAGGGCCTTCCTCGCCATCGGCGTCCTCTACCTCGTCACTTCGTGCTTCACTCTGGCCAAGGTCATCAGGGACCGTCAGGAGGCGGGGCAGATCATCAGCCGCGTCGACCAGGCCAGGCTGGAGAAGATCCTCGCCGAGCACGACCCCTTCCAGAAGCTCTGACGGTCCCATTCGCCGGCGACCCCTAAGCGCTTGCTCAGGATCGAGGTATGGTGTGCGTCCTGCAGAGGGAGAGGGGCACGTGACCATGAGCACGGCGGAGCAGACCGACGGTGACGAGACACCGTGGAGTGAGGTCACGCCCGAGGCGGCCCGGCGACTCCTCGTCGCCGCCGTCGAGGCCTTCGCCGAACGCGGGTACCACGCGACCACCACCCGGGACATCGCGGGGCGGGCCGGGATGAGCCCGGCCGCGCTGTACATCCACTACAAGACGAAGGAAGAGCTGCTCCACCGGATCAGCAGGATCGGTCACGACCGGGCCCTGCTCCTCCTGGAGACGGCTGCCGACAGGGACGGCACGGCGACCGAGAGGCTCGCCGGCGCCGTACAGGCCTTCGTCCGCTGGCACGCCGAGCGCCACACCACGGCCCGGGTCGTCCAGTACGAACTCGAGGCGCTCGGCGACGAGCACCGGGTGGAGATCGTCGAACTGCGCAGGAAGAGCGACGCCGCGGTGCGCCGGATCATCAGCGACGGCGTCCGGGCGGGGGAGTTCGACGTTCCCGACGTCCCGGGCACCACGCTGGCCGTGCTCTCGCTCTGCATCGACGTGGCCCGCTGGTTCAACGCACAGGGGAGCCGGACGCCCGACGAGGTCGGCACGCTCTACGCCGACCTCGTCCTGCGGATGGTGGGGGCGCAGAAGTAGCGCCCGTGCGCCGGGCGGGCCCTCGAGCCCGCCCGGCGCACGTGTGCGGCTCAGAAGTAGAAGCGCGAAACCGCCTCCGCGACACAGGCCGGCTTGTCGCCGCCCTCGCGCTCGATGGTGACGAGGGTGGTCACCTGCACACCGCCGCCCACCTCCTCGACGTTCTTGAGCACACCCGTCGCGCGCAGCCGCGAGCCCACCGGCACGGTCGAGGGGAAGCGGACCTTGTTGCTGCCGTAGTTGATGCCCATCTTCACGCCCTCGACCCGCATGATCTGCGGTACGAACGCGGGCAGCAGCGAGAGCGTCAGATAGCCGTGGGCGATCGTCGTGCCGAAGGGGCCGGTGGCGGCACGCTCCGGATCCACATGGATCCACTGGTGGTCACCGGTGGCCTCGGCGAACTGGTCGATCCTCTTCTGCTCGATCTCCAGCCAATCGCTGTGACCGAGCTCCTCGCCCACCCCGTCCCGCAGCTCCTGTGCGGACGTGAAGATCTTCGGCTCTGCCATGTTCCTGGTCCCTGCCTTCCGGCTGTCTGCCGTCGTCCCCGAACGAATGTCTAAGCGCTTGCTCAGCATGGTTGGGCAGTGCGTCCCTGTCAACGACGGACCGGCCAGGTTTTCGAAGCGGGCGGCAGGGTTCGAGGCGGGACCAGTAGGGTTCGGGGAGTGCCACAGATCCCGCAGACACTTCACGAACTCACGGTCGGCCAGCTTTCCGCACGCAGCGGCGCCGCCGTGTCGGCCCTGCACTTCTACGAGTCCAAGGGCCTGATCACCAGCAGCCGCACCAGCGGCAACCAGCGTCGCTACACCAGGGACGCCCTGCGCCGGGTCGCGTTCGTGCGCGCGGCGCAGCGGGTCGGTATCCCGCTCGCCACCATCAGGCAGGCGCTCGCCGAGCTCCCGGAGGAGCGCACGCCGAACCGGGAGGACTGGGCGCGGCTGTCCGAGGCGTGGCGCTCGGAGCTGGATGAGCGCATCAAGCAGCTGGGGCGGCTGCGGGACCATCTCACCGACTGCATCGGCTGCGGATGCCTGTCGCTGGAGACGTGTGTGCTGTCCAACCCCGACGATGTGTCCGGCGAACGGATCACGGGGTCGCGCCTGATGCCCGAGCGCAAGGCGGCGGACGACTCCTAGCCCTGCCGGCTCCGGAAACGGACGACGCGGGGTGCGCGCAGGCGAGCGCCCCCCGCGCGCTTCAGGCCGCCGAGGCCAGATCCCTCGGCCGCATCCCCCTGGCCCTGGCCAGTGCTCCCGGGGTCAGTACGGGGCGGGGAACGACGATGCCGCACCCGGTGCAGACCGGGCCCGACCATGGTTCCCGGTCCAGGTCCTGCCGCCAGACGATGCCGGTCGCCGTGCAGACCGGGCAGGCCACGCCCGGCTCCGCGCCCAGGGCGGCGATCAGGCGCCCCAGCACGTCGGCGAGCGGTGCGGCGGGATGGACCCCCGGGTTGTCGCACGGGGCGATGCCGTTGCCGCCCCAGGTCCGCCGGTGCCAGTCGTCGAACGCGCCCGGCCGGCGCAGTCCGTCGTGCTTCTCACGTCGCCGCCGTTCGGCGAACCCCGTCTCGTACGCGAGCCAGACGTCCCGCGCCTCCTCCAGCTCCTCCAGCGCACCGATCAGGCGCACCGGGTCGGGAGCCCGGTCCTCGGGTTCGATCCCGTGCCGGGCGCACAGGTGATCCCAGGTGGCCCGGTGGCCGTAAGGGGCGAATCGTTCCAGGCATTTGCGCAGCGAGTACCGCCGCAATGCCAGATCGCCCCGCGGATCGCGGACCTGTCTCGCAAGACTCCGGAAACCGGCCATGACACTGCCACCTCCGTCGGTCGTACTTCGGCGTCAAGGGATGGACGTACGACTGCCCGTTTCGGCTCCATCGAAAGGTGAAAAGTGTCCACTACCTGAGATGGCCCATATAGGCGGCGTGGCGACGGGTGTGTTGATTCGGAAAAAGTGACTGATGTTCATCTTACTGACGGGGGGTACCGCCAGTAACCTCCGGCGCATCGGCCATCCGGAGGAGCACGCATGCCCCCACGCACCCGCACGCTCAGAGCCGCCACAGTCGCGGCCGTTCTCGCCCTCGGTACGTCCCTGCTCGCCTCGGCCCCCCAGGCCGGCGCGGCCCAGCCGGAACCCGTCGCTGTCACCGATCACTGCCAGGGGCAGTGCGCGGACATCCTGCCACCCGGTGAGAACGGCAACGCCACCCTCGTCGAGATCCTCGGCAACAAGGCGTTCGGCACCCACCCGGCTCACAGCGACGACCAGCTCGACCGCTACAACGGCCTGGTGGCGGGGCATACGAGCCTCACCGACCAGAAACTGACCGACTTCTTCAACGACGCCTCCTTCGGGGTCGCCGCGGACCAGGTCGAGTCCGTCACGAAGCCGCGCGAGGACGTCACCATCACCCGCGACAAGAAGAGCGGCGTTCCGCACATCAAGGGCACCACCCGCTACGGCACCGAGTTCGGCGCCGGATTCGCGGCGGGGCAGGACCGCCTCTGGCTGATGGACCTCTTCCGGCACATCGGGCGCGGCGAGCTGACCTCCTTCGCCGGGGGCGCACTCGCCAACCAGGGCCTGGAACAGCAGTTCTGGCCGCAGGCCCCGTACACCGAGGCGGACCTCGAGGCCCAGGTCGAATGGATCAGGACCACCGAGGGCCCACGCGGTGAGCAGGCGATGGCCGATGCCCAGGCCTACATCGACGGCATCAACGCCTACCGGGTGAAGTCGAAGAACGGCCGCTACTTCCCGGGCGAGTACGTCCTCACCGGAAAGATCGACTCGATCACCAACATAGGCGAGATCCAGCCGTTCAAACTGACCGACCTGATCTCCATCGCCTCGGTCGTCGGCGGACAGTTCGGCGGGGGAGGAGGCGGCGAGGTGCAGGCCGCGCTCTCGCTGCTCGCCGCCCAGCAGAAGTACGGCGTCGAGGAGGGGACCAGGGTCTGGGAGTCGTTCCGCCAGCGCAACGACCCCGAGGCCGTCCTCACCGTCCACGACGGCACCTCGTTCCCGTACGCGGGCAAGCCCGACGAGGCCCGCGGTACCGCCCTTCCCGACGCGGGCTCGGTCACACCCGAACCCCTGATCTACGACCGCACCGGTTCGGCGGGCACCAACGCGAAGGCACCGGTCAAGGCCCCGGCCGCCCTCAAGCCGCTGCAGGGTATGTACGACGACGGTGTCATCCCGCAGGGGTCGCTCCCCGGAACCGGCGGCGGCGCCCAGAAGCGCGGCATGTCCAACGCCCTCCTGGTGTCCGGCAAGCACACGGCGAGCGGCAACCCGATCGCCGTGATGGGCCCCCAGACCGGCTACTTCGCCCCCCAGCTGATGATGCTGCAGGAGCTCCAGGGCCCCGGCATCAGCGCCCGCGGCGTCTCCTTCGCCGGCGTCGGCATGTACGTCCAGATGGGCCGCGGGCAGGACTACGCCTGGAGCGCCACATCGGCCGCCCAGGACATCACCGACACCTACGCCGTCGAGCTCTGCGAACCGAACGGCTCCACGCCCTCCAAGGGCTCCACGCACTACCGCAACGACGGCGCCTGCGCCCCGATGGAGAAGCTGGAGCGCACCAACTCCTGGAAGCCCACGGTCGCCGACTCCACCGCCAAGGGCTCCTACCGGATGCAGGTGTGGCGCACGGACCACGGCATCGTCACCCACCGTGCCACGGTGGACGGCAAGCCGGTCGCGTACACCTCGCTGCGCACCACCTACCGCCACGAAGCCGACTCGATCATCGGCTTCCAGCTCTTCAACGACCCGGCGTACATCACCGACGCGGCCTCGTTCCAGCAGGCGGCCCATCACATCGACTACGCCTTCAACTGGTTCTACGCGGACTCGCGCACCGCGGCCTTCTACAACAGCGGCATGAACCCGGTGCGCGCGGCCGGAGTCGACCCGGCGCTTCCGGTCAAGGCCGAGAAGGCGTACGAGTGGCAGGGCTACGACCCGGCCGCCAACACCACGGACTACACCCCGTTCGCCGAGCACCCGCGGTCCAGCGGCCAGGACTACTACATCTCCTGGAACAACCGCCAGGCCAAGGACTACGCCACCGCCGCGTTCGGCTTCGGCGCGGTGCACCGGGGCGATCTGCTCGACGACCGGGTGGCGGAACTGGTCGAGGACGGCGGAGTGACCCGCGCCTCCCTCACCCGCGCCATGGCGGAGGCCGCCGTCACGGACCTGCGGGGCGAGCAGCTGCTGCCCGAGCTCCTGAAGGTGCTGCGCTCCCAGCCGGTCACCGATCCCGCGCTCAACGCGGTGGTGCAGCAGCTGGACTCATGGCGCGCGGCGGGATCGCAGCGCAAGGAGACCGGTCCGGGATCGCACACCTACACGCACGCGGACGCGGTACGGATCATGGACGCCTGGTGGCCGAAACTCATCGAGGCGGAATTCCGGCCCGGTCTGGGTGACGGCCTCTACGCGGCGCTGACCGCGAACCTCGCCACGGACGAGTCCCCGGCCGCGAGCCACGGGCCGAGCGGGGCGCACAGCGGTTCCGCGTTCCAGTACGGCTGGTGGGGCTTCGCCGACAAGGACCTGCGACAGGTCCTCGGACAGCCCGTCAAGGGACCGCTGGCGAAGACGTACTGCGGCAACGGCGACCTGAGCACCTGCCGTCAGGCGCTGCTCACCACGCTGAAGCAGGCGGCTGCCGAGCCCGCGACGGCGGTCTACCCCGGGGACGACAGCTGCGGGGCGGGTGAGCAGTGGTGCACCGACGCGATCGTCCACCGCGCGCTCGGCGGGATCACGCACAAGACGATCCACTGGCAGAACCGGCCGACGTACCAGCAGGTCGTGGAGTTCCCCTCCCACCGCTGACCTGGACTCCTCAAGCGCCGGACGGGCATGTCGAGCCCGTCCGGCGCTCGATGACAAGGCGGGTGCCCCGCCACTCACCGGTACTGGAGATACCTCTTGCGCTTGGCCCGGAACGCCGCCAGATCGGCGTTCCACGCCCCCACCACCTCATCGGTGTCCGCACCGGCGTCGATCATCGTGCGGACCCGGGTGTTGCCGGTGAGCTTGTCGATCCAGTTGTCCGGGCGCCACGCGAACCCGCTCCACGTCCGCTTCGCCGTCACCAGCAGCGCGATGCCGGTGCGTACCGGGTCGAAGACCTCCCGGTCCTGGACGTGCACCTGGACCCCGCCCACCGTCTTCCCCTGGAACTTGGAGAACGTCGGCGCGAAGTAGGCCTCACGGAAGGCCACCCCGGGCAGCTCCAGCGCGTTCGCCGCCGCCGCCCACCGGTGGTCGATCCCCTCCGCCCCGAGCAGTTCGAACGGCCTGGTCGTGCCGCGGCCCTCGGACAGGTTCGTTCCCTCGAACAGGCACGTCCCCGAGTAGACCAGTGCCGTCTCCGGCGTCGGCATGTTGGGGCTCGGCGGCACCCACGGCAGTCCCGTCACGTCGAAGAAGTCCGAACGCCGCCACCCCGACATCTTCACGATGTCCAGCTCCGCCGGCCGCGCCGCCAGGAACTCCCCGTTGAAGAGCAGCGCCAGCTCGGCGACCGTCATCCCGTGCGCCTGGGAGATCTCCCTGCGCCCCACGAACGTCGCGAAGGCAGGGTCGAGCACGGGCCCCAGCGCCGCCCGCCCGGTCACCGGGTTCGGCCGGTCGAGGACCACGAACCGCTTGCCGGCGAGGGCCGCCGCCTCCATGCAGTCGTACAGGGTCCAGATGTACGTGTAGAAGCGGGCGCCCGCGTCCTGGATGTCGAAGACGACCGTGTCCACACCGGACGCCGTGAAGATGTCCGCGAGCGGCTGGCCGCTCTTGAGGTAGGTGTCGTAGACCGGCAGCCCCGTCGCCGGGTCGTCGTAGCGTCCCTCCGAGCCGCCGGCCTGCGCGGTCCCCCGGAAGCCGTGCTCCGGTCCGAAGACGGCGGTCAGATTCACCCGCTCGTCCGGGTGCATCACATCGACGATGTGCCGTACGTCCGCCGCGATCCCGGTCGGATTGGTGACGACACCGACCTTCTCTCCCGCGAGCAGCCGGTACCCGTCGGCGGCCAGACGTTCGAAGCCGGTACGGACCCCGGTGCGCCCGGCGCCGTGCCCCCGGCCCGCGGCCGAGGCCGTACCGGGCCCGGCCGCGGTGGCCGCGACAGCACCCATCGCTCCGCCGACGGCGAGCAAACCACGTCTGGACAGGCTCATTCCGCTACCTCCATGATCGCGCCGACTGTCATGGCCACGCACGCTAGCGCGGGCGCGGGCCGCACGGAACGGCCCTGACTGGGCAGATTCCCAGTCCTGCCCGGGACCCCTTCCCTGATCACGTACCGACTGGTTAGTCTGCCGGGGAAGACGGCTGAGAGAGGCGGGACCGATGAGTACGGTGCAGGGCGCTGGCGTAGTGGTGACCGGAGCCGGAGGCGGTATCGGAGCCGCTCTGGCCCGCAGATTCGCCGCCGAGGGTGCACGGGTCGTCGTCAACGATCTCGACATCGACCGGATCAAGGCGCTCGCCGAGGAGATCGGCGGGACCGCCGTCGCGGGTGACGCCTCGGGGATCGTGGACGCGGCCCGGGACGCGCTCGACGGCACGGTGGACATCTACTGCGCCAACGCCGGCCTGGCATCCGGCGGAGACGCCTTCGCCGACGAGGACGTCTGGGCAGCGGCCTGGGACGTCAACGTGATGTCGCACGTCCGCGCGGCCAGGGCGCTGCTGCCGGACTGGCTGGAGCGCGGCAGCGGCCGTTTCGTCTCCACCGCGTCCGCGGCCGGTCTGCTGACGATGATCGGCGCGGCCCCGTACAGCGTCACCAAGCACGGGGCGGTGGCCTTCGCCGAGTGGCTCGCGCTCACCTACCGCCACCGCGGCATCAAGGTCCACGCGATCTGCCCGCAGGGCGTGCGTACGGACATGCTCACCGCCTCGGGCACCGCGGGCGACCTCGTACTCGCACCCACCGCGATCGAGCCGGAGGCCGTCGCCGACGCCCTGTTCGACGCCATGGAGCAGGACCGCTTCCTGGTCCTGCCGCACCCGGAGGTGGCCGGGTACTACCGGGCCCGCGCCAAGGACCCCGACCACTGGATCGGCAGCATGAACCACTTGCAGCAGAAGTGGGAGGGGGCCGGCGCATGACCGAGTCGATCTACGCGGCAAAGCCCTGGACCGCCCTGCTCAGCGAGGCCCAGCGGGCCCCCGTCCACCCGGCCGAGACCCTGGTGCACGCCTTCCGCGCAGCCGTCGGGCGGGCCCCCGAGCACCCGGCCCTCGCCTACTTCGACGGCCGCCTCGGCTACCGCGAGACCGATGAGCTCTCCGACTCCGTGGCCGGACACCTCGCCGCCGAAGGGCTCCGGCGCGGCGACCGTGTGGCGATCATGCTGCAGAACACCCCGCACTTCGTTCTCGCGCTGCTGGGAGCCTGGAAGGCCGGCGCGACCGTCGTCCCGCTGAACCCGATGTACAAGTCCGGCGAGGTCGGCCACGTACTGAAGGACGCGGCGGTGACCGCGCTGATCTGCTCGGACCGGGCCTGGGAGTCCTACCTGCGGGACGTCGCAGAGGCCGCGCCGGACGTGAAGATCGCCGTCACCGCCTGCGAGCGCGACCTGCAGACGGCCGACGACCCCCGGGTGCTCGGCTTCGAGCGGCTGCCCGCCCCCGGCCCCGACGACTGGGCGGCGGACCTGGTGGCTGTGGCCCGCCGGGGCCTCGCCGCCCCCGACGGCCGCGAGCTCACCGCCGCCGACGTGGCGCTGATCAGCTACACCTCCGGGACGAGCGGTACCCCCAAGGGCGCCATGAACTCCCACGGCAACATCATGGTGAACGCGGAGCGGCAGCGAACCGGCCACCCCGTCGCCGAGGGCGCCGCCTACTTCGCCCTCGCCCCGCTCTTCCACATCACCGGCATGGTGTGCCAGCTCGCGGCCTGCGTCGCCAACGCGGGCACCCTGGTCCTCGCCTACCGCTTCGAGGCGAGCGTCGTCCTGGAAGCCTTCGCCGAGCACCGCCCCGCCTACACCGTCGGCCCCTCGACCGCCTTCATGGCGCTCGCCGCGCACCCCGGGGCCACCCGCGAGCACTTCGCCTCCTTCAAGGTGATCTCCTCGGGCGGTGCGCCGCTGCCGCCCGCGCTCGTGGAGAAGTTCCGCGACGGCTTCGGCCCGTACATCCGCAACGGTTACGGCCTCACCGAGTGCACGGCGCCCTGCGCCGCCGTACCGCCGGAGCACGAGGCACCCGTCGATCCGGCGTCCGGGACCCTGTCCGTCGGCGTCCCCGGACCCGACACGGTGGTCAGGATCATCGACGAGAACGGAGACGACGTCCCCTTCGGTGAACAGGGCGAGATAGCCGTGCGCGGGCCGCAGGTCGTCTCCGGCTACTGGAACCTCCCCGAGGCGACCGAGGCGGCCTTCCCCGGCGGGGAACTGCGCACCGGCGACATCGGCTTCATGGACGCGGCCGGCTGGCTCTACGTCGTCGACCGCAAGAAGGACATGATCAACGCCTCCGGCTTCAAGGTCTGGCCCCGTGAGGTCGAGGACGTCCTCTACACCCACCCCGCGGTACGCGAGGCGGCGGTCGTGGGAGTCCCCGACACCTACCGCGGGGAGACCGTGCGGGCCTACGTCAGCCTGCGCCCGGGGGCCGAGACGGAGCCCGGCGAGCTGAGCGCGTACTGCAAGGAAAGACTCGCCGCGTACAAGTACCCGCGCGAAGTGGAGATCCTGACGGAACTCCCGAAGACCGCAAGTGGGAAGATCCTCAGGCGGGAACTGCGTTCTCCCCGGTAGAACGCTTCACGCACAGACGAAAGGGCAGGTGGCGGCAATGGCCAAGGCGACGGACGGGAACGGTACGCCCGTCCCTCAACGGCTGCTGGCCGCCGCCACCCGGCTCTTCGCCGAGCGTGGCTACGACCGCACCTCGGTCCAGGAGATCGTCGAGGCGGCGGGTGTCACCAAAGGCGCCCTCTACCACTATTTCGGCTCCAAGGAGGACCTCCTCCAGGAGGTCTACGCCCGGGTCCTTCGACTCCAGCAGGAGCGGCTCGACGCGTACGCGAACGCCGAGGCGCCGATCGAGCAGCGGCTGCGCGACGCGGCGGCGGACGTGGTCGTCACGACCATCGAGAACCTCGACGACGCCTCGATCTTCTTCCGCTCGATGCACCACCTGAGCCCGGAGAAGAACAAACAGGTACGGATGGAGCGGCGCCGCTACCACGAGGGCTTCCGGGCGCTCGTCGAGGAGGGGCAGCGCAGCGGGGTGTTCTCCTCGGCGACCCCGGCCGACCTGGTGGTCGACTACCACTTCGGTTCGGTCCACCACCTGTCCACGTGGTACAGCCCGGACGGCCCCCTCAGTCAGCAGGAGGTCGCCGACCACCTGGCCGACCTGCTGCTGAGGGCACTGCGCCCCTGACGGCCGGAGCCGTCGGACGCGGCCTGCCGTGCGCCGGGGCGCCGCCGGAGGCCGTCAGCCGGCGGCGGCCCACCGCGGGACCGTCGGCAGGACCGTCTCGGCGACGCCGAGCAGCACCCCGTCGTCCGGCGTCATGCCGTCCGCACGCCACACGGCCATCTCGTAGGACCCGCCGCTGTCCTTCGCGTCCTGGGCCACGCTCAGGACGCGGGCCGGGGCACCGGGACCGCTGTCGGAGTCGCTGCCGTCGAGGCGGAAGCTGATGCTGATGGTGCGCTGCGAGTAGAGGACCGCCGGGCGGCCCAGAAACGTCTCCTGCCGGGCATCGGCGCCCAGGAGCGCCGCGGACCCGTCCACCGGAAGGCCGTCGTAGGTGGCCGACAGCGTCACGGTGTAGGTCTCGAACTCGATCTGGGCCGAGGGGGTGTCGATCTCCTTCGCGCCGGACAGGTCGAGGGAGCCGCCGTTGCCGCTGGCCGACTTCACGGTCTCCCCGGGTGTGCCCAGCACGTCAGCCAGGCCGGGACGGTTCAGCGCCTCGCACAGCTGCGCCCCGGAGACGCGCCAGGGTGCCTTCCCGGGTTTTCCCGTCGCCTTCTCGGGCTCCCCGCCCGAGCATCTGGCAGGCGGCGGCACGCTGTCCGCGGACGACGTCTCCTGGACCGTCCACAGGCCCACCCCCAGTGCCCCCACCATTACCACCGCCGTGACGGCCTGCCCCCACGCGCCCGCACCCTTCGTGGGCGCGCCTGTTACGTCTGCCATGTCCCCCGCCTGTCATGATCACCCCATATGTGCCCGGGGACCATATCCCGTGATCATCGGGCGGGCAAGCGGGACGGCCGCGGCCCCGGCGCCAACTCCGTTCCTGCGCGCGGGGATCGGCATCCGCCTGCGGCGCGACGGTGTCCTCGCGCTTCCGTACGGCAGCCTGACCGCCTCCTCTGTCCGCCGCCTCTGTCCGGTGAGCGAACGGGGCTGTCCGGATTCAGCTCTTGACGGTACGCGGCCATCTCGCTGACCATCGGTCACGCACATCGCACCACCAGCTCCTGGACCCGGCCGTGCACGGCCGGGTACCCCCCGCACGTTCCGTCAGTCCCCGAACGGAATCCGGAGCCTTCGATGAGCCCAGCCAGATACAGACCCGTGTCCGCATCCGCCCTCGCCGTCGTGGCCCTGCTCGCGACGGCCGCCCCCGCGGTACAGGCGGCGCCCGCCTCCTCCGCACCGGCCGCCCCCGCCGCGGTGGCCGCGGCGCCCGACATACCCCTCGCCAACGTCAAGGCGCACCTCACCCAGCTCCAGTCGATCGCCACCGCCAACGGCGGCAACCGGGCCCACGGCCGGACCGGCTACAAGGCGTCCATCGACTATGTGAAGGCCAAGCTGGACGCGGCCGGATACACCACGGCACTCCAGCAGTTCACCTCCGGCGGAGCCACCGGGTACAACCTCGTCGCCGACTGGCCGGGAGGGGATCCGAACCAGGTCCTCATGGCCGGCTCCCACCTCGACTCGGTGACCTCGGGTGCGGGCATCAACGACAACGGCTCCGGTTCGGCGGCCGTACTCGAAACCGCCCTCGCCGTCTCGCGGGCGCAGCTCGCACCCGACAAGCACCTGCGCTTCGCCTGGTGGGGTGCCGAGGAGCTGGGGCTCGTCGGCTCGAAGTACTACGTGAACAACCTCGCCGCCACCGAGCGTGCCAAGCTCGACGGATATCTCAACTTCGACATGATCGGCTCGCCCAACGCCGGCTACTTCGTCTACGACGACGACCCGGTCATCGAGCAGACCTTCAAGAGCTACTTCGCCGGTCTGTCGGTGCCCACCGAGATAGAGACCGAGGGCGACGGCCGCTCCGACCACGCCCCGTTCAAGAGCGCGGGCGTGCCCGTCGGCGGCCTGTTCACCGGGGCGAGCAACACGAAGAGCAGCGCCCAGGCCACGAAGTGGGGCGGCACGGCGGGACAGTCCTTCGACCGCTGCTACCACTCGTCCTGCGACACCACGGCCAACATCAACGACACGGCCCTGGACCGCAACAGCGACGCGGTGGCCCACGCGATCTGGACCCTGTCCGCAGGCACCGTCGAACCGCCCACGGGCGAGGGCGTGTTCACCAGCACCACCGATGTCGCCGTACCGGACGCGGGGGCCGCCGTGACCTCCTCCATCGCGGTCACCGGCCGTACCGGCAACGCTCCCGGCGCACTTCAGGTGGGCGTGGACATCAAGCACACCTGGCGCGGTGACCTCGTCGTCGATCTGCTCGCGCCGGACGGCACCGCGTACCGGCTGAAGAGCGCGAGCGGCAGCGACTCGGCAGACAACGTGATCGCGACCTACACCGTCAACGCGTCGAGCGAGACCGCGAACGGCACCTGGAAGCTCCAGGTGCGGGACACGGCCTCGCAGGACACCGGCTACATCGACAGCTGGAAGCTCACCTTCTGAACTCCTTCGGCGGTGCGGTCAGTAGGAGCGGGCCGCACCGCCGTCGGTCAGGGGCCGGAGCCCCGGACTCGGAACTCGGAGCTCAGAGGTACTTCTTGATCTCGCGCCGGGCGAGCGACCGCTGGTGCACCTCGTCCGGCCCGTCCGCCAGGCGCAGCGTCCGTGCCGAGGCCCACAGTTCGGCCAGCGGGAAGTCCTGGCTCACGCCGCCGGCACCGTACAGCTGCACCGCCTGGTCGAGAATGCCGACGACCGCGCGCGGCGTGGCGATCTTGATCGACTGGATCTCGGTGTGCGCCCCGCGGTTGCCCACCGTGTCCATCAGCCAGGCCGTCTTCAGGACGAGCAGCCGCAGCTGCTCCACCGTCACCCGGGCGTCCGCGATCCAGTTCTGCACGACGCCCTGCTGGGCGAGCGGCTTGCCGAAGGCCGTACGGGACACGGCGCGCCTGCACATCAGCTCGATCGCGCGCTCGGCCATCCCGATCAGCCGCATGCAGTGGTGGATACGGCCCGGGCCCAGCCGCGCCTGGGCGATGGCGAAGCCGCCGCCCTCCTCGCCGATCAGATGCGCGGCGGGCACCCGCACATCGGTGAACACGACCTCGGCGTGGCCGCCGTGGGAGTGGTCCTCGTAGCCGTACACCTGCATCGCGCGGCGCACCTCCAGGCCGGGGGTGTCGCGCGGGACGAGGATCATGGACTGCTGGCGGCGGATGTCCTCGCCGTCCGGGTCGGTCTTGCCCATCACGATGAAGACGGCGCAATCCGGGTTCATCGCCCCGGAGATGTACCACTTGCGCCCGTTGATGACGTAGTCGTCGCCGTCCCGCACGATCCGCGTCTCGATGTTCGTCGCGTCCGACGAGGCCACCTCGGGCTCCGTCATCGCGAACGCCGAGCGGATCTCGCCGGCGAGCAGCGGCTCCAGCCACTGCTTCTTCTGCTCGTCCGTGGCGAACTGGAAGAGCACCTCCATGTTCCCGGTGTCCGGGGCCGCGCAGTTCAGCGCGGTCGGAGCCAGATGCGGGCTGCGCCCGGTGATCTCGGCGAGCGGGGCGTACTGGAGGTTCGTCAGCCCGGCGCCGTACTCCGCGTCCGGGAGGAAGAGGTTCCACAGACCCTGCCTGCGCGCCTCCGCCTTGAGGTCCTCCACGATCTGCGGGGTGTCCCACGGCGAGGCGAGCCGGGCGCGCTGCTCCTCGGCGACCGCCTCGGCCGGGTACACGTACTCGTCCATGAAGGCCAGCAGCTTGGTGCGCAGCTCCTCGGTACGGGCGTCGAATGCGAAGTCCATGGGTGATCAGCCTTCCTGGAGGGTGGTGAGGCCGTGCGCGATGAAGACGGGGACGAGGTCGCCGATGCGGTCGAAGCCCGGGCCGACGGTCTGGCCGAGGGTGTAGCGGTAGTGGATGCCCTCGAGGATCACGGCGAGCTTGAACCACGCGAAGGCCGTGTACCAGGAGATGCCGGAGGTGTCCCGGCCGGAGCGTGCGGCGTAGCGCTCGATCAGCTCGGCGGGAGTGGGGTGACCGGCCGCACCGCTGGTGGTGGACACCGGGGAGGCGGGCAGGTCGAGGTCGGAGCTGTACATCACGAGCAGGCCGAGGTCGGTCAGCGGGTCGCCGAGCGTGGACATCTCCCAGTCCAGGACGGCCTTGATCCGGTCGTCCTCCCCGATCAGTACGTTGTCCAGGCGGTAGTCGCCGTGCACGACGGTGGGTGCGGGGGAGGCGGGCAGCGCCCGGCCGAGCGCGGCGTGCAGCTCGTCGATGCCGGGCAGCTCGCGGTTGCGGGAGGCGTCCAGCTGCTTGCCCCAGCGCCGCAGCTGGCGGTCCAGGAAACCCTCGGGGCGCCCGAAGTCGCCGAGACCGACGGCCTCGGGGTCGACGGCGTGCAGGTCGACGAGCGTGTCGACGAGTCCGAGTACGGCGGCGCGGGTGCGCTCGGGGCCGAGGGGAGCGAGCTGCTCGGCGGTGCGGTACGGGGTTCCCTCGACGTACTCCATGACGTAGAACGACGCGCCGATGACCGACTCGTCCTCGCACAGCAGTACCGGCTCGGGCACCGGCACGGCGGTCGGATGCAGGGCGCTGATCACCCGGTGCTCGCGCTTCATGTCGTGCGCGGTGGCCAGTACGTGGCCCAGCGGGGGTCTGCGGACGACCCACCGGCCCGTGCCGTCGGTGACGATGTAGGTCAGGTTGGAGCGCCCGCCCTCGATCAGCCGGCCTTCGAGCGGTCCGTTCACCAGCCCGGGCCGCTCGCGGTCGAGGAACCCACGCAGCAGGCCGAGGTCGAGACCTGGCGGATGGACTGGGCTCATGGGCGCACCTCCGGGACGGTTGAACGATCGGCACCATGATGCCGACCAGTCGGTATGTCGTCCAGTGAACTCCCGGAATCAAGTGGACGATCTTGGCTCCCGGTCTGGCATTCAGTCGTATCCCTGAATAGGGTTCACGTATGGATACAGCATTGTTGATCGACGACGTCCGGCTGACCCCGATCCTCATCGCCGATCCGCCGCTGCTGAACACCCAGGGCGTCCACCAGCCGTACACCCCGCGGCTCATCGTGGAGGTCGTCACACGCGGCGGTGTGACCGGAGTGGGGGAGACCTACGGTGACGGCACCTACCTCGAACTGGCCGAACCGCTGGCCCGTGCCCTCCCCGGCCGCCCGGTCAGCGACCTGAACGGCCTCTTCGCCCTGGCCGACGAGGTGTGCGGCGACTCACGCGCCGCCGACGGGCGGGTCGACGCGGGAGGGCTGCGTGGGGTGCAGACCGCCGACAAGCTGCGGCTCTCCGTCGTCTCCGGATTCGAGGTCGCCTGCCTGGACGCGCTCGGCAAGACCCTCGGGCTGCCCGTGCACGCACTGCTCGGCGGCAAGGTCCGCGACAGCGTCGAGTACAGCGCGTACCTCTTCTACCGCTGGGCCGCCCACCCCGCGGGCGGCGAACAGGACGACTGGGGCGCGGCCCTGGACCCCGCCGGAGTCGTCGCCCAGGCACGGCGCTTCTCCCGCGAGCACGGGTTCACCTCCTTCAAGCTCAAGGGCGGAGTCTTCGAGCCCGACCAGGAGATCGCCGCCGTCCGCGCGCTCGCCGAGGCCTTCCCGGGACAGCCGCTGAGGCTGGACCCCAACGGGGCCTGGTCCGTCGAGACCTCGCTGTACGTCGCCGATCAGCTCAAGGGCGTACTCGAATACCTGGAGGACCCGGCGAGCGGCACAGCGGCGATGGCGGAGGTCTCCGCCGGGACGGACCTCCCACTCGCCACGAACATGTGTGTCACCACCCTCGCGGAAGTCCCCGAGGCCTTCGCCCGTGACGCGGTCCAGGTGATCCTCTCCGACCACCACTACTGGGGCGGCCTGCACCGTACGCGTGAACTGGCCGGGATCTGCCGCACCTTCGGCGTGGGACTCTCCATGCACTCCAACACCCACCTCGGCATCAGCCTCGCCGCGATGACCCACGTCGCCGCCACTGTGCCCAACCTCGACTACGCCTGCGACAGCCACTACCCCTGGCAGACCGAGGACGTCATCACGGCCCGCCACACCTTCGAGGGCGGACACCTCGCCGTCTCCGACGCCCCCGGACTCGGTGTCGAACTCGACCGTGACCGGCTGGCCGCGCTCCACCGGCGCTGGCTCGACGACGACGGCGCGATGCGCGCACGCGACGACGCGGCGGCGATGCGCAAGGCCGACCCGGAGTGGGTGACCCCGCCGATCCCGCGCTGGTGAGGCCGGTGAGGCTCCAGGGCGGAAGGCCCTAGTCCTCCCAGCCCTGCGCCGCCACGAACGCGTCCCCGTACCGGGCCGACCAGCGGCCCAGCGCCTCGATCGGTTCGAGCAGTGTCCGGCCGAGCGCTGTCAGCGCGTACTCCACGCGTGGCGGCGCCTCGGCGTACGCGCACCGCTCGACCAGCCCGTACCCCTCCAGCCGGCGCAGCGTCTCGGTCAGCACCTTGGCGCTGATGCCGCCGATCTCCGCCCGCAGTTCACGTGGCCGGCGCGGGCCCTCGGCCAGTGCGTACAGGATGACGGGATTCCAGGTGTTCGCCAGCAGATCGAAGCCGAGCCTGGCCCTGCAGTCCGCGAGCAGCCGGTCCACGGTTCCCCCTCCCCGGCCCGTCGGGCACCGAACGGTGCGTAACGGATCTCCTAGCGTTCCGACAGGACGACGCTACGCGAACAGCGGCCACGGGAGACGGACATGCGGATCGGCATCATCGGTACGGGAAACATGGCGGAAGCCCTCGGCACCCAGTGGGGGAGAGCCGGGCACGACGTCCTCTTCGGCGGCCGGTCACCCGACCGTGCCCGTGCCCTCGCCGGCCGTACCGGCCAGAGCGCGGGCACGGTCACCGAGGCGGCGGCCTTCGGCGACGCGATCCTGCTCGCCGTGCCCTACGACGCCGTGGCCGGTGTCCTCGGCGGCCTCGGCGCCGCGGACGGCGCCCTGAGGGACCGGCTGCTGATCGACTGCACCAACGCCGTCGGGCCCGGATTCAGGCTCACCACGGACGGGGGCCCGGGCGCCGCCCGTACGATCGCCGACTCCACCGGGGCGCGGGTCGTCAAGGCGTTCAACCACCTCCCGGACTCCGTGTGGCGGCTCACCCCGCCCGCCTTCGCCGACGGGCCGGTCACCGTCCCGCTGTGCGGGGACGACGAGCAGGCCCTGGAGGCGGTAGGGGTCCTGGTGCGGGCCCTGGGATGCGTACCGCTGACCGTGGGCGGGCTCGACCGGGCCGGGTATCTCGAGACGACGACCGCCTTTCTCATCGGGCTCTGGCACCGCGGCCATGACCCGCGCACACTGCTGCCGCCCTTCCACGCCGCCACAGCCTGAGTTGCGGGGACCCTGACCTGCGCCGATCGTCGGAGGATGAAGGCGATCAGCTACAGCAGCTACGGTCCGGCCGATGTCCTGGAGTACGGCGACCGGCCCGACCCCAAGGTCGGCCCGGACTCGGTCCTGGTGAAGGTGCGGGCCGCGGCCGTCAACCCCGTCGACTGGAAGGCGCGCGAGGGCTACCTCCAGTCGGCGCTGGAAGCCGTCTTCCCGGTCATTCCCGGCTGGGACGTCTCCGGAGTCGTCGTCCAACCGGGTGCCGCCGTCGACGAGTTCTCCGTGGGCGACGAGGTCATCGGCTACGTGCGCGAGGACTTCCTCTCGCGCGGGACCCTCGCCGAATACGTCGCCGCACCCGTGCGGACCCTCGCCCGCAAGCCCCTGAACCTGAGCTTCGAGGAGGCCGCGGGCCTCCCCCTGTGCGGACTCACCGCCTACCAGGTGCTCCACCGCACCCTGGAGGTCCGGGACGGCGAGACGGTCCTCGTCCACGCCGCCGCCGGAGGAGTCGGCTCGTTCGCCGTCCAGCTCGCCCGGCACGCGGGCTGCCGGGTCATCGGCACGGCGGGCCCCCACAACCACGAGTACGTGCGTCAGCTCGGCGCCGAACCCGTGGAGTACGGCGACGGGCTCGCCGACCGGCTGAGGGCCCTGGCCCCCGAAGGCATCGACGCCGCGTTCGACACCGTCGGCGGGGAAGCCCTGCGGGTCTCCGCCGAGACGCTCGCCCCCGACGGCAGGCTCGCCTCCATCGCGGACGCGGAGGTCTTCTCCTACGGCGGCCGTTACGCCTTCGTGCGTCCCGACGCCCAGGACCTCGCGCAGATCGCGGAGCTGGCCGAGCAGGGCGTCATCACCGTCCACGTCGACCAGGTCTTCACCCTGGAGCAGGCAGCGGACGCCTACCGGCTCAACGAGCAGGGGCGCACCCGCGGCAAGATCGTCGTCACCGTGGACTGGGAGAGCTGAGACCGCCCGCGGGAGAACCGGGACCGCCCGTGCCGGAAGAACCGAGACCGTCCGTCGGCTCAGAACAGCATGGCGGCGGCGAACGCCGCGATCGCGACCGTGCACGCCGCTGCCGTCAGCGCGTCGCGCGGCGGCAGCGCCGCCGGCGCGGTGGATCCCAGGCCCGCCACCCGGCGTTGCGCCACCCGCAGGAACCCCAGCCAGGCCAGCAGGCTCAGCGCCACGGCGATCACCCCCGCCGCGTCGGCCCCGCCGTGCAGGGCCTGCCTGACCGCGAGCAGGGCCACCACCGTGCAGGACAACGTCGTACGCCGCCAGGCCAGCCTCGTCCGTTCCGGCTGCAGCCCCGGATCGCGCTCCGCCGCGGTCACCGGCCCTCCCAGCCGAACAGGACCACCACCACCATCGCCAGGGCGACCACGGCGACGACCATGCTCAGGAGGGCCGGGAAGCGGGACACCGGCAGATCCTCACCGCGCCGCATCGCCCGCTCGCACCGCACCCAGTGATTCACCGCGCGCAGGGCGCACAGGACACCGGCAACGAGCAGCCCGAGGGCCAGGCCCGCACGGAGGCCCCAGCTCAGACCGGGCAGGAACTGGTCGACGGCGAAACCACCGCCGATCAGCGCGAGAGCCGTCCGGAGCCACGCGAGGAACGTGCGCTCGTTGGCGAGCGAGAAGCGGTAGTCCGGGGTGTCGCCCTCCGCGCGGATCTGCTGCGGCGCGAACCACAGCCGCAGGCCCTGCATGACGTCGCCGCGGCGGCTCACGAGGTGGACCCCGCTTCCCCGGCCCTGAACTCCCGCAGGCGGTGGTAGGTCTCCAGCCCGTCCGGAACCCACAGCCAGTCGCCGAGCCGCCGCTCCAGTTCCGCATCGGTCAGGAACGTGTGCCAGGCGACCTCCTCCACCTGCGGATTCACCGGCAGCTCGCACCGCACCCGGTACACGGAGGACCACCAGCTGTGCTCGGCGCTCGTGTAGAGGAACTTGAACAGGGGCTCGGGGCGGGGCAGATCCGGCACCCCCAGCTCCTCCCCGGCCTCCCGCAGCGCAGCCTCGTCGTAGGACTCGCCCGCGCCCACGACCCCGCCGACGAACATGTCGTAGTGCGAGGGGAAGACCGACTCGTCGCCGTCCTGCGGTGCACGAAGAGCCGCCCCCCGGCGTCTCTGGCCTCGATGAAGACGCAGCGGTGGCGCAGGCCCCGCGCGGTCGCCTCGCCACGTGGCGCCTGCCCGACGACCTCGTCGTTCTCGTCGACGATGTCCAGGATCTCGTCATCCGGAGTCATGCTGCTCATCCAACATCACCCGGTCGGCAGCAGTGGACCCGTGCCTGCCCTTCCCCTCCGGCATCGCCGGATGGAGCCCGAGCAGCACGATCCCCGCCACGATCGCCGCGAGCCCGGCAGCCTGCCACGCCAGGGCGCCCGCGTCGGTGCGCACCTGATCGCCCAGGAACCCGATTCCGCACGCGATCCCGGCCAGCGGCTGCGCGGCCGTCAGCGCGGGCAGCGACATCCGCAACGGCCCCGCCTCGAACGCGCTCTGGACCAGGATCAGACCGGTCACCCCGATCACGACGATCGCGTACGGATGCCAGCCCGTCATCAGTGCCGACCAGCCACCCTCGTCCAGCCGCTCCCCGCAGAGCCTGGTCAGGGCGTCCTGCAATCCGTACAGCAGTCCGGCCGCCAGCCCGAGCAGCACGGGCGTTCCGGGGGTCCGCGGGTGCCTGGCCGAGGCGGTCAGGACCACCGCGAGCCCGGCGACCGTCCCGATCACCAGCCACTGCCGCAGCGGATCCGCGGTCGCCTCACCGCCTTCCGGCTGGCCGGCCAGCAGGAAGGCGGTGACGCCGCCCGCCAGCAGACAGAGCCCGCCCCAGCCCTGCCGTCCGAGTGACTGCCCGGTGCGGTGGCGCGACAGTGCCATCGCGAAGACCAGATTGGTCGCCAGCAGCGGCTCGACGAGCGACACCTCGCCCTGCCCGAGCGCCAGCGCCCCGAGGACCATGCCGCAGACCATCAGGCCGATCCCGGCGAGCCAGCTCGGCACCTGCATCAGGTCGAGCAGCAGCCGGGGCGACAGGAAGTCGCTCAGGGGCGCACGTCGGGCGGCGTCCTGCTGGAGGACGAACCCGAAGCCCAGACAGCACGCGGCACCGACGGAGAGCAGGAGAACCAGCACCGACACGGATCCGACGATAGCCCCGCGGACCCGCGGGAGCGGTGAGGGCGGCGCCGACCGGGCGGTTGACGTGGAAGCGGCCGGTACCGAAGATCTGACGCACAAGTAACTTCGTGCACCGCACGGCATCGCCCCGAAGGATGGAACCATGGCGTACGACGCTGATGTGATCGTGATCGGGGCCGGACTCGCGGGTCTCGTGGCCACCGCCGAGCTCGTCGACGCGGGCCGGACGGTGATCCTGCTGGACCAGGAACCCGAACAGTCCATAGGCGGCCAGGCGCACTGGTCCTTCGGCGGCCTCTTCCTCGTCGACTCGCCCGAGCAGCGCCGGCTGCGCATCAAGGACAGCCACGAGCTGGCCCTCCAGGACTGGTACGGCACGGCGGGCTTCGACCGCAAGGAGGACCACTGGCCGCGCAAGTGGGCCGAGGCGTACGTCGACTTCGCGGCCGGTGAGAAGCGGTCCTGGCTGCACGACCAGGGGCTGCGGTTCTTCCCCGTCGTCGGCTGGGCCGAACGGGGCGGGTACGACGCGAACGGCCACGGCAACTCCGTCCCGCGCTTCCACATCACCTGGGGCACCGGGCCCGGTGTCGTCGCCCCCTTCGAGCGGCGGGTGCGCGAAGGCGTCGCGAAGGGCCTCGTCCAGCTGCGGTTCCGCCACCGGGTCACCGGCCTCGGCCGCTCGGCCGGGGCCATCGACACCGTCACCGGCGAGCTCCTCGACGCGAGCGGCGCCGAGCGGGGCACGGCCAGCAGCCGCGAGGTCACCGGCGCCTTCGAGCTGAAGGCGCAGGCCGTGATCGTCACCTCGGGCGGCATCGGCGGCAACCACGACCTCGTACGCGCCCAGTGGCCCGAGCGGCTCGGCACCCCGCCCGAGAAGCTGCTCTCCGGGGTACCCGCCCACGTCGACGGGCTGATGGTGGGCATCACCGAGGAGGCCGGCGCCCATCACATCAACCGCGACCGGATGTGGCACTACACCGAGGGCATCGAGAACTGGAACCCGATCTGGGCCAAGCACGGCATCCGGATCCTGCCCGGCCCGTCCTCCCTCTGGCTGGACGCCCGCGGGAAGCGGCTGCCGGTCCCGCTCTTTCCCGGTTTCGACACGCTGGGCACCCTCGAACACATCATGAAGTCCGGGTACGGATACACCTGGTTCGTCCTCGACCAGAAGATCATCGGGAAGGAGTTCGCGCTCTCCGGCTCCGAGCAGAACCCCGACCTGACCGGAAAGTCGGTCCGCGACGTGATCGGCAGGGCGCGCGCCGACGTCCCCGCACCGGTCAGGGCGTTCATGGACAAGGGCGTCGACTTCGTCGTCGAGAAGGACCTCGGCGCTCTGGTCCGCGGGATGAACGCACTGACCGACGAGCCGCTGATCGACGAGGACGATCTGCGCCGCGAGATCACCGCCCGCGACCGGGAGGTCGCCAACCCCTTCACCAAGGACCTCCAGATCACGGCGATCAACGGCGCCCGCTCCTACCTGGGCGACAGGCTGATCCGTACGGCCAAGCCGCACCGCATCCTCGACCCCGGAGCGGGTCCGCTGATCGCCGTCCGGCTCAACATCCTCACCCGCAAGTCCCTGGGGGGCCTGGAGACGGACCTGTCCTCCCGTGTCCTGACGGCGGACGGCACCCCGCTGTCCGGTGTGTACGCGGCGGGTGAGGCGGCCGGCTTCGGCGGTGGGGGAGTCCACGGCTACCGCTCGCTGGAGGGCACGTTCCTCGGCGGCTGCATCTTCTCGGGCCGCGCGGCGGGCCGGGCGGCTGCCGAGGCGACCGGCTGAGGCGACCGGCCGGGGCGTCCGGCCGGCGCGACCACCGGGCGGACGGCCCGCCGGGCGATCTGTGACGGGGCGACGGGAGCTTCACGGCCCTGTCCCGATTCCGTACCGTCCGGCGGGCGGCCGAAATCCGACGGCTAGCCTGACGGCGCCGGAGCGTCCACGGGGGCGTCGGAACAGCGGACGGAAGCAGGAACAATGGTGGTCGGACGTGGCGGGTACGCGATGTCGCGCAGGCACATACTCAGGCTGGCGGGGACGGGACTGGGCCTGGCCGTGGTCGGCGCCGGGGCTGTCGGTTGCGGTCCCGAGGGGGAGGCGGTCGAGCCGGGAGGCAGTCCGACGCCGGGCGGGGGCAAGAACGGTGACCCCTTCACGACCCCGCCGCCGGGCACCGCACCCGAGCCGCTGTGGCAGCAGAACGCGGCGAACAGCAACCTGGCCGGCGACGGCGCGCTCGCGGTGGCCGGCGACGTGGTCCTGGTGTCGGGTGACCCGCTGGTCGGACGCGACGCGGTCACCGGCGAACAGAAGTGGTCCCGCGCCGGTGTCACCACACCCGGCGCCGAACTCGTCCTCGGCGGCGGGACGCTGTACCTCGCGAGCGGCGAGTACGACGGTGACGTCGTGGGCCTGGATCCGGCAACCGGCAAAGAGACCTGGCGGAGCCGGCTGGGCAAGAAGTACGAGCAGCCGCGCCCGATCGCGGCGGACGACCGCCATGTGTACGTCCTCGCCGGCATCCTGGAGAAGGACTTCACGTCGCCCGACAACGTGATTGCCGCGATCGACACCGCCTCCGGCAGGATCGTCTGGCGTGAGAAGCGTGACTCGGGTACCGAGGAGTACGGCATCACCGCCGCGACCGTGGGCAACCGCCTCGTCTACACGGACTACCGGGAGAACGTGACCGTCCGCGACACGACGACGGGCCGGCAGGTGTGGACCAAGAAGATCAGCCGGTCCAACCAC
This sequence comes from Streptomyces sp. NPDC059499, assembly GCF_042749285.1. Taxonomy (NCBI): domain Bacteria; kingdom Bacillati; phylum Actinomycetota; class Actinomycetes; order Kitasatosporales; family Streptomycetaceae; genus Streptomyces; species Streptomyces sp. NPDC059499. The sequence goes on from NZ_JBHYTT010000001.1 coordinate 149,921, forward strand.
CGCCGCTTCGCCGTGCACGGGGAACTGGTGATCGTGGCGGACGGACAGCGCCTGCGGGCGTTCGCGCTGGCCGACGGCAAGGAGAGCTGGTCCCTCGCGGCGAGCGAGTACAGCACCTTCAGCGACCCGCACGTCCTGGACGGGGTGCTCTACGCCTCCGACACCGCCCGCAGCCTGCGTGCGGTGGATCCCGCGACGGGCAAGCAGATCTGGCACAACGAGGACCTGCGGGACACGGCCACGCAGGCTTGGCAGTTCGCCAAGGTGAACAACACCCTGTACGGCGCGACCGAGTTCGACAAGGACGGGGGCGTGCACGCCTTCGACGCGACGACCGGGAAGCTGCGCTGGACCTACAACGACAGAACCGGCGACATCCAGCAGTGGTACGTGGTGGCGGCGGGCAAGCGGCTGGCCGTGATGCACGGCAAGAAGCTCTACGCGCTCCCCGCCGTGTGACCCCGCCTCCCGGTCCGGGTTCCCGCCGCGTCCGCGCGCCGGGCCGGGCCGGGCGGCGTCACCCCGGCCGCCACCCCGTCACTCCCACCGCTCCACCACTCGGAACCTTTCCACGACGATCTGCGTGTCGTCGTCCACGGTGAACTCAGGGTCCCCCAGGGCTTCCCGCATCTCCTCGCTGTGCCAGAACGCCTCGTGCCCCGCCCGCCACCGGGCGACCGACGTGTACCCCTCGCCCTCGTCGAGTGCGTGCTGAAGGCCGACCGAGCCCAGGGCCACCACCCGAACCTCCGTCAGCTCCACGACGGCGACCTCCCGTCCCCGGGAGTCGATCAGCGCGGACCGCTCACCCACCGGCGGAAGGTCCTCCTTCTCCACCTCGTACTCCGCGAGCAGCCCCGATGTCGACACCTTCTCGCCGGAGAGCACGGCCGCCACCAGCCGGTCGCGCAGTGGTCCGGGGAAGGCGAGGAGGAAGGGTTTGAGCGGTTCACGGTTCTCCATGACGGCAGTGTGGCACGCGTCACCCCAGCCGTTCCGTGTCTCCGCCGTCCCCGCGACGAGCTGCGCGAATGGTTCAGACCACACCCCCTCAACGTCAACTGCATGGTTCACGCATGCAGTTGTGAAAGGGCCGCCCTTGACGTGGAGCCTTACCTACCGCTTTGCTGTGCGCGATCGTTTGCTCGCACACAGCGTCGAACCACCTCGCACACCGCGCCGAAAAAAGGAAGCCTGCGGATGTCCCCGCCTCCGCCGCCCCTGGGCCGCGCCCGCCGCAAGGGCGGTCGCTCGGACCACGCTTTCGACCCGGCTCTCGACGACAGTGAACTGATCGACGTACGAGGTCAGTTCGCCCAGGGCCGGTGGGCCAGGGCCCGCGCCCTCCTCGTCGCCACCGACACCGACTGGGACCGCCGCGGCCACCGTGTGCTCGCACTCGCCGCCACCCCGTCCGCGGCCGGCTGGGCACGCGAGTGGCTGCTCGCCGAACCGGACAGCCCCGACGCCGCCACCCTCCTCGCCTGCGCCACCGTCACCAGGGCCCTGAGCGCCAAGTCCGGTGCCGGAGAACGGGAAAAGGCCCGCGAAGCCTGCCTGGGCGCTGCCCGGCTCGACCCCGCGGACCCGACCCCGTGGCTGGGCCTGATGCTGCTCGACCGCACGTACGGCACCCGTGAGGAGACCGCCAGGCAGTTCGAGGCGATCCGGTCCCGCCACCCCGAGCACCACCAGGCGCATCACCTGATGACGGCCCTGCTGGCCGAGACCGATCCGGAGGGCGGCGACCCGCTCCACGAGGTGTACGACTTCGCCGCATGGGCGGCCGAACAGGCCCCGGCCGACTCGCCGCTTGCCGTACTCCCCGTCGTCGCGCACGCCGAGCGCTACCGCGTCCTGGCCGCGGCGGGCAGCGTGTCCGACGACCCGGCGGGCTCTGGGCACTGGACCGGCCGCCGGGCCAGACAGGTGATGAAGGCCGCCTTCGACTGGTGGCTGGAATGGGAGCGCGAGGACCACCCCCGCCACCACATCGACCTCAACTTCCTCGCCCACGCCAAGATCTGCGAGGGCCGCCCCGCCGAGGCTGCCGCGCTCTTCCACCGCATCGGCCCCCACGCGACCGCGGCCCCCTGGTCGTACTCCGGCCGCGATCCGTACCCCGCATTTCTTGCCGCGCGCACCTACGCGCTCGGTACCCCGTGATGCACGTTGCTCTCAACGAAGGGACCAACCCCGCCATGTCGACGGGCAGAACAGATACGACCGGGACCGGAACGGCCGCGACGAACGGCGACACCGGCGGGATCAACACCTACAAGGGGGAGGACCGCGCCCTGCGCGCCGACCGCCTCGGCACCCCCGGACTGCTGCTCTCGGTCCTGGCGGCCAGCGCCCCGCTGATGGTCGTCGCGGGGGTGATGCCCACGGTCTTCGGTGTGATGGGCATCGTCGGGCAGCCGCTGCTCTACGTCGTCCTCGGCATCGTCCTCATGCTGTTCAGCGTCGGCTACGCGGAGATGAGCCGGCACGTCCACAACGCCGGTGCGTTCTACGCCTACATCGCCCGCGGTCTCGGCCCGACTGCCGGCGCGGGCGCCTCGCTCGTCGCGCTGGTCGCGTACAGCGCCATGCAGGTCGGCATCTACGGCATCCTCGGCTTCGAGGTCTCCGGCCTCTTCGCCACCTACCTCGACATCGACATGCCCTGGTGGCTTCCCGCCCTCGTCTCCGTGGCCGTCGTCGGTGTCCTCGGCTGGCTGAAGATCGACCTCAACGCCAAGGTGCTCGGCGTCCTGCTGGTCATCGAGTGCGCCCTGGTCGTGATCTTCGACATCGCCGCCGTGAGCAAGCCCGGCCCCGAGGGCCTGTCCTTCCACGCGTTCAACCCCGACACCCTCACCGGCGCGGGGCTGGGCACGGCGCTCTGCTTCTGCATCGCCGCGTTCGTAGGCTTCGAGCAGGCCCCCGTGTACGCGGAGGAGACCAGCCGGCCGCAGGTCGTCGTGTCCCGGGTCATGTTCCTGGCCGTCGGCTACGCCGCCCTGTTCCTCGCGGTGAGCTCCTGGGCGCTGACCGTCGCCGCGGGCCCCGGCTCCATCTCGGACACCTCCCTCAAGGAGGGCCCGGGCATGCTCTTCGGTCTGACCGAGGAGAGGCTCGGCGCCACGTTCACGGACGTGCTGCACGTCCTCTTCGTCACGGGCATGTTCGCCGCGCTGCTCAGCTTCCACAACGTGGTCGCCCGCTACGCCTTCGCGATGGGCCGGGAGGGACTGCTTCCGGCGGGCTTCGGCCGGACCAGCAAGACCAGCGGCGCGCCCGCCACCGGCTCGCTGCTCCAGTCCGTGATCTCCGTCGTGATCGTGCTGGCCTTCGCCCTCACGGACGACAACCCGGTCGGCGACCCCACGGCGCCCGTCCTGCAGCTGTTCACGTGGATGGGCAACGTCGGCGCGCTCGGAGTGATCCTGCTGATGGCGGCGGCTTCCTTCGCCGTGATCGCCTTCTTCGTACGCCGCGGTGCGGGCCGCGCCCAGGCCCCCCGGCTCGTGGCCTCCGGCCTCGCCGGCATCGCACTGCTGGCCATCGCGGTGTTCACCGTCCGGGACTTCGACGTACTGGTCGGCTCGGGCCCCGGCTCCGTACTCAACTGGCTGCTGCCCGGAGTCATCGGCGTCGCCCTCGTCGGCGGCCTGGTGTACGGGGCGGTGCTGCGCTCCACGAAGCCCGAGGTGCACGCCAGGATCGGCCTCGGCAACGAGGCGTTCCAGCTGGAGAAGGCCGCGGAGAGCACGACGGCCCCCCGGTAGTTCTTACCGGGTGGTGACGAACACCCGCGGCCCCTGGTGACGGACGGCCGCGGGTGTTCGAATGGGCGGGTGAACAGTCGCCCTCCCGACAGTGAAGACCCTCCCGGCAGCGAAGACTCTCCTGACGGCAGCCGTGCCGAAGGCGCCCCCGTCGGCCGCCGCCTCGTCCTGGCCATGCTCGGCCTGGGCGTCGCCGGGGTGGCCGCCGCCCCCGTGCTCCAGCGGGGCCTGGAGACCGGGCTCGGAGCGGTCGCGGACAAGGACCCCACCGGGCTGACCGGCCTCCTGCCCAACGGCGGCGGTTTCCGCTACTACTCCGTCGCCACGTCCGTACCCGAGAAGACCGCCGCCGACTACCGCCTCACCGTGGACGGCCTGGTCGACCGCCCCGCCACCTACACGCTGGACTCCCTGAAGGCGCTCCCGCAGAGCCGCCTGGTGCGCGATGTCCAGTGCGTCACCGGCTGGCGCGTCCCCGAGACCCCGTTCGAGGGGGTCAGGCTGTCCGCACTGCTGGACGCGGCAGGAGTACGCCCCGGCGCGAAGGCGGTCCGCTTCACCTGCTTCGACGGCGCCTACAGCGAGAGCCTCACCCTGGAACAGGCCCGGCGCGCAGACGTCCTGGTCGCGCTGCGCATGCAGGACAAGCCGGTCACCCACTCGCACGGCGGCCCGGTCCGTCTCTACGTGGCACCGATGTACTTCTACAAATCGGCGAAATGGCTCTCCGGGATCACCGTCACCGACGCCGTGCGCCCCGGCTACTGGGAGGAGCTCGGCTATGACGTCGACGCCTGGGTGGGCCGGTCCAACGGCCGGGACGACGCCCCCACCGTCTGAACACCCCACGAGGATCCGCCGCTTCACCCGCACCGAGCGCTGGGTGCACCGCACCACCGCCTGGCTGACGCTGCTGTGCGTGGCCACCGCGGCCTTTCTGTACATCCCCCAGCTCGCCGAACTCGTCGGCCGCCGCCACCTCGTGGTCACCGTCCACGAATGGTCCGGGCTGCTCGTCCCCGTACCGCTGCTTGCCGGGCTGGTCTCCCGGGCGCTGCGCGCCGACCTCTCCCGGCTCAACCGGTTCGGACCGCACGACCGGCAGTGGCTGAAGGCCGCTCTGCGCCGTGACCGCACGCCCGGCGCCCGGCCGGCCGGGAAGTTCAACGCGGGCCAGAAGCTCTACGCCGCCTGGATCGCCGGCGCCGTGCTCGTGATGCTCGGCACCGGCCTGCTGATGTGGTTCACGGACCTCGCCCCGCTGGTGTGGCGCACGGGCGCGACCTTCGTGCACGACTGGCTGGCCCTCGCGATCGGCATCGTCCTGGCCGGACATACGGCAATGGCGCTCGCCGACCCGGAGGCACGCCGTGGCATGCGCACCGGGTCGGTCGAGCGCCCTTGGGCCCGCTCCGAACACCCGCTGTGGCGGGATCCGGAGGAGTAGCTACAGGACCAGCGACAGCAGCAGGATGAAGCCGAGCGAGACGACGGAGATGATGGTCTCCATCACCGACCAGGTCTTGATCGTCTGACCGACGTCCATACCGAAGTACTCCTTCACCAGCCAGAACCCCGCGTCGTTGACGTGGCTGAAGAAGAGCGAGCCCGCACCGACGGCGAGGACGAGCAGAGCCGCTTCCGGGGTGGACATGCCGGCCGCCAGCGGAGCGACGAGGCCGGCCGCCGAGATGGTGGCCACGGTCGCCGAACCCGTCGCCAGGCGGATCGCGACGGCGATCAGCCAGCCGAGCAGCAGGGCGGGTATCGACCAGTTCTCGGAGAACTCGAGGATCATCTGGCCCACACCGGCGTCGATGAGGGTCGTCTTGAAGCCGCCGCCGGCACCGACGATCATCAGCACCCCGGCGATCGGGGCGAGCGACTTCTCGACGGTCGTGGAGAGCCGCGCCTTGGTGAATCCGGCGGCCCGGCCCAGCGTGAACATGCCGACGATCACCGCGGCGAGCAGGGCGATCAGCGGCGAACCGATCACATCGGTGACCCGCTGGACGTGGTTCTCCGGGTTGTCCACCACGATGTCGACGAGGGCCTTGGCCAGCATCAGGACGACGGGCAGCAGCACGGTGGCCAGGGTGGCCCCGAAGCCCGGGCGGCGGTCCAGGTCCTCCGAGGGGCGCTCGGGGATCATCTTCTCCGGCGCCTGGATGTCCACCCAGCGGGCGGCGTACCGGGAGAAGACCGGGCCCGCGATGATCACGGTCGGGATGGCGACGAGGACACCCAGCGCGAGGGTGACGCCCAGGTTGGCGTCGAGCGCGTCGATGGCGACCAGCGGGCCGGGGTGCGGCGGGATCAGGCCGTGCATCACCGAGAGTCCGGCGAGCGCGGGGATACCGATCCGCATCAGGGAGTAGTTGCCGCGCTTGGCGACCAGCAGCACCACCGGGATCAGCAGCACGATGCCGACCTCGAAGAACAGCGGCAGACCGATGATCGAGGCGATCAGGACCATCGCCCAGGGCATGGCGCGTCCGCTCGCCTTCGCGAGAATCGTGTCGACGATCTGGTCGGCGCCGCCCGAGTCGGCCAGCAGCTTGCCCAGGATCGCGCCGAGCGCGATCAGCACACCGACACTGGCGACGGTGGCGCCGAGGCCCGTGGAGAAGCTGGTGATCGTCTTGTCCAGCGGGGCACCGGCGAAGACGCCGAGCGCCAGCGAACCGATGGTCAGCGCCAGGAAGGCGTGCACCTTGAACTTGGTGATGAGTACGACGATGACGGCGATGCCTGCCAGGACGGCGATGCCCAGCTGGGCGTTGCCGGCCGAGGTGATCGGCTCGACGGCATCCGCTGCCAGCATCTCGACGCTGAGACTGCTCACGGTGATCCTTAGAAGGCGAGCCGGCGCAGCGCGGCGACGGCCCGGTCGGTTATTTCTTCGGGGGTGCCGGACACGTCCACTGCCACGCCCGCCTCGTCCTCCTGCAGTTCCTGCAGGGTCGCGAACTGGGAGTCGAGCAGTGCGGTCGGCATGAAGTGGCCCTTGCGGTCCGCCATCCGGCGCTCGATGAGAGCCCGGTCGCCGGTCAGATGGAGGAAGACGGCACCCGGGGCCTCGGCGCGCAGCCGGTCACGGTAGACACGCTTGAGCGCGGAGCTGCTGACGACGCCGCCGAGCCCCGCCCGGCCGTGTGCCCACCGGCCGATGGCGTCCAGCCACGGCCAGCGGTCGTTGTCGTCCAGCGGGGTACCCGCCGACATCTTGGCGATGTTGGCCGGCGGGTGGAAGTCGTCGCCCTCGGCGTAGGGAACGCCGAGTTCGGCGGCGAGCAGGGGGCCGATCGTGGTCTTGCCGGTCCCTGCTACGCCCATCACCACGACGACGTGGGGGGTGCTCATTGGTGCCTCGCTGTCTTCTTCGACATCGGTCCGTCGCGCTACTGAAACCCATTACATACGACTTATTCAAGTAGCTGTGACATAAACGTCGTACTTAATGTTCCCGCGGGCCGCCCCGTAGGCTTGTGGGCATGACCACACAGAGCCAGGGGCTGCATACACATGTGCTGGACACCCTGGGTCTGGAGATCGCCGCCGGGGACTTCCCGCCCGGCCGGGTCCTGCGCACCGACGAGCTGGCGCAGCGCTTCGAGGTGTCCCGCACCGTCGTACGCGAAGTGATCCGCGTCCTGGAGTCCATGCACCTGGTCGAGTCCCGCCGTCGCGTCGGCGTGACCGTGCGGCCCACCGAGGAGTGGAACGTCTACGACCCCCAGGTCATCCGCTGGCGGCTGGCCGGCTCCGACCGCCCCCGGCAGCTGCGCTCCCTCACCGTGCTGAGGTCGGCAGTCGAACCCGTCGCCGCCGGACTCGCCGCCCGGCACGCCACCGCCGAGCAGTGCGCCGCCCTCACCGAATGCGCGCTCGGCATGGTCGCCACCTCGCGCGGCCAGCAGCTGGAGGGCTATCTGCGGCACGACATCGCGTTCCACCGCATCGTGCTCAACGCCTCCGGGAATGAGATGTTCGCACGGCTCGGCGACGTCGTCGCCGAGGTCCTGGCCGGCCGTACCCACCACCAGGTGATGTTCGAGGACCCCGACCCCGCCGCCGTCACCCTCCATGTACGCCTGGCCGAAGCGGTCCGCGAGGGGGACGCGGCAGCCGCGGAACGCCTGACGAAGGAGATCGCGGTGGGCGCCCTCCACGAACTGGACGTACTCGCGCCCTGAGCTCCGCCCTCAGTCGCCCGGCGGGCACGGTCCTTGACGCACGTGCGCCAACCGCCCCGCAGCGGCCGCGAGCACCATCTCCAGTGCCGCCGGGTACCCACTGCGGTCCATCTCCGCGACCAGCACCCCCGACGTCGCCGCGATGTGCGGATGGGTCTCGGCCGGCACCCGCGCGTACGTCTCCCGCCACGCCCGCGCCTCCAGCTCGCGAGCCCGCGCCGGAAGTGCCAGCGTCGACGCGTCCAGAGCGGCGAACGACAGCGTCTGGTCGACGAACACGTGGTAGATCCGCACCGCTTCCGCGTCCGGGAACCCCGCCCCGCGCAGCACGCCGAGAATCGCGTCCACCGACCGGATCTCGTGCCTGCGGCCCGTCACCCGGGCGCAGGCCAGCATCGCCGCCTGCGGATGCGCCATGTAGTCGGCGTGCATCCTCAGCCCGAGCGCCCGCAGGTCGGCCCGCCAGTCACCGGTGGGACGCCAGCTGTTGAGCGTACGGCCGATCAACTCGTCGGCCACCGCGAGCAACAGCTCGTCGGTGTCCTTGAAGTACCGGTAGACGGCACTCGGATCACACCCCAGCGCGGCACCGAGCCGCCGAACCGTCAGCGCCGCGGCCCCGTGCTCCCCGATCAGCCGGAGCGTCGTCTCCACGATCAGCTGCTCGGACAGGACCGTGCCCCCCTTGGTGGGGCGTCTGCGCCGACGCGCACCCTCCGGCACCACCCGCTCGCTCGCTCCCATGGGGCGCACCTTATGACAACGGCGTTGACGTGTGAACCCGCCGGAGAGTTCGATGTGCCGCCATCGGGGCCGAACGGCGCCCCTCGGCGAAGGAGTGACCGTGAAGGCCTCACGAACCCCGTACGGCAGCGACCCACCCGCCCCACAGCCCCCGGACACCCTGAGGAAGAGCCTCGGTGTCGTCGACGGTGTGGCCATCGCCGCCTCCTCCACGGCGGCCACCACCAGCATCGGCATCGGCCTCGGTGTCACCGCGGGCGCCGTCGGCCTGCACCTGCCGATCATCATGCTGCTCGCCTTCCTGCCGATCCTCGGGATCGCGAGCGCCTACTCACGGCTCAACAGGGTCGAGCCGAACATGGGGAGCGGCTACGTATGGGTCGGCCGCTCCCTCAGCCCCTGGCTGGGCTTCCTCACCGGCTGGATCGGCATCGTCTCCACCGTCGTCTTCCTCTCGTACACCACGACCGTCACCGGCTCCGCCCTCCTGCAACTCGCGGGCGAGGGCGGCCTGCACGAGTTCGCGGGCCTCCGGCTCGACCCCGATTCCACGGCGCAGGCGACCGCTCTCGGCATCGTCGTCCTGGTGGCCGTCACCTTCACCGCGATCACCGGACTCCGGTCCGCCGCCACTTTCCAGAAGTACCTGCTCGTCTTCGAGTACGTCGTCCTGCTCGGCTTCTGCGGATACGGGCTCGTCGCGGGACCGCAACCGTTCAGCCTGGACTGGCTCAACCCGTTCACCATCCCGTCGGGACAGCAGCTCGCCCAGGGGCTCCTGCTCTCCGTCTTCTGCTACTGGGGCTTCGAGTCCTCGTTCAGCGTCACCGAGGAGGTCCGCGACCCCGAGGACGCCTCCAGGGCCGGGCTCATCACCCTCTTCACCATGCTCGGCCTCTTCCTGCTCGGCTCCTTCGCCTTCCAACGCGTCCTCTCCCTCGACGAGCTGACCGCGCACGGAGCCCAGGGGCTCACCTACTTCGGTGAACGGCTCGCCGACCAGCCTCTCGCCGCACTCCCGCTGATCGCCCTGACGTTCTCCGCGATCGCGTCCCTCCAGTCGGGGGTGATACCCACCGTCCGCGGCATGTTCGCGATGGGCCGCGACCGCACGCTCGGCCCGCTCTGGACCAAGGTCAGCCCCCGCTACGGGACTCCGGCGGCCGGAACCGTCGCCATCGGCTGCGTCGCCGCCGCCGTGGCCGTCCTCTCCCTGGTCATCCCGAAGGTCGGCGACCTCGTCCTGGCCTCCGTCAACGCGATCGGCGTCGTCGTGTCCCTCTACTACGCGCTGACCGCCCTGGCGGCCGCCGCCCGATTCCGCGGCGCCCTGCGCGAGAGCCTGTCCGAGGCCCTGCGTGCCGTGATCCTCCCCGTCCTCAGTGCCGTCGTCCTGCTCGGCCTCGGGGGCTACCTGTGCTGGACCTTCTACACCTCCGCCGACCACTTCGAGATCAGCCCGGAGAACGGCTGGTTCATGCTCTTCTGCCCCGCCGCCATGCTGCTGACCGGCGTGATCGCGGCGGCCTGGGCCAAGTGGGTAAGGAAATCCCCCTACTTCGTCACCGGCCGCTCCACCGCGCCCACCGTCCCCGAAACGGCCTGACGGCGCACGACACCACCCGCCCCGCAGACGGAACGAAACGGAACACCCCATGCACCGCACCCCCGCCGACCTCGTCCTCACCGGCGGCCCCGTCCTCACGATGGACGCGGCCCGCACCCGCGCCACCACCCTCGCCGTCACCGGCGACCGGATCACGGCCGTCGGCCACGACGAGGTCCGCGAACTCATAGGCCCTAAGACGGAGGTCGTCGACCTCGCCGGCCGCCTGCTCGTCCCCGGCTTCCAGGACGCCCACATCCACCCGGTCACCGCCGGACTGGAGATGGCCCGGTGCGACCTCACGGACGCCCGTACGGCACCGGCCACCGTCGCCGCCGTACGCGCCTACGCCGACAGCCACCCCGACCGTGAATGGATCACCGGCGGCGGCTGGTCCATGGACGCCTTCGAGGGCGGCGCCCCGACCAGGGACCTGCTCGACACCGCCGTACCCGACCGCCCCGCCTACCTCGTCAACCGTGACCACCACGGCGCCTGGGTCAACACCCGCGCCCTCGAACGCGCCGGCATCACGCGGGACACCCCCGAACCCGCAGACGGGCGCATCGAGCGTGACAGGAGGGGCGAGCCCACCGGCCTCCTCCAGGAAGGAGCCATGGACCTGGTCGCCCGCCTCACCCCGCGTTCCACCCCGGCCGACCGGCTTGCCGCGCTGCTGCGGGCCCAACGGATCCTCCACGGGTACGGCATCACCGCCTGGCAGGACGCGATCGTCGGTTCCTACGGCTCGATGGACGACGTCGCAGACGCCTACCTCACCGCCGCCCGCGACGGATCGCTCACCGCCCGGGTCGTCGGCGCACTCTGGTGGGACCGCGAACGCGGCGCCGAGCAGATACCCGAACTGGTCGCGAGGCGGACGGAACTGAGCGCAGGCCCGTTCCGCGCCGGATCCGTCAAGATGATGCTGGACGGGGTCGCCGAGACCGGCACGGCCGCCCTCCTCACCCCGTACCTCGACGCCTGCGGCTGCGCCACCACGAACACCGGCACAGGCTTCATCGACCCCGTCGAGCTGCGCAGGTACGTCACCGCACTCGACGCCCTCGGTTTCCAGGCCCACTTCCACGCCCTGGGGGACCGTGCCGTTCGCGAGGCCCTGGACGCCGTGGAGGCCGCCCGCGCCGTCAACGGACGCACCGACACCCGCCCCCACCTCGCCCACCTCCAGGTCGTCCACCCCGACGACATCCCCCGGTTCCGGGAGCTCGGCGCCACGGCCAACATCCAGCCGCTGTGGGCCGCCCACGAACCGCAGATGGACGAGCTGACCATCCCCTTCCTCGGCGCCGGGAGGGCCGCCCTCCAGTACCCGTTCGGAGCCCTCCTGCGATCCGGCGCCACCGTCGCCGCGGGCAGCGACTGGCCGGTCAGCAGCGCCGATCCGCTGCACGGCATCCACACCGCGGTCAACCGGATCACACCGGACGGCGAAGGCCCGGCCTTCCTCCCCGAACAGCGCATCACGCTCACGGCCGCCATCGCCGCCTACACGGCGGGATCCGCTCATGTGAACCACCTCGACGACACCGGCTCACTCCGCGCCGGAGCCCTCGCCGACCTGGTGGTCCTGGACCGCGACCCGTACGCGAACCCGTCCGACGAGATCGGCCGGACACGTGTGCTGCGGACCTACGTCGGCGGCCGGAAGGTACACGACTCCGAAGCCTGACACCGAACCTCCTCCGTGGAACGCAACGCCCCGGAGGTGCCGACGCGGCACCCTCCGGGGCGTACGGTTGTCCGTGATCAACCTTCGCAGGAGCCCCACTCGGAAACAGGGAGACCACGGTATGGCGCAGCAGGTGCAAGGGGTCATCGCACCGGGGAAGAACGAGCCGGTACGGGTCGAGACCATCGTGATCCCGGACCCCGGGCCCGGCGAGGCAGTCGTGAAGATCCAGGCGTGCGGCGTCTGCCACACCGACCTGCACTACAAGCAGGGCGGCATCAACGACGACTTCCCCTTCCTCCTCGGCCACGAGGCCGCGGGCATCGTGGAGTCCGTGGGCGAGGGCGTCACCGACGTCGCGCCCGGCGACTTCGTCGTCCTCAACTGGCGTGCGGTGTGCGGACAGTGCCGCGCCTGTCTGCGCGGCCGCCCCTGGTACTGCTTCGACACCCACAACGCGAAGCAGAAGATGACCCTGCTGGACGGCACCGAACTCTCCCCGGCACTCGGGATCGGCGCCTTCGCCGAGAAGACCCTCGTCGCGGCCGGCCAGTGCACCAAGGTCGACCCCGAGGTCTCCCCGGCCGTCGCCGGACTGCTCGGCTGCGGTGTCATGGCGGGCATCGGCGCCGCCATCAACACCGGCCAGGTCGGCCGGGGCGACTCCGTCGCCGTCATCGGCTGCGGCGGCGTCGGCGACGCGGCCGTCGTGGGCGCCCGGCTCGCCGGCGCGGCGAAGATCATCGCGGTCGACATCGACGACCGCAAGCTGGAGACGGCGAAGAAGATGGGCGCCACCCACACCGTCAACTCACGCTCCGACGACCCCGTCGAGGCGATCCGCGCACTGACCGGCGGCAACGGCGCGGACGTCGTCATCGAGGCCGTCGGCCGCCCGGAGACGTACAAGCAGGCCTTCTACGCCCGCGACCTCGCCGGCACCGTCGTCCTCGTCGGCGTCCCCACCCCGGAGATGCAGCTCGAACTCCCGCTGCTCGACGTGTTCGGGCGCGGCGGCTCGCTCAAGTCCTCCTGGTACGGGGACTGCCTGCCCTCGCGCGACTTCCCGATGCTCATCGACCTGCACCAGCAGGGCCGCATCGACCTCGGCGCGTTCGTCACCGAGACGATCGGACTCGGCGACATCGAACAGGCCTTCGCCCGCATGCACGACGGTGACGTCCTGCGTTCGGTGGTGGTGTTCTGATGACCGCCCGCATCGACCACCTGGTCACCTCCGGCACCTTCGCCCTCGACGGCGGTGAGTGGGACGTCGACAACAACGTCTGGATCATCGGCGACGAGACCGAGGCGGTCGTCATCGACGCCGCCCACGACGCCCTCGCGATCGAGGCCGCGCTCGGCGGCCGTACGCTGCGCGCCATCATCTGCACCCACGCGCACAACGACCACATCGACGCGGCCCCCGCCCTCGCCGACGCGACCGGCGCACCGATCCTCCTGCACCCCGACGACCTCCCGCTGTGGAAGCAGACCCACCCGCACCGCACCCCCGACGCCGAACTGGCCGACGGCCAGGAGCTGGAGATCGCCGGAACACGCCTGGCGGTCCTGCACACCCCGGGCCACGCACCGGGCGCTGTCTGCCTCTACGCCCCGGACCTGGCCACCGTCTTCACCGGTGACACCCTGTTCCACGGCGGGCCCGGGGCCACCGGACGGTCCTTCTCCGACTTCCCGACGATCGTCGACTCGATCAGGGACAGGCTGCTCGGACTCCCGCCCGAGACCGTCGTGCGTACCGGACACGGGGACTCCACCACGATCGGCGGCGAGGCCCCGCACCTGGACGAATGGATCGCCCGCGGCCACTGACCCGGCCGGGGTTCACCGGTCCGGCCACGCGGTGAGCCGCAGGCCGCTCTCGAAGCGGTGCGGTACGCCCGTGACCGGGTCGGTGAACTCCAGCACCCTGGCCAGCAGTTGCAGGGGTCGCGTGTAGTCGTCGTGGTCCTGCTCCGGCACCACCACCGGATAGACGGGATCGTGGACGAGCGGCAGCCCCAGCGCGTTCATATGGACGCGGAGCTGATGGGTGCGCCCGGTGGCGGGCAGCAGCCGGTAGCGGCCGAATCCGCCCCGGTGCTCCAGGAGCTCGATCCGGCTCTCGCTGTTCGCCTCGCCCGGCTCCTCGCGCGCGGCGATGACCCCGCGCTCCTTGACGATCCGGCTGCGCACGGTGCGGGGGAGTGCCACACGCGGGTCGTACGGTGCCACGGCCTCGTACTCCTTGCGCACCAGCCGGTCCCGGAACAGCGTCTGGTACGCCCCCCGCTCCCCGGGCCGTACGACGAACAGGACGAGCCCCGCCGTCAGCCGGTCGAGCCGGTGGGCGGGCTGCAGCGCCGGCAGATCCAGCTCCCTGCGCAACCGGGCCACCGCCGTCTCGGTGATGTGCCGGCCGCGCGGAGTCGTGGCGAGGAAGTGCGGCTTGTCCGCGACGACGAGGTGCTCGTCGCGGTACACCACACCGACGGGGAACGGCACCGGGTCCTCCGGCGCGAAGTCCCGGTGGAACCAGAGGTACCGGCCCGGTGTGTACGGCTCGTCGCCACGCACCGCACCGCCGTCGGCCCCGACGAACAGCCCTTCGGCGAGCATCGCCTCCACCCGCTGCGCCCCGACCGCCCCCGCGAACCGGTCCATCAGATGGTCCCGGACACATCCCCAGACCCCGTCCGGGTCCTCCGGCAGCCTCACCCGCACCGGATCGATGCCGTCCCGCTGGGGCAGGGGGGCGGCGGGGGGCTTCGCCCGTCCTCTCATCGCGTCGGTCCTTGTCATGGGTGGGGCCTGGTGGGGGCCTGGAGGGGCCTGGAGGACTGCCCATCATGGCACCGCCCGGCCGTCAGGAGCCGAGCAGCCGCTCGTACTCCTCCTGCGTGACCGGAAGCACCGTGCCGTGCCGGGCGCCCGCCGGGAGTGCGTAGTCCGCGGACATCGTCCACCTGCCCGAGTCGAGGTCGTCCGTCTCGAACGGAACGTAGCCGCGCCCGCCGAACTCGTCGATGAGGAGGTACCACTTCTCCTCGGTGTTGGACCTGAAGACCGCGGGGCCCTCGCCCCGGTCGACCGAGCCCTTGCCGATGCAGTCGGCCACGAAGCCGTACGCACGGGATGTGAGGTCCCGCGACTTCTCCGCCGTGATGAACTTGGAGCACGGGGTGTCCGACGACGGGTTCCGCTCGTCCTTGGTGAAGCGGTAGTAACTGCCGTCGTGGCGGATGACCGTCGAGTCGATCACCGAGTACCCGGGGTCGTGCCACACCTCCGGCTCGGTGAAGGTGCGGAAGTCGCGCGTCGTCGCGTACAGCATCTTGTTGTAGGTGCTGCCGGTGTGGTCCGGGTCGTCCGCCGCGTAGATCTTCGAGGCCCAGAAGACGACGTACGAGCCGAGCTTCTCGTCGTAGTACGCCTCCGGGGCCCAGGTGTTGCCGGCAGTGTCGGGCGCGACCTCCACCAGGCGCCGGTCGGTCCAGTTCACCAGGTCCGTGGACTCCCAGACCATGACCGACCTGCTGCCGGTGCGCTGGACCTGGTCCCAGCTGCCGCCCGCGCCGCCGTACATCCGCAGGTCGGTGGCGATCTGGTAGAACCTGTCGCCCTCCGGCGAGCGGATGACGAACGGGTCGCGGAGCCCCTTGGTGCCCAGGTCCGAAGTGAGCACCGGCTCGCCGCCGTTCAGCTCCTGCCAGTGCAGCGGGTCGTCGCCACGGCTGAGCGACATCCGTATCTGCTCGCCGTCCTCGGTGCCCTCGCCCGTGAAGTAACTCATGGCGTAGCCGGTGTACGTCCGCTCCTGCGGCAGTTCGGGCACGGCGGCGGTGAAGGTACGGCGCGCCGCCGCCCTGCCCCGGGTGACCACGGCGGTGAGTTCCACGCTCGTCGGTCCCGCACCGGGCTCCGGGCGGTGCACGACGCCGGTCGCGTCGATGACCCGGGGCCGGTGGGACCTCCACGTGACGGTGGTGCCGTGGGCTCCTGCGGCGGGCAGCGTCAGATTGCCGCGCACGTCGTCGAGGTTGTGCACCCTGAGCGCGGCCGCGGCTTGCGCGGTGGCAGTCACGTCGCTGATCCGCGCGGGTCCGGCGTGGGCGGGGCCGCTGCCGGGGAACGCGAGCAGGCCGACGACGAGGGACAGGAGAGGCAGCAGAGGGGCAAGGGCTCTTCTCGCGGGGTGCGGACGCATGTCTCTCCCGAAGTTGTTCGGAATATCGGACGCTGTTCGTCAAATCGGACCGACGCTAGGGGTGTCGAGGACCTTCGTCAAGGGTCGTGGACGAATTCGCACGCCCTGTAGAAAGCGCTTGCCGACGCGCGTAGGGTCCTGCCCGCTGAATCCATTCAATCCGCTGACGCCCAACCCTGTGCCAACCAGCCCTTGTCTCAACCAGCCCTGTGTCACCGAACCCGGAATCACTCGACCCGGAGGAGCCTCGCCATGCGCCGAGCCGGAACCGTCCTGCTGACCGCCTGCGCCGCCGCTGCCGCCCTGACCGCCCTGGCGGTCACTCCCGCGGTGGCCCGGGGCGGCACCGCCGCCGGGCCGGAAGGCCTGGACCGCTGCACCGGCACGGCCCCGGTCGTCTGTCACTTCGACGTCACCCCGGGCACGTACCGGGTCCGGATCCTTCTCGGAGGTGCGGAGGCCGGCTCGACGACGGTCACCGCCGAGACGCGAAGAGCTGTGCTCGCCGAGACGCCGAACGCCGCCGGTGAGACCGTACGCCGCAACTTCACGGTGGATGTGCGCGAGCCGGAGGGCGAGCCCACGGGGCCGGCCGGCAGCCCCGGGCTGGACCTCGCCTTCGGCGGCACGGCACCGCGGCTCGCGGCACTCCGGGTCGAGCGGGTCCGCACGCCCCAGATCCTCCTCGCGGGTGACTCCACCGTCTGCGACCAGCCCGGCGAGCCCTACTCGGGCTGGGGGCAGCAGCTCCCGCAGTACCTCACGGACCGGCTCTCCGTCGCCAACTACGCCGACTCCGGGGAGAGCTCGCAGACCTTCCGGGACAACCCGGCCCTGTTCCCCGCCCTCCGGGCCCGTATCCACCGCGGCGACCTCGTCCTCGTCCAGCTCGCCCACAACGACAAGCAGACCGACCGCGCCACCTACCGGGCCAACCTCACCGCGATGATCGAGGACGTACGCGCCGAGGGTGGCCGGCCCGTGCTCGTCACCCCGATCGTCCGCCGCTGGTTCAACACGGACGGCACGCTCGACAACGGCACCGCGCTGATCGTCAACGGCCTGGGCGTGGACCTGCCCGCCGAGGTGCGCGCCCTCGCCGCCGAGCAGGACACCCCGCTCGTCGACCTCACCGCCCTGACCAGGGCGCGGGTCGAGGAGCTCGGCCCCGAGGCCTCCAAAGCCCTCTACCTCTACGACGAGAAGCGCGACAACACCCACACCTCCACGCGCGGCGCCACCGAGTACGCCGCGCTCGTCCTCGGTGAACTGCGCGCCCAACAGCTCCTTGCGCCGCGCGCGGTCCGGTGACCCCGCACCCCGACGAAAGGCGATCGCCGTGAACCATGCCGAAGTGCCCGGCCGCAGGGCCATGCTCAGGGGAGTCCTGGGCGCGGGAGCCCTCACCGCCGTACCCGGCGTCGCCCACGCCGCGGCGCCGCGCGCCCCGTACCGCAATCCGCTGGTCGAGCAACGCGCCGACCCGCACATCACCCGGCACACCGACGGCCGCTACTCCTTCACCGCCAGTGCCCCCGAGTACGACCGGATCATCCTGCGTTCCTCCCGAACCCTGCGCGGCCTGAGCACCGCCGAGGAAGCGGTGATCTGGACCCGGCACACCACCGGGGACATGGCCGCCCACATCTGGGCGCCGGAACTCCACCGCATCGGCGGCAAGTGGTACGTCTACTTCGCCTCGGCGCCCGCGGACGACGTCTGGAGGATACGGATCTGGGTGCTGGAGAACGCGAGCGCCGATCCCTTCCGCGGCACCTGGACCGAGAAGGGGCAGCTCACCACGGCCTGGGACACGTTCTCGCTCGACGCCCACACCTTCACCCACCGCGGAGACCGCTACCTCGTCTGGGCCCAGCACGAGCCCGGCCTGGACAGCAACACCGGGCTCTTCCTCTCCCGGATGGCCGGCCCGTGGAAGCTGACCGGGCCCCAGATCCGCCTCAGCACGCCCGAGTACGACTGGGAGCGCGTCGGCTTCGAGGTCAACGAAGGAGCCGCGGTGATCAAGCGGAACGGCCGCGTCTTCATGACGTACTCGGCGAGCGCGACCGATGCCAACTACTGCATGGGCCTCCTCACCGCGGACGCCCGCAGCGACCTGATGGACCCGGCCTCCTGGATCAAGTCCCCGGAGCCCGTGTTCACCAGCAGCGAGGAAACGGGTCAGTACGGCCCGGGCCACAACTCCTTCACCGTGGCCGAGGACGGACGCACCGACGTGCTCGTCTACCACGCACGGCCGTACCGGGAGATCACCGGCGACCCGCTGCACGACCCCAACCGGCACACCCGGATCCAGCGGCTGGCCTGGAAGGCGGACGGCACACCGGACTTCGGCATCCCGGTGGCCGACTCCGAGTGACATCCGGAACCGGCCCCGCCCACCGGTGCCGGGAGCCGTCCGAGGCATTGACGCGCCCCATGTCCCTGCCTATCTTGCGTTCGAAGTTCTGGGCAACGTCCGATATATCGAACAGTGAACCCCTGGAGCATCCATGCCGTACCCGCATCCGTGGCCCCGGCTCACCGTCCCCGTCGTCGCGCTCCTCCTCGGAACGCTGGTGGCCGCGCCCGCCCGCGCCGACGACATCGCACCGGTGGCCGAGCCGACCGACTACTCCCTCACCGTGCACCCGGACCGCACCGGCCCCACCATCGACGACACGATGTACGGGGTCTTCTACGAAGACATCAACCACGCGGCCGACGGAGGGCTCTACGCCGAACTCGTCCAGAACAGATCCTTCGAGTACGACCGTGCCGACAACGCCGCGTACTCGTCCATGACCGCCTGGAGTCCGACCGCGGTGTCCGGCGGCACAGGGCAGGCCCTGACCGTGGACGACGACGGCCGTCTGAACGAACGCAACCGCCGGTACCTGCGCCTCGACCTCGACGGCGGCGCGGGCGGACAGGCCGGTTTCGGAGTGACCAACTCGGGTTACAACGAGGGCCTGCGCATACGCGGGGGTGAGCGCTACGACTTCTCCGTCTGGGCGCGCACCGACCGGGCCGAGGGCACCGCGCTGACCGTCGGAGCGACCTCCGCGGACGGCACCGCACTCACCGCACCGCTGCGCATCACCGTGCGCGGAGACCGCTGGGCGAAGTACACGGGCACCCTCACCGCCCGCACAGCGGCCGCGGACGGCCGGCTCACCGTGACGGCCGGCGGCAGCGGCACCGTACGGCTCGACATGATCTCCCTCTTCCCCCGGGACACCTACAAGGGACGGGCGAACGGCCTCCGCAAGGACCTCGCGGAGAAGACGGCCGCACTGGAACCCGGCTTCCTGCGTTTCCCCGGCGGGTGCCTCGTCAACACGGGAAGCCATGAGGCGTACGAGGCGCCGGGCTGGGAGCGCAAGCGCTCCTACCAGTGGAAGGACACCATCGGCCCGGTCGAGCAGCGTCCCGTCAACGCCAACTTCTGGGGCTACAACCAGACCTACGGCCTCGGCTACTACGAGTACTTCCAGTTCGCCGAGGACATCGGCGCGACGGCGCTGCCCGTCGTGCCCGCACTGGTCACCGGCTGCGGCCAGAACAAGGCGACCGACGACCCCGAACTGCTGCGACGGCACATCCAGGACACGCTCGACCTGATCGAGTTCGCCAACGGCCCGGCCGGCTCCACCTGGGGCGCCAAGCGCGCCGCCATGGGCCACCGCGCGCCGTTCGGACTCACCCACCTGGAGGTCGGCAACGAGGAGAACCTCCCGGACGAGTTCTTCACCCGCTTCACCGAGTTCCGCGAGGCCATCGAGGCCAGGTACCCGGACATCACCGTGGTCAGCAACTCCGGCCCGGACGACAGCGGCACCGCCTTCGACCGCGCCTGGCAGCTCAACCGCGACGCGGACGTCGCCATGGTCGACGAGCACTACTACAACAGCCCGCAGTGGTTCCTCGAGAACAACGCCCGTTACGACACCTACGACCGCAACGGCCCGAAGGTGTTCCTCGGCGAATACGCCTCGCTCGACAACCGCTTCTCCAACGCCCTCGCCGAAGCCGCCTTCATGACCGGCCTCGAACGCAACGCGGATGTCGTGAAGCTCGCCTCCTACGCCCCCCTGCTCGCCGACACGAACGACGCGCAGTGGCGCCCGGACATGATCTGGTTCGACAACGAGAAGTCATGGGGGTCGGCGAACTACGAGGTGCAGAAGCTCTTCATGAACAACGTCGGCGACCGGGTCGTGCCGAGCACCGCGTCCACCACACCCGCGGTCTCCGCACCGATCACCGGCGCCGTCGGGCTGTCGACCTGGGCGACCGGTGCCGCGTACGACGACGTCGAGGTCACCGGCGAGGACGGCACCCGGCTGCTCAGCGACGACTTCTCGGCCGGCGACACGCAGTGGACGAAGGCGGCGGGCCGCGGCGCCTGGGCCGTAGAGGACGGCGCGTACGTCCAGTCCGACGAGAGCGCGGAGAACACCCTGGTCACGGCCGGTGACACCGGCTGGCAGAACTACGACCTGCGGGTCAGGGCGACGAAGAAGGCTGGCAGGGAGGGCTTCCTCGTCGCCTTCGGGGTCAAGGACACCGGGAACAAGTACTGGTGGAACCTCGGAGGCTGGGGCAACACCCGCTCCGCCGTGGAGAAGACGGTCGACGGCGCCAACCAGACGATGACCGAGGACAGCACGAAGATCGAGACGGGACGCGCGTACGACCTCAGGATCCAGGTGCGCGACCGGCAGGTCACCCTCTTCCTCGACGGGAAGCAATGGGGCACCTTCACCGACGACAAGCCCGCCGAACCCTTCCGGCAGGTGGTCACCCGGGACGACGCCACGGGCGAGCTCGTGGTCAAGGTGGTCAACGCCCAGGCGTCGGATGCCAGGACCAGGATCGACCTGGGGGCCGTGCCGGCCTCACGGACCGCCCGGCTGACCACGCTCCAGGCGGCCCCGGACGCGGTGAACACCGCGGACGACCGGCAGGTGGCACCGCGGAAATCGACCCTGCGGGTCGACGGACGCGTCCTCACCCACACGTTCCCGGCGCACTCCGTGACCTTCCTGCGCATCAGGGAATAGGGCCGGAACAGCGAAAACCCCCAGGGTGACCTGGGGGTTTTCTGCTGGTGTCCGAGGGGGGACTTGAACCCCCACGCCCGATAAAGGGCACTAGCACCTCAAGCTAGCGCGTCTGCCATTCCGCCACCCGGACCGGGTGTGTGCCGACCGGGCAGGGCCCGTTCCGACGTGGAAAACCATAGCAAACATTCGGGGGTGCTCGATCACGCCCCATGACGTGTGAAAGGCACGTAACGAGGAGCGGGCGGTCTTGGGTGTGCGGGGCAGGCGCGCGAGGATGAGGGGGAGCACCACCGCGACAGTGGAAGGAAGCAGCGTGAGCGAGACCAACACGGCTCGGACCGTCTCCGGTGAGGATGAGGTCGTGGACCTCTGTCGTGACCTGATCAGGATCGACACCAGCAACTACGGCGACCACTCGGGCCCCGGCGAGCGGCTCGCCGCCGAGTACATCGCCGAGAAGCTCGCCGAGGTAGGGCTGGAACCGCAGATCATCGAGTCCCACAAGGGCCGGGCCTCCACCGTGGCCCGGATCGAGGGCGAGGACCCCTCCAAGCCCGCGCTGCTGATCCACGGGCACACCGACGTGGTGCCCGCCAACGCGGCCGACTGGACGCACGACCCGTTCTCCGGCGAGATCGCGGACGGCTGTGTCTGGGGCCGGGGCGCGGTCGACATGAAGGACATGGACGCGATGACCCTCGCGGTCGTCCGCGACCGCATGCGCAGCGGACGCAAGCCCCCGCGCGACATCGTGCTGGCCTTCCTCGCGGACGAGGAGGCGGGCGGCACGTACGGGGCGCGCCACCTGGTCGACAACCACCGTGATCTCTTCGACGGCGTCACCGAGGCGATCGGCGAGGTCGGCGGCTTCTCGTTCACCGTCAACGAGAACCTCCGGCTCTACCTGGTGGAGACCGCGCAGAAGGGCATGCACTGGATGCGGCTCACCGTGGACGGCACGGCAGGCCACGGATCCATGACCAACAACGACAACGCGATCACCGAGCTCTGCGAGGCCGTCGGCAGGCTCGGCCGGCACAAGTGGCCGGTCCGGGTGACCAAGACCGTGCGGTCCTTCCTCGACGAGCTGTCCGACGCGCTGGGCACCCCGCTCGACCCGGAGGACATGGAGGCGACGCTCGCCAAGCTCGGCGGGATCGCCAAGATGGTCGGCGCCACCCTGCGGAACTCCGCCGCTCCGACCATGCTCGGTGCCGGGTACAAGGTGAACGTGATCCCCGGACAGGCCACCGCGCACGTGGACGGGCGCTTCCTGCCCGGTTACGAGGACGAGTTCCTGGCCGACCTCGACCGGATCCTCGGCCCGCGGGTCAAGCGCGAGGACGTGCACGGCGACAAGGCGCTGGAGACCGGCTTCGACGGCTCCCTGGTGGACGCGATCCAGCTCGCGCTCAAGGCCGAGGACCCGATCGCCCGCGCCGTGCCCTACATGCTCTCCGGCGGCACCGACGCGAAGTCCTTCGACGACCTCGGTATCCGCTGCTTCGGCTTCGCCCCGCTGAAGCTGCCGCCGGAGCTGGACTTCGCGGGCATGTTCCACGGTGTGGACGAGCGGGTGCCGGTGGACGGCCTGAAGTTCGGCACCCGGGTGCTCGACCGCTTCATCGACCATTCCTGAGGTCCTGGAGCAGCGTGAACGCTGTCGGCAGCCGAATTCGCCAGCGTGTACGCACCTCACCAGAACGGGTGAAAGGGGTCGCGCACTCGTAGCCCCCCAACTCCCTCCTCGTTACAGGTGATGCGGTCCGCGGCTGGGACCGCACTTGTCAACCAGGAGGAATAATGATCAAGAAGGTCGTCGCAATCGCGGCTGCTACCGGTGGTCTCGTGCTCGCAGGTGCGGGTATGGCTTCTGCCGACGCCGGCGCCCAGGGTGCTGCCATCGGCAGCCCCGGCGTGCTCTCGGGCAACGTCGTCCAGGTCCCGGTCCACATTCCGGTGAACGTGTGCGGTAACACCGTTTCCGTGATCGGGCTGCTGAACCCCGCCTTCGGCAACGCCTGCGTCAACGACTGACGTTGAACACCAACCCGTAAGGGTGTGAGTCCGGTCGGCCCCGCAGTGCGCGCCATGCACTCCGGGGCCGCTGGGCATTCGGCCCTCGCACGGTTGTGTCCGAGGGCATTCGGAAGGCAGAAGGCAGGAAACAAACCTATGCGACAGGTCACACGTAAAGGCCTGATCACCATGGCGGCGGCGGGCGGCGTGCTCGCGCTCAGTGGTGGCTACGCACACGCCGACTCGGGAGCCGCGGGCGGCGCGTCGAACTCACCGGGGGTGCTGTCGGGGAACTCGATCCAGGTCCCGATCGACGTTCCGGTCAACGTCTGCGGAAACTCCGTGGACGTCGTCGGCCTGCTCAACCCCACGGGCGGCAACGACTGCGGAAA
Source organism: Streptomyces sp. NPDC059499 (assembly GCF_042749285.1). NCBI lineage: Bacteria > Bacillati > Actinomycetota > Actinomycetes > Kitasatosporales > Streptomycetaceae > Streptomyces > Streptomyces sp. NPDC059499. The sequence goes on from NZ_JBHYTT010000001.1 coordinate 173,626, forward strand.
CGGATCGGCGGACGCCGGTCCCGGCCACACCAGGGACGACGGCCCCTCGTCCGGGCACGGACACGGCGGTTCAGGCTCCGGCAGCCAGGCCTCCAGGCACGGGCACGGACACGGCGGTTCAGGCTCCGGCAGCCAGGCCTCCAGGCACGGGCACGGACACGGCGGCTCAGGTTCCGGCAGCTCCGGCAGCCAGGCCTCGGGGCACGAGGGCCGGGGCGGCGGAGAGGGGACCGGCAGGCACCGTGCCCCCGGCGCCTCCGCCCAGGGGGAGGCGAAGGGGTCACCCGGTATCGGCTCCGGCAACCAGGTGCAGGTGCCGGTCGAGATCCCCGTGAACCTCTGCGGCAACAGCGTCACCATCGGTGGCCTGCTCAACCCGGTCTTCGGCAACAGCTGTGAGAACGACGCGGAGGTCGGCCCTCCGCCCGTCGTACCGCAGACGCCCCACACCCCCGAGGAGCCGGCCCTGCCGCCCGCGCAGGTTCCGCCCGCTCCCGAGGCCCAGCTCGTGCCCGGCCCGCAGCTCGCACAGACCGGTGCGGGCGGGCTCGACCTGCTGGTCCCGGCGAGTGCCGGCCTGCTGCTCGCCGGTGCGGGTACGGTCCTGTACCGCCGCTCGCGCAGCGCCGCATAACGGCACCGCGACTTCGGCGTACGGCGTCGTTCAGGGAGCGGGTTCCGCAGGCGCGGGACCCGCTCCGCGCTACCAGGTGGCCCGGAGCTGGCGGATGATCCGGCGGCGCAACCGGACGCGGCGGCTGCCGTCCAGGCGCAGGGTCAGGCGGTCCAACTCCCAGTGCCCGTACTCGGCATGGTCGGTCAGCAGGCGGGTCGCTTCCTTGCGGGAGACCCCGCGCGGCACGTACACGTCGACAAATTCGTATTCCGGCATCGCATCTATTGTGCGTGCAGAGCCCCGGTACGGATAGCGTCTGCACTATGTCTGATGCTGCGCAGCCCACCGCTGCCGAGGTACGCGCCGCCGCCGATGCAGTCAAAACCGCGCTCGACCGCCACCTCGAGGCGGTCGAGCGCCGTACGGGGGACGACGACCCCGCTGTTTTCGACGCGTTCAACGCACTGGCCGCTGCGGCCGAGGTCTACGACGAATTCCTCTACGACCGCTACGACGAGGTCACCCCCTTCGAGATCCCCGGCGCGGAGGACTCGCTGCCGCCGTACGCCGGTCCGGAGGAGCCGCACGCCCTCAGTGTGCTGATCAGGCGCGACTACGCGGTGGTGGAACCCCCGCGGCTGCTGGCCCAGGCACAGCGGCTCGCCGACCTGGACCCGGACCAGCACGACAGCGACACCGTGCCCGTTGTCGGCACCAGCGTGCACGCCGCGCTGGGCGTGCTGTTCGGCGAGTACGAGGTGGACGAGATCGCGTCCCGGCACAAGGAATTCGGGCTGGAAGAGGGCGACTCGACGCTGTGGGTCTCCGCCGTGGACGAGCTTCCCGAGCCGGGGGAGTGGCTCGGGGCACCGTTCGACGACGCCGATCCGGCGCAGGTGGTCTGCCGCTTCGACGTCAGCTCGGTCTTCGACGAGGACGAGCTGGACGGTGACGCGGACGTGTCGGTGGTCGGCGGCTCCTGACTCCTCGGACGGAAGGCCCCGGCGCGCACCGGGGCCTTCGTCGGGCTGTCCGGGGCGCACCGGGTTTCGCTAGGAGGCGTCCGGGGTCGGCAGAGCCTCCAGCAGGGGACGCAGCCGCGTCGTCCGTTCCTGGGCGGGGATCTCGGCGACCGCGCGCGGCAGCGCCTGGTCCACGCCGTGCACCACGGACAGGTGGCGCTCACCGCGGCTGAACGCGGTGTACACCCATGGGCGGCTCAGGCCCTGAGCCGCATCGCCCGGCAGGACGACGACCACGGCCGGCCAGCGCATTCCGGCCGCCTGATGGGCGCTGAGGGCCCAGCTGTGCCGAACCGACGACTCCACCGCGTCCGGGGGTACGACGACGGGAGTGCCCGCACAGTCCAGGTGCAGACCCTCGGCGTCGGCCGAGACGACCGAACCCGGAACGGCCCTGCCGGGAGCGGGTACGTGGACGACCCGGTCGCCCGGGTCGAAGCCGCCGAACCTGCCGGGGCCCGGATTGAGCCGCTCCTTGAGCGCCGCGTTGAGCGCCTTGGTGCCGGCGGATCCACCGTGTCCGACGGTGATCACCTGGGTGTCGGACGATGGCACGCCGATGGCACGCGGTACCGAGTCGGCGACGAGCTGCACGGTGCGGTGGACCGCCTCACCCGCATCGCGGACGGGGACGATCACGACTTCCCGGCCGGGCGCGTCGACCTGGGTGAGCTCACCGATTCCGATGCCCGAGACGAGCTCGCCGATCGGTCCCGGGTCCGGTGTGCGCGACACCACCTGCGGGCAGGCGCGGGCCGCCAGTACATCCGCGAACACCCGGCCCGCACCGGCGGAACCCAGCACACCCGGGTCGCCGCTCAGCACCAGCCGGGTCCCGTCGGCGAGGGATTCCACCAGCATCGCGGCGGTCTCCACATCGAGCTGCGGCGCGTCCAGCACGACCAGCAGGTCCAGGGCGAGAGCACCGTCCGTGTCCCGGCCGGGGCCCGCCGCGCCGGAGAGCAGATCCCGGAGGGTGACCGCGGACTGCGGATCACCGACCGCGGTGGCCAGCCGGTGCCGGCCGTCCACACTGTGGGTCGCGCCTAGTGCGCGCAGCCCCAGACCTCGCGCGGCGGCGACGAGGGCGGCGGGTTCCGCCCGGGCACTCTCGCCACCGCTGTGGGCGACGAGTCCGGCGGTCGCCACCGTCCTGATCAGCTCGGCCGCCGAGGGCGACGGGGCGGCGGCAGCCGCATCCGTCCAGTCGGCGCCCTTCTCGCAGGCGTTGACCAGCCGCGCCAGGCCGTCGGCGAGGCTCTCCTCGGCCAGTGCGTACCGGTCGAGGCCCAGCAGAACCTGAACCGGCTCCTGCTCGTCGTGTGCGTCCTGTGCGCCGTCCCCGTCGTCCCCCTCCGGCTCCTCGGCCTCCGCGGCGTCCGCGGGGTCGAGGCCGTCCTGGAAGACGAGCACGACACCCTCGGCGACGGCGTGCTCGACGGCGGCCTCGGGGTCGGTGACCGCGCGTTCGGCCAGTGCCGCACGTACCTGCGACGCGTCCAGCGCGGTATGGCCCTGGAGGGCGGCACGCTCCAGCAGCCAGCCCACGAGCGCCGCCGTACGCCGCTCGTCGTCCGGGCCGCACTCCGCCCCGAGCAGAGCCCTGGCGAAGCCGTCGGCCTGCTCGGGGCGGACCCCGGGCACGGACAGCAGCTGCCAGGGGTCCTCGCGCAGGAGGCCCGCGGCCTGTTCGCCGAGCGTCACGGCCGCCGGGCGTGCCAGGGCCTCGGGCGCGCCCCCCTCGGCGAGCACCGCGGCGACGGCGTCGGAAGCCTCGGGCGAGGCGGTGGGCGTGGGCTGCTGTCCGGCGGGCCGGGGCCGGGCGGCAGCGGGTACGGACGCGGGTCCGGTGGTGGTCGGGCGGGGCGCGGGCGGCTCGAAGAACGCGGTGGCGGCCTTCTCGCCGCTCTCGACGGCGCGGACGGCCGCGAGCAGGTCGGCAGCCGGGCCGCTCAGCTTCGTACCGGCGGCGATGGGTCCATCCTTCTCCGCCTTGCGCTTCTCGATCCGCTCCAGGAGCTCGCGCTGAGCCGCCAGCTCGATCTCGGCCTCCGAGAGCGCGGGAGCCGCGACGGTCCCGGGCGTGCCGTCGGCCTCGGTGCCGCCGGAGGCCTCGGCGCCTGCGGGGGCCTCAGGGTCCGCGGAGTCTGCGGGGGCCCCGGGGTCGGCCGAGGCCTCGGCGTCTGCGGCGGTCCCGGACTCCGCAGAGGCTTCGGGACTCGCGGGAACCTGCTCCGCACCGCCCTGCACGGCCTCGTCGTCGCCGGGCGCACCGGCGGCGCCGGCGGCGTCGTCGGAGCCCGCGTCCTCGCGGTCCTCGTGGTTCTCGGCCGCGGGGTCCGGGGTTTCCCCCCGGGGAAGGGCAGTCACAGCGTGCTCCAGTCCTGGTCGGGATAGCGGTGCACGGGCGCCGACACATCGTCGAGCGCCTGGCAGATCTCGTCAGGAAGACTAAGCGCCTCCACTGACAGGGCCTCGGAGAGCTGCCGCGCGTTGCGCGCGCCGATGATCGGGGCCACCACTCCCGGGCGGTCCCGTACCCAGGCGAGCGCGACCATGAGAGGTGTCGTGGCGAGGCCGTCCGCGGCTGTGGCCACCGCGTCGACGATCCGGCTCGCAGGGTCGTCGAGATACGGCTCGACGAAGGGGGCGAGGTGCTCCGAGGCGCCCCGTGAATCGGACGGCGTGCCGGTGCGGTACTTGCCGGTCAGTACCCCGCGGCCGAGCGGGGACGAGGGCAGCAGCCCCACTCCGAGATCCAGCGCCGCGGGCAGCACCTCCCGCTCGATGCCCCGCTGCAGCAGTGAGTACTCCATCTGCGTGCTGGCCAGCCGGGTACGCAGACCGGGTGCCGCGAGCTGCCAGGTGGCCGCCTTGGCCAGTTGCCAGCCGCTGAAGTTCGACACTCCGGCATAGCGGACCCGTCCCGAGGACACCGCCAGGTCCAGTGCCTGAAGGGTCTCGTCCAGCGGCGTCACGGGGTCGAAGGCGTGTACCTGCCACAGGTCGACGTAATCCGTCCCGAGCCGCTCCAGGGACGCGTCGAGCGCAGCCAGCAGATGCCCGCGTGATCCGTCGAAGCGGCGGTACGGATCGGGCACGCTGCCGGCCTTGGTCGCGATGACCAGATCCTGCCGGGGCACCAGGCTATCGACGAGCCGGCCGAGGAGGTACTCGGCCTCCCCGCCGCCGTACACATCGGCCGTGTCGATCAGCGTGCCGCCGGCGTCCCAGAAGGCTTTCAGCTGGTCGGCAGCATCGTGCTCGTCGGTGTCCCGGCCCCAGGTGAGGGTGCCGAGCCCGACCCGGGACACGCGAAGGCCGGTACGGCCGAGATGCCTCTGCTCCATGGGCGCTGAGATTACTGGCCAAGGCCCCACAGGGTGGAAGCCTGTGGACAACCGAACTGAGAGCCGTCCAGCCTGCCGGATCCCCGGCATGCGCGCTAGAGTCCGGGACACAGGGACGTTACTCATCAGTAGAGGGAGCGCGGCATGCGGCTCGGCATCAATCTCGGTTACTGGGGCGCGGGCATGGACGGCGACAACCTCGCCGTCGCCCAGGAGGCCGACCGGCTCGGTTACGACGTCTGCTGGGCGGCCGAGGCCTACGGCTCCGACGTACCGACCGTGCTTGCCTGGGTCGCCGCCCAGACCGAGTCCATCGACGTCGGGTCCGCCATCATGCAGATCCCGGCCCGTCAGCCCGCCATGACGGCGATGACCGCGGCCACTCTCGACTCGCTCTCCGGAGGCCGGTTCCGCCTCGGCCTCGGTGTGTCGGGACCGCAGGTCTCCGAGGGCTGGTACGGCGTCAAGTTCGACAAGCCGCTGGCCCGCACCCGCGAGTACGTCGACATCGTGCGCAAGGCCATGTCCCGCGAGCGCCTCTCCTACGAGGGCGAGCACTGGACGCTGCCGCTCCCCGACGGCCCGGGCAAGCCCATCAAGCTCACCGTCCACCCCCAGCGCGAGCACATCCCGCTCTACATCGCCGCGATCGGCCCGAAGAACCTGGAGCAGACCGGCGAGATCGCCGACGGAGCCCTGCTGATCTTCCCCTCCGCCGAACACCTCGAGGACACCGCGGTGAAGCACCTGCGGGCCGGCCGGGAGAAGGCCGGGAAGACCATGGAGGGTTTCGACGTCTGTCCGACGCTGCCGCTCGCCGTCGGCGACGACATCAACGGCCTCGCCGACATGTTCCGCCCGTACACGGCGCTGTACGTCGGCGGCATGGGCAGCCGCAAGCAGAACTTCTACAACCAGCTGGCCCAGCGCATGGGGTACGAGAAGGAAGCCGCCGAGATCCAGGACAAGTACCTGGCCGGCGACAAGGCGGGCGCCGCCGCCGCCGTGCCGCACCAGCTCATCGACCAGACCACGCTCCTCGGATCGGTGGAGCGGATCGCCGAACGCATGCAGGCCTACGCCGCCGCCGGAGTCACCACGCTGACGCTCGCCCCGGCCGGATTCACGCTCGAGGAGCGGCTCGCGGCCCTGCGCGCAGGCACGGACGCCCTGGAGCACTCCGGCCTCGCCGCCTAGGGCCTCTGTCACGCCCCGGGGACAGCACTACGGCCGTGGTGGGGGCTCGGGGGTCCTCCCCGCCACGGCCGTCACAGGGAACAACGCGCACCGCGCCCGACGGTTACGCCCCCGGCCGCGCCGACCGGACGGGGGCCGGGGCCCGTTCGGCCCTGCCTGGCCCCCCTCGTGTTGCCCGCCGCCCGGTTCCGCCTTTGACTTTGTTTCTGCGGACACGGTGCGAAGGGTGGCAGTGATGCTCTCGGCAAAGAGTCTTTTTCAGGAGATCCTCGACGACGACGACGCCTTCCGGCTGTTCTGCTCGATCGCAGCCAGCGGAGAGTCCCAGGGCGGCTGGGAGAACGGCCGCATCGCCGCCCTCGTCCCGGGAAGCCTGCGCGATCTCGCCCCCAAGATCACCCGGCACGGGGCCGACGAGGACAAGCACGGCCGGATCTTCAACGCCCTGCTGAAGCAGCGCGGGCTCGAACCCGTGGTCGTGCCGTACGAGACCGACTACACGCTGCTCCTGGAGAAGCACGGCATCGGCCTCGCCCATGACCAGCTCAACCGTGACGAACCGCTGTCGGAGCGGGACATCATCGTCTACCTCGCCCACAGCAGGGTCACGGAACAGCGCGCCTCCGAGCAGATGCAGCTGCTGCGCAGGCACTTCGCGGACCATCCGTCACTCGGCCGCGCGGTGAAGATGATCTCGCGGGACGAGGACAACCATCTCGCCTACTGCCACGAGGAACTGCTCCGCTTCGCCCGGGCCGGGCACGGCCGGACGATCCAGGCCGTCCTGCGGGACTGCGCCCTCGCCGAGATCCGGGTGTACCGGGACGTCAGCCTCGCCGTGATGAGCCACATGGGCACCGTGCTGCGCTGGCCCCGTGCCAAGGCGGCCGTCCTGGCCGCGGGGATCCACGCGATGTACGCGTACGAGCGGCTGGCCGGCTGGCGGCGCATGGTGAGCCTGGAGCCGCCCGCACGGCGCGACGCGCTGGGCGGCCCGGCGACGCCGGAAGCCGAGTACGCCTGACGGACGGGCCCGGCCCGACCGGAACGCGGGGCGCTACATCCACCCGCGGTGTTTGAACAGGCGGTACAGGCCGAAGACGGCGCAGCCCATCAGCCCGACCACCACCGGGTACGTCCACACCCAGTGCAGCTCGGGCATGTGGTCGAAGTTCATGCCGTAGATGCCGGCCACCATGGTCGGTACGGCGGCCATGGCCGCCCACGCCGAGATCTTCCTCATGTCGTCGTTCTGCCGCACCCCCATCTGTGCCAGATGCGCCGACAGAATGTCCGAGAGCAGCCGGTCGAGCCCCTCCACATGCTCGTTGGCACGCGTCAGGTGGTCGCTGACGTCCCGGAAGAACGGCTGTGAGTGCTTGTCGACGAAAGGCACGCCCGCGCCCGCGAGCCGGGTCATCGGCGCGCTCAGCGGGCCGGTGGCCCGGCGGAACTCCAGTACCTGCCGTTTGAAGGTGTAGATGCGGGCAGCGGTGTTCTTGGCGTCCCCGGTGCCGCTCGGGGCGAACACCTGCGCCTCCAGCTCCGACAGGTCCGCCTGGAGCTCGGCCGCGACCTCGATGTAGTGGTCGACCGCCGCGTCGCTGACCGCGTACAGCACTGCCGTGGGGCCGTGCCTGAGCACCTCGGGCTCGGCCTCGAGCCGACGGCGTACCGCCGCGAGGGGCGCCCCCTCGCCGTGGCGGACCGTCACCACGAAGGAGTCACCTATGAAGATCATCAGCTCATCGGTGCTGACCGTGTCGCTCTCCGGCTCGTAGACCACGGGCTTGATGACGGCGAACAGGGAGTCGTCGTAGACCTCCAGCTTGGGGCGCTGATGGGCGCGCAGGGCGTCCTCCACCGCCAGGGGGTGCAGGCCGAACTCGCTGCTGACGAGGTCGAACTCCTTCTCCGTCGGCTCGTGCAGTCCGATCCAGACAAAGGCGTCCCCGGCCTCCCGCGCTTCGCCCAGGGCATCGGAGAAGTCGGCGGGGCCGTCGGTCCGGCGCCCGTCCCGGTAAATGCCGCAGTCCACGATCACGCGCGCATTCTTCCCTGCATCGTGCCTCCTCGCACCTTCGACGTGCCCTCTACGCTGGCACGTATGCCCACGCTCATCCTTGTACGCCACGGACGCTCGACCGCCAACACCGCCGGAGTGCTCGCGGGGCGGACCCCCGGAGTCTCCCTCGACGAGCGCGGCGCCGAACAGGCCGCCGCGCTGCCCGGACGACTGGCCGCGATCAACCTCGTCGCGGCCGTCAGCAGCCCCCTGCAGCGCTGTCGCGAGACCCTCCAGCCCCTGCTCGACGCCCGGCCGGGCCTCGTCCTGCGCACGGAGGACCGGATCAGTGAATGCGACTACGGGGACTGGTCGGGGCGCAAGCTCGCCGAACTCTCCGACGAACCGCTGATGTCCGTCGTGCAGCAGCACCCCTCGGCCGCCGCGTTCCCCGGCGGCGAGTCCATGCGGGCCATGCAGGCCAGGGCCGTGGACGCCGTACGGGACTGGAACAGCCGCATCGAGGCGGAACACGGCGACGACGCCACGTACGTGATGTGCTCGCACGGCGACATCATCAAGGCCCTCGTGGCCGACGCGCTCGGCATGCATCTCGACCTCTTCCAGCGCATTCACGCCGACCCCTGCTCGGTCACCGCGATCCGCTACACCCGGCTCCGGCCCTTCCTTCTCCGCCTCGGTGACACCGGCGACTTCGCGTCCCTGGCACCGCGCGAACAGCCCCTGGGGGCCGACGCGGCGGGGGAGGAGGCAACGGATGCGGCCGTCGGGGGCGGCGCGGGGGCGCCGTGATCTCTCCGCGCAGTAGGGTGGACGCGCCGTAGAGGCCTTGCGGGGGACATCCCCCCAGGGCCCGGGCGGCCCCCATTCGCCTTCATATTTCAAGGGAGACAGGACGTGTCCCGTCAGGTGTTCCTCTACGACCCCCCGGACCGTTTCGTGGCCGGTACGGTCGGGCTGCCTGGCCGCCGTACGTTTTTCCTGCAGGCATCCTCGACGGGACGGGTCACCAGTGTGGCCCTGGAGAAGACCCAGGTTGCCGCGTTGGCCGAACGGATCGACGAACTCCTCGACGAGGTCGTCCGGCGGACCGGCGGCAATTCACCGGTGCCGGCGGTGGCACCCATGGACGTCACCGACACCGCGCCGCTCGACGCCCCGGTCGAGGAGGAGTTCAGGGTCGGCACGATGGCGCTCGCCTGGGACGGCGAGGAACAGCGCATGATCGTCGAGGCGCAGGCCCTCGTCGAGCTGGACGCGGACTCCGAGGACGACCTCGCGGAGGCGGAGGAAAGGCTCCTGCAGGACGAGGAGAACGGCCCGCCGATGCTCCGGGTCCGGCTGAGCGGCGCGCAGGCCCGGGCGTTCGCCAAGCGCGCCCTGGACGTCGTGAACGCCGGCCGCCCGCCGTGCCCGCTGTGCAGCCTGCCGCTCGACCCGGAAGGACACGTATGCCCGCGCCAGAACGGATACCGTCGCGGGGCCTGACGGAGGCCGGACTGAAGACCCTGCTCGCCCAGGGGGAGCTCACGGTCCTCGGACAGGTCCGCGGCGCGTCGAACGCCGTGCTCTACTGCACGGTCGCGTACGAGGGCGAGGAACGCCCCTGCGTGTACAAGCCGGTGGCCGGGGAGCAGCCGCTGTGGGACTTCCCGGACGGCACGCTCGCCCAGCGCGAGGTGGCGGCCTACGAGCTCTCCGAGGCGACCGGGTGGGGGCTCGTGCCGCCGACGGTGCTGCGCGAGGGCCCCTACGGCGAGGGCATGTGCCAGCTGTGGATCGAGGCGGACGAGACCGCCGAGGAGTCCGTGGCCGACGGCGCCGCTGTCCACGGACTGCCGCCGCTGCTCGGGCTCGTCGAGGACGATGAGCCGGGGGACGGCTGGAAGGCCGTGGGCTTCGCCGAGGTGGGAGAGGGGAAGACCGCGCTGCTGGTGCACGCCGACGACCCCCGGCTGCGCAGGCTCGCGGTCCTGGACGCGGTGATCAACAACGGTGACCGCAAGGGCGGGCATCTGCTGCCCGCTCCCGGGGGCCGGCTGTTCGGCATCGATCACGGCGTCACCTTCAACGCCGACGACAAGCTGCGGACGCTGCTGTGGGGCTGGGCGGGCGAGCCGCTGACGGCCGAGGCGGTCGAGGTGCTGGACGGGCTGTCCGCCGACCTGGAACCAGGTGCGGCGCTGGCCACCCGGTTGGGGGAACTCATCACCGCGGTGGAGCTCGACGCGCTGCGGGGGCGGGTTGCCGGGCTGCGGAAGTCCGGGAGGCACCCGCAGCCGAGCGGGGAGTGGCCGGCGATTCCGTGGCCACCGGTGTGAGAGCGGCGCTCTCGCGGGGGCAGGTGGCCGAAGGCCGGACAGCGGGTCCGGAGGGCGGCCCGACCGGTGCGGGAGCGGGCCTTCGGCGGTCCGTTCCCGGCCTCTAGCGGAAAACTGTCGCACGTACAAGACCGCCTCTTCGGCCAGGATCCTTGATCCGGTTCGTATCCGGAAGCATCGTCCGGTTACGCTCATGACATGCATGCCTGGCCCGCTTCTGAGGTCCCCGCCCTGCCTGGCAAGGGCCGCGACCTTCGGATCCACGACACCGCGACCGGCGGACGGATCACCCTTGACCCCGGTCCCGTCGCCCGCATCTATGTCTGCGGCATCACGCCGTACGACGCGACCCACATGGGTCATGCGGCGACCTACAACGCGTTCGACCTCGTTCAGCGCGTGTGGCTCGACACCAAGCGGCAGGTTCACTACGTCCAGAATGTGACCGACGTGGACGATCCGCTGCTGGAGCGGGCCGTGCGCGACGGTCAGGACTGGACCGAGCTCGCGGAGCGCGAGACGGCACTCTTCAGGGAGGACATGACCGCCCTGCGCATGCTTCCCCCGAAGCACTACATCGGGGCGGTCGAGGCGATACCCGGCATCGTCCCGCTGGTCGAACGCCTCAGGGACGCGGGTGCCGCCTACGAGCTCGACGGCGACGTGTACTTCTCCGTCGACTGCGACCCGCACTTCGGTGAGGTCTCGGGACTCGACGCCGACGCGATGCGCCTCCTCTCCGCGGAACGCGGCGGTGACCCGGACCGGCCGGGCAAGAAGAACCCGCTCGACCCGATGCTCTGGATGGCCGCTCGCGAGGGTGAGCCGAGCTGGGACGGCGGCAGTCTCGGCCGCGGCCGGCCCGGCTGGCACATCGAGTGCGTCGCCATCGCGCTGGACCACCTCGGCATGGGCTTCGACATCCAGGGGGGCGGCTCCGACCTTGCCTTCCCGCACCACGAGATGGGTGCCTCCCACGCGCAGGCACTGACCGGCGAGCATCCGTTCGCCCGTGCCTACGTGCACGCCGGCATGGTCGCCCTGAACGGCGAGAAGATGTCCAAGTCCAAGGGCAACCTCGTCTTCGTCTCGGCCCTGCGCCGCGACGACGTGGACCCCGCGGCGATCAGGCTGGCGCTGCTCTCGCACCACTACCGGTCCGACTGGGAGTGGACCGACCAGGTGCTCGCCGACGCCGTCACGCGTCTCGCGACCTGGCGTGCAGCCGTGTCCCGGCCCGACGGGCTCTCCGCGGACACGCTCGTCGAGGAGGTCCGGGAGGCCCTGGCCGACGACCTGGACGCCCCGGCGGCGCTCGCCGCCGTGGACCGCTGGGCAGCCCGGCAGAACTCCGACGGCGGTACGGACGAGGGCGCACCCGGTCTCGTCTCGCGCACCGTCGACGCCCTGCTCGGTGTCGCGCTCTGACCCGACCACCCTGCCGACACGAACCGGCCCCGGACTTCGAGGAGAAGTCCGGGGCCGGTTCGTGTACGGAGGCGGGTCGTGCGCCGTGCGGAGTCAGTCCCCGGCAGGACCTGCGGGCCCCTCGTCGGTCCCGGCGGACGGGTCCTCCGGCGAGTCCTGGGACCCGGGACCGGAGCCGGCCCCGCCCTCGGGGGCGTCCTTCGGGGTGTCCTTGGGCCGCCCGCTCTCCGGACGCTGCGGCTTCGGCGGTCTCGTGCGACCGCTCGACGTGTCCCGCAGATAGGACACGTCACCGCTCTCCGTGGCATGGCCGCCCGGCCCCTGGCCGGGACCTCCGACATCCCGGCGTCTGAGATACCGCTCGAACTCCCGGGCGATGGCCTCGCCGGACGCCTCGGGCAGCTCCGCGGTGTCCCGGGCCTCCTCCAGCGTCTGCACGTACTCGGCCACCTCGCTGTCCTCGGCGGCCAGTTGGTCGACGCCGAGCTGCCACGCGCGTGCGTCCTCCGCCAGTTCGCCCAGCGGGATCCGCAGCCCGAGCAGATCCTCCAGACGGTTCAGCAGGGCGAGCGTCGCCTTCGGGTTCGGGGGCTGCGACACGTAGTGCGGCACCGCCGCCCACAGACTCACCGCAGGCACACCGGCATGCGTACAGGCCTCCTGGAGGATGCCGACGATGCCGGTCGGGCCCTCGTACCGGGTCTCCTCCAGATCCATCGTCCTGGCCAGATCCGGGTCCGACGTGACCCCGCTGACCGGCACCGGCCTGGTGTGCGGGGTGTCGCCGAGCAACGCCCCCAGGATGACGACCATCTCGACGCCCAGTTCATGGGCGAAACCCAGGATCTCGTTGCAGAACGAGCGCCAGCGCATCGAGGGTTCGATGCCGCGGACCAGCACCAGATCGCGGGGTTTCTCCCCGCCGATACGGACCACGGAGAGCCGCGTGGTGGGCCAGGTGATCTTGCGCACCCCACCGTCCAGCCACACCGTGGGCCGGTTGACCTGGAAGTCGTAGTAGTCCTCGGCGTCGAGCGCCGCGAACACCTCGCCCTTCCATTCCCGGTCCAGATGTCCGACCGCTGTGGAGGCGGCGTCACCGGCGTCGTTCCAGCCTTCGAACGCGGCCACCATGACCGGGTCGATCAGCTCGGGTACCCCCTCGAGCTCGATCACCCAGGCCTCCTTCCGAAGTTTTCTTGCGTACGGACCAACCTTACGGCTTCCGCCCCTTCCCCCCGCAGTCCGTTTGCGTGGGCGGGTGAACCGTGCTTGCTCCCTGATTCATCCGAGCTGTGGGCCAGGAGAACAGGCCGAGTTACCGCTCTGTCCTGGGCTGCGTGCCGCGCGCCACGTCATGCACCGGCTGCCCGGTCCGGCAGTTCCTCCGGCCGAGGCCGTGGAGTGGATGCGCGCGTCCGAGCCGGTACGGCCCGTACCGGCTCGGGGAACCGGCGCGGCCACCGGCGAACACGCCGCGATCCGCGACGTGTTCGGGCGGCCGTTCCGGCAGACCCGGGCGGCTTCGCCGCGTGCGTCCCGCCACCGGCCGACCCCACCGGGCGGTGGACGCGGTCCGCCGGCCGCCGGCCCGTCACAGCGCCGAGCGCAGCCACTGCTCCACACTCGCCACATGCACCGTCGCCCAGGAGCGGGCCGCCTCGGCGTCCCGGTCCCGCAGCGCCGCGAGAATCGCCCGGTGCTCGTGCAGGGTGCGGCTGACCGCGTCCTCCTGGGTCAGCCCACGCCAGACCCTGGCCCGGGTGGTCGGCCCGGAGAGCCCGTCCAGCAACGAGCAGAGGACGGAGTTCCCGGACGCCCGGACGATCCCGCGGTGGAACTCCAGATCGCCGGCGACCAGCTCCTCCACCGAGGGATCGGCACCCAGTGCGTCCAGCTGGGCGTCCAGCGCGTCCAGTTGGGAATCCTCGATCAGCAGAGCCGCCATCGCCGTGGCCGCGGGCTCCAGGATCCTGCGGACCGCGAGGAACTCCAGCACGGTGTCGTCCCGGTGGAAGTCCACCACGAAACTCAGGGCCTCCAGCAGCAGCTGAGGATCCAGACTGGTCACATAGGTGCCGTCACCCTGGCGCACATCGAGGATCCGGATGAGGGACAGCGCCCGCACGGCCTCGCGCAGCGAGTTGCGTGACAGGCCCAGCTCGGCCGCGAGTTCGCTCTCCTTGGGAAGCCGGTCGCCGGGCCGCAGGGCGCCCGAGACGATCATTCCCTTGATCTTCTCGATCGCTTCGTCGGTGACGGCCATGGTGGGGCCTCCTCGCGCACACAAGACATCCGATGTATGCCTCCATTATGTGGCCCTCGGCCCGTGGTACGGCCACCCGCGGGCCCCAAAGGCTCCGGGCCTGCTCCACGAAGAGCCGGTGGAGGGCGCTCGCCGCGTGAGGCGGAGCCCGACCGCGGTGCTCGCCCCGTGGACACCCACTCGACTGCCGGCGCCGTGGATGGCTAGTCTGACGGGCATGAAGGACCGACGGAACCTCACACAGCGACGTCACATCGACCTCGCACGTGTTGCCAGTTCCTTCTGTTGTCGCGAAGTCTGAGGGACCCCTCCTTCGCGCGTCTGCCCATGCCCTCCTGACCAGGACGGGCCGGCCCGTCTCCGGGACCCCCTCCGCCGGTGACCCGGCATTCCCCGCCGACGCCCCGCCCAGCCCCGGGCCGGCCCGGCGCCTGGTGCCCCTCCGTGCCGTCCGGCGCGGGTCCGTGCGCCGTTCCGCGGTTCTGCCTGCACCGCCCCACGAGAAGAGAGCCCATGGCCACCGTCCTGTCCGTCTCGGGAAGCCCCTCCGCCACCTCCCGCACCGCCCGGCTGCTGCGCCACCTCGACGACCGCCTCGCAGGCCAGGGCCACACGGTCATACCGTTCGACGTCCGCACGCTGCCCGCGGACGCCCTGCTCCGCGCCGACTTCGGCCATCCGGCCGTGGTGGGCGCCCTCGACCTGTTCGCGCGTGCCGACGGTGTCGTCATCGGCACACCCATCTACAAGGCCGCGTACTCGGGACTGCTGAAGTCCCTGCTCGACCTGCTGCCGCAGTTCGCCCTCGCGGGGAAGACCGTCCTGCCCCTGGCCACCGGAGGCAGCACCGCTCACGTCCTGGCCATCGACTACGCGCTGCGCCCCGTGCTCAGTTCGATGGGCGCGTCCCACATCACCCAGGGCTGGTTCGTCCTGGACCGGCACATCACGGTGTCCCCCGACGGCGTACTCACCGTCGAGGCGACGGATGCCGAGGCGCTGGACCGGATCGTCGACGGGTTCTCGGCCGCGCTGGAGCGCACGGCACCGGTGGCAGTCCATGGCTGAGATCATCCGCGACGACGCCGAGGCACTGAAGAAGGCTGCCGAACTGGCCGCGGAATTCCGCGAAGGGGCCTCGCGGCGTGACGCCGAACGCCTGCTGCCCCGCACCGAGCTGGAGAAGCTGTCGGCATCCGGCCTGCTGGCCGTGACCGTCCCCGCGGACCACGGCGGCGCGGACGTCAGCGCCCTCACCCTCGCCCACGTCTTCCGGCTGCTCGCCTCGGCCGACGCGAGCCTCGCCCAGATCCCGCAGAGCCACTTCGCGTACGTCAACGTGATCCGCAGGCAGGGCACGCGCGACCAGCAGGCCTTCTTCCACGCGGAGCTGCTGGCGGGCAAGCGGTTCGGCAATGCCCAGTCCGAGGCGGGGACCAGGCACGTCCAGGACATCCGCACCCGGCTGGAACCCGCCCCCGACGGCTCGTACCTGCTCACCGGTGTGAAGAACTACGCGACCGGCGCACTCTTCGCCGACTGGATCCCCGTGCTCGCCCGCGGCGACGAGGACAAGCTGCACGTCGCCCTCGTCCCCGCCGGGGCACCCGGTGTGACCGTCCTCGACGACTGGGACGGCATGGGCCAGCGCACCACCGCGAGCGGCACCGTACGCCTGGAAGGGGTACGCGTGCCCGCAGACCGGGTGTTCGCGCACCATCTGACCTTCGAAGGCCCGCAACTGCACGGCGCGGTGGCCCAGTTGCTGCACGCGGCGATCGACGCGGGGATCGCGGCCGGAGCTCTGGCCGAGGCGGCGGATTTCGTACGGACGAAGAGCCGCCCCTGGTTCGAGAGCGGGTACGACACCGCGGCCGAGGACCCGCTGCTCATCCAGCGGTTCGGCGAACTCGACCTTCGGGTGCGGGCCGGCGACGCGCTCCTGGACACCGCTGCCCGTGCCGTGGACACCGCGCAGGCCACCCTCACCGACGAGACCGCCGCCGAGGCGTCACTCGCCGTCGCCGCAGCCAAGGCGTACGCCGCGAGCGCCGCCGTCGAGGTCGCGGGCGCCCTGTTCGAGGTGGCCGGCACCCGCTCGGCCCTCGACTCGCTCAACCTGAACCGGCACTGGCGCGACGCCCGCACCCACACCCTCCACGACCCGGCCCGCTGGAAGATCCAGCACCTCGGCCGCCACGCCCTCAGCGGCACCCGACCGCCCCGCCACGGCCTGCTGTGACACCCCCGAACGGAGATCACCGGTGACCCTCACCTTCCACTGGTTCCTGCCCACCAACGGCGACAGCCGCCATGTCGTCGGAGGCGGGCACGGCACCCCCGTCACCGCGGCGGGCGGCGACCGTCCGCCCACCGTCCGCTACCTCGCCCAGATCGCCCGTGCCGCCGAGGACCTCGGCTTCGAAGGGGTACTGACCCCCACCGGTGCCTGGTGCGAGGACGCCTGGCTGACCACGGCCATGGTCAGCCAGCACACCGAACGCCTGAAGTTCCTGGTCGCCTTCAGGCCCGGTTTCCTCTCGCCCACCCTCGCCGCGCAGATGGCCTCCACCTACCAGCGCCAGACCGGGGGACGGCTGCTGCTCAACGTGGTGACGGGCGGGGAGAGCCATGAGCAGCGCGCGTACGGGGACTTCCTCGACAAGGACGCGCGCTACGCCCGGACCGGAGAGTTCCTGGAGATCGTCCGGGACCTGTGGGAGGGCAGGACGGTGGACATGAAGGGCGAGCACCTCACCGTCGAGGACGCCCGGCTCACCCGGGTTCCCGACCCGGTGCCCGAGGTGTACTTCGGCGGGTCGTCGCCCGCCGCCGGTGTGGTCGCCGCCCGGCACGCGGACGTCTACCTCACCTGGGGCGAACCGCCCGCCCAGGTCGCGGAGAAGATCGCCTGGATACGCGGGCTCGCCGAGCGCGAGGGCCGCACCCTGCGCTTCGGTATCCGGCTCCACGTCATCGCCCGTGACACCTCCGAGCGGGCCTGGGCCGAGGCGGACCGCCTCCTGGCGGGCTTCGACCCCGCCGTCGTGCGTTCCGTCCAGGAGGGCCTGGCCCGCAGCGAGTCCGACGGGCAGAAGCGGATGCTCGCCCTGCACGGCGGCGGCCGCGACGGCCTGGAGATCCACCCCAACCTGTGGGCGGGCATCGGCCTGGTCCGGGGCGGTGCGGGCACCGCGCTCGTCGGCAGCCACGAGGAGGTCGCCGAGCGCATCGAGGAGTACCACCGGCTCGGCATCGACGAGTTCATCCTCTCCGGGTACCCGCACCTCGAGGAGGCGTACTGGTTCGGCGAGGGCGTCCTTCCCCGGCTGGCGGCCCGGGGCCTGTGGGCCCACCCGGACGGTCCGGCCGACCCCGGCCCCGCCCAGGTCCCCTTCGCGAAGGCCCCGGCAAGGGCCTGAGGGCCCGGCGCCCCGGGCCCCGTGCGGGCCCGGGGTCACTCCCACAGCGTGGAGGGCGCCTCGCGTCGCAGGACCGGGGCGACCTCCTCGGCGAACCGCTGCAGGGTCTCCAGCTGTTCGCCGTGCGGCAGGCCGAAACCGTCCACGGTGATCGACTGCAGGTCGTGCCGGTACACCGAGTGGTAGCCGAGGACCTTGTCGATGATCTGCTGCGGGGACCCGATGAGCTGCGGCCCGTTCGCGATGGCGTCCTCGATCGTGCGGAACGGGGTGTTGTAACCGGCCCGGCCCTCCAGATGCGGTCTGAACGACTGCGCGACCCTGGCCTCGTAGAGCTCCTTGTAGCGTTCGACGGCCCGCTGCGAGCTGTCCGCGATGAGCAGCCCGCCCGACCCCGCCGCCACCCGCGCATCGGCAGGGTCGTGCCCGTGCGCCTCGAACCGTTCCCGGTAGTGGGCGATGAGCCGGGCGTACGCCTCACGGGGCTGGATCGCGTTGGCCGTGAAGAGCGGATCGCCGTGCTTCGCGGCGAGTTCGGGGGAGTTGAGGCTGGTCGCCGAGCCGTGCCAGATGCGCGGCAGCCCGGCGTACGGACGCGGCACGGTCGTCACGTTCTTCAGGGACGGACGGAACTCGCCCTCCCAGTCCACCCCTTCCTCGGTCCAGAGCCGCCGCAGCAGCTCGTACTTCTCCTTCTGCAGATCCCACTGCCGCTCCTCGTCGAGCCCGAACAGATCGAAGTGTCCGGCCTCCGCCCCCTTGCCCACGACGAGCTCGATCCGGCCGCGCGATATCTGGTCGAGCGTCGCGAAGTCCTCCGCCACCCGCACCGGATCGAGGATCGCCACGACCGTGACCCCGGTCAGCAGCCTGATGGTGCTCGTACGTGCGGCCAGCGCGCCCAGGACGACGCCGGGACTGGAGGAGAGGAACGGCCCGGCGTGCCGCTCCCCGACCGAGTAGGCGTCGAATCCGAGGCGCTCCGCAGCCGTCGCGGTCTCGATCACCTCGTGGAACCGGTCGGCCGCCGAAGGGAGTTCACCCGTCAGCGGGTGCGGGGCGTGCCCGATGAGGGAGAGTACGGAGAACTTCACGAGGACCGTTCCTTCCGTTGCGTGGAGAGACGGGGCGTCAGACCCCGGCCGGACCGAGGTGACCGCGCAGGGTCCGGGCGGTGTACTCGGTGCGGAAGAGCCCCCGCCGCTGCAGGACGGGCACCACGCCGGCGGTGACCGCGTCGAGGTCGTCGGGGAGTACGGCGGGCCGCAGCCGGAACCCGTCGGCGCCCCCTTCGCGGAACCACTCCTCGAGGAGGTCGGCCAGACCTTCCGCAGTACCGGTGAAGACCGCCGCGTCCGAGACGAAAGGCACGCCCGCGGCCTCGTCCAGCCGTGCCCTGCGCTCGTCGGCCGCCTCCTGGGTGGCGCCCAGGACGATCTCGACGTCGGCGAAGACCCGCAGTGCCCCCACCGGGCGTCCCGCTTCCTCCCGCAGGGCCTCGACCTCCTTGCGGATGCCGACGAGACCGGCGGTGTCCTTCGGAGTCACGAACACGACATCGGCATGGGCGGCCGCCAGCCGGTAGGGAATCGTCGCGTGCGCCAGCACCACCAGCGGCGGCCGGCCCTGCACGGGACGCACGGCGGTGCCCCACGCCTGCGTCACGGCGTCCAGGAACTCGCCTGCACGCCTGAACAGTTCGGCCAGCTCGCGGTCACCCTCGGGTGTCCCGTACAGCGCCACCAGCCGCGCACGCTCGGCGGTGCTCGTCGCCACGCGCGGCCGTACTCCCGCCCGCCCCGCACTCAGATGGTCGAGCGTCGCGATCCGCGAGGCCCAGGCCTCGGGGTCACCGGTTGCGGGACCCAGCGGGACGAGCCCGATCCGGTCGGTGACCGTGGCCGCCAGTGCGAGCAGCAGCGCGGAGTCGAGCAGTCCGGGGCCGTCCTCCACGGTGATGAAGTCCAGCAGCCCCTCCTCGGCGCCGCGCACCAGTGAGGCGTACGCCTCGGGCGTGAACGACCGTGCGGGCGCGGCAGGATGGGACCCGGAACCGTTGAGTGCCACCGACAGACGGAATCCCTCGTGTGCGGTCATCCCTCCACTGTCCCCGCGTCACGTTGCACCCGTATGGCGGCTGTGTGGCACGTCCCACGGAGAGACACCGCAGGGGCGGCTCCTTCCGGAGCCGCCCCTGCGGTGTGCCGTGCGGGCGGTCAGCGCCTGTCGGCCAGTACGTCCTCGACCTGGGCCCGGATCCCGTCCGTCGCCAGACCCCGGATCGTGAGCGTCGTCCGGCGGCGCAGCACATCGTCCGCCGTCTCGGCCCACTCGCGGTCACGTGCGTACACGACCTGCGCCCAGATCTCCGGCGCGTCCGGGTGGATACGGGCCGCCAGCGCCGGGTTCTCGTTCGCCAGCCGCGCGATGTCGAAGGCGAGCGATCCGTAGTGGGTGGCCAGGTGCCGGGCCGTGTCGGCGGGCATCCGCGGACCGGGCGTGCCGCCGTCGACCATCAGCCGGTGCGCGACCGCGTCGGGATTCGCGATGCCGGGGAGCGGCAGCTTCCGCGGCAGCCGTGACATCGGCTCCATGTCCTCGGTGAGGGGGTGCCCGGGCAGAGCGGCCAGCTTGTTCATCACCGTACGGCCGATGTGGCGGAACGTCGTCCATTTGCCGCCCGCGACCGACAGCATGCCGCCGCGGCCCTCCGTCACGACGGTCTCCCGCTTCGCCTTCGACGTGCCCCCGGGACCGCCCGGCAGCACGCGCAGGCCCGCGAACGAGTACGTGATCAGGTCGCGCGACAGCTGCTGGTCGCGGACGGAGAACGCCGCCTCGTCCAGGATCTGCGCGGTGTCCTTCTCGGTGACCGCGACATCGGCCGGGTCACCCTCGTACTCCTCGTCGGTCGTGCCGAGCAGCAGCATGTCCTCCCACGGCAGCGCGAACGTGATCCTGTACTTGTCGATCGGGGTGGCCAGCGCGGCCTTCCAGGGGCGGGTGCGCTTGAGGACCAGGTGCGCACCCTTGGACAGGCGTATGGAAGGAGCCGCGTCCGGGTTCTCCATCTTCCGGAGGTGGTCGACCCACGGGCCGGTGGCGTTCAGGACGAGACGGGCGTCCACACCGAACTCCGTGCCGTCCTGGCGGTCCTCCAGCTCCGCCCCGGTGACCCGGCCCCGGGTGAAGCGCAGCCCGGTCACCGCGGCGTGGTTGAGGACGACGGCGCCGGCGTCGACGGCCGCGCGGACCGTCATCAGCGCCATCCTGGCGTCGTTCATCTGGTCGTCGCCGTAGACCGCGACGGCCTTCAGATTGTCCGTGCGCAGCTCGGGCACATCGCGCTGTGCCCTCGCCGGGCTGATCACATGGCCGACGCCGTCACCGAACCCGGACAGCGCCGAGTAGGCGAAGACGCCCGCCCCGAGCTTGGCCGCGCCGTGCGGCCCGCCCTTGTAGACGGGGAGGTAGAAGGTGAGCGGGTTGGCCAGGTGCGGTGCGACCTGACGGGACACCGCTCGCCGCTCGAAGTGGTTCTCCGCGACCAGCTTCACCGCGCCGGTCTGCAGGTAGCGCAGACCGCCGTGGAGGAGCTTGGAGGAGGCGGAGGAGGTGGCGCCGGCGAAGTCGCCGGCGTCCACCAGGGCCACCCGCAGCCCGGACTGCGCGGCGTGCCAGGCGGTGGAGATGCCCAGGATGCCGCCGCCGATCACCAGGAGGTCGTACGTCGCCTTGGAAAGCTGCTCCCGGGTCTCGGCGCGGCTCGGAAGGGAGCCGGAGGCCGGATGCGTCCCGAGGGCGGGGACGCTCTGCAGGGTGGTCATGGTTGGTTACTCCTCGCCAGTGTTCTCGTCGAGCCAGCCCATGGAACGTTCCACGGCCTTGAGCCAGCTCTTGTACTCACGGTCGCGGGTGGCCGCGTCCATACGGGGTGTCCACTCGGCGGCCCGGCGCCAGTTGGCGCGCAGTGCGTCGGTGTCCGGCCAGAAGCCGACGGCCAGACCGGCGGCGTAGGCAGCGCCGAGGCAGGTGGTCTCGGCGACCATGGGGCGCACCACGGGCGCGTCCAGGAAGTCGGAGAGCGTCTGCATCAGCAGGTTGTTGGAGGTCATTCCGCCGTCGACCTTGAGAGCGGTCAGCTCGACGCCGGAGTCCTTGGTCATGGCGTCGCTGATCTCACGGGTCTGCCAGGCGGTGGCCTCGAGCACGGCACGGGCGATGTGCGCCTTGGTCACGTACCGGGTGAGGCCGGCGATGACACCGCGGGCGTCGGGACGCCAGTACGGGGCGAACAGACCGGAGAACGCCGGGACGAAGTACGCGCCGCCGTTGTCCTCGACCGAGGACGCGAGCGTCTCGATCTCGGCCGCGGACTTGATCAGGCCCATCTGGTCGCGCATCCACTGCACCAGCGAACCGGTGACGGCGATGGAGCCCTCCAGGGCGTATACCGCCTTCTGGTCGCCGATCCGGTACCCGACGGTCGTCAGCAGCCCGTTGTACGAGTTCACGGGCGTCTCGCCGGTGTTCAGCAGCATGAAGGTGCCGGTGCCGTACGTGGACTTGGCCTCGCCCTCGGCGAAACACGTCTGACCGAACAGCGCGGCCTGCTGGTCGCCGAGCGCGGAGGCCACCGGGATGCCGTCGAGGACGCCGCCCTTGGCATGGCCGTAGACCTCGGCGGAGGAGCGGATCTCCGGCAGCACGGCCGGGGGGATGTCCATCGACCGGACGATCTCGTTGTCCCACTGCATCGTGTGCAGGTTCATCAGGAGGGTGCGGGAGGCATTGGTGACGTCGGTGACGTGGACGCCGCCGTCCGTGCCGCCGGTCAGGTTCCAGATGACCCAGGAGTCCATGGTGCCGAACAGGATGTCGCCCCGCTCGGCGCGCTCGCGCAGTCCCTCGACGTTGTCGAGCAGCCAGCGGACCTTGGGGCCCGCGAAGTACGAGGCGAGCGGCAGTCCGGTCTGACGGCGGAAGCGGTCCTGGCCGACGTTGCGGCCGAGTTCCTTGCAGAGCACGTCGGTGCGGGTGTCCTGCCAGACGAGGGCGTTGTGGACGGGCTCACCGGTGTTCTTGTCCCAGAGCAGGGTGGTCTCGCGCTGGTTGGTGATGCCGATCGCCTTGACGTCGGCGGAGGTGATGCCGGCCTTGACGATGGCGCCGGCGACGACCTCCTGGACGTTCTCCCAGATCTCGGTCGCGTTGTGCTCGACCCAGCCCGGCTTGGGGAGGATCTGCTCGTGCTCCTTCTGGTCGACGGAGACGATCCGGCCGTCCTTGTCGAAGACGATGCAGCGACTGGACGTGGTGCCCTGGTCGATGGCCGCGATGAACGGACCAGTGGTGTGTGCGTCGGTCACGGTGTGCTCCCGGAGGTCTGTGGTGTCGAGGGTTACGGCTCAGGCGAAGGCGAGGTTGTAGAGCCCGCCCGCGAGGGCGGCGCCTACGAGGGGTCCTACTACCGGTACCCAGGCGTAGCCCCAGTCGGAACCGCCCTTGTTCGGCAGTGGCAGCAGCGCGTGCACGATACGCGGACCGAGGTCGCGAACCGGGTTGATCGCGTAGCCGGTCGGGCCACCGAGCGAGAGACCGATTCCGACGACCACCAGAGCGGTGATCAGGACGCCGAGCGTCCCGAGGCCCTTGCCCTCGTTGTTGAGGCCCTGGGTGAGGATCGCCAGGATCAGTACGGCGGTGGCGATGATCTCCGTGACCAGGTTCTGTACGGCGTTGCGGATCTCCGGACCCGTGGAGAAGATCCCGAGCACGGGCCCTGCCTTCGGGGCGGCCGACTGGTCGACCATGCCCTCCTCGGCGGGCCCGCCCTTCACGATCTCCGGGTCGTTGAGGTGCGCGTGGAACTGTCCGTAGTAGACGGCCCAGACCAGCACCGCGCCGATCATCGCGCCGAGCAGCTGCGAAGCGAGGTACAGGGGTACCTCGCTCCACGGGGTGCCGCCCTGAATCGCGAGGCCGATGGTGACCGCCGGATTGAGGTGGGCGCCGGACACGCCGGCGGAGAGATAGGCGCCGGTCAGTACGGCGAAGCCCCACCCGAAGGTGATGGCCAGCCAGCCGGCGTTCTGCGCCTTCGAGCGCTTGAGCGTGACGGCGGCACAGACACCGCCGCCGAGCAGGATGAGTATGGCGGTACCGATGGTCTCGCCGATGAAGATGTCGGAGCTGGACACCCGCGACTCCTTTGTCCTTCGTCCAGGGGAAGGCGAAACACCGGTTCTCCCCGGTGGATCGCGCCCCAGGTGGGTACCCATCAGTAAGGGCACGTCACCTGTAAGGGCTTGACCGGCCCTCGGCACTGTCACACCCTAACGCGTATTGCCGTTAGGTGTTCGGCAATGCCGACCGGTGAACGGCAATGTTTCTCCCCAATGAACGACGCGTCAAGAGTTCTGTGGCTCGGGAGCGGGTGCGGGACTCGATCGTTACCGACGGCGCGGCGCGGGCTCAGAAGCGCCCGGCACCCAGATCCCGGGAGACGGCGCGGGCGCAGTCCCGTACCGCGGCGACGAGCTCGGGACGCAGGTCACCGCCGGGGCTGACCCGTTCCACGGCGCCCGTCACGGCCACGGCGCCCACGGGCATGCGCCTCCGGTCGTGAATGGGGGCGGCCACCGCGGCCACCCCTTCCCAGGTCTCCTCCACGTCGGAGGCCCACCCCTGCGCCCGGATCAGGTCGAGCAGCGACTCGAACTCCTCCTCGCCGGTGACCGTGCGCGGCGTGAAGGGCCGGCGCTCCACCTCGACGACCTCGCTGTGCGCCACGGGGTCGTAGGCGGAGAGCACCTTGCCGAGGGCGGTGGAGTGCAGCGGCTGCATGGCCCCGACCTCCAGGACCTGGCGGCTGTCGTCGGGCCGGAAGACGTGGTGGACGATCAGGACGCCGTGCTGGTGCAGCACGCCCAGGTGGACGCTCTCGCCGCTGGAACGGGCCAGGTCATCGGTCCAGACGAGGGCGCGGGCCCGCAGCTCGTGCACGTCGAGGTAGCTGTTGCCCAGGCGCAGCAGTTCGGCGCCGAGCTGATAGCGCCCGGAGGCGGCGTCCTGCTCGACGAAGCCCTCGTGCTGCAGGGTGCGCAGGATGCCGTGCGCGGTGCCCTTGGCCAGCCCCAGCGAGGAGGAGATGTCGGACAGCCCGAGCCGACGCTCGCCGCCCGCCAGCAGACGCAACATGGCTGCTGCCCGCTCGAGCGACTGGATGTTCTTGGCCATCGCGCCGTACTCCTCCACCTCGGTTCGACAATGCTGAACACTATCGGTCGATGTCGACCTCTGTCCGGTCGGTCGAAGATTCCGCGTCACCGCGCGACCGGGCCCGTTCCTCGCACAGCATGCAGTCCGCCCCGTGGGACGCGATGACCGGGCCGGGCCCCGCCCGGCTACGCTGGCGACGTGCCCTCCTCCGCAGAAGGGTGCAAAGCCGACAGCCGTCGCATCCCAGGGAGAACATCCATGGCCTCGTTGCCGACCCCCGCCGCTGACAGCCGCACCCGAGCCGCAGCCCTCCGCGAGGCGCTCGCCACCCGTGTGGTGGTGGCCGACGGCGCCATGGGCACGATGCTGCAGGCCCAGGACCCCACCCTCGAGGACTTCGAGGACCTGGAGGGCTGTAACGAGATCCTCAACGTCACCCGGCCCGACATCGTCCGTTCGGTCCACGAGGAGTACTTCGCCGTCGGCGTGGACTGCGTCGAGACGAACACGTTCGGAGCCAACCTCGCGGCCCTGGGCGAGTACGACATTCCCGAGCGGGTCTTCGAGCTCTCCGAATCCGGGGCCCGTATCGCCCGTGAGGTCGCCGACGAGTTCACCGCCTCCACCGGGCAGCAGCGCTGGGTGCTCGGCTCGATGGGGCCGGGTACCAAACTGCCGACCCTCGGCCACGCCCCGTACGGCAAGCTCCGCGACGCCTACCAGCAGAACGCCGAAGGCATGATCGCCGGCGGCGCCGACGCGCTCCTGATCGAGACCACCCAGGACCTGCTGCAGACCAAGGCATCCGTCATCGGCGCCCGGCGCGCCCTCGAAGCCACCGGCGCCGACCTGCCGGTCATCTGCTCCGTCACCGTCGAGACGACCGGCACGATGCTGCTCGGATCCGAGATCGGCGCCGCACTGACCGCGCTCGAGCCGCTCGGCATCGACATGATCGGCCTGAACTGCGCCACCGGCCCGGCCGAGATGAGCGAGCACCTGCGCTACCTCGCCCGGCACTCCCGCATCCCGCTCTCCTGCATGCCGAACGCGGGCCTGCCGGTGCTCGGCAAGAACGGCGCGCACTACCCGCTGTCCCCGTCCGAGCTCGCCGACGCCCAGGAGACCTTCGTACGCGAGTACGGCCTCTCCCTGGTCGGCGGCTGCTGCGGGACGACGCCCGAGCACCTGCGCCAGGTCGTGGAGCGCGTGCGGGGCGTGGCACCCACCGCCCGCGAGCCGCGCCCCGAGCCGGGCGCCGCCTCCCTCTACCAGACCGTCCCGTTCCGCCAGGACACCTCGTACCTGGCGATCGGCGAGCGTACGAACGCCAACGGGTCGAAGAAGTTCCGCGAGGCCATGCTCGAGGCGCGCTGGGACGACTGCGTGGAGATGGCCCGCGACCAGATCCGGGAGGGCGCGCACATGCTCGACCTCTGCGTCGACTACGTCGGCCGCGACGGCGTGGCCGACATGGCGGAGCTGGCGGGACGCTTCGCCACGGCCTCCACGCTGCCCATCGTCCTGGACTCCACCGAGCTGCCCGTCCTGCGGGCCGGCCTGGAGAAGCTCGGCGGACGAGCGGTGCTCAACTCCGTCAACTACGAGGACGGCGACGGGCCCGAGTCCCGCTTCGCCCAGGTCAGCGCGCTGGCCTCCGAGCACGGCGCCGCACTGATCGCGCTGACCATCGACGAGGAGGGCCAGGCCCGCACCGTCGAGCACAAGGTCGCCATCGCCGAGCGCCTGATCGAGGACCTGACCGGGAACTGGGGCATCCACGAGTCCGACATCCTCATCGACACCCTGACCTTCACCATCTGTACCGGTCAGGAGGAGTCCCGCAAGGACGGCGTCGCCACGATCGGAGCAATCCGGGAGCTGAAGAAGCGCCACCCCGACGTCCAGACCACGCTCGGCCTCTCCAACATCTCCTTCGGACTCAACCCGGCCGCCCGCGTCGTCCTGAACTCCGTGTTCCTCGACGAGTGCGTCAAGGCCGGCCTGGACTCCGCGATCGTGCACGCCTCCAAGATCCTGCCCATCGCGCGGCTGGAGGAGGAACAGGTCAAGGTCGCACTCGACCTCGTCTACGACCGGCGCGCCGAGGGGTACGACCCCCTCCAGCGGCTCATGGAGCTGTTCGAGGGCGTCAACATGAAGTCGATGAAGGAGGGCAAGGCCGAGGAGCTCCTGGCCCTGCCGCTGGACGAGCGACTGCAGCGCCGCATCATCGACGGTGAGAAGAACGGTCTGGAGACGGACCTCGACGAAGCCCTGCAGACCCGCCCCGCGCTCGACATCGTCAACGACACCCTGCTCGCGGGCATGAAGGTCGTCGGCGAACTCTTCGGCTCCGGGCAGATGCAGCTGCCGTTCGTGCTGCAGTCCGCCGAGGTCATGAAGACGGCGGTCGCCCACCTCGAACCGCACATGGAGAAGTCGGACGCCGAGGGCAAGGGCACCATCGTGCTGGCCACCGTCCGCGGCGACGTCCACGACATCGGCAAGAACCTCGTCGACATCATCCTGTCGAACAACGGCTACAACGTCGTCAACCTGGGCATCAAGCAGCCCGTCGCCGCGATCCTGGACGCCGCCGAGGAGCACCGGGCCGATGTCATCGGCATGTCCGGTCTCCTGGTGAAGTCGACGGTGATCATGAAGGAGAACCTGGAGGAGCTGAACCAGCGCAGGATGGCGGCCGACTACCCGGTCATCCTGGGCGGTGCCGCCCTCACCCGGGCCTACGTCGAGCAGGACCTGCACGAGATCTACGAGGGCGAGGTCCGCTACGCCCGCGACGCGTTCGAGGGGCTGCGGCTCATGGACGCCCTCATCGCGGTCAAGCGAGGCGTCCCGGGTGCCACGCTTCCCGAGCTGAAGCAGCGCAGGGTGCCCAAGCGGGACACCGCCGTACTGGAGGTCGAGGAGCCGGAGGAGGGCGTGCGCTCCGACGTCTCCGTCACCAACCCGGTCCCCGAGCCGCCGTTCTGGGGCACCCGCGTGGTCAAGGGCATCCAGCTCAAGGAGTACGCCTCCTGGCTGGACGAGGGAGCCCTCTTCAAGGGCCAGTGGGGCCTCAAGCAGGCCCGTGCGGGCGACGGGCCGACGTACGAGGAGCTCGTGGAGACCGAGGGCCGCCCGCACCTGCGCGGCTGGCTCGACAAGCTCCACACCGAGAACCTGCTGGAGGCAGCCGTCGTCTACGGCTACTTCCCGTGCGTGTCCAAGGGCGACGACCTGATCCTGCTGCACGAGGACGGCTCGGAGCGCACCCGCTTCACCTTCCCGCGCCAGCGCCGCGGCCGCCGCCTGTGCCTCGCGGACTTCTTCCGCCCCGAGGAGTCGGGCGAGACGGACGTCATCGGCCTCCAGGTCGTCACGGTCGGCTCGAAGATCGGCGGAGCCACCGCCGAGCTCTTCGAGGCGAACTCCTACCGCGACTACCTGGAGCTGCACGGGCTGTCCGTCCAGCTGGCCGAGGCGCTCGCCGAGTACTGGCACGCGCGGGTCCGCAGCGAGCTGGGCTTCGCCGGGGAGGACCCGTCGGACGTCGAGGACATGTTCGCCCTGAAGTACCGCGGAGCGCGCTTCTCCCTCGGCTACGGGGCCTGCCCGGACCTGGAGGACCGCGCGAAGATCGCGGCGCTCCTGGAGCCCGAGCGCATCGGGGTGAAGCTCTCAGAGGAGTTCCAGCTGCACCCCGAGCAGTCCACCGACGCGATCGTCATCCACCACCCCGAGGCCAAGTACTTCAACGCACGGTAGTCAGCTGTTCAACGCGCGGCAGGGCGCCGCTCCATGCGTCGTCCCCGCACGAGTCGTAGACTGGTCGGTCCAGTGCAGGCCGGTCGCCGTTCCCACCGGGAAGGCGGCCGGCCTTCTCGTCCCTCATGGAGGTGTACCGGATGACCAGTACGGTCCCCGCGTCCTTGACCCGTACGGCCGAAGGTTCCGCCCTGCAGGCCGTCCTTCTCGACATGGACGGCACCCTGGTCGATACCGAGGGATTCTGGTGGGACGTGGAGGCGGAGGTCTTCGCCGACCTCGGGCACCGCCTGGACGAATCCTGGCGCGACATCGTCGTCGGAGGTCCCATGAGCCGCAGCGCCGGGTACCTGATCGAGGTCACCGGTGCCGACATCTCCATCGAAGAGCTCACGGTGCTCCTCAACGACCGCTTCGAGAAGCGCATCGCCCGTGGCGTGCCGCTCATGCCGGGCGCCGCACGGCTCCTCGCCGAGCTCGCCGCGCACAGGGTGCCCACCGCCCTCGTGTCCGCCTCGCACCGGCGCATCATCGACCGGGTGCTGGACTCGGTGGGACACCACCACTTCGCCCTCACGGTCGCGGGTGACGAGGTCACCCGCACGAAGCCCCACCCGGAGCCGTACCTTGCGGCGGCCGCCGGGTTCGCGGCCGAACCCCGGCGCTGCGCGGTCATCGAGGACACCGCGACGGGCGTCGCCGCGGCGGAAGCAGCGGGCTGCCGTGTGGTCGCCGTGCCGTCCGTGGCTCCGATCGCCTCCGCGCCCGGACGCGTGGTGGTGCCCTCCCTCGAACACGTGGATCTCGCGTTCCTGCGCCGACTGATCACGGACCAGCACGGGTAATGCAGGTTCATGTCAAGACTTCGTCAACAGTGCGAGCGTGAGCTTCGTCACGCGTCGTGACGGTCGGGTCCTTTCGGGATCGCCCCGACTGTCCGTTTCGGTAGCCCATGTGTCCCGGTTCATGAAGCGGTGTACGAATCATTCCCGAGCGTGATGTGAACGCGCGGTCATCTGTCATCACCGAGTGCGTACGTGGCGGGATCGCCCCGGTCAAGCCCCTCCGCGGCTCCCACTAACCTCGGTCATCTCACATGTCGGAATGAGGGAGTACGTCCAGATGAACCGCAAGACGCTGGTGCTGCCGGCCGTGATCGGCCTGCTCGCGCCCGTTCTCGCCGCCTGTGGCGGGTCGGACGACGGGGGCGATGCCATCGTTGTCGGGACAACCGACCAGTTCGTCGCCTCCAAGGACAACACCGCGCCGCTCGACCCGGCGATCGGCTACGAAGCGGGTGTCTGGAACGTCCTGCGCCAGACGGTGCAGACCCTGACCCACATCCCGCGCGGCGGCGGTGAGCCCGTTCCCGAGGCGGCCCGGAGCTGCGAGTTCACCGACACGGCGAGCCAGAGCTACCGCTGCACCCTGCGCGACGGCCTCACCTTCTCCGACGGCACGCCCGTCACGCCGGAGGACGTGAAGTACTCGATCCAGCGCGTCCTGGACATCAAGGACGAAAGCGGCCCGGTGGGCCTGCTCGCGAACATCGACACGATGGAGACCAAGGGGACGAAGCAGATCGTCTTCCACCTGAAGACCTCTGACGCGACCTTCCCCTACAAGCTCGCCACGCCGCCCGCGGGGATCGTCCAGAAGGACAAGTACCCCGCCAAGGCCGCCCGCGACGGCTTCCAGGTCGACGGCTCGGGTCCGTACACCATGAAGCCCGAGGTCCAGGACGACCAGGTCGTCAAGGTCGTCTTCACCCGGAACCCCGAGTACAAGGGCGACCTGAAGGTCGTCAACGACAAGGTCGAGCTGGACCTCTTCCCCGACGCTGCGGCGATGGGCAAGGCCCTCGAGGACGACGAGATCGACATGATGACGCGCACCATGTCGCCCGAGCAGGCCCAGCAGATGCTCGAGCAGCCGAAGGAAGGCATCGAGCTCACCGAGATGCCCGGCCTCGCCATCAGCTACCTCGCCTTCAACACCGAGGACCCGGCGGTGAAGGACAAGGCCGTGCGCCAGGCGATGGCCCAGGTCATCGACCGGGGGTCCATCGCGACCGGGGTGTACGGCAGCACCGCCGAGCCGCTCTACTCGCTCATCCCGTCCGGAGTGACCGGACACACCAACTCGTTCTTCAACAAGTACGGGGACCCGAGCGTCGCCGGGGCCGCGAAAACCCTGGAGAAGGCCGGAATCGACACCCCGGTGAAGTTCACGCTGAACTACACGACCGACCACTACGGCCCCGCCACCGCCTCCGAGTTCAAGCTGCTGGCGAAGCAGCTCAACGGCTCGGAGCTCTTCGACGTCGACGTCGTGGGCACTCCGTGGTCCAAGTACCGCCCGGCCCAGAAGAACGGTGACTACGCGGTCTACGGCATGGGCTGGTTCCCGGACTTCCCGGACCCGGACAACTACACGGCGCCGTTCCTCGACAAGAACAACTTCCTCAACTCGCCCTACGAGTCGGCGCTCGCCCAGGACACGCTCATTCCCCAGTCCCGCCGCGTGGCCGACCGCAGCGCAGCGTCCGGGACCTTCACGAAGATCCAGGACCTCGTGGCCGACGACGTCCCGGTCCTCCCGGTCTGGCAGGGCAAGCAGTACGTCGCCTCGCGTGTCGGCCTGAACGGTGTGGAGTGGGCGGTCAACGCCTCGGCCGACCTGCAGCTCTGGGAGCTGTCCCGCAGCTGACGGGCACCGTCCGGAACAGCGATGCGGTCCGGGGCCACCGCCCCGGACCGCATCGCCGTACGTACCGTCTGTGCCACCCCGGCTCACTGGGCGCCGGGACGCACCAGACCGCTCTCGTAGGCGTAGACGGCCGCCTGCACCCGGTCGCGCAGGCCCAGCTTCGTCAGCACGTGGCCCACATGGGTCTTGACCGTCGTCTCGCTCACGAACAGGTCGGCGGCGATCTCCGCGTTCGACAGGCCCCGCGCCACGAGCTTCAGCACTTCCACCTCGCGCTCGGTGAGCGTGTGGAGCGCGTCCGGGACGGACTCCTCTCCCGACGGCAGATGGTCCGCGTACTTGTCGAGCAGCCGGCGCGTGATGCTCGGCGCCAGCATCGCCTCGCCCGCCGCCACCACACGGATGGCCTGCACCAGCTCATTGGCCGGGGCGTCCTTCAGCAGGAAGCCGCTGGCTCCGGCGCGCAGCGCCTCCACCACGTACTCGTCGAGATCGAACGTCGTCAGCACGAGGACCTTCGCCGGACCGTCGCGGCCGGGGCCGGTGATCTGACGGGTCGCCTCGACACCGTCCATCCGCGGCATCCGGATGTCCATGAGCACGACATCGGGCTGAAGCGCCCGCACCTGGTCGATGGCCTGCAGACCGTCACCGGCCTCACCCACCACCGCCAGATCGCCCTCGGCCTCCAGGATCATCCGGAAACCGGTGCGCAGCAGTGGTTGGTCATCGACCAGCAGGACGCGGATAGCCACGGAATCTCCTTAAGGGCCTTCGAGGGCCGCCGGTTGGCCGGCCTCTGCCCGGACCGGCTCCATTCTGCCCTGGACACCTTCCTCCGACTCCGCTGGGCGGACCGACAGCGGATAGACCGGGGGAGTCCCACCGAACTCGGGACAGACCGCACGGTGATCGCACCAGCCGCAGAGCTTCGTCGGCCGCGGCCGCCACTCACCCGTCTCCGTGGCCAGCCGGATCGCGTCCCACAGGGCCAGCAGTTTGCGCTCCACCCGCTCCAGGTCGGCCGGAACGGGGTCGTACGTCAGGACGTCGCCGCTGCCCAGATAGACGAGCTGGAGCCGCCTGGGCACCACGTTCTTCAGACGCCAGATCACCAGGGCGTAGAACTTCATCTGGAACAGCGCGCCCTCCGCGTACTCCGCCCGCGGGGCCTTGCCCGTCTTGTAGTCGACGATCCGGACGTCGCCCGTGGGGGTCACATCGATCCGGTCGATCACACCGCGCAGCCGCAGCCCCGAATCCAGCTCCGTCTCGACGAACAGCTCACGCTCGGCCGGCTCGAGCCGGGTCGGGTCCTCCAACGAGAACCACCGCTCCACCAGCTGCTCCGCCTCGCTCAGCCACCCCGCGAGGCGCTCACCCCCGGCGTCCCCGTCGAACAGCTCGGTCAGCTCGGGCTTCGACTCGAGCAGCCGGTCCCACTGGCCGGGGATCAGCGCCTTGGCCTTCGGCGCCGTACGGTCCCCCGCCGGGGAGTCGAACAGGCGCTCAAGCACCGCATGCACCAGCGTGCCCCGGGTAGCTGCCTCACTGGGCTTCTCGGGCAGCTTGTCGATGACCCGGAAGCGGTACAGCAGAGGGCACTGCATGAAATCGCTCGCGCGCGACGGCGACAGGGACGAGGGTGGCCGAGGCGGGCGCGGTACGGACGTCATGTCGAAGACCCTACGACCCGCCACCGACACCGAGCGGCATACCATCGACCACAGAGCTCGCAGACTGCATGATCGTGGCAGGACGCCACCGACCGAGAGGACCCCGTGGACGAGAGCGGCGACAGCGGGCGCCCGAAGCCCGGCGCAGGGGGTTCCGACCCCG
Source organism: Streptomyces sp. NPDC059499 (assembly GCF_042749285.1). Classification (NCBI taxonomy): domain Bacteria; kingdom Bacillati; phylum Actinomycetota; class Actinomycetes; order Kitasatosporales; family Streptomycetaceae; genus Streptomyces; species Streptomyces sp. NPDC059499. Next base: position 206,814 of record NZ_JBHYTT010000001.1, read on the forward strand.
GCACCGGGCCGGAGAACGGCAAACCGCGCCGCCCCGCAGATCCGGGCGGCGGCATCCTCATGGGCCGACCTTTCGGTGTGCCCGTGTACGTGGCGCCCAGCTGGTTCGTCGTCGCCGCGCTGATCACGTGGGTCTTCGGCGGTCAGCTCGACCGCGTCCTGCCGGAACTCGGCGCCGCCCGCTACCTGGTCGCACTGTTCTTCGCGATCGCCTTCTACGCGTCCGTCCTCGTCCACGAGCTCGCGCACACCGTCGCCGCCCTGCGCTACAAGCTGCCGGTCCGCCGCATCCAGCTCCAGTTCTTCGGCGGCGTCTCCGAGATCGAGAAGGAGTCCGAGACCCCCGGCCGCGAGTTCGTCCTCGCCTTCGTGGGTCCCCTGCTCTCCCTGGTGCTGGGCGGCCTCTTCTACATCCCCCTGCAGTTCGTCGAAGCCGGCACCGTCCCCGGGGTCCTCCTCGCCGGACTGATGATCTCCAACCTCATCGTCGCCGCCTTCAACCTGCTGCCCGGCCTCCCCCTCGACGGCGGACGCATGCTCCGCGCCGTCGTCTGGAAGATCACCGGCAAGCCGATGAGCGGCACCATCGCCGCCGCATGGGTCGGCAGGGGCCTGGCCGTCGCCGTACTCGTCGGCCTGCCCCTCCTCACCCACACCGGCGCCCTCGGCAACGCCACCAGCGAGATCAGCGGCTTCGAGACCGTGACCGACGCCCTGCTCGCCGCGATCCTCGCCGGAATCATCTGGACCGGCGCGGGCAACAGCCTGCGCATGGCCAGGCTGCGCGAGCACCTCCCGGACCTGCGCGCCCGCACCCTGACCCGGCGCGCGGTCCCCGTCGAGTCCGCCACTCCGCTCTCCGAGGCGCTCCGCCGCGCCAACGAGGCCGGCGCCCGCGCCCTCGTGGTCGTCGACGGACAGGGCAACCCCAAGGGCGTCGTCCGCGAGGCAGCCATCGTCGGAGTCCCCGAACACCGCCGCCCCTGGGTAGCCGTCAGCGGCCTCGCCCAGGACCTCACCGAGGGCATGAAGGTCCCCGCGGAACTCGCGGGCGAGGCTCTGCTGGACCGGCTCAAGGCGACCCCCGCCACCGAGTACCTCGTCATCGAGGACACCGGCGAGATCTACGGAGTCCTCTCCACCGCCGACGTCGAACGCGCCTTCGTCGCGGCGATGGCCCGGCCCGAGGCCTGACCCTCCGCCACCGGGCACACGGGCGGCCGAAAGCTTCCGGAAAGGCCCCCGAAATGGGGGACCCCGAAATACCGGTAGGCTGGCCGCATGTCCGAACCGACCGGTGCCGCCCGCCGTCGCGGCCCATTCAAAGTCGGGGACCAGGTCCAGCTCACCGACCCCAAGGGACGCCACTACACCTTCACGCTCGAGGCCGGAAAGAACTTCCACACCCACAAGGGTTCTTTCCCCCACGACGAGCTGATCGGTGCTCCCGAGGGCAGTGTTGTCCGTACCACGGGAAACGTCGCCTACCTCGCGCTGCGCCCCCTGCTCCCCGACTACGTCCTGTCCATGCCCCGCGGCGCCGCCGTGGTCTACCCCAAGGACGCGGGGCAGATCCTGGCCTTCGGCGACATCTTCCCCGGCGCCCGCGTCGTGGAAGCCGGTGTCGGCTCCGGAGCCCTCAGCACCTTCCTCCTGCGCGCCATCGGCGAGCAGGGCATGCTGCACTCCTACGAGCGCCGCGAGGACTTCGCCGAGATCGCCCAGCAGAACGTGGAGCGCTACTTCGGCTCTCCGCACCCCGCCTGGCAGCTCACCGTCGGCGACCTCCAGGACAACCTCTCGGACACCGACGTCGACCGCGTCGTCCTGGACATGCTCGCCCCGTGGGAATGCCTCGAGGCCGTCTCCAAGGCACTCGTGCCCGGCGGCATCCTCTGCGCGTACGTCGCGACCACCACGCAGCTGTCACGGACCGTCGAATCCATCCGGGAGATCGGCTGCTTCGCGGAGCCGCAGCCCTGGGAGTCGATGATCCGTAACTGGCACGTCGAAGGCCTGGCCGTCCGCCCCGACCACAGGATGATCGGCCACACCGGCTTCCTGGTCACCGCCCGCCGCCTCGCGGACGGCGTCGAGGCGCCGCTGCGCCGCCGCCGCCCGTCCAAGGGCGCCTACGGCGAGGACTACAGCGGTCCCGGCAGCAAGAGCGGATCCGCCACCCGCGACTGACCCGTACAACGCTCAGGCGCCGCCACCCAGTTCCCCGGACCGACCCGGGAGCCGGCAGGCGGCGCCTTTTCGTTGTCCGCGGCAGCGGGCGGTGACCCCGCCGTTCCCCTGCGGTGTGAGGTGTGGCACGATGCTGGCCACCCCCACCCGCCGATTTCCCGTCGGCCGCCGCCTGTCCAGGCCTCCAGGAACCACAGGAGAGAAACCGCGTGCAGTCCTCCGCGCTCCCGGATCTCGCGCACACCGACACCAAGCCGGTGCACTGGCTCGCCACGGCCGCGGCCATGGCCGCCGTCGTCGCCGCGGCGGGCCTGCTCCAGCCGGAGGCGGCCACCGCGACCGCCTCCGCGTCCGAGCACCGCACCAACGCCCAGCACGGTGCCGCGCCCGCCGCCGCAGCACCCGACCCGGCCGACGCCGACTTCCCGCTGGACTGCGGCACAGCCGGATACACCGTGGCCGAACAGGCCGCCGGCGACCTCGACGGCGACAAGAGGCCCGAGACCGTCGCCGTCGTGCACTGCGCCGCGGGTTCCGGCACACCGCCCAGCGGGATCTACGTCCTGACACGGACGAGCGGGGCCGCACCGCGGGTTGTGGCAACCCTGGTGGACCCCGCCCAGAAAACCACGGTCACGGACTTCGCGGTCCGCGACGGCCTCGTCGCGGCGACGCTCCTCGGCTACTCCTCGGCCGATGTGCCGCGCTGCTGCCCCGACGAGCAGGAGAGCGCCACCTGGCAGTGGAAGGGCAACGCGTTCATCAAGTCCGCCGGGCCCGCCGGGGACACCGCGCTGAGCGCCTGAGGCGTTACGCCGCGTCCGGACCGAAGACTTCCACGTTGTCCGAAACGCGACGTACATGAATGCAGTCGCCCGGGCATTCCTTGGCCGAGTCCACCACGTCCTGGAGCAGCGGCAGCGGCACCGGGGTGGTCGCCCCCTTGTCCTGGAGCAGCTCGTCCTCGGCGCTCTTGACGTAGGCCAGACCGTCGATGTCCAGCTCGAACACCTCAGGTGCGTATTGCACGCAGATGCCGTCGCCCGTACAGAGGTCCTGGTCGATCCAGACCTCCAGGTCCTGCGTGTCACTGCTGCCCGGAGCGTCCTGCTGCGCGGTCATGTGTCCTGCCGTTCCCTGCGTATCTGCACCAATTGAAGCCAGCCCTGACGGGTGTTGAACGGTTCGACGATACAACCGGCAGCTTCCGGGTGCCGAAGGGTGGGTATTCCCTTGGCGTGAGGGAGAGCGCAAGGGTGAAGATCGGACACACCACCGGGTCTTTGTGATCTAGGGGTTTCAATCATCACCCACCCAGGTAGGGTCAGGAAGCGTCCAGCTCCCCTTGGAGGAGGTGAGGACCGTGGCAGCCCACGACGACGACATCAACCGCGGCATCCGGCCCGGGCGGGGGTCAGAAGACCCAGCCGGCCAGGTTGCCTATCTCGAGCAGGAAATCGCCGTCCTGCGACGTAAGCTCGCCGACTCTCCGCGTCATACGAGGATTCTCGAAGAGCGGATCGTCGAGTTGCAGACCAACCTGGCAGGCGTGTCCGCTCAGAACGAGCGGCTCGCCAATACGCTCCGCGAGGCCCGCGACCAGATCGTGGCCCTCAAGGAGGAAGTCGACCGGCTTGCCCAGCCACCGGCCGGCTTCGGTGTCTTCCTGCAGGTCAACGAGGACGGCACCTGCGACATCTTCACCGGGGGCCGCAAGCTCCGGGTGAACGTGAGCCCCAGCGTCGAGATCGAAGGCCTTCGGCGGGGTCAGGAAGTCATGCTCAACGAGGCGCTCAACGTGGTCGAGGCCATGGAATTCGAGCGGGCCGGGGACATCGTCACCCTCAAGGAGATCCTCGAGGACGGCGAACGCGCCCTGGTCGTCGGGCACACCGACGAGGAGCGGGTGGTGAGGCTCGCCGAGCCTCTGCTGGACATCACCATCCGCCCCGGCGACGCCCTCCTGCTCGAACCCAGGTCCGGCTACGTCTACGAAGTGGTTCCCAAGAGCGAGGTCGAAGAGCTCGTCCTCGAAGAGGTTCCGGACATCGACTACGAGAAGATCGGCGGCCTGGGCGACCAGATCGAGCTGATCCGCGACGCGGTCGAGCTCCCCTACCTCCACCCGGACCTCTTCAAGGAGCACGAACTCCGTCCGCCGAAGGGCATCCTGCTCTACGGTCCCCCCGGCTGCGGCAAGACACTGATTGCCAAGGCCGTAGCCAACTCGCTGGCCAAGAAGGTCGCCGAGGTCACCGGACAGCCCACGGGGAAGAGCTACTTCCTCAATATCAAGGGCCCCGAGCTCCTCAACAAGTACGTCGGCGAGACCGAGCGGCACATCCGTCTGGTCTTCCAGCGTGCCCGGGAGAAGGCGAGCGAGGGCACCCCCGTCATCGTCTTCTTCGACGAGATGGAATCCCTCTTCCGCACCCGTGGTTCCGGTGTCAGCTCGGACGTGGAGAACACCATCGTCCCCCAGCTGCTCGCCGAGATCGACGGTGTGGAGGGCCTGGAGAACGTCATCGTCATCGGTGCCTCCAACCGCGAGGACATGATCGACCCCGCCATCCTGCGGCCCGGCCGTCTCGATGTGAAGATCAAGATCGAGCGCCCGGACGCGGAGGCCGCGAAGGACATCTTCGCGAAGTACCTCACTCCTTCGCTGCCGCTGCACGCGGACGACCTCGCCGAACACTCCGGTTCGAAGGAGGCCGCCGCCCACGCGATGATCCAGTCGGTCGTGGAGCGGATGTACACGGAGTCCGAGGAGAACCGCTTCCTCGAGGTCACCTACGCCAACGGCGACAAGGAAGTCCTGTACTTCAAGGACTTCAACTCCGGCGCGATGATTCAGAACATCGTGGACCGGGCAAAGAAAATGGCCATCAAGGCATTCCTCGAGCAGCGCCAAAAGGGCCTGCGCGTCTCCCACCTCCTCCAGGCATGCGTGGACGAGTTCAAGGAGAACGAGGACCTGCCCAACACCACGAACCCGGACGACTGGGCCAGGATTTCCGGCAAGAAGGGCGAGCGGATCGTCTTCATCCGCACACTCGTCACCGGAAAGCAGGGCGCGGACACCGGTCGCTCCATCGACACGGTGGCAAATACCGGACAGTACCTGTAAAACGCAGACCGGCTGCGGATGCCCGGCAGGGCATCCGCAGCCGGCCGTTTTCCCGGCAGCTCCGGCCATACCCGAACAATGACGTAATTGATCTCCCCACCGGCGCAGAGGCGCTCTAGGCTCTGCTTTACCGCCGAGTCGCGCAGTGCGGGGACGGGCACCGCACGCGTACCGGACCAGCAGCGGTACTTGAGCGGCGCTCCCGGACGGGGGCACCGCCGGGCAAGGAGGGCCGCATGACCGTACGGCGAGTAATGGGCATCGAGACGGAGTACGGGATCTCCGTCCCCGGTCACCCCAACGCCAATGCCATGCTCACCTCGTCCCAGATCGTCAACGCCTACGCGGCGGCGATGCACCGGGCGCGCCGCGCCCGCTGGGACTTCGAGGAGGAGAATCCCCTGCGCGACGCGCGAGGCTTCGACCTCGCCCGCGAGACCGCCGACTCCAGTCAGCTCACCGACGAGGACATCGGCCTCGCCAATGTCATCCTCACCAACGGTGCGCGGCTGTACGTCGACCACGCGCACCCCGAATACAGCTCGCCGGAGATCACCAATCCGCTGGACGCGGTGCTCTGGGACAAGGCCGGCGAGCGCGTCATGGCCGAGGCCGCCGAGCGGGCCGCGGCCATCCCCGGTGCCCAGCCGATCCACCTCTACAAGAACAACACCGACAACAAGGGCGCGTCCTACGGCACGCACGAGAACTACCTGATGAAGCGGGAGACCCCCTTCTCGGACATCGTGCGCCATCTGACGCCGTTCTTCGTGTCCCGGCAGGTCGTCACCGGTGCGGGCCGGGTCGGCATCGGCCAGGACGGCCACGAGCACGGGTTCCAGATCAGCCAGCGCGCCGACTACTTCGAGGTCGAGGTCGGTCTCGAGACCACTCTCAAGCGCCCCATCATCAACACCCGCGACGAACCGCACTCGGACGCCGAGAAGTACCGCAGGCTGCATGTGATCATCGGCGACGCCAATCTCTCCGAGATCTCGACCTATCTGAAGCTCGGCACCACGGCACTGGTGCTCTCGATGATCGAGGACGGCTTCATCAATGTCGACCTGGCCGTCGACCAGCCGGTACGCACCCTGCACCAGGTCTCGCACGACCCGACCCTGCAGCAGCTGATCACGCTCCGCAGCGGCCGGACACTCACCGCGGTGCAACTTCAGATGGAGTACTTCGAGCTGGGCCGCAAATACGTCGAAGAGCGCTACGGGGCGGACGCCGACGAGCAGACCAAGGACATCCTGGTCCGCTGGGAGGACACGCTGAACCGCCTGGAGACCGATCCGATGAGCCTGGCGGGCGAACTGGACTGGATCGCCAAACGGGAGCTCATGGAGGCCTACAGGCGGCGCGACGGCCTGGACTGGGACGCCCCCCGTCTGCACCTCGTGGACCTCCAGTACGCCGACGTAAGGGCCGACAAGGGCCTCTACAACCGTCTGGCGGCCCGCGGGAAGATGAAGCGCCTGCTCGACGAGAACGATGTCGAGCGGGCCCGTACGAAGCCTCCCGAGGACACCAGGGCCTATTTCCGGGGCCGCTGCCTGGAGCAGTACGCGGACGACGTGGCCGCGGCCTCCTGGGATTCGGTCATCTTCGATCTGCCCGATCGTGACTCACTGCAACGGGTGCCCACGATGGAGCCGCTGCGCGGTACACGTGACCACGTGAAGGAGCTCCTGGACCGCTGCCGCACGGCGGAAGAGCTGGTCCGGACGCTGTCGGGCGGCTGAAATGCCCCTCGGCTGGGAATCAATCAGATGACCTCCGGACGTTGAGACAAGTACCGGGCCAATGTCGGACTCCGTAGGTAGGGTCTGATCAAGTGCTTCGAACCGAGCGGGGTGAGCTACATGGCGACCAAGGACACCGGCGGCGGACAGCAGAAGGCGACACGTTCCACCGAGGAGGCCGAGGAGCAGGCGCAGGAAGCGCAGGCGTCCGAGGACCTCAAGGAGCGGCAGGAGAAGCTGGGCGAGGACGTCGACGACGTCCTCGACGAGATCGACGACGTGCTCGAGGCTAACGCTGAGGATTTCGTGCGCAGCTTCGTTCAAAAAGGCGGACAGTAGGGGCAGATGTCCGAATTGAGCGAGGAGAAGTGGTGCTCCGGCTGCAAGAGGGAATTGCCACTCCCCGCCTTCGCGTCTGACAGGAACCGGCGCGACGGACTTCAGCCGCGGTGCCGGGAGTGCGTGGCGGCCTACGGTGCCGCGCACTACCGGCGCCGCCGGGAGGCTCTAGGTAAGCCGGTGCGGGAGCGTGTGGACGTTCCACACGGGCACAAAGAGTGTCGGACGTGTGGCGAAGTCAAGCCACACAGCGAGTGGCACCGCAACTCGACTGCCCCCGACGGCTTGGCGACGCGCTGCAAAGCGTGCAAGGCGATTCAGGGACGAGCAGGTCACCTGAAGCGTCAGTACGGCATGACCGAGGCTCAGCGCGACGAGATGATCGCGTCGCAGTCGGGCGTCTGCACGATCTGTCTATCTGCTCCCGCCGTACATGTGGATCACTGCCACGAGACGGGTAGGGTCCGAGGCGTACTGTGCTTCAACTGCAATTCGGCCATCGGCAAGTTGGGGGATGATCCTGACTCCTTGCGCAGGGCCATCGCATACCTGGAGGGAAACGCGTGGAAGCCAACACTCGTAGCACCGGGCGTCTACCAGCTGCCTTCCTGACGCCGGGTTCGTCCTCGTTCATGGACTTCCTGTCCGACCAGTCGCCCTCGATGCTTCCGGGCAACCGCTCCCTGCCACCGATGCAGGGAGCCATCGAGGCGCCGCACGGTACGACGATCGTCGCGGCCTCGTTCCCGGGCGGTGTGGTGCTGGCCGGTGACCGGCGGGCGACCATGGGGAACATGATCGCGCAACGGGACATCGAGAAGGTGTTCCCGGCCGACGAGTACTCGGCGGTGGGGATCGCCGGCACGGCAGGTCTCGCCGTGGAGATGGTCAAGCTGTTCCAGCTCGAACTGGAGCACTTCGAGAAGGTCGAGGGCGCCACACTCTCCCTGGAGGGCAAGGCGAACCGGCTCTCCACGATGATCCGCAGCAATCTGGCGATGGCCATGCAGGGCCTGGCGGTCGTCCCGCTGTTCGCCGGCTACGACGTCGACCGCGAGAAGGGCCGGATCTTCTCGTACGACGTCACCGGCGGGCGTTCCGAGGAACACGGTTACGCGGCCACCGGCTCGGGCTCGATCTTCGCCCGCGGGTCGATGAAGAAGCTGTACCGCGAGGACCTGACGGAGGAGCAGACACTCACTCTGGTCGTGCAGGCGCTGTACGACGCGGCAGACGACGACTCGGCGACCGGTGGCCCCGACGTGGCACGCCGGATCTACCCGATCGTCACCGTCATCACGGACGAGGGCTTCCGGAAGCTGAACGACGCGGAATCCTCCGAGATCGCGCGCTCGATCCTGGCGCGGCGGCTCGAGCAGCCCGACGGCCCGCGTGCCGCGCTGCTCTGACCGGTCCCTGATGCTTCTCCGATGCACTCGTCACTGACAGAAAGGGACGGATAGCCGGTGTCGACGCCGTTCTATGTCTCACCCCAGCAGGCCATGGCCGACCGGGCGGAATACGCCCGGAAGGGCATCGCCCGTGGTCGCAGCCTGGTTGTGCTGCAGTTTGCCGACGGCATTGTGTTCGTCGGCGAGAACCCGTCCCGTGCGCTGCACAAGTTCAGCGAGATCTACGACCGGATCGGCTTCGCCGCCGCCGGCAAGTACAACGAGTACGAGAACCTGCGGATCGGCGGTGTGCGCTACGCGGATCTGCGCGGATACACCTACGACCGCGACGATGTGACGGCCCGTGGGCTGGCCAACGTCTACGCACAGACCCTGGGCACCATCTTCTCCAGCGCCGCCGAGAAGCCGTACGAGGTGGAGCTGGTGGTCGCCGAGGTCGGTGCCGGGCCGGAGGGCGACCAGATCTACCGGCTCCCGCACGACGGTTCGATCGTGGACGAGCACGGCTCGGTCGCGGTCGGCGGTAACGCCGAGCAGATCAGCACCTTCCTCGATCAGCGCCACCGTGACGGGATGTCGCTCGCGGAGGCGCTCAAACTGGCCGTGCAGGCGCTGTCCCGCGAGGCCAACGGCAACGAGCGGGAGATTCCCGCCGAGCGGCTCGAAGTCGCGGTCCTGGACCGTACGAGGCCGCAGCAGCGCAAGTTCAAGCGGATCGTCGGCCGGCAGCTGACGCGGCTGCTGGACGCGGACGGTGCGGGAGCGACCCCGACGGACGCCCCGTCCGACACCGAGGAAGCCGATGCCCCGGACGGGACGACCGGCGAGAGCACCGGTGACAGCACCGGCGAGTCCACGCAGGAGTAATCCGCTCGGGCAGGTATCCGTACCGGTGCCCCCGGCAGCCGCGACCGGCTGCCGGGGGCACCGTCACATCCGGGCGCCGTCGGCGGGAGGTGCCGCTGTGGAGCCGCGGATTACCAGGCGCACGGGGAGGCTGCCCGCCTCCGCGGGCCGGCCGTCCAGGACGGCGAGCAGCGCCGCCATGCCGCGCTCGCCCACCTGTTCGGCCGGGAGCTGCACCGTGGTGAGCTCCGGTTCCACCGCCGTGGCGAGGGCGAGGTCGTCGAAGCCGGTCACGGAGATGTCGCCCGGCACCCGTAGCCCGCGCCTGCGTACCGCCTTGCAAGCACCGGCGGCCAGGATGTCGTCGTCGCAGACGATTGCCGTCGGCAACGGCCCGGGGGCGGCCAGGACCGCCTCCGTGGCCTCACGCCCGGCCCGTACGTCCAGCGGGGACGTCACGCGGCGGACGGTGGCGCCGGGGACGTCCCGCACGGCGTCCGCCAGGGCACGGGCCCGCTCCGCGAAGGTCCAGGTGTCCACGCCGGAGGCGAGGTGGACGAGGCGGCGGTGGCCCAGGGCCAGCAGATGCTCCGCCACCTGGCGCATGCCGTCCGCGATGTCGAGGTTCACCTGTGCCGCCGCGCCGTGCTCGTCCGGGTCGCTGTCGAGCATCACCAGGGGCAGATCCGCGCCGCGGAGCGCACCCAGGGTGTCGGCGGCCATGGAGGAGGCGATGACGCCGTCGAGTGCCGCGCGGGCCGACGCGAACGGGTCCCTGGCCGGTCCCGTGCCATCGGGCGAGGGGTAGAGCACGACGCCGAAGTCGTGCTCGGCCGCGACGGCGGCGGCGCCCGTGTAGACCCGGGCGAAGAACTCGTTGGTGAGCGCGGGCACCACGAGGAGCGCGGTGCGGGTGCGGCCGAGCCGGAGGCTGCGAGCGGCGAGGTTGGGCCGGTAGCCGAGGTCGCGGGCGCTGTCGCGGACACGCCCGGCGGTCGCCTCGGACACCCGCCCCTGCCATTTGCCGCCGAGCACGAGCGAGACGGTGGCCTGCGAGACACCCGCGGCCCGGGCCACGTCGCGGCTGGTGGGCCGGGGTGGGGCGGGCCGCTGCGCGCTGCTCACTCGTGCCTCCGTGCTGGACCGGCCAGCTGCCGTGGGATGGACTCGCGGACTGCGCACATGGTACGTATGAACCTCGAAGTTATACGTAAAACTTCGATGGAGCACGAAGCATCGAAGGAGAGAGGCGGACATGGCCGCGGGATATCTGGACATCCTCCGGGCGCGGCATGCCGCCCGACTGCTGGCGGGAACCCTGGTGGGGCGGCTGCCGAACGGCACGGCCCACATCGCGATCGTCCTGTTCACCCGGGCCGAGGGCGGCAGCTACACGCTGGCCGGTGGCCTCGCCGCCGCGTACGGCCTGGCCACGGCCGTGGGGCAGCCCCTCCTGGGCAGGGCCGTGGACCTCCACGGCCAGCCGCGCGTCCAGTTCCCCGCCGCCGTGCTCTCCGCACTGGGCATGGCAGCGCTGGCCCTGGTGGGCCTCGGCTCGCTCCCGCTGGCCGTGGCGGCCGTGATCGTGGCAGGGGTCTTCACACCGCCGCTGGAGGGCGGCCTGCGGGCCCTGTGGCCGAAGGTGCTGGGCAGCGAGGACCGGGTCCACCGTGCGTACGCCATGGACGCGGTGGCCCAGGAAGTGATGTTCACCCTGGGACCGCTCCTCGTCACGGTCCTGGTGTCGCTCTGGTCACCGGCCGCCGCGCTGCTGGTCATCAACGCCATGGGTGTCCTCGGCGCGCTCTGGGTGGTGCTCTCCGAGCCGTCCCGCACCTGGCGCTCCGCTCCCCGCGAGGCGCACTGGCTGGGCGCGCTGCGCTCGCGCGGGCTGCTGGCCCTGCTGGGGGCGTTCTTCTTCGTCGGGCTCGCCCTCGGCTCGATCACGGTGGCGGGTGTCGCGTACGCCGACGACCACGGCCGGGAGTCCGTGTACGGCTGGCTGATGGCCGCGCTCGGACTGGGCGCGCTGATCGGTGGCGTGGCCTACGGGGCGCGCCAGTGGGCGGGAGCCCCCGAGCGGCGGCTGCGGGGCATCGTCGCGCTGCTGGCGCTGTGCTACCTGCCCCTGATGCTGACCCCCGGGGTGCCCGCCATGACCGCGCTGTCCGCGCTCGCGGGAGTCTTCCTCGCGCCGGCCATCGCCTGCTCGTTCATCGTGGTCGACCGGCACGCACCGCGGGGCACGGTGACCGAGGCGTTCTCCTGGCTCGTGACGACGTTCGGTGTGGGCGCCGCGGCCGGAACGGCCGTGGCGGGCCCGGCCGTCGAGCTCGGCGGAACGGCGTCGGGTTTCGCCGTCGCGGGGGCCGGGGGAGTGGCCGCGCTGCTGGTTCTGCTGGCCACCGGAAGGGTCCTCGCAGTTCCCGGGCGTGGGCCCGCTGTTGTGACCGGATCGGAAAATGATCGAAACGGTGCTGCCGAACCCGGTTTCAGCTCAGGCCGTAAGGCGTAATGTTCAGTCATGGACCGCCGCATTTTCGGGCTGGAGAACGAGTACGGCGTCACGTGCACGTTCAGGGGACAGCGCCGACTGTCACCTGACGAAGTGGCGCGCTACCTCTTCCGCCGTGTTGTGTCATGGGGCCGCAGCAGCAATGTCTTTCTGCGGAACGGCGCCCGCCTCTACCTCGACGTGGGATCGCATCCGGAATACGCGACACCCGAATGCGACAACGTGACCGAACTGGTCACGCACGACAAGGCAGGCGAACGCATTCTCGAAGGCCTGCTCGTCGACGCCGAACGCCGCCTGCACGAGGAGGGAATCGCGGGCGACGTCTATCTCTTCAAGAACAACACCGACTCGGCGGGAAACTCCTACGGGTGCCACGAGAACTACCTCGTGGCCCGGCACGGAGAATTCTCCCGGCTCGCGGACATCCTCATTCCGTTCCTCGTCACCCGGCAGCTGATCTGTGGTGCGGGCAAGGTGCTGCAGACCCCGCGTGGCGCGGTCTACTGCGTCAGCCAGCGTGCCGAGCACATCTGGGAGGGCGTCAGTTCCGCCACGACGCGTTCCCGGCCGATCATCAACACCAGGGACGAACCGCACGCCGACGCGGAGCGGTACCGCCGCCTCCACGTCATCGTCGGTGACTCCAACATGTCCGAGACGACCATGCTGCTCAAGGTCGGAGCGACCGACCTGGTGCTCCGCATGATCGAGGCGGGCACGGTGATGCGCGACCTGACCCTGGAGAACCCGATCCGGGCCATCCGCGAGGTCAGCCACGACATCACCGGGGCGCGCAAGGTGCGCCTGGCCAGCGGCCGGGAGGCATCGGCCATCGAGGTCCAGCGCGAGTACTACGAGAAGGCCGTCGACTTCGTCGAACGCCGTGGCATCCGCACCGGCACCGTCGACCAGGTCCTCGAGCTGTGGGGCCGGACGCTGGACGCCATCGAGGCCGAGGACCTCGACCGGATCGACACCGAGATCGACTGGGTCATGAAGTACAAGCTCATCGAGCGGTACCGGGCCAAGCACAACATGACCATGTCGAACCCGAGGGTCGCGCAGATAGACCTCGCCTACCACGACATCCATCGGCGGCGCGGGCTCTACTACCTCCTGGAGCGCAAGGGCCAGACCGCCCGTATCTGCAACGACCTGAAGATCTTCGAGGGCAAGTCGGTGCCCCCGCAGACGACCAGGGCACGGCTGCGAGGTGACTTCATCCGCAGGGCCCAGGAGCAGCGGCGGGACTTCACCGTCGACTGGGTGCACCTCAAGCTCAACGACCAGGCACAGCGCACCGTGTTGTGCAAGGACCCGTTCCGCTCCGTCGACGAGCGGGTGGAGAAACTGATCGCGGGTATGTGATCCGGACGGGAGATCTCCCGCCCCCGCAGGCGACCGGGCCCCGTACGTTCCTCGTGCGGGGCCCTTCGCTCGGCCTAGAGTGTCGGGGACCCATTCACGTGCCGTCTGAGATCTGAGGAACCAGTGCGCCGACTTGCCGGCCTTCTCGTCGTCCCCCTTCTGCTGCTGTCCACGGCGGCATGCGGCGACGACAAGGCCTCCGACTCCGCCTCGTCCGAAGGCAATCCCGCGATCACCGCGGGAGCGAAATTCGGCGAGAAGCCCACCCTGGCGAAGGGTGAGGGCGATCCGCCCAAGGAGCTGAAGACCGAAGTCATCAGTGAGGGTGACGGCGCGAAGCTCAAGAACGGCGACGCGATCCAGGTCAACTACCTCGGGCAGGCGTGGGACTCCACCAAGCCGTTCGACAACAGCTTCGACAAGGGCCAGCCCTTCGACCTGACGCTCGGTGCGGGCATGGTCATCCAGGGCTGGGACAAGGGTCTGGTCGGCCAGAAGGTCGGCAGCCGCGTCCAGCTGGTCATCCCGCCGGCCCTCGGCTACGGCGAGCAGGGCCAGGGAGACATCAAGCCCAACGCCACCCTCGTCTTCGTCGTCGACGTGGTGAAGGCGACGCAGGTTCCGAAGTCCGCCGAGGGCACCCCGGTCGCCCAGGACAACATCGACCTGCCGAAGGTCGGCACGAACACCGACGGCAAGGCACCGAAGATCACGTTCCCCAAGGGCAACCCGCCCAAGAAGCTGGTCTCCAACTACATCCTGGAGTCCGACGGGGACGTCATCAAGGAGACCGACAGCATCGTCGTGAACTACGAGGCCTACCTGTGGAAGGGTGCCAAGAAGTTCGACAGCACCTACGACACGGGCAAGACCGCGACCTTCCCGCTGGCCCAGATCACCGTCAAGGGTCTGAAGAACGGGCTGGTCGGCAAGAAGGTCGGCAGTCGTGTGCTGCTCGTCATCCCGCCGGACCAGGCTTTCGGCAAGGAGGCGCAGCAGACCATCCCTGCCAACTCCACGCTCGTGTGGTCCGTGGACATCCTGACAAAGATGTAAGACTGTCCCGGTTGCCCAGTTCATCATTTAGAGGAGCAGTTCAGTGAGCATCGAGAAGCCCGAGATCGACTTCCCGGGTGGCGAGCCGCCGGCCGACCTGGAGATCAAGGACATCTGGGAGGGCGACGGACAGGTGGCCCAGGCGGGCCAGACCGTCTCCGTGCACTACGTGGGTGTGGCGTTCTCCACCGGCGAGGAGTTCGACGCTTCGTGGAACCGCGGTACTCCGCTGCAGTTCCAGCTCGGTGCCGGTCAGGTCATCGCCGGCTGGGACCAGGGCGTGCAGGGCATGAAGGTCGGCGGCCGTCGCCAGCTGACCATCCCCGCGAACCTCGCCTACGGCGACCGCGGCGCGGGTGGCGGCGCCATCGCGCCCGGCGAGACGCTCATCTTCGTCTGTGACCTGGTCGGCGTCTGATCCGGCCGGACTACAGGAGCGAGGGCCCGCGCCGCAAGGCGCGGGCCCTCGCTTTGGTCCGGACACCCCGGGGCGGTACGGTCGACGGTCGTAGCACGTAGAGAAAGGGCGTCGATGGCGATTGCCAAGGCCGAACGGCTGATGAACCTGGCACTGTGTCTGCTGGGTACCCGGCGCCCGCTCAGCAAGCGTGAGCTCCGCGGGTCCATCGAGGCCTACATGGAAGCGGGCTCGGACGAGTCCTTCAACCGGATGTTCGAGCGCGACAAGGACGATCTGCGCGAACTCGGTCTGGTCATCGAGACCGTGGAGAACCTGGACGGCGACACCGGCTACCTCGCGCGCCGCGACAGCAACCGGCTGCCCCCCATCACGCTGGACGCCGAGGAGGCGGCCGCCCTCGGGCTCGCCGCCAAGGTCTGGCAGCAGGCAAGGCTGGCCGGGGCCGCCAGCGGCGCCCTGCAGAAGCTGCGCGCGGCGGGCATGCCGGAGGCCGAGGACGCGTACGAGGTGCACAGCGCCCTCGAACCCCGTATTCCGGTCCATGAGGCCGCCTTCGAGCCGCTGATGCTCGCCTGCCGGGACCGCCGCCCCGTCACCTTCGACTACCGCAAGGCCAACGCCGCCCGCCCCGAGCAGCGCCAGGTGGAGCCCTGGACGCTCGAGTGCTGGCGCGGCCACTGGTACCTGGCCGGCTGGGACCGGGACAGGGGCGCCGAGAGGGTCTTCCGGCTGTCCAGGATCGCAGGCAGGGTCCGCTCCCGGGCCGGGGCCTTCACGGCCCCGGTGCCCGATGTGGTGACCGTGCGCGAGACCGTGGAGAGCTGGGCGGGGGAGACCGCGACCAGGACCGCCCGGATCAGGCTGCGCGCCGGGTCCGGCTACCCGCTGCGCTCCCGCGCAATATCCGTACGGGAACTCGGCGACGGCTGGGACGAGTTGGAGATTCCGTACGGACACGGACTGGACGCCTGGCTCGTCGAGTTCGGACCCGACGTCGTCGTGAGGGAACCCGCCGATCTGCGGGCCGATGTGATGGACCGGCTGCGCGCCGTGGCCAAGGACTGAGGGGAACCGTACTCGTGGCCACGAACGCGATCGACCAGACCAGGCGGATGCTCTCCCTGGTGACGTACCTGCGCGAGCGCCCCGGCGCCCACGTCCAGGACGTCGCCAGGGCCTTCGGGATCACCGAGGACGAGCTGATCTCCGACCTCGACGTGCTTCCCATGTGCGGGACCAGCTTCCGCGGCGGTGACCTGCTCGACATCGACACCGACGGCGACCGGATCTGGTGGCACAACCCGGACGACGTGGCGGAGCCGCTCCGGCTGGCCGCGGACGAGGCCACGGCGCTGCTCGTCGCGGCCCGCGCGGTGGCCACGCTGCCCGGACTGCGTGAGAGCGACCGGCAGGCGCTGGTGCGCGCGACCGCGAAGCTGGAGACGGCGGCCGGAGAGGTCGGGGCGGCCAGTTCGCGGCTCTCGGTGATCTTCGAGTCCGAGGGCGGGGTCTTCGCCGAGGTCGACCGGGCGATCTCCGAGCGCCGCCGCCTCTGGCTGCGCTACTACTCTCCCGCGCGCGACGAGCTCACCGAGCGCGAGGTGGACCCGATCCGCCTGTTCGCCGTCGGCCACACCTATATGGAGGGCTGGTGCCGGCTCTCCGAGGCGCGGCGTACGTTCCGGCTCGACCGGGTCGCCGAGATCCGGCTGCTCGACGCCCCGGCCGCACCGCCGGAGCTCGAACTGCGTGATCTTTCGGAGGGACTGGTACAGCCGGCGGCCGAGGACCCGGAGGTCGTCGTCGAGGTGGGACCCGGGGGCCGGTGGGTCGCCGAGTACTACCCGCACGACAGCGCGGAGGAACTGCCCGACGGGGGCCTGCGGATCACCCTCCGCACCCCCGACCCGGCCTCGCTGCGCAGGCTCGCCCTGAGGCTGGGCGGAGAAGGGCGCATCACGTCGCCGGAGGACCTCGCGCAGAGTGCGCGGCTGGCGGCCCGGGAAGCACTCGCCGCCTATGACGGCGCCCTCTGAGCGGCGGCTACCGGAACACGGAGGAGACAGAGGCCGTATGACTGCGATATCGAGTAGGCAGACCGGGCCGGTAGCGGTACCGGTGCCCGCCACCGTACGGTTCCGGGCCGCCTGCCCGGACTGCCGCGAGAGATTCGAGCTGGCGGCGGGTGCCCTGCGCCTCGCGATAGGCGCGAGCCGTCGCACTACCTTCTACTCCTTCACCTGCCCCGAGTGCGGCTCGGCCGTCCGCAAGCCCGCCGGGGAGCGCATCATCGAACTCCTCACCGGCGGCGGAGTGCGGACCCTTCGCCTCCACACCGCCCTGCGGTGACCGCCGCGCAGTAACGAGAAGACATCGAGGCTCCGTCCATGTTCTGGCCCATGCTCGCCATCGCGCTGGGATTCCTCGGCCTGGCCGTGCTCGGAATCCTGGCTGTCAAGGTCTTCGTCGAGGCGCAACGGCTCGGCCGCCAGGTTTCGGCCACCACGAAGCGGATCAACCGAGCGGCGGAGGATCTCGAACGAGCGGCAACCGGTCTCGCGGACACCGGAGAGGCCCTGCGATAGCAGGGGAGCGGCCTTAAGGATTCACCGGTTCGGGGGGTACTCTGCTGGAGTCGGCCCAGGCTAGGGAGGTGCGGGCCGCCGACGGGAGTATGCACGGGCATTGCCTCGCGTTTACCCCTGCGGGTTACGATCGCTGCCAGCGCGCAGGTCGGACGTACGTCCGGTCGAACGGGTAGCGAGCCCACCCTCCAGTCGCCTCAGTGAGAAGGAAGTCGCACATGATCGGCAATCTGAAGCCCCTCGAGATCGTTCTGATCATCGCTGTCATCCTGCTGCTCTTCGGTGCCAAGAAGCTTCCTGACATGGCGCGTTCGCTCGGCAAGTCGGCCCGCATCCTCAAGAGCGAGGCCAAGGCCATGAAGAAGGACGACGCGGAGCCTGCGGCGCACACCACGGAGACCGTCGCGGACACCACCCCGCAGCCGGCCCCCGCCAAGACGATCCAGGCCGCCCCGGGAGACGTCACCAGCTCCCGCCCGGTCAGCGAGGCCAAGCCCACCACCCAGAGCTGACAGCTGCCACGCTCCACCTACAGCTGCCGCACGAGACGAGGGAAGTGGGTTGCTCAAGTCTGCCCGCAAGCAGGAGAAGGACGACGAGGGGCGGATGCCCCTCCTCGATCACCTGCGTGAGCTGCGCAACCGACTGCTGAAGTCGGTACTTGCCATCGTGATCGCCGTGATCGCGGCAGCGTTCTTCCAGAAGGAAATCTTCGAGTTCCTGATGAAGCCGATCCTGGACTCGGTCGGCTGCAAGAACGGCGCCGTGACCATGGTCAACGGTCGGCCGTGTGCGGAGATGACCACCAACGGTCTGCTGTCGCCCTTCACCATCGCACTGAAGGTGTCCCTGATGGCGGGCGTTCTGGTGGCCACACCTGTCTGGCTGTACCAGTTGTGGGCGTTCGTCGCCCCGGGCCTGCACAAGCAGGAGAAGCGCTACTCGATGGCCTTCGTGGCTGCCGGGGTTCCGCTCTTCCTCGCCGGCGCCTACCTCGCGTACATGATCCTTCCGCAGACCGCGGAGATCATGCTCGGCTTCACGCCGGACAACGTGAAGAACCTGCTGCCCCTCGACGACTTCCTCGACCTGATCACGCGGATGGTGCTCGTCTTCGGACTGGCCTTCGAGCTGCCCCTGCTGCTCATCCTGCTCAACATGACCGGGGTCCTGTCCGGAGCCCGCATGCTGCGCTGGTGGCGCGGGATGCTGGTCGGACTCACCGCGTTCGCGGCCATCGCGACGCCGGGCGGCGAGCCCATCTCGATGCTCCTGCTGGCGGGCCCGCTCGCGGTGCTCTACTTCATCGCGGTCGGTTTCTCCCTCCTCAACGACAAGCGCAGGCGGCGCCGCAACCCGGACGCCGACCTCGACGACGACGAGGCCTCGCAGCTCGACCTCACACCCGAGGACGTCGGCGCGGTCGAGGGCGTCTCCGCCTCACGGGCCGCCCTGCCCGAGCAGGCCAGTGGTGACTCCGACGGTGCCCGATCTCACCGCGTCAACGGTTACGACGACATCACCTGATCTTGTAGGGTCCTCCCCCAGACTCCGTCCAAGGGGACCCCAGTGACCAGCGAGATCACCCTCTTCGTCAATCCCACCGCAGGACGCGGCCGGGGCGCGCGTGCCGCGCAGCCGGCCGCTTCCGCGTTGCGGGACGCCGGTTTCTCCGTGCGGACCGTGCTCGGTGAGGACGCCGACGACGCCCTGAGGCGGGCCCGCGAGGCCGTGGCCGCCGGGACCGGCGCACTGATAGCCGTGGGCGGGGACGGCATGATGTCTCTTGCCCTGCAGGCTGTCGCCGGGACCGGAACACCGCTGGGCGTCGTCGCGGTCGGCACCGGCAACGACTTCGCCCGCGCGCTCGGGCTGCCGATCCGTGACCCTGCTGCGGCGGGACGGCTGGCAGCCGAGGCGCTCAAGGCGGGGACGGAGCGCGAGATCGACCTCGGCCGGGTCGGCGAGCGCTGGTTCGGCTCCGTGCTCGCCTCCGGGTTCGACTCGCGGGTCAACGACCGCGGCAACCGGATGCGCTGGGTCGGCGGACGGTTCAAGTACGACCTGGCGATCCTCGCCGAACTGGCGGCCTTCCGGCCGATTCCGTACCGGATCCGGCTGGACGGAGGTCCGGTGCGCGAGATCGAGGCGACACTGATCGCCGTCGGCAACGGGTCCACGTACGGCGGGGGCATGCGGATCTGCGCGGACGCGGTCATGGACGACGGGCTCTTCGACGTCACCGTGGTCGGGGACTGCAGCCGGGCCACCCTGCTCAAGGTGTTCCCGAAGGTGTACAAGGGGACGCATCTCGGCCACCCCGCCGTCACGGTGCACCGGGTCGCCTCGATCGAGATGGCCGCCGCGGGTGTCACCGCGTACGCCGACGGCGAGCCGCTGGGGGCGCTGCCCCTCACGGCGACCTGTGTACCCGGTGCCGTCCGGGTCCTCTCACCGTGAAATAAAGATCGGGCTGACTGTCATACCTGGCGGGTAGGCTCGTATCAAGATGACAGAGGACCTCTCACCAGCTGAGCGATACCAGGCTTCCCGGGTCCGTGCGGCCGAGCAGGCCACCGCCCTCGGGCCCTTCCGCGAGATGTACGAGTTCGGACTGGACCCGTTCCAGATCGAGGCCTGCCAGGCCCTGGAGGCGGGCAAGGGGGTGCTGGTCGCGGCCCCCACGGGGTCGGGCAAGACGATCGTCGGCGAATTCGCCGTACACCTGGCCCTGGAGCAGGGCCGCAAGTGCTTCTACACGACGCCGATCAAGGCGCTGTCCAACCAGAAGTTCACCGACCTGGTCAGGCGCTACGGCGCGGACAAGGTCGGACTGCTCACCGGGGACAACAGCGTCAACGCGGACGCACCCGTGGTCGTCATGACCACCGAGGTGCTGCGCAACATGCTGTACGCGGGCTCCCAGTCGCTCACCGGCCTCGGCTATGTGGTCATGGACGAGGTGCACTACCTCTCCGACCGCTTCCGCGGTGCCGTGTGGGAGGAAGTGATCATCCACCTGCCGGAGTCGGTGACTCTGGTGTCGCTGTCGGCGACCGTGTCCAACGCCGAGGAGTTCGGCGACTGGCTGGACACCGTCCGGGGCGACACCCAGGTGATCGTCTCCGAGCACCGGCCGGTTCCGCTGTGGCAGCACGTCATGGCCGGACGGCGGATGTACGACCTCTTCGAGGAGGAGACCGACCACGGCGGCCGGGGCACCGGCCGGCGCGAGGTCAACCCCGACCTCGTCAGGCTTGCTCGCATGGAGAACCAGCGCGGGTACAACCCGCGTGAGCGCCGCCGGGGCAAGATGGTGCGCGAGGCCGACCGCGAGCGCGAGCGGCGTCAGCGCAGCCGGATCTGGACCCCGGCCAGGCCCGAGGTCATCGACCGGCTCGACGCCGAGGGCCTGCTGCCCGCCATCACGTTCATCTTCAGCCGGGCCGGCTGCGAGGGGGCCGTGCAGCAGTGCCTGCAGGCGGGGCTGCGGCTCAACGACGAGGACAAGCGCCGTCTGGTGCGGGAGATCGTCGAGGAGCGGACCGCGTCCATTCCGCCCGAGGACCTCCATGTCCTCGGGTACTACGAGTGGCTCGAAGGCCTGGAGCGGGGCATCGCCGCGCACCACGCCGGCATGCTGCCCACCTTCAAGGAGGTCGTCGAGGAGCTCTTCGTCCGCGGCCTCGTCAAGGCGGTCTTCGCGACGGAGACACTGGCGCTCGGCATCAACATGCCGGCGCGTTCCGTCGTGCTGGAGAAGCTCGTCAAGTGGAACGGCGAACAGCACGCCGACATCACTCCCGGCGAGTACACCCAGCTGACCGGGCGGGCCGGGCGCCGGGGCATCGACGTCGAGGGCCATGCGGTGGTCCTGTGGCAGCGGGGCATGGACCCGGGCGCGCTCGCCGGACTCGCGGGTACGCGCACGTATCCGCTGCGTTCCAGCTTCCGGCCCTCGTACAACATGGCCGTGAACCTCGTGCAGCAGTTCGGGCGGCACCGGTCGCGCGAGCTGCTGGAGACCTCCTTCGCGCAGTTCCAGGCGGACCGTTCGGTCGTCGGTATCTCCCGGCAGGTCCAGCGCAACGAGGAGGGCCTGGAGGGCTACCGCGAGGGCATGACCTGCCATCTCGGGGACTTCGAGGAGTACGCGCGGCTGCGCCGCGACCTCAAGGACCGGGAGACGGACCTGGCCAAGCAGGGTGCGGCGCAGCGGCGGGCCGCTGCCGCGTCGTCGCTGGAGAAGCTGAAGCCCGGTGACATCATCCATGTGCCGACCGGCAAGTTCGCGGGACTGGCTCTGGTGCTGGACCCGGGGCTGCCGGGAGGGCGCACCAACGGGCACCGCGGGCTGGAGTACCACGACGGACCGCGTCCCCTGGTGCTGACCGTCGAGCGTCAGGTCAAGCGGCTGGCCCACATCGACTTCCCGGTGCCGGTGGAGGCGCTGGAGCGGATGCGGGTCCCCAAGTCGTTCAACCCGCGTTCCCCGCAGTCGCGCCGTGATCTGGCGTCCGCGCTGCGCAGCAAGGCGGGGCACATCGATCCGGGCCGCCACCGCAAGGAGCGGGCCGCGGCGGCCGACGACCGGGAGATCGCCCGGCTGCGTACCGAGCTGCGCGCGCACCCGTGCCACGGGTGCGACGAGCGTGAGGACCACGCCCGGTGGGCTGAGCGGTACCACCGGCTGCAGCGCGACACCCGGCAGCTGGAGCACCGGATCGAGGGGCGGACGAATACGATCGCCCGCACCTTCGACCGGATCGTCGCCCTCCTCACCGAGCTCGACTACCTGCGGGGCAGCGAGGTCACGGACAACGGCAGGCGGCTGGCACGGCTCTACGGCGAGCTGGACCTGCTGGCGAGCGAGTGCCTGCGCGAAGGCGTCTGGGAGGGGCTGAACCCCGCCGAGCTCGCCGCGTGCGTGTCGGCGCTGGTCTACGAGTCGCGTCAGGCGGACGACGCGGTGGCGCCCAAGCTGCCGTCCGGTCCGGCGAAGGCGGCGATGGGTGAGATGGTCCGTATCTGGGGCAGGCTCGACGCCCTGGAGGAGGACTTCAAGATCAGCCAGACGGAGGGGGTCGGCCAGCGTGAACCCGACCTCGGTTTCGCCTGGGCCGTCTACATGTGGGCCTCGGGGCGGACGCTGGACGAGGTGCTGCGGGAGGCGGAGATGCCGGCCGGTGACTTCGTGCGCTGGTGCAAGCAGGTCATCGATGTCCTCGGCCAGATCGCGGCCGCCGCACCCAGGGACGGGAGTTCGGTGGCGAAGAACGCGCACAAGGCCGTCGACGGGGTGCTGCGGGGCGTGGTGGCGTACAGCTCCGTGGGGTGATCCCGGACGGGGTGATTCCGGCGGGTGATCCCGTCGGGGTGATTCCGTCGGGGTGGCCCCGACGGGTCGGAACAGCGGAGTGGCCGCAGGCGTGTTCGTGCCTGTGGCCACTGCTGTGTGTTCGCGGTCCTCTCCCTACGTCTTCTTGTTCATCACCGCGAGGCCCGCGCAGACCGCCCCGAGCACGACAGCCAGGCCTCCGACGATCACGTTGTTGAGGATGACGCCCATATCGGGACTCGAGCCCACGATCCAGGGCGACACGATGAGCCAGGCGCCCAGGGCGCAGATGGCGATGCTCATGCCGGTCATCCGTTCCGGCATGGCGGTGAAGCACAGCGCCAGAACGGCGATCGCGATGCCGATGACGAGGTTGTGTGTCACCAGGGCCGGCTGGCTTGCCGTGAAGTGGAGCACCCAGGGCGAGACGGCGCAGTACAGACCGAGGAGGAACACAGGCGCGTCGGCCAGAGCGGTACTGCGGCCGCCGCCGCTCATCACACGGTCGTGGCGCTCCCGCATCTCATCGACGTCGGGATGGCCCGACAGATCACTCCTGTGCGAGACGTTACTCATGAGATCGTCTCCTTCGAACCTTGGAGGGGCGACCGCGGTACGGATGGCGCGGTCATCGTCTCTTCAGCCAGTGTGCTCTTATATGTCTCTTATGTGTAGGTTTTCTGGCGGTGGTTTCCTGCGTTTCCGTCGAGCCGCTCGGCCAGGGACACCAGGTCCGCGGCTCGCAGCACCCGGTCCCCGTACCCCGGCAGCGGCACGTGCAGGGTCCGCGTCCAGCGTTCCGGGACGGCGCCGAGCCCGTACACCGCTCCCGCCAGTCCTCCGGTGACCGCCGCGACCGTGTCGGTGTCCCCGCCCACGTCCACCGCGGCGGCGAGCGCGCCCTCGAAGTCGGAGGTGGTGCGCAGGGCCCAGAGCGCGGTGCCGAGGCAGGGCCACACCGCACCGTTGAACTCGGTCGCGTCGTCCGGATGCCAGTCGGGTGCCAGCACGGCCGCCCAGCGGTCCCGGTGGTCGGCATGGACCTCGGTGAGCGCGCCGGGGAGGGCGGCGAGGGGATCGTCGCCGTCCAGGGCGACGCGCACCAGCTCGTGGAAGACGGCGGTGCCTTCCCACGCTGCGCGGTCGCCATGGGTCAGGGCCGCGATGCGGCGTGCGGCGTCCATGGTCGCCGCACGCCCCTGCCGCGCGAAGTACACGGCGGAGGTGGTCGCCCGCATCAGCGAACCGTTGCCCGCCGCACGCGCGTTGATCTGGAAGTGCAGAGCGGCGGCCATGTCCCAGGGGTCCCCGCTCGTCAGGACGTCCTCGGTCTGCAGCCCGATGTCCTTGGGTTCGCCGGCAGCCCAGCGCCTGAACCGGTCGAAGATGTCGGAGAGTTCGAGACCGCCGTTCTCCAGCAGGGACTCGCCGACCAGAACGGCCATCTGCGTGTCGTCCGTGGCCTCGCCCGGATCCCAGCCCCCGCCCCCGCACAGCGTCCCCACGCGGTCCGGGAAACGTGCGCCGAACACACCGGGCGCCCCGAACTCGAAGGGGGCGCCCAGTGCGTCGCCGGCCGCGGAGCCGACCACGGCGCCGGCGGCCCGGTCCCTCCGGGCCGCCTTCACCGGTTCGTTCGTTCCAGGAGTGCGGCCCTCGGGGCCCGTTCCGCTCATACGGTCAGCGTACGAGCGGTAGAAGCCGTCAGGCGGCCGGCATCAGGACGGTGTCGATGATGTAGACCGTGGCGTTGGCGGTCGGGACGTTGCCGCAGACGACCTTCGAGGAGTCGTTCACGGTGTACGTCATGTCCGAACCGGACGTCGTCAGCGGCGTCTTCGCCAGAGTGTCGAAGGAGCCCTTGTCCAGCTGCGAGGGCGCCAGCTTCTCGCCCACGACGTGCGAGGTGAGCACCTTGGTGAGCGCCGCCTTGTCGGCGAGCAGCTTGTCCAGGTCTGCCTTCGGGATCTTGGCGAAGGCGTCATTGGTCGGGGCGAACACCGTGATG
Source organism: Streptomyces sp. NPDC059499 (assembly GCF_042749285.1). NCBI lineage: Bacteria > Bacillati > Actinomycetota > Actinomycetes > Kitasatosporales > Streptomycetaceae > Streptomyces > Streptomyces sp. NPDC059499. Next base: position 231,772 of record NZ_JBHYTT010000001.1, read on the forward strand.
TTCTCGGCGCTGTTCAGGGTGTCGACGAGGCCGGCCTGCTTGACCGCCGTGACCAGGGTGGACAGCGCCGGGTTGTTCGACGCCGCCGTGGCGACCGGGTCCTGCGCCATTCCGGCGAAGGAGCCCGCGCCGTCCTTCGGGACCGTCGCACAGGCCGGGCCGAACGGCTCGTCCATGGGCTGGGTCTCCTTGGCCGGAGCGCTCGACGCGGCCTTGTCCGCGCCGGAGTCGGAGCCGGACGCCGCGGTGTCGGAGTCGCCGGAGCAGGCGGTCATCGCCAGCGGCAGCAGGGCGGCGGCGGAGACGGCGACGGCGACGCGGCGAAGGTGACGGTTGTTCATGGTGTTCTCCTGTGAGGTTTCTTGATCAATGAGGGGAAGGGGAAGAAGGGACCGGTGGAAAGGCCGGGCGGTCAGGACACGTCGACCACCACCGAGTGCCATCCGGTCGCACCGTCGGGCACGGTGCCGACCCGCTTGTCGGTCTGGGTGACGCCGCTGCGGTCCGTCGCGCGGACCTCGAGGGTGTGGTGGCCGGTCGTGGCCGGCCACTCCCACACCCATTGGCGCCAGGTGTCACGACCCGCTTCGGCGGCCAGACGTGCGATGTGCCACGCGCCGCCGTCCACCCGGACCTCCACCCGGGCGATGCCCCGGTGCTGGGCCCATGCGACGCCGGCGACGGGCACCGTGCCCGCGCGCGGGGAGGCGAAGGGACGGGGCGTGTCGATGCGTGACTGGGTCTTGATCGGAGCCTCGCGCGACCAGTCGCGCTCGACCCAGTACGCGTCGTACGCGTCGAACGTCGTGAGCTCGATGTCCCGGATCCACTTGCAGGCCGAGACGTAGCCGTACAGACCGGGAACGACCATCCGGACGGGGAAGCCGTGGTCGAACGGCAGCGGTTCGCCGTTCATACCGACCGCGAGCAGTGCGTCGCGGCCGTCCATGACCGCCTCCACCGGGGTGCCGATCGTCATGCCGTCGACGGAACGCGCCACGATCTGGTCAGCCGGCCCGCCCTTCGACGGGGGTTTCACCCCGGCCTCGCCCAGCAGGTCGGCCAGTCGTACGCCGATCCACCGGGCGTTGCCCACGTACGGGCCGCCCACCTGGTTCGACACGCAGGTCAGCGTGATGTCCCGCTCGACGAGTTCGCGCCGCAGGAGGTCCTGGAAGCCGAGGGTGACGGGTCGCGCCACCCCCTTGCCGTGGATCCGCAGCCGCCACCGGTCGGCGTCGACGCGCGGGACCACCAAGGCGGTGTCCACCCGGTAGAAGTCCTTGTTCGGCGTCACGAAGGAACTCAGCCCACGGATCCCCAGATCGGCGCCCCCGGGTATCGCGGGAGCCGGTGAGGCGGGTGCCGGGAGTGCGATGTCGCCGCGTGAGGCGGAGACCCCGGCCAGTTCGGACGCCTGGAGCCGACGGCCCAGGAGCCCCGCACCGGCCGAGGCCGCCGCGGCAGCGGTCGCCGCGATCACGAATCCGCGGCGGTCGAAGGCACCCCGCGTCCCGCCGTCCGTCTCCTCAGCCGCGGGAGACGGGCCGGCTGCCGACGTGAGCCGTCCGGCCAGGAGGTACAGGACCCCCGCGGCCACCACGGCGCCCACGACCGACGGCAGCGCGTCGGCCGGGCGGCCCTCCGGCCGCCCGGCCGCCGCGACCGCGCCGACCACACCGAAGACCAGTACGGCCGCGGCGCCGCTCCGCCGGTGCCGCAGCGCGAGGACCCCGACCGCCATGGCGAAGAGCCCCAGCAGTACGAGGATCCCGAGCCGCAGCACCAGCTTGTCGTCGGTGCCGAAGTTCCGTACGGCGAAGTCCTTGACCGCCGGGGGAGTCCGGTCGATGACCGCTCCGCCCACAGCCGTGACCGGCCCCGCCTCCGGACGTACGGCAGCCGCGACGAGTTCGGCCACGCACAGGGCCGTGAACCCGGCGATCAGACCGCTGAGCGCGGCGAACGCGGCGCGCGCCCAGCGGGATCCCCGGGACCCCGGGGCCCCGTGACTCTGCGAAACGTATCGGTCTGTGCTCACACCAGGAGTTCGGCACCGGGGACCCCGCGGATTGGTCGTTCACCCGATCGAAGGAAGTCCGTCCGGTGGCCAATCCGCGGGCCCACCTGCACCGAATGACCTCTGAGGGGCTCTCCGGCGAGCCCCGGTAACCGTGCAGCACCGGGAGGAACCCCCATGACAACGAAGCGGCGGCGCACAGCCGTGATCGGCAGCGGAGTGGCGGGGCTGACCGCCGCGTACGTCCTGGGCAGCGCACGGGACGTGACACTCCACGAGGCGGACGAGCGCGTCGGGGGACACGCGCACACCCACGACCTGACCTCGTCGGACGGCCGCATACACCGCGTCGACTCCGGGTTCATCGTGCACAACCGGCGTACGTACCCCCATCTGCTCCGGCTCTTCGACGAACTCGGTGTGACGACCCAGGAGTCGGAGATGAGCATGTCCGTGCGCTGCGAGGGCTGCGGCCTGGAGTACGCGGGAGCCCGGGGAGCCGCAGGACTGTTCGCCCGGCCGGGCGCCGTCCTGAGGGGCCCGTACCTGCGGATGCTCGCGGAAGTGCCCCGCTTCCACCGGGCAGCCCGCGCCCTGCTCGCCGGGGACGACGGCGCGTCCGCCATGACCCTGGGGCAGTTCGCCGCCCGGGGCCGCTTCTCCCCCTACTTCAGCGCCCACTTCCTGACACCTATGGTCTCCGCCGTCTGGTCCTGCGACCCGGTGACCGCGCTGCGCTACCCGGCCCGCTACCTCTTCCGGTTCCTGGACCACCACGGAATGCTCTCGATCGGCGGGTCACCGGTGTGGCGGACCGTCACCGGCGGATCGCGCGCCTACGTCGAACGCATCACCAAGCAGGTGCACTCCGTGCGCACGTCCACCCCCGTGCGGGCCGTGCGCCGGCACCGCGACGGCGTGGAGATCGTCACCGAGGACGGCGTCACCGAGGAGTACGACGAGGTGGTCGTCGCCACCCACCCCGACCAGGCGCTCCGCCTGCTCGCCGACCCCACCGACGACGAACGGCGCACCCTCGGCGCCTTCCGCTACTCCCACAACCCCACGCTGCTGCACACCGATACCGCGGTCCTTCCACGCAGCCGGCGCGCCGCTGCCTCATGGAACTACCTGATGCCGTCCTGCGCGGCCGACGCCGACCGGGTCACCGTCAGCTACGACATGAACCGGCTCCAACGGCTGGACGCCCCCGAGCGGTTCGTCGTCACGCTGAACGGTGCGGACAGGGTCGACCCGGACCTCGTCCGGGCCCGCATGCTCTACGAGCACCCCGTCTTCACCCCGGAATCGGTCGCCGCCCAGGCCCGGCTGCCGGCCCTTTCGGGACCGGTCACCGCCTACGCCGGGGCGTACCACGGCTGGGGTTTCCACGAGGACGGCTGCCGTTCCGGAGCCGAGGCCGCCGCCGCCCTGGGGGTGACCTGGTGACCGCCCTCTACCCGTGCGCCATCACCCACGTACGCACCACGCCCCGCCGGTACGACCTGCGGCACCGCGGCTATCTGTGGCTGATCGACCCGGACCGGCCGCCACGACTCCCGTCCTTCCTGCGCCCGTTGGCCCGCTTCGACGCGCGCGACCACTTCGGCGGCACGGCTCCCACGATCCGGGCCGGGCTGGAGCGGTTCCTCGCCGCCCGGGCCGTCGACCTCGCCGACGGCACCGTCACCATGCTCACCCAGGCCCGGGTCCTCGGCCATGTCTTCAACCCGCTGACCGTCTACTGGTGCCACCGCCCCGACGGCACGCCGCTCTGCGTGGTCGCCGAGGTGCACAACACCTACGGGGAACGTCACTGCTACCTGCTGCGCCCCGACGCGGCCGACCGGGCGGTGACCGGCAAGGACTTCTACGTGTCGCCGTTCTTCCCCGTGGACGGCGACTACCGGATGCGGCTGCCCGAACCCGGCCCGCGACTGAACCTGACGATCCATCTGGAACGCGACGGCACACGCCCGTTCACGGCGACCGTACAGGGCACGCGACGACCCGGTACGCCCGCCCAGCTGCTCCGGCTGTTCCTCCGACACCCCTTTTCCACCGTTGTCGTATCCGCCGCCATCAGGCTGCACGGCATCCGGCTGTTCCTGCGCCGGCTGCCCGTGCAGCCACGTCCCCGTCACCGCACACAGGAAGGCATGCAGTGAAGGTGCCCACCTCTCCCACTCCATCGGCCCCGACCGTGGCTCCCGCCCGCAGCCGTAGCATTCCGGCCCAGATCAGAGGCGCCACGGCCTCCCTCACGGGCGTCGACCCGGACAGATGGCCCGATGTCGCGGCCCAGCCGCGGGTGTCCGGGGCCAGGACCGCCGTGGCCGAACGGCTCGTCCGGCACGCCCTCTCACGGCTCCCGTTGCGTGCCCGGCTCGCCGGCCGCGACAGCATCGGGCTGGGCGGGCCGCTCATGGAGATCCGGCGGCCCGACGCGTTCTTCCGGCGGATCGGCGCGAGCGGACTGGTCGGCTTCGGCGAGTCGTACATGGCCGGCGAATGGGACTCGCCGGACCTCGTCGGCGTCCTGACGGTCCTCGCCGGCAACGCGGCGGACCTCGTCCCCGCACCGCTGCAGAAACTGCGGAGGCTGTGGGCACCGCGGCAGCCCGCCGCTCAGGCCAACACCCCCGAGGGCTCGCGCGACAACATCAGTCACCACTACGACCTGTCGAACGACCTCTTCGCCCTCTTCCTCGACGACACGCTCACATACTCCTCGGCCGTCTTCCGCGGATTCCCGGCCGAGCACGACCTGCTGGCCGCCGGCCAGCACCGCAAGATCGACCGGCTGCTCGACATGGCCGGCGTGGGCCGGGACACCGAACTGCTGGAGATCGGCACCGGCTGGGGCGAACTCGCCCTACGGGCCGCCGCTCGCGGCGCCCGCGTCACCACGCTGACGCTCTCCCGGGAACAGCAGGAACTGGCCAGGAACAGGATGCGCGAGGCCGGCCACGAGGACCGCGTGGACGTGCGGCTCTGCGACTACCGGGACGTCACCGGGGAGTACGACGCCGTCGTCAGCGTCGAGATGATCGAGGCCGTCGGCCAGGAGTTCTGGCCGGTGTACTTCCGCACGCTGGACCGCTGCCTGGCCCCGGGCGGGCGCATCGCACTCCAGGCGATCACCATGCCGGACGACCGCATGCTCGCCAGCAGCAGCACCCACACCTGGATCCAGAAGTACATCTTCCCGGGCGGGCTGCTCCCCTCCACCGAGTCGATCGAGCGCGTCACCACCGCACACACCGCCCTGCGGACCAGGCGGCGCAGCACCTACGGCATGCACTACGCGGAGACGCTCAGGCTGTGGCGTGAGCGCTTCGAGGAGCGGGCGGACCGGGTCGACGCGCTCGGCTTCGACGCGACCTTCCGGCGCATGTGGACGTTCTACCTCGCCTACTCCGAGGCCGGATTCCGGTCCGGCTATCTCGACGTGCAGCAGATTCTCCTGACCCGTGAGGACACCGCGTGAACACCATCACCCACACCCCGGGGTACGGGGCCGCGCAGCGCGTCGCGCCGGTCATCGAGCAGTTCCTCGGTGGGCCGCCGCCGGTCAGGATCAGGATGTGGGACGGCAGCGAGACCGGCCCCGAGGGCGCGCCCACGGTGCATGTCCGTTCGCGCAGGGCGCTGCGACGCCTCCTCTGGCAGCCGGGCGAACTGGGCCTGGCCGAGGCCTACATCACCGGTGACATCGACATCGCCGACAACCTCGCGGCCGGACTGCGCGCCATGCGCCGCGCGTCACGGGAGCAGGGCACGCACCTGCCCCGCCCCCGCGTAGCCGACCGCCTCCGTGCGGCCGGGACCGCCCTGCGCCTCGGAGCGGTCGGCCCCCGCCCGCCGGTTCCCGCGGCCAGGGCCGCGATCGGCGGGGCGCTGCACAGCAGGGCGCGGGACCGGGCGGCCATCAGCCACCACTACGACCTGTCCAACGCCTTCTACTCCCTGCTGCTCGACGAGACCATGGCGTACTCGTGCGGATACTGGACCGGCACCGGGCCGGACTACGGACCGGCCGACGCCCAGCGCGACAAGCTGGAGCTGATCTGCCGCAAGCTCGGGCTCCGGCCCGGGGCACGCCTCCTCGACATCGGCTGCGGCTGGGGGTCCCTGACGCTGCATGCGGCCGGCAGGCACGGGGTCCGCGTCACCGCGGTCACGCTGGCCGAGGAGCAGGCGGCGTACGTACGCGGTCAGGTGGCGGAGCGCGGCCTGGAGGATCTCGTCGAGGTGCACTGCTGCGACTACCGCGACGTCGCCGCCCTGCCAGGCTTCCGGGGAGGGTACGACGCCGTGTCCACCGTCGAGATGGGGGAGCACGTCGGGGACGCCGAGTACCCGGCCTTCACCGCGCTGCTGCACGCGGTGCTCCGGCCGCGGGGCCGCGCGCTGGTCCAGCAGATGTCCCGCGGCTCCACCGCTCCGGGCGGCGGGGCCTTCATCGAGTCGTACATCGCGCCGGACATGCACATGCGCCCGCTCGGTGAGACGGTCGGACTCCTCGAAGGGGCGGGGCTGGAGGTACGCGACGTGGAGTCGATGCGCGAGCACTACGTGCGTACCGTCGAGGCCTGGCACCGGACCCTGGAGGAGCGCTGGCCCGAGTTCGTCGCCCTGGTCGGCGAGGAGACCGCGCGAGTGTGGCGGCTCTACCTGGTGGGCGGCGCCCTGGCGTTCGAGGAGCGGCGCATGGGGGTCGACCAGATCCTGTCCGTGCGGCCCGACGCGGAGGGATCGGCCGGTCTGCCCGCCACCCGCCACGACTGGTACGCGGGCCTCGGCGCCACGGCCGGACAGGACGGCCGCACCTCCGCCGAACCCGTCGTCGCGGTGCCGCGCCCGGGGGCCGGCCGGTGAACGGCTTCGCCTGGGCGGCATTCGCCCAGAACCTGGCCGCGGCGGCGGGTGCCGCCCTCGTCGTCATGCTCGTGACGTTCCTGATCGCCCTGCGCAAGCGCCTGCACCGGATCGTCGACGTGGCGTGGGGCATCGGCTTCGCAGCCGTCGCAGTTGTCTCGTACGCGCTCTCGGAGGGCGACGGCGATGACGCGCGCCGGCTCCTGGTGACCGCGCTGACGGTCGTCTGGGGGCTGCGGCTTGCCGTGCACATCGGCCTCCGCGGCCGGGGCCACGGGGAGGATCCCCGCTACGCCGCCATGCTGGCCAAGGCTCCGGGGCACCCGGACCTCTACGCCCTGCGCAAGGTGTACCTCCTCCAAGGGGCTCTGGTCTGGCTGATCTCACTGCCCGTACAGGCGGCGCAGTATCTGACGGGACCGCTGTCCTGGTGGGCCTGGGCGGGCACCGCGCTGTGGGCGGTGGGGATCGTTTTCGAGGCGGTGGGGGACCGGCAACTGGCCCGGTTCAAGAGCGATCCGGAGAACAGGGGGCGGATCATGGACCGGGGGCTGTGGTCCTGGACCCGGCACCCGAACTACTTCGGCGACTTCTGCGTCTGGTGGGGTCTGTTCCTCTTCGTGTGCTCCGACCCCGCGGTCGCGGCGGCGACCCTCGTGGCGCCCGTGGTGATGAGCTTCCTGCTGATCAAGGGCAGCGGCAAGGCGCTGCTGGAGCGGCACATGGCCGGACGGCCCGGATACGACGACTACCGGGCCCGCACCAGCGGATTCCTCCCGTGGCCGCCGGGCAGAGAACGCTGAACAGCCCCTGGGCGCATGCGCCCAGGGGCCCTCGCTCCGACTCAGGCGCCCGGGAAATCCATCAGGGCCACGGGCGCCGAGGTCGGCTGCTCGGATCCACCCGCCGGCTCGACGGTGATACCCATGCCGGACGCCCCGTCGACCGGCCCGTCCAGCAGTACGGCGTCGTCCGTCGCCGACGGGTTCATCAGACCGGCCGACCGCATGGACCCGTCGTCGTTGAACCACAGCTGGTAGACCTTGCCCCCGGGCGGCGGGGCCAGGCCGGAGGCCAGGAAGACCGCCTGGTTCTCGCTCCGCGAGACGACGACCGCCCCGCGGGCGCCGTCATCCAGGGCCCCCGAGCCGGTCCTGGCATCCGGCGCCGCGAGCACCCGGGCCAGCTGCTCGTTCTGCTCCTGTGCCCGGTCCGCCTCCTGACGGGCGTCCTGCGCGACCTGGTTCTGCCACACGGCGACCCCGCCGAACGCGGCAGCGGCGGCGACGCACGCGGCGAGCGCGTACGTCGACCAGCGGCCCGCCCGGCCCGGAGGGGCACCGGCGAGGCCGGTCCGGCCGCGGGCCGGCGGCTCCTGCCGTACGGTCGTGATCTCCCGCAGCACCCGGTCGCGCAACCCGGGCGGCGCGGTGGTGGACACCGCGAGCCCGAGCCGGGCGGCGGTGGCGGACAGCTCCCGTACCTCCTGGGCGCACGCCTCGCAGGCGTCCAGGTGCCGCTCGAACGTGAGGCGTTCGTCCTCCGGCAGAGCGTGCAGGGCATAGGCCCCGGTCAGTGTGTGCAGATCGGCGGCGCTCATGCGTTCACCCCCAGGCAGTCGCGCAGCCGGATCAGCCCGTCGCGCAACCGTGTCTTGATGGTTCCCAGTGGTACGGAGAGCAGCTCGCCGACCTCGCGATAGGTCAGCCCCCGGTAGTACGCCAGGGTCACGGACTGCCGCTGGAGTTCGGAGAGCGTCCGCAGACAGCGCCGGACCTGTTCCCGCTCGAGCCGGGTCTCGACCTGTTCGGAGACCTCGTCGAAGTCGGGCGTGCGGTCCAGCAGCGCCGCCCTGTGCTCCCGCGCCGCGCTCGCCTCGGCCGAACGGACCCGGTCGACGGCGCGGTGGTGGGCGAGGGTGAGCACCCAGTTCATGGCGCTGCCCCGGGACGGCTGGAAGCGGGCGGCGGTGCGCCACACCTCGACCAGCACCTCCTGGGCGACCTCCTCGGACTGGGCGGGATCGCGCAGGACACTGCGCACCAGGCCGAGGACCGACCCGCTGACCATGTCGTACACCTCGGTGAAGGCGTCCTGGTCCCCACGGGCGACCAGGACGAGCAGCGCCTGCAGGTCGGGCCCCGGCGCGGGTGCCCCGCTGATGTATACGGCCTCTTTCACGCGGATGTTCCTCCCAGGGCACGCAACGGTTTCCTGGGTGATTCGAAGCCGGCGGCCGTGCGGATTGGTCGATGGGCCGGAATCGTCGCACGGCCCGGCCGCCGTCGGTGACGGGGACCGGGCCGCAGGGGTGCGTCGGGCTCGCTACGCGGCCTTCTCCTGCTCGCGCTCGACCTGCTCGTTCCACTCGCGCTTGACCGCGCGCCAGGCGTCGTCGTTCTTGCCCTCGCGCCAGTAACCGGAGATCGACAGCTGGGCGAGCGGGATCCCGCGCTCCAGCCGGAGGTGACGGCGGATCTCCTTCACGAAGCCCGCCTCGCCGTGGACGAAGGCCTGCACCTCGCCGTCGGGGAACTCAAGACCCTTCACCGCGGCGGTCAGAGCCTCTCCGACGGGACGGTCGCCCCGGTGCAGCCAGGTCACCACCACTCCGTCGGGCGTGACGATCTTCTGCTCCTCCGCGGCGTCCGCGACCTCGACGAAGGCGTGCACCAGCGCGCCCGCCGGCATCTGCTCCAGGGCCACGGCGATCGCGGGCAGCGCGCTCTCGTCGCCGACGAGCAGGTGCCAGCCGGCCGAGGCCTGAGGCCCGTACCCGCCGCCGGGGCCCAGGAACGTCACCTGGTCACCGGGCCGCGCCCGGCTCGCCCACGGACCCGCGAGCCCCTCGTCGCCGTGCACCACGAAGTCGATGGCGAGCTCACGGGCGGCCGGGTCCCAGAAACGCACCGTGTACGTACGGGTGGTGGGCCACTGCTCGCGCGGGTACTCCTCGCGGATCCTGGCCATGTCGAAGGGGTGTGCGTAGTCCGCGCCCTCGGGCGCGAAGCACAGCTTGACGTAGTGGTCGGCGAACCCCGCGAGCTCGAAGCCTGCCAGGCCGTCGCCGCCGAGAACCACCCGCACCATGTGCGGGGTGAGCTGCTCGGTGCGCACGACCTGCGCCCCCTGTGCCGTCGGTGCCTGGCGTGCCTGCCGCTCTGCCACAAGGGACTCCCTGCTCCGGTTGTGCGATGAACCTCTGGACTTAGGTATGCCTAAGTTAGCACTCTCACGCCTGGAGTGTGACGAGCAGGCGTTGCAGGGAACCGCCCAGACCCCACTGGGCCGCGAGGGCCTCGAGGGCCGCGGGGTCCCGCGGCTCGTCGGGGAGCGCGGCGTCGAATTCGGGCAGCGGTACGTCGCCGGCGACCCGGACCACCTTCGGCGCGACCGCCACGTAGTCCCGCGCCTCGTCGAGGCGCTTGCGCTGCGACGGGGTCAGCTTCGAGGCCGGATCGCCGACCGCGGCCATGATCCCGGCCAGATCACCGTAGGCGTCCAGCAGCTTCGCCGCCGTCTTCTCACCGATGCCGGGGACCCCCGGCAGGCCGTCGCTCGGGTCCCCGCGCAACAGCGCGAGATCGACGTAGCCGGCGCCGTCGACACCGTACTTCTCCCGCAGCCATGCCTCGTCGGTCATCTGGAGCGTGCCCACGCCCTTCAGCGGGTACAGCACCCGCACCCGGCGGGCGTCGTCGACCAGCTGGTACAGGTCACGGTCGCCGGTCACGATGTCCACCGGGCCGGTGGCCCGGCCGGCGAGCGTGCCGATCACGTCGTCCGCCTCGTACGGAGCGACGCCCACCCTGGCGATGCCGAGGGCGTCCAGGACGTCCTCGATGATCGGGACCTGCGGGGAGAGGGTGTCGGGGGTCTCCTCCTCGTCCGGGACCCCCGCGGGCGTCTCGGCCGCCACCCGGTGCGCCTTGTAGGTGGGGATCAGCTCGACCCGCCACTGCGGCCGCCAGTCCGCGTCCATGCAGGCGACCAGGTCGTCGGGCCGGTGGTCCTGGACCAGCCGGGCGATGAAGTCGAGCAGTCCGCGCACGGCGTTGACCGGGGTGCCGTCCGGTGCGCGCACCGAGTCCGGGACGCCGAAGTAGGCGCGGAAGTAGAGGGAGGCGGTGTCGAGGAGCATCAGGCGTCGCGTCACACCCCGATGATGCCGCACGGCACCGACACCGCCGGCTGTCGACGCCTGCGGTCCCGCCGCCGTCGCCCCCCGGAAGTGAACTGAATCACACACGTGTTTGGGCTGCGTAAGTGAGGGCAGGCGCGCCATCGGAGCGGACCACGTCCATTTTTCAACTGATGTGCGTGCTTTGCGGACCGAATCCGCACTGCTCCACGGTCTGCCGGAGGGGGTGGCAGACCGTTTTTGGTTCAACGCGTGAGGTGTATGTGTCAAGGCTGCAAGCGGAGCACCTGTACAAGGTGTTCGGCAGACGACCCGATCAAGCCGTGCAGAAGCTCGAGAGCGGAACCCACCGCGACGAACTGCGCGCCGACGGAACGACCGCAGCGGTGATCGACGCCTCGTTCACCGTGGAACCCGGTCAGATCTTCGTCGTCATGGGGCTCTCCGGATCCGGAAAGTCCACCTTGCTGCGGATGCTCAACGGGCTGCTCGACCCCACCGCCGGGCGTGTGCTGTTCGACGGGCAGGATCTGACCGCCCTGAGCCCGCGCGAGCTGCGCGGTGTCCGCTCCTCCAAGATCAGCATGGTCTTCCAGCACTTTGCGCTCTTCCCCCACAGGAGCGTGCTCGAGAACGCCGCGTACGGGCTGGAGGTGCAGGGCGTACCGCGTGCCGAGCGTGAGAAGCGCGCCGCCGACGCCCTGGAGATGACGGGCCTCGCCGGCTGGGAGAAGTCCTGGCCCGACGAGCTGTCCGGCGGCATGCAGCAGCGTGTCGGCCTGGCCCGCGCGCTCGCCACCGACGCCGACCTCCTGCTGATGGACGAGTCCTTCAGCGCGCTCGACCCGCTGATCCGCCGCGACATGCAGGACCAGCTGCTCGAACTGCAGAAGCGACTGAAGAAAACCATCGTCTTCATCACCCACGACCTCAACGAGGCCATGCGCCTCGGCGACCGCATCGCCGTGATGCGGGACGGCGAGATCGTCCAGCAGGGCACCGCCGAGGACATCCTCGTCCGGCCGGCCAACGACTACGTGGCGTCCTTCATCCAGGACGTCGACCGCTCGCGCGTGCTCACCGCCGGTTCGATCATGGAGAAGCCCGAAGCGGGCCGCTCCGACGAGGACCTGATGGCCGAGGCCCCCGCGACGGTGTCCGCCGAGACGCCCATCGCGGAGCTCTTCACCCCCTGTTCCACCAGCGGGGTCGCCGTCGCCGTCACCGACGCGGAAGGCGGCGTCATCGGCGTCGTGCCGCGCAACCGTCTGCTCGCCGCGCTCGGCGAGGAACCGAAGGTCGAGAACGTGTTGCCGGCCCAGCGTGACATCAAGAAGGTGAACGCCGGTGCCTAGGATCTCCTTCGGCGCATGGGTCGAGAGCGCCGTCGACTGGCTCCAGACGAACCTCACCTGGATCTTCGACGCCATCAAGGCCGTCCTCGGCGGCATGTACGACGGTGTCAACGCCGTACTCGGCGGCGGCGAGCCGCTGCTCATGGCCGCGATCTTCGCCGTGATCGCCTTCTGGCTGCGCGGCGTCGTCCCGGCCGTGCTCACCTTCGCGGGCTTCGCGCTGATCGACTCCCTCGCCCTGTGGGACGAAGCGATGGCGACGCTCTCGCTGGTCGTGGTGGCAGCCGTCATCACCATCGTGATCGCGGTGCCCATGGGTATCTGGGCCGCGCGCAACAACAGGGTCAGCGCCGCGCTGCGTCCGGTGCTCGACGTCATGCAGACGATGCCCGCCTTCGTCTACCTGATCCCCGGCGTCATGTTCTTCGGCGTCGGCGTCACCCCCGGTGTCATCGCCACCATCGTCTTCGCGATGCCCCCCGGCGTCCGGATGACCGAGCTCGGCATCCGCCAGGTCGACAGCGAGCTGGTCGAGGCGGCCGCGGCGTTCGGCACCACGCCCAAGGACACCCTGACCCGGGTACAGCTTCCGCTCGCGCTTCCGACGATCATGGCCGGAATCAACCAGGTCATCATGCTGGCCCTGTCGATGGTCGTCATCGGCGGCATGGCCGGCGCCGGAGGCCTCGGCGAGAAGGTGTACGCCGCGATCACCCAGCTCCAGGTCGGCCTCGCCGCCGAGAGCGGGATCGCCGTCGTCATCCTCGCCATGTACCTCGACCGGATGACCGGAGCGCTCAACGAGCGGGTCTCGCCGCTCGGCCGCCGGGCGGCGGCCAAGGTCGCCGCCGGTGCGCGTCGTCTGAAGTTCACGCACTACAAGCCCGGAACCGCTGTCGCGATGACCGGCGTCGTCGTGCTCGCGCTCGTCGCGGGCGGTCTGAACATCGCCGGCTCGGGCTCGAACGACTCCGGGACCGCCACGGCCGACAGCGGAAACGTCGGCAAGGGCCAGAAGATCAACCTGGGCTACATCCCCTGGGACGAGGGCATCGCCTCCACCTTCCTCTGGAAGGAGCTCCTGGAGCAGCGCGGCTACACCACGGGCATCACCCAGCTGGACGCCGGCCCGCTCTACTCCGGCGTCGCCCGCGGCGACATCGACTTCCAGACGGACTCCTGGCTGCCGACCACGCACAAGGACTACTGGGACAAGTACAGCGACCAGCTGGACGATCTCGGTTCCTGGTACGGGCCGACCTCGCTGGAGCTGACGGTTCCCTCGTACGTGAAGGGCATCGACTCGCTCGATGACCTCAAGGGCCAGGGCAAGAAGTTCAACGGCAAGATCATCGGCATCGAGTCGAGCGCCGGGATGATGGGCACGCTGAACAAGAAGGTGCTCAAGGAGTACGGCCTGGAGGGCGAGTACGAGGTCGTCTCCTCCAGCACCTCCTCGATGCTCGCCGAGCTGAACGCCTCCATCAAGAAGAAGGAGCCGGTCGTGGTGACCCTGTGGTCGCCGCACTGGGCCTACGGCAAGCACGAACTGAAGAAGCTCAAGGACCCCAAGGGTGCCTGGGGCAAGGGCGAAGAGGTCCACACCGTCGCCCACAAGGGCTTCGCCGAGAAGGCACCCGCGGTCGCCGACTGGCTGAAGAAGTTCAAGCTCACCGAGAAGCAGCTCACGAGCCTGGAGAACGAGATCCAGGGAGCCGGCCAGGGCCAGGAGCAGGACGGCGTACGCAGCTGGCTGAAGAAGAACCCCGGCCTCGTCGACAAGCTGGCACCGGTGCCGGGCGGCGCGGGCGGCGCGAAGCAGGGCAAGGACGCGGGCAAGACCGTCAACATGGGGTACTTCCCGTGGGACGAGGCCATCGCCAGCACCTACCTGTGGCAGAACATGCTCGAGGACCGCGGTTACAAGACGACGGTCAAGCAGCTCGACCCGGGTCCGCTGTACACCGGTCTCGCGCAGGGACAGCTGGATGTCCAGTTCGACTCCTGGCTGCCGACCACGCACAAGGACTACTGGGACCGGTACAAGGACAACCTCACCGATCTCGGTTCCTGGTACGGGCCGACCTCGCTGGAGCTGACGGTTCCCTCGTACGTGAAGGGCATCGACTCGCTCGATGACCTCAAGGGCCAGGGCAAGAAGTTCAACGGCAAGATCATCGGCATCGAGTCGAGCGCCGGGATGATGGGCACGCTGAACAAGAAGGTGCTCAAGGAGTACGGCCTGGAGGGCGAGTACGAGGTCGTCTCCTCCAGCACCTCCTCGATGCTGGCCGAGCTGAACCGGTCGATCAAGAAGAAGGAGCCGGTCGTGGTGACCCTGTGGTCGCCGCACTGGGCGTACGGCAAGCACGACCTGAAGAAGCTCGAGGACCCCAAGGGCGCCTGGGGCGAGGGCGAGCAGATCCACACGGTCGCCAAGAAGGACTTCGCCAAGGACTTCCCGGAGTTCACCGGCTGGCTGAAGGACTTCAAGCTCAGCGAGGCGCAGCTGGCCTCGCTCGAGGTGGAGATCCAGAAGGGCGGCGCGGGCAAGGAGAAGGAGTCCGCCCGCCACTGGATGGACGCCAACCCGGACGTGGTGGACCAGCTGGCCCCCGTCGGCAGCTGAATCGGTCCGCGTCAGCCGTCAACACCCTGAAGGGGACGGTCCCGGCATTGCGCCGGGGCCGTCCCCTTCGGGCTGGTCGGAGGCTTCCCGGAAGGTTTCCCGGCCATTCACTTCGGCTCCATCCCGCAAACGACATGCGTAGGGTGCTGGCAACCGGGAGGATGGCGATCCGGGGAGGGAGCCGGACATGGACGACAAGGAAGCCCTTCGAGTGGGTGCCGCGGTTCGCCGACGGCGCAGGACCCTGGGTCTCACACTGGCCGCGGTGGCCGGGCGCAGCGGCCTGTCCGTGCCGTTCCTCAGCCAGATCGAGAACGAGCGGGCCAGACCCAGCGCCCGTTCCCTGGACCGGGTGGCCGAAGCACTGGAAACCACGCCGGAGCGGCTGCGGGCAGCGGCGGACTCGGCGCGCTCCGTGGATGTCGTCCGGGCGGGTGACGACGACGGCGTACGCAGACTCGTGCGAGGACGCCACCAGCTCAGCGTCCTGGAATTCGTCGGCGAGCAGGACCTCGGACGCGAGTTCCAGCACCGCAACGACGAGGTGATGTACGTCGTGGAGGGCGCGGCCGAGGTCGAGGCCGAGGGCCAGGCCTACCGGCTGGGCCGCGGCGACACCCTCTTCCTCTCCGGAGGGGTCCGGCACCGGTGGCGCGCGACGGTGCCCGGCACGCGGCTGCTCGTCGTCGCGGTCGCCGAGCACATCGACGCGACGTACGACTCGCGTCGCTGAGCCGAAAGGGTCCTGCCGTGCGCGTCGTGTCCCTGGTTCCCTCGCTGACCGAGGCGGTGGCCGTCACCGCGCCCGGCCTGCTGGTCGGTGCCACCGACTGGTGCACCCACCCGCCGGAGCTCACCGCCACCCGGATCGGCGGTACCAAGAATCCCGACGTGGCGGCCGTCGTGGCACTGCGCCCCGACCTCGTGGTCGCCAACGAGGAGGAGAACCGGGAACCCGACCTCGCCGTCCTGCGGGAGGCCGGGCTGAACGTCCTGGTCACCGAGGTCCGCACCCTCGCCCAGGCCTTCACCGAACTGGAGCGGGTCCTCGTCGCCGGATGCGGCCTGAGCCGGCCGCGCTGGCTGGACGAGGCCGAGACCGCCTGGGCGGCGCTGCCGCCTCCCGGCACCCTGCGGCCCGCGGTCATCCCGGTCTGGCGCAGGCCCTGGATGGTGCTGGGCCGCGACACGTTCGCCGGTGACCTGCTGGCACGGTTCGGCGTACGCAACGTCTACGCGGACCACCCCGAGCGTTATCCCCGCATCCCGCTGGCAGAGCTGAACGCGGCAGGCGCCGAGCTGGTCGTCCTGCCCGACGAGCCGTACCGCTTCACCGCGACCGACGGCCCCGAGGCCTTTCCCGGACTGCACGCCGCGCTCGTCGACGGCCGCCACCTCACGTGGTACGGGCCGTCGCTGACCGAAGCGGCTGCGGCGCTGCGAGCAGCACTCCGCTGAGCAGCCCCCGCAGCGTCCGCGCGCCCGCCACCGCCCAGGCGGCCACCAGCAGCACGTAGAGCGCGACGGCCAGCCAGACGAAGGCGGTGAGCCCGGTGTGCCGGGCCAGTCCCGCCGCGCCCGTGACACACGTACCGACCGGGAACGTGAAGCCCCACCACGTCATCGTGAACCGCATGCCACGCCGCGCGGCCCGCACCACCATCGCCACGGACAGCGCCAGCCACAGCAGTGCGAACCCCATCACGGGTACCCCGTACAGCACGGCGAACGCGCCGAACGCCGAGGCGTACGGCGCCCCGATCGCACCCGGCGCCACATCGGCCAGCTGATTGACCGCGGTCGTCGACTGGCCCAGGGGGCCGAGCACGAGGAAGAGGGTCGGTGTCAGCGCGAGCGGCAACGGGCCCTGGTGCACCAGCCGGCCGAAGACCAGCGGGACGATCACCAGGGTCGCCAGCAGCGACAGACCGAACATCGCGTAGCAGGCGAGCAGCAGCGCCTCGCGCCACTGGCCCGCGGGCAGTTCCGGCACGAGCAGCGGACCGACGGCGGCGGAGACCATCGGCGCCACGAGGGGGAGCAGCCAGACCGGCGACGCGGTGCCGGGTTCCGGACGGTGACGTACGACCATGAGGTACGGGATCGCGACCGCGGCGGCGAGTCCGGCCACCGTGCCGAGCGTGAACAGCACCGCGTCCACGGCTACCGCGGCGGAGTGCCCGATGACGTCCCGGCCGACCAGGAGGGTCCCCGCGCCGACCGCGAGCAGCGCCATGGAGAGACAGCCGTAGAACGGGGCGACGGCAGGATCCAGGAGGTGGGCACGGGCCTGGTCCGGGTGCAGGATCCAGTGTCCGGCGCGGGCCGCGAGGACCACGACGAGCAGCACCGCGGACACCGCCCAGACCGCGAGGCAGGCACCGCGCAGCCCCGGCACGTGCACGGGCAGCCCCACTCCCGCCGTGGCCACGATCGCGGTGCCCATGACCGTCGCGTACCAGTTGGGGCCGATGTACCGCAGGGACGGGAGCCGGAGGGGGGCGGGAGCGGGGGCGAGCACCCGGGACTGGATCTGCGGAAAGATGGCCATGCCACGATTCTCGGCGGGCGTGTTCCCGCCCACCAGGGAGCCCGGACCTATGACGTCATAAGCTGGACTTATGTCCCTACCGATGTCCAGCGCCCCGCCGCCCAGCCACGGTGACGAACACGGTCCCCTGTCCCACCGGGTCCCCGACCTCGGGGCGATGGTGCTGCTGCTGGCCGTCGCCCGGCACGGCAGCCTGGGCCGGGCCGCGCGGGACGTCGGCATCACCCAGCCCGCCGCCTCCAGCCGGATCCGGTCGATGGAGCGGCAGCTCGGCGTCGCGCTCCTGGACCGTTCGCCGCGGGGCTCCCGGCTGACCGACGCGGGCGCCCTCGTCACCGACTGGGCGCGCAGGGTCGTCGAGGCCGCCGAGGCGTTCGACGCGGGTGCGCAGGCGCTGCGGGACCGGCGCGACTCCCGGCTGCGGGTCGCGGCGAGCATGACCATCGCGGAGTACCTGCTGCCGGGCTGGCTGATCGCGCTGCGTGCCGCACGCCCCGGAACCGCCGTGTCCCTGACCGCGGGCAACTCCGCGGTGGTCGCCCTGCGGCTGCGCGCGGGCGAGGCCGATCTCGGCTTCGTCGAGGGACTGTCGGTGCCGGAGGGGCTCGACGGCACGGTCATCGCGCACGACCGCCTCGTCGTCGTGGTCGCGCCCACCCACCCGTGGGCCCGCCGCCGCAGTCAGCTGACCCCGCAGGAGCTGGCGGCCACACCGCTGATCCTGCGGGAGCACGGCTCGGGCACCCGACAGGTCCTGGACGCCGCACTCGCCGTGCACGGCGGACTCGCACGGCCGCTGCTGGAGCTCTCCTCGACCACGGCGGTGAAGGGGGCGGCGGAGAGCGGGGCCGGTCCCTGCGTCCTGAGCGAACTGGCCCTCGGCGAGGAGCTGTCGGCCCGGCGCCTGGTCAAGGTCCCCGTGGCGGGCGTCCGGCTCAGGCGTCAGCTGCGGGCGGTCTGGCCCGCGGGCCACCGCCCCACGGGCCCCGCCCGTGACCTGCTCTCACTGACCGCCGACGGGGCGTAGGCCCGAGGCCTGTCCCCTCACCGGCCCGCTCCGCCTTCTCGGCCCGGTCCTCAGACGGCGGACGGGCTCGTCCGTGCCAGGGCCGCCGTGACCAGGGCCCGCATGATCCGGAGGTCCTCGCCCATCTCCGGGTGCCACTGCACCCCGAGCACCCACTGCGGGCCCGGCAGCTCGACCGCCTCGACCGTGCCGTCCGCCGCGTGCGCGGACACCACGAGACCCGGAGCGAGACGGTCCACGGCCTGGTGGTGGTAGGTGGGTACGGACGCCTCCTCGGGCACGAGCGAGGCGTACAGCGTCCCCGGCACCGGCGACACCGCGTGCTCGCCGAGCACCCCCGCCTTGCCGAACGGACCGGTGTGCCCGTCCAGATGCTGGGTCAGTGTGCCGCCCAGCGCCACATTGAGCAGCTGCATGCCGCGGCAGATGCCGAGCACGGGGGTGCCGGCCTCCATCGCCGCGCGGAGCAGCGCAAGCTCCCAGGCGTCGCGCTCGTGCGCGGGCGGCCCGGTCCTGAAGTCGCGCTCCGCGCCGTACAGACCGGGGTCGACGTCGGCGCCGCCCGCGATCACCAGCCCGTCCAGCCTGGCCACGACGGCCGACGCGCGCTCGGGGGCGTCCGGCGGCAGCAGGGCCGCCAGGCCGCCGGACCGCTGGACCAGCCGGGGATACGCCGAGGGGAGCACCGCTGCGGGCAGCTCCCAGACACCCCAGCGAGCCGCCGGCTCCAGGTAGGTGGTGACGCCGATGAGCGGTTCGTGCATGGTGCGGTCCCTCCGGCGGGCGGTCCGCGGACCGGGCCCGGTGCAATGGTGATGCGTCATACCTTTGTGCGTACCGGGCCGGTGCGCAAGAGACACGATCCGGAAGATCGGGTTCAAGCCAGGAAACCCCGGAGCAGTGCCGCCGTTCCGGCGCAGTGCTCGCGCATCACCGCGCGCGCGGCCTCCTCGTCGCCGTCGAGCACCGCGTCGACGAGCACCGCGTGCTGGTGCTGCGAGTGCTCGAGGTTCCGCACCAGCAGGGGTATGCAGTCCAGCAGGTCGTTCAGGCTCGCCCGCACGGCGGCGTACTGGGCGGTGAGGGACGGGGAGCCGGAGAGCTCGGCCAGCGTCAGGTGAAACAGGGTGTCGAGCCTGCGGTAGTCGGGCAGAGGTGCTTCGTGTGTCGCGATCAGTGCCCTGCGCAGCCGGTCCACGCCCTCCTCGTCGAGGCCGTGCGCCGCGCACAGCCCGGCCGCTCCGGCGTCCAGCACCTCGCGGAAGCGCAGGACGTCCTCGATGTCGACCCCCTCCACCCGGCGGCGCAGCTCGCCGCCACCGGCCCCGCCGGCGCGGGGGAGCACGAACGTGCCGCCGTACCTGCCCCTCCTGGCCTCGACCAGCCCCTGGTCCTGGAGCACCTTCAGGACCTCGCGCAGGGTGACGCGGCTGATCCCCAGCAGCTCCGCCAGATCCCGCTCGGCGGGCAGCCGCCCGCCGCCGGGCACCAGACCGAGCCGGACCACCTGGAGGATCTGCTCCAGCGCCTCCTCGAAGCCGTTGCCCGCGCGCACCGGCCTCAGTACGGGCAGCAGCCGGTCGAAGGGCCCGGTCCCACCGGTCTCCTGCGCCACGTCCCGATCCCCTTCCCCTCAATGGTTCTGTCCCATACCTTAAGCCTTCCGGCTGACCGAACGAGGAGTACCCCGTGGCAGACCGAACACCCCCGCTCAGGCCCGAGGAGCTGCGTCTGCTCGTCGCGAGCGGCGAGATCGACACCGTCGTCCTTGCCTTCCCCGACATGCAGGGCCGGCTGCAGGGCAAACGGTTCGCGGCGTCCTTCTTCGTCGACGAGGTGCTGGAACACGGCACGGAGGGCTGCAACTACCTGCTCGCCGTCGACACGGACATGAACACCGTCGACGGATTCGCGATGTCCTCCTGGGCCAACGGCTACGGCGACTTCGCGATGCACCCCGACCTGGCCACCCTGCGCAGGGTGCCCTGGCACGAGGGCACGGCCATGCTTCTCGCCGACCTCGCCTGGGAGGACGGCTCGCCCGTCGTCGCCGCGCCCCGCCAGATCCTCCGCCGCCAGCTGGAGCGGCTCGCCGCGCACGGCCTGACCGCCCACGTCGGCACCGAGCTCGAATTCATCGTCTTCAAGGACACCTACGAGCAGGCCTGGGACCGCAACTACCGCGACCTCACCCCGGCCAACCAGTACAACATCGACTACTCCGTCCTCGGCACCGGCCGCATCGAGCCCCTGCTGCGCCGCATCCGCAACGAGATGGCGGCGGCCGGCCTCACCGTCGAGTCGGCCAAGGGCGAGTGCAACCCCGGCCAGCACGAGATCGTCTTCCGCTACGACGAGGCACTGGTCACCTGCGACCAGCACGCCGTCTACAAGACGGGCTCCAAGGAGATCGCCGCCCAGGAGGGCGTCTCGCTCACCTTCATGGCCAAGTTCAACGAGCGCGAGGGCAACTCCTGCCACATCCACCTCTCGCTCCGGGACGAAGACGGACAGAGCGTCATGGCGGGTGAGGACGGCACGATGTCACCCGTGATGCGGCACTTCCTCGCCGGACAGCTCGCCGCCCTGCGCGACTTCTCCCTGCTCTACGCGCCGAACATCAACTCCTACAAACGCTTCCAGCCCGGCTCCTTCGCCCCGACGGCCGTCGCCTGGGGCCACGACAACCGCACCTGCGCCCTGCGCGTCGTCGGACACGGCCGCTCGATGCGCTTCGAGAACCGGCTCCCCGGCGGAGACGTCAACCCGTACCTCGCCGTCGCAGGCCTCGTCGCCGCCGGACTCCACGGCATCGAGCACGCACTCGAACTCCCCGACGCGTGCGAGGGAAACGCCTACACCGCCGGATACGACCAGGTCCCCACCACCCTCCGCGAAGCGGCCGACCTCTGGGAGGACAGCGACGTGGCCCGGGAGGCCTTCGGCGACGAGATCGTCGCGCACTACCGCAACATGGCGCGCGTCGAACTCGAGGCCTTCGACGCCGCGGTGACCGACTGGGAGCTCCGCCGCTCCTTCGAACGCCTGTGAGGCACCTGTGATCACCGAGCACCGAGTACTGAACCCGGCGACCGAAGGGCTCGTCGCCACCGTTCCCGCCACCACCGTCGCCGAGGTGGACGCCGCCGTCACACGGGCCGCGGCAGCGCAGCAGATCTGGGCAGCACTCGCCCCAGCCGACCGCGCCCGGCTGCTGCGCCGCTTCGCCGTCCTCGTCGACGAACACGGCGAACGGCTCGCGCGGCTGGAGGTCACCGAGGCGGGCCACACCCTGGGCAACGCGCGCTGGGAGGCCGGCAACGTCCGCGATCTGCTGGACTACGCGGCCGGGGGAGTGGAGCGCCTCACCGGGCGTCAGATCCCCGTGCCCGGCGGCATCGACGTCACCTTCCTCGAACCCCTCGGCGTCATCGGGGTGATCGCCCCCTGGAACTTCCCCCTGCCGATCGCCGCCTGGGGACTCGCCCCGGCTCTCGCCGCCGGCAACGCCGTACTCCTCAAACCGGCCGAGACGACCCCGCTCACCGCCCTGCACCTGGCCGGGCTCGCCCGGGAAGCGGGTCTGCCCGAGCACCTCTTCCAGGTACTGCCCGGCGCGGGCGAGGTCGCGGGCAGGGCGCTGGTGGAACACCCCGGGGTGGCCAAGATCGTCTTCACGGGCTCCACCCGTGTCGGCAAGCAGATCATGGCCGCGTGCGCCGACCGAGTGAAGCGGCTCACCCTCGAACTCGGCGGCAAGAGCCCCAACATCGTCTTCGCGGACGCGGACATCGAGGCCGCCGCAGCCGCCGCACCCATGTCCTTCCTGGACAACGCCGGCCAGGACTGCTGCGCCCGCAGCCGCATCCTCGTCCAGCGTTCCGCCCACGAACGCTTCCTGGAACTCCTCGCCCCCGCCCTCGCCTCGGTGGTCGTGGGCGATCCCTCGGACGAGAAGACCCAGATGGGCCCGCTGATCTCCCGCACCCAACTGGAGCGGGTCCGCGGTCACGTCCCCGAGGGCGCGGCCGGCATCCGGGGCAGCGCCCCCGAAGGCCCCGGGTTCTGGTTCCCGCCCACCGTCCTCACCGACGTCCACGCGGACGCGCCCGTCGCCACCGAGGAGGTCTTCGGGCCGGTCGCCGTCGTGCTGCCCTTCGAGGACGAGGCGGACGCGGTCCGGCTCGCGAACGCCACCGAGTACGGCCTGGCCGGATCCGTCTGGACCCGCGACGTGGGCCGCGCCCTGCGGGTCTCCCGGGCGGTGCGGGCCGGGAACCTGTCCGTCAACTCCCACTCCGCCGTCCGCTACTGGACACCGTTCGGCGGCTACAAGCAGTCCGGACTCGGCCGTGAACTGGGGCCCGACGCCCTCGCGGCATTCACCGAAACCAAGAACGTCTTCATCGGCACGGAGGCCTGAACACGCATGACCACCGACACCGGGAACATCTGCCGCCGCCTGGCCGGCCGTACCGCCGTCATCACCGGAGCGGGCAGCGGAATCGGTCGCGCCACCGCCCGCAGACTGGCGTCCGAAGGAGCGCACGTCGTCTGCGGCGACATCGACGAAACCGCCGGCAGAGCGGCCGCCGAGGAAGCCGGAGGCACCTTCGTACGGGTCGACGTCACCGACCCCGAGCAGGTCGAGGCGCTGTTCAAGGCCGCGTACGACACCTACGGGTCCGTGGACATCGCCTTCAACAACGCCGGTATCTCGCCACCCGACGACGACTCCATCCTCACCACCGGGCTCGAGGCGTGGAAGCGCGTCCAGGACGTCAACCTCACCTCCGTCTACCTCTGCTGCAAGGCGGCCCTTCCCTACATGCGGCGTCAGCGGCGCGGCTCGATCATCAACACCGCGTCCTTCGTGGCCCGGATGGGCGCGGCGACCTCCCAGATCTCGTACACCGCGTCCAAGGGCGGCGTGCTCGCGATGTCCCGCGAACTCGGTGTGCAGTTCGCCCGGGAGGGTATCCGGGTCAACGCCCTGTGCCCCGGGCCGGTCAACACCCCCCTGCTGCAGGAACTGTTCGCCAAGGACCCGGAGCGGGCAGCCCGCAGGCTGGTGCACATTCCCGTCGGCCGGTTCGCCGAGGCGACGGAGATCGCGGCTGCCGTCGCCTTCCTGGCCAGCGACGACTCCTCGTTCGTCAACGCCACCGACTTCCTCGTCGACGGCGGGATCTCGGGGGCGTACGTGACTCCCCTCTAGGGCTTCCCGCGCCGGAATCTAGAGTGGGGGCATGAGCAACGCGACCCCTCCCGGCTGGTACCCGGACGCGAGTACCTCCGGCACCGAGCGCTGGTGGGACGGCACGGCCTGGACCGCGCACACCAGGCCGTCCGCCGTCGCGCAGCCCGTCGCGTTCCAGCAGCAGTTCGCACCGCAGGTCCCAGCGGCCCCCGCCCAGGGCGGCGGCCGGACCACCCGGGTCGTCGCGGTCGCGCTGGCGGTCCTCGTGGTCGCCGGCGCGGCCGTCACCGGAATCCTGGTGCTGGGCGAGGACGACGGGACCGGCACGCAGGCGGGCCCCGGGCCCAGCAGCTCCGCACCGGCGACCGACACCCCGAGCACGGACACCCCGTCGGCCGACGACGCCCCCGCGGACGACCCGAAGGTGCTCGTCGACCAGCTCAACGGGATCACCCTCCCGATCCCCGAGGGCTGGGAGAAGCCGGAGAGCACGCTCGACGACGCGACCACGATGCGTACGGTCGAGTCCTACACCTGCCCCGGCGATTCCGGCAGTTACTGCTACCACGGCACCGTCACCGTCCGTACCGCGAGCGGCACCGACGTCACGTCCGTCGAGACTCTGGCGAAGCAGGACATCAAGACCGCCGCCGACAAGGCCTACGGGGAGAGCTTCGTCGGGGAGCCGATCCACGGCGGCATCACGTCGCAGAAGGAACTGGCGTCCAAGTCCGTGAGCGTGGCCGGGCGGACCGGATACCTGGTGCGCCGGCAGGTCACCACGGGCAAGGGCCCCGGCGGATTCGTGCAGTCGCTCGTCTTCCCCTCGGCGGTGGGCAGCGAAACACCCGTCATCGTCCGCTTCGCGTTCGACGCCGGCCAGGACAAGCTGCCGGTCTCCCTCATGGACACCCTCACCCGGGGCATCCGCCCGCTCGGTGACAGTGCCACCGGTGGAGGCGTCGGCAGCTCGGTCGGACCCTGACCCCGTACGGGTCCCGATCCGGGCGAACGACCTAGAGGAACGTACGGCCCTCGCCCCGGTACGTCGGCACGGTCGCCGTGATCCGGTCGCCCTCGATCAGCTGCAGTTCGTCGAAGCGCTCACACAGCTCACCGGCCTTGGCGTGCCGGAACCACACCTTGTCCCCGATCAGCAGATCATCGGCGGGCGAGCCGAGCAGGGGCGTCTGGACCTCTCCCGGACCCTCCTGCGGGTCGTAGCGCAGCCCCTCGGGCAGGTACGGGACCGGCAGCCGGTCCGCGCCCGCGGCCCCGGACGCCGGATAACCGCCACCCAGCACCGTCACCACGCCCACACCCGGCCGCCGCACCACGGGCTGGGCGAACAGGGCGGCCGGACGGCCCGTGAACGAGGTGTAGTTGTCGAACAGCCGCGGTACGTACAGTCCCGAACCGGCCGCGATCTCCGTCACCGCCGACTCGGCCGCGGTGTGCTGCACACTGCCGGTGCCGCCCCCGTTCACGAACTCCAGGTCCGGCGTCACCGCCCGGACGGCCCGCACGACCTCCGCCCGCCGCGCCGCCAGCTCCTTGCGGGCCGTGGCCTGCATCAGGCGGACCGCACGCGACCGCAGCGGCCGGCCGGCGACCGAGTCCCCGACTCCCGCGACATGGCCCTCGTACGCCATCAGCCCCACCAGCCGGAAGCCCGGCCTGCGGGCCACGGAACGGGCCAGCTCGGCCAGTTGGGCGGGCGAGCGCAGGGGCGAGCGCAGCGCGCCGATCCTGACCCGGCCGCCGAGCATCCGCAGCGAGGTGTCCAGCTCCAGACAGACCCGGATCTCCTCGGTGCCGCCGGCCCGTGCCGCGTCGATCAGCTCCAGCTGCGCGTGGTCGTCCACCATCACGGTCACGGCCGCCGACAGCTTGGGATCCGCCGCCAGCTCGGCGTAAGCGGCCCGGTCGGCCGACGGATAGGCCAGCAGCACGTCGTCGAAACCGGCCCGGGCCAGCCACAGCGATTCCGCGAGCGTGAACGACATGATCCCGGCGAACCCCGGACGCGCGAGCACCCGCTCCAGCAGAGCGCGGCAGCGCACCGACTTGCTCGCCACCCGGACGGGCTTCCCGCCCGCCCGGCGCACGAGGTCGTCCGCGTTGGCGTCGAAAGCCTCCAGGTCCACCACCGCCACAGGGGCGTCGAGATGGGCGGTGGCCCGGTCGTAACGGGTCCGGTCAGCGGCGCGGGCAGTCATGGCCGCAGCTTGCCAGACGGTCGTACCACTGGGTAGGGGGACGTTCGGTGCAGATCCCCCGCACCCCCAGGTCCTGTGCCCACGGGGCGCCTTCCACCCCGTAGAGTGACGGTCACGCGGATGACCGACGGCCGGTCCGGGAAAGTGATCCGCAGGCGGTACGGGGACGTGAACCAGGGGGCCGGATGAGTACCGAAGCGCAGCGCGCTCCTGTGCCGCCCCGCCCGACCACCCCGCCGCCCGTCCCCGCGCAGCCCCCGGCTCCGCCCACTGCGCGGCCTCCGGCTCCGCCCGCGCCTCCCGCCGCACCGGGCACGGGCGCGCAGCCCACGCAGGCCCCCGCGCCCCGCCCTCAGGCCCCCGCGCCCCGCACCTCGGACGACGCGCACCCGCCCGTGGAGACGACCACCCAGCTGCGCATCGTGCCGCCCGCGCCTCCCGCCGCGCCCCCTCCGCCCCCGCCCGCGACCCGGCGCAGGCCCGTCGGCGCGGTGGATCTCACCCCGCGCCCCGGAGCCGTCCCCGCCCCGCCGGGGGCGTACTACGCGTACGCCGAGACGCCCGTCGAGACCACCACCCGCCTGCGCCCCATAAAGACCCGGAACCCGGGCAGGGCCGCGGCCGCCGTGGCCTGTGTCGTGCTCGGCCTCGGACTGATCGGCGGTGCGGTCACCGGCACCTGGCTCACGGGGGACTCCGCGGCCGAGCCCGGAGCCGGTACCGCGTACTCGGCCGGCCGCTCCGCCTGGCACAGCGTCCCCGTCGACACCCTTTTCCCCCGCACCCTCAAGGGCGACGGCGCGGGACCGGGGGCCACCGACCGGGTCTGGACCCGCGTCGCCGTCGCCACCGACAGCGACTGCGCGGCGGGCCTGGACCCCCTGCTCCTCAAGACGCTCCGCCCGGTCGGCTGCGAACGCATGGTGCGGGCCACCTACACCGACGCGACGCGCAGCAGTGTCACCACCGTGGGCATGGCCTTCACCGAGGCGGACGGTGAAGGGATGCGCGCGCTCAGCACCCGGTTCACCGGCCAGCACCTCGACGTACGGGCCGACCTGATGCCCCGTACCTACCCCGCCGAGGGCACCGCCGCAGCGGACTTCGGTGACCGGCAGCGTGCCAGCTGGACGGTCAGCGTTCTGACCGAGGTGCCCGTCGTCGTGTTCGCCGTCTCCGGTTTCGCCGACGGCCGTACGGTCGCCGAGCCGCAGCCCGCAGCCGTCGCCATGGCGGCAGGCGCCACGACCGCGGTCGCCCAGGCCGGGCTCGGCCACGAGGCGAAGGGCATCGCCGACCGGGTGGAGCGTTCGCTGCGCAGGACCGTCACCGACCTCACGGAGAAGCCGGAATGACCCGCCCCCGCAGGCTCCGCGCGTTCGCCGCGGTGGCCTTCGCCACAGCCTTCGCGGTACTGCCCGCGGTCCCCGCCCAGGCCGACGCCCTGCGGGACCGGCAATGGGCCCTGGAGGCCCTCCACACCGACCGGGCCTGGCAGACCACGAAGGGCAAGGGCATCACCGTCGCCGTCCTGGACACCGGGGTCGACGGCAGCCACCCCGACCTCCGGGGCCAGGTGCTCCCGGGCAAGGACCTCATCGGGTTCGGGGCCGGACAGGGCGACCCAGCCTGGGCCGTGCACGGCACCGCGATGGCCGGCATCATCGCAGGCCACGGCAGCGGGCCCGGGCGGGGCGACGGCGTCCTCGGAGTCGCACCGGAGGTGAGGATCCTGCCCGTGCGGGTCATCCTCGAGTCCGACGACGCGTCCCGCGCCAAGGCCCGTCAGTCGCGCGGTACCGCCCTTGCCGACGGCATCCGCTGGGCCACCGACCACGGTGCCGACGTCATCAACCTCTCCCTCGGCGACGACAGCAAGTCCGCGCACCCCGAACCCGGTGAGGACGCTGCCGTCCAGTACGCCCTGAGCAAGGGCGTCTCCGTCGTCGCCTCGGCCGGAAACAGCGGTGAGAAGGGCAACGGCGTCTCCTACCCCGCCGCCTACCCCGGGGTGATCGCTGTCGCCGCCATCGACAAGTACGGCACCCACGCCGCGTTCTCCACCAGCCGCTGGTACGCCACCGTCAGCGCGCCGGGTGTCGACATCGTCGTCGCCAACCCCGACCGCCACTACTACATCGAGTGGGGCACCTCGGCCGCCTCGGCGTTCGTCTCCGGAGCCGTCGCCCTCGTACGCGCCGCCCACCCCGGGCTGTCGCCCGCCCAGCTCAAGACGCTGCTCGCGGACACCGCCCGCAACTCCCCGGCAGGCGGCCGCGACGACGCCCGGGGCTACGGGCTGGTCGACCCCGCCGCCGCGATCGAGGCCGGGGAGAAGCTCCGCCCCGACAACCTGGATGCCAAGTCCGCCCCGGCCGGTTACCGCAAGCAGTACTTCGGATCCGGCCCCGACCCGAAGGCCGGGGACGACGGCCCCGCCGGCTGGCTGGCCCCGTCCGCCGGGGCGCTCGGCGCCGTGCTGCTGGCCCTGGCCGTGGTCCTGTGGCGCGGCAGGGGAGCCCACACCGGCGGAAGCGGCACCGTCGCCGGCATCAGCCGGTGGCGCTGACCCGTCCGGCCACGCCGACGGCGGCCTTCGCCACCGACTCGACGAGGGCGACACCGGCCTCCTTCGTCGCGTGCCCGCGTGACAGCACGGCCACCAGGTAGGTGCTCCCGCCGCTCTCCACCCGCCCGATGCTGTTGATGTCCCACAGCCCGGTCGTCGTGCGGGGCATCCACCCGTTCTTCAGCACCGCGCCGCTTCCCGCCGCCGACACCCCCCACCGCTGGTCCGCCTGGACGTCACCCATCAGCTCCGTCAGGTACGCGCGCGAGCTCTCCGACAGTTCCGAATCCGTACCGAACACCGTCTCCAGCAGACGCACCTGGTCGGTGGCCGTCGTCTGCGTCAGCCCCCACGCATGTGCCGCGGTCGTCCCGGAGAGCCCCAGCCGCTCGTTCGCCGCGTCCAGTCCCTCGGCACCGCCGACCGCTTTCAGGAGCTCGGTGGCCGAGGTGTTGTCGCTGCGCCGGATCATGGCCTCCGCCCACGCGTGCTCGGCGCCGTTCAGCTCCCGCCCCTCGTCCTGGGCGAGGAGCAGCAGGGCCGCCAGGATGTCGACCTTGACGATGCTCGCGGTGTCGTACGCCCCGTCCCCGTACACCGCGCCCGCCCTGCTCGCCGTGTCCAGCACCGCCACCGACACGTCGG
This sequence comes from Streptomyces sp. NPDC059499, assembly GCF_042749285.1. Lineage (NCBI taxonomy): Bacteria > Bacillati > Actinomycetota > Actinomycetes > Kitasatosporales > Streptomycetaceae > Streptomyces > Streptomyces sp. NPDC059499. The sequence goes on from NZ_JBHYTT010000001.1 coordinate 261,009, forward strand.
CGCTGCCGGTCAGGGGCGCCAGCGCGTCGGCCAGCTCCGCGTCGAGATCCACCTCGGGCTCCTCGCTCGTGCTCGCCCCGGCCGACGGGCTCGATGCGGACGATACGGATGCCACGGCGGCGGGCGCGCGATCCGCCGGGCGACCCACCAGATACGCGCCCCCGGCGGCGGAACCCGCGAGCAGCACGACAGCCGTCACGGACGCGGGCAGTGCGGACCTGCGAATTCTTCTGCGGGACATGATCCGGACGCTAGGAACCGCAGCTGGCAGCAGCCTGTGCCCGACCTGTCGCCGGGATGAGAGAACCGGTCCACTACGCTCGTCGTGTGGCGCTCAAGAACATTCCGGACCCCGGCTTCTCCGACGACGACGGCACGGCCGCCCCCGAACTGACGGCGGCGCTCGCCGCGTGGGCGGAGGACCGGACAGCCGTGGGCCCGGTCCTGGCGGCGCTCCGCGGTGCCAGGCTCCTCGTCCCGGTCGTCGCCGTCCTCGGCGAGGTCGAGGAGGACGAGAACGGGCTGCGTCGCGAGAAGACCAGTGACATGGCCGTGCCGACCCTGCAGGCCGGCGACCGGCGCGCCCTGCCCGCCTTCACCTCCACCGCCTCGCTGGCCCGCTGGGACCCGCAGGCCCGCCCCGTCGCCGTACCCCTGCACCAGGCACTGCAGGCCGCCGCCCATGAGAAGGCGGACACGGTGGTCCTGGACCTCGCCGGGCCCGTCGCCTTCGAACTGACCGGCCCGGCGCTGCTCGCGCTGGCCGAGAACCGCAGCAGCACGGATCCGCTCGACGACCCGGCCGTGGTCGCCGCGGTACGGGAAGCGGTCGCCGCCGAACCTGCGGTGATCCGGGCCCATCTGGGACCGGGGCAGGCCGACGGCACTCTCGCCCTGGTCCTCCGCCCGGACGCGGTGGTGGCCGAAGCCGCCCGGCGGGTCGCCGACGCGCTGTCCGCCAGCGAGGTCCTGCGCGCCAGGCTGGTGCGCGGTATCGACCTCGCGCTCCTGCCGGCCGGGGCCGAGGCACCCGGCGAGCCCCTCTTCACCCGCTGACACACGCGAGAGCCCGCCGCCTGTCGCAGGCAGCGGGCTCGGAGGTGTGCGGTGGGGAAGGATCAGCCGTAGACAGGACCCGTGTACTTCTCGCCGGGGCCCTGGCCCGGCTCGTCCGGTACGAGCGAGGCCTCGCGGAAGGCCAGCTGGAGCGACTTCAGGCCGTCGCGCAGCGGGGAGGCGTGGAAGGTGCTGATCTCGGTGGTGCTCGCGTCGAGCAGACCGGCCAGTGCCTGGACCAGCTTGCGGGCCTCGTCCAGGTCCTTGTGCTGCTCGCCCTCCTCGGTCAGACCGAGCTTCACGGCGGCCGCGCTCATCAGATTGACGGCGACGGTCACGATCACCTCGACCGCGGGGACCTCCGCGATGTCGCGGGCCATGTCGTCGAAGCCGGGGTTCTCGGTGCTGGGGGTCGCGTCACTCATGCCCCACACGATAAGGCCACGTCCGCACGGCTCTGTCCGTGGGAGCACCTGTGGGAGCACCCGCGAGGCGGTGCGGGGCGGCGGGTTAGCCGCCGCCCCGCGAAGCTGCTAACCTTGTGTAACGACCGGCCGGACACCTATGTGCTCGGCCCACAAGTGGAGGCTCCGATCTCCCACCTGACCGTCCTCACGGACGGCGGGTCACCGGTCAGGTAGCGACCATCGTTCCGTACGGACGATGGAGCTGCTCGATGCGCCCCGCGGTTGACCGCGCGGTGTTCCGGTATTTCCTGGAGCCCCGCCTGTGTCCCGTCCGGGGCATTTTTGCTTCCCCGGCTCGGTTGGTCTTACGAAACAGACGCTACGCGGCTGTCCGCCAGGCGGTCGCGTGGCGCTACCGAGGAGGATCCATCAGCGCCGAGCCCCGCATCAACGACCGGATTCGCGTTCCCGAGGTGCGACTTGTCGGTCCCAGCGGCGAGCAGGTCGGGATTGTTCCGCTTGCCAAGGCCCTGGAGCTTGCACAGGAGTACGACCTCGACCTGGTCGAGGTGGCGGCGACAGCCCGTCCCCCCGTGTGCAAGCTCATGGACTACGGAAAGTTCAAGTACGAGTCGGCCATGAAGGCCCGTGAGGCGCGCAAGAACCAGGCGCACACGGTCATCAAGGAAATGAAGCTCCGGCCGAAGATCGACCCGCACGACTATGACACCAAGAAGGGTCACGTCGTCCGGTTCCTCAAGCAGGGGGACAAGGTCAAGATCACGATCATGTTCCGTGGTCGTGAGCAGTCCCGTCCCGAGCTGGGTTTCCGACTGCTCCAGCGTCTCGCTTCGGATGTCGAGGACCTCGGCTTCATCGAGTCCAACCCGAAGCAGGACGGCCGGAACATGATCATGGTTCTGGGCCCGCACAAGAAGAAGACCGAAGCCATGGCCGAGGCCCGCGAAGCCCAGGCCGCCCGCAAGGCGGAGCGTCAGGGTTACGCCCACGACGCCGAGTCCGAGGGCGAAGCAGCTGAGGCCCCGGCCGCAGCTGCCGAGGCTCCGGCCGAGACACCTGCAGAAACACCTTCCGAGGCGTGACCTCTGGGGGCTGCCATCCAGGCGCCCCCAGGTCCCTCGGGAACCACCCAAAGATCTGACGCCCCTGCAGTCCGGTGCCCGCACCGAGAGGGGCGCCACTGACGAGGAGAGAACGGCGCGATGCCGAAGAACAAGACGCACAGCGGTGCCAGCAAGCGCTTCAAGATCACCGGCTCCGGCAAGGTGCTCCGTGAGAAGGCCGGCAAGCGCCACCTGCTCGAGCACAAGTCGTCCAAGAAGACCCGCTCGCTGACCGGCACGGTCGTCGTGGCTCCGGCCGACGTCAAGAAGGTCAAGAAGCTTCTCGGCAAGTGAGGACGCTGCCTCCGGTGAACCCGGAGGCGCGACCTCGATCCGACCGGGACCAATTCGTATCCGGGCCGTGTGAGTCCAACCACGGCCCCGCTGTAAGGAGTCAAAAGTGGCACGCGTCAAGCGGGCAGTAAACGCCCACAAGAAGCGCCGGGCGATCCTCGAGGCCGCCAAGGGTTACCGCGGTCAGCGTTCGCGCCTGTACCGCAAGGCCAAGGAGCAGGTCACCCACTCCCTGGTCTACAACTACAACGACCGCAAGAAGCGCAAGGGCGACTTCCGTCGGCTCTGGATCCAGCGCATCAACGCCGCTGCACGCCAGAACGGCATGACGTACAACCGCCTCATCCAGGGTCTGAACGCCGCCAACATCGAGGTGGACCGCAAGATCCTGGCCGAGCTCGCGGTCAACGACGCCAACGCGTTCGCCGCTCTCGTCGAGGTCGCTCAGAAGGCCCTTCCGAGCGACGTCAACGCCCCGAAGGCCGCCTGATCCAGGCAGTCCTTCCAGGTGTGTGAGCCGGACCCGCAGGCGCAAGCCGTCTGCGGGTCCGGTGCGTTGCAGGACGCTGTGCGTACGTAGTCATCCGTACGCAGAGAAAACGTACGCAGAGAAGCAGAGATACGCAGAGAGGCTCGCCGCCGACCATGGGCACCCCCGAACTGATCTCCGCGCGGTCGCCGCGCGTCGCCGCCGCACGACGGCTGGCCAGGCGCAACTTCCGCGGCAAGGAGCGCAGGTTCATCGCAGAGGGGCCGCAGGCCGTGCGGGAGGCCGCGGCGCACCGGGGCAGCGACGGCGAGCCCACGCTGACCGAGCTCTTCGCCACCGTCGAGGCCGCCGACCGGTACGCCGACATCGTCGACGCCGCCCACGCCGCGGGTGCCCGGGTGCATCTCGCGGACAGCGACGTGCTGGCCGACGTCTCGCAGACCGTCACCCCGCAGGGCCTGATCGGTGTCTGCCGCTTCCTGGACTCGCCCTTCGAGGAGATCCTCGCGGCGAAGCCCACACTGGTCGCCGTACTCGCCCACGTACGGGACCCCGGGAACGCCGGTACCGTGCTGCGCTGCGCCGATGCCGCGGGCGCCGACGCCGTCGTGCTCACCGACGCGTCCGTGGACCTGTACAACCCCAAGTCGGTCCGCGCCTCGGTCGGTTCGCTCTTCCATCTGCCGGTCGCCGTCGGCGTGCCCGTCGAGCATGCCGTGCAAGGGCTGCGGGACGCCGGTGTACGCATCCTGGCGGCCGACGGCGCGGGCGCGGACGACCTCGACGACGAGCTCGACGCGGGCACCATGGGCGGTCCCACCGCCTGGGTGTTCGGCAACGAGGCCTGGGGTCTGCCGGAGGAGACCAGGGCGCTGGCCGACGCCGTCGTCCGGGTCCCGATCCACGGCCGGGCGGAGAGCCTCAATCTCGCCACTGCCGCCGCCGTGTGCCTCTACGCCTCCGCACGGGCCCAGCGCCCGCGGCACACCAGCTGAGCCGGCCCGCTACCGGAGCTCCACCGATCGATCCAAGCCACACCCGCCGGTGCGCCGCCTCGGGGTGTCGCTCGCCGTCCGGCGCCTAGTAGGGTGACGAACTCGGGGGCCCACTGCACCGGTTCGAGAGGTGGGGTACGGGAATATGGCTGTCGGCATGAGCAGGCCGCGTCAGACACACACGGCCGCCGTGCGCGCCATCACCGACGGGGACGACACGAGCGGCATCATCGGGGACGCGGCAACGGGCATCGACCCGGACGACCTGCCCGACGGTCTCGTCGTCGCCGACGAGAGCGGCCGGATCATCTGTTTCAACTCGGCCGCGGCGCGGATCACCGCCACACCGCGGGCCGCGGCCCTGGGCCGCCCCCTCGAGCTCGCGCTTCCCCTCGAAGACCTCAAGGGCCGCCGCTGGTGGGCCCTGACCGACCCGTACGGGGGCCTCGCCACCAGGGTCGGACAGCCCGAGCGGAACCTGCTGCTCCCCGGAGGCCGTGAGGTCCTGGTATCGGCGCGGTACGTACGCGACGCCCCGACCGGCCCGGTCCGCCGGCTGGTCGTCTCGCTCCGCGGCACCGAGGCGCGCCGCCGCACCGAGCGCAGTCACGCCGAGCTGATCGCCACCGTCGCCCACGAGCTGCGCTCCCCGCTGACCTCGGTCAAGGGGTTCACCGCGACCCTGCTGGCCAAGTGGGAGCGTTTCACCGACGACCAGAAGCGGCTCATGCTGGAGACCGTCGACGCCGACGCCAACCGCGTCAACCGGCTCATCGCGGAGCTGCTCGACATCTCCCGCATCGACTCCGGGCGCCTCGAGCTGCGCCGCCAGCCCGTGGACATCTCCGCCGCCGTCGAACGCCACGTCCAGGCCCTCACGGCGAACGGCCAGGCACCGGACCGTTTCCTCGTACGCACCCGGCAGCCCCTGCCCGACCTCTGGGCCGACCCCGACAAGGTCGACCAGGTCCTGGGCAACCTCCTGGAAAACGCGGTGCGCCACGGCGAGGGAACCGTCACTATTGAGATCGCCCCTGCACCCGCACCGGGGAAGAGCGACGAGAGCGGAACGGCAGTCACCGTGAGCGACGAAGGTCCCGGCATCCCCGAGGAGTCGATGGGCCGCGTCTTCACCCGCTTCTGGCGGGGGAGCAAGCGCGGCGGGACCGGCCTGGGCCTCTACATCGTCAAGGGCATCGTCGAGGCGCACGGCGGCACGATCACGGTCGACCGGGGGCCCGGCGGAGGCGCCGAGTTCCGATTTATCCTGCCCGTGAGCGCCCCGGCCTACCTGGCCTGAGCGGCCCACGGGCTTCTTCGCCCCTCCCCGGCCCTTAGACTCGACTTTTGGCACCTTTGCGTCCTCAGTCGTCGAGCGAGGGTCCGCGGGGTCCGGGGTTTCCCCGGTTCAGCGCAGTATCAGCCAATCGGAAGCACGGGAAGAGATGTCGGCACCGAACAAGTCGTACGACCCAGTCGAGGTCGAGGCACTGAAACCGGAAGAGATCGAGCGCATGCGGGACGAGGCGTTCGCCGCCTTCGCCGCTGCCGGCGACCTCGACGCGCTCGCCCAGGCGAAGACCGCGCACACCGGTGGCACCTCGCCCCTGTCGCTCGCCAACCGGGAGATCGGCGCCCTGCCGCCGCAGGCCAAGGCCGAGGCGGGCAAGCGCGTGGGCCAGGCCCGTGGCGCCGTCTCCAAGGCCCTCGCCGCCCGCCAGACGGAGCTGGAGGCCGAGCGTGACGCCCGTGTGCTCGTCGAGGAGGCCGTGGACGTCACACTGCCCTACGACCGCACTCCGGCCGGTGCGCGCCACCCCCTCACGACCATCATGGAGCGCGTCGCCGACGTCTTCGTCGCCATGGGCTACGAGATCGCGGAAGGCCCCGAGGTCGAGGCGGAGTGGTTCAACTTCGACGCCCTGAACTTCGTGCCGGACCACCCGGCCCGGCAGATGCAGGACACCTTCTTCGTCCAGGGCGCCGACGGTGCCAGGAACGACGAGTCCGGTGTCGTGCTGCGCACGCACACCTCGCCGGTCCAGGCCCGTTCGCTGCTCAGCCGCAAGCCCCCCGTCTACGTGGTCTGCCCCGGCAGGGTCTACCGCACCGACGAGCTCGACGCGACGCACACCCCGGTCTTCCACCAGATCGAGCTGCTCGCCGTCGACGAGGGCCTCACCATGGCCGACCTCAAGGGCACCCTCGACCACATGGTCCAGGCGCTCTTCGGGCCGGACATGAAGACCCGGCTGCGGCCGAACTTCTTCCCGTTCACCGAGCCGTCCGCCGAGATGGACATGGTCTGCTACGTCTGCCGCGGCGAGTCCGTCGGCAACCCGGACCGCCCCTGCCGCACCTGCGGCAGCGAGGGCTGGATCGAGCTCGGCGGCTGCGGCATGGTCAACCCCAAGGTGCTCGTCGCCTGCGGCGTCGACCCCGAGAAGTACAGCGGATTCGCCTTCGGGTTCGGCATCGAGCGGATGCTGATGTTCCGCCACAACGTCGAAGACATGCGAGACATGGTCGAGGGTGACGTCCGGTTCACCCGGCCGTTCGGGATGGAGATCTGATGCGCGTCCCGCTTTCCTGGCTGCGGGAGTACGTCGACCTGCCGGCGACCGAGACCGGCCGTGACGTACAGGCCGAGCTCGTCGCCGTGGGCCTCGAGGTAGAGACCGTCGAACCGATCGGCGCGGGCCTCAAGGGCCCCCTCGTCGTCGGTCAGGTACTGACCATCGAGGAGCTGGAGGGCTTCAAGAAGCCCATCCGCTTCTGCACCGTCGACGTCGGCACCGCCAACGGCACCGGCGAACCGCAGGAGATCGTCTGCGGCGCCCGTAACTTCGCCGTCGGCGACAAGGTCGTCGTGGTCCTCCCGGGCGCCGTCCTGCCCGGCGACTTCGCGATCGCCGCGCGCAAGACGTACGGCAGGACCTCGCACGGCATGATCTGCTCCACCGACGAGCTCGGCATGGGCGACGACGGTACGCACGGCATCATCGTGCTGCCCCCCGAGCACGAGGTCGGCACCGACGCGATCGAGCTCCTCGAGCTCATCGACGAGGTCCTCGACATCGCCGTCACCCCGGACCGGGGCTACTGCCTGTCGATGCGCGGCGTCGCCCGCGAGACCGCGATCGCGTACGGCCTGCCGCTGCGCGACCCGGCGCTCCTGGACGTGCCCGCGCCGAACGCGTACGGCTACCCGGTGAAGGTGTCCGACCCGATCGGCTGCTCCCGCTTCACCGCGCGCACCGTGGTCGGTCTGCAGCCCGAGGCACGCTCCCCGATCTGGATGCAGCGCAGGCTGCAGAAGGCCGGGATGCGTCCGATCTCGCTCGCGGTCGACGTCACCAACTACGTGATGCTCGAGCTCGGCCAGCCGCTGCACGCCTACGACCGCACCCGTATCGAGGGGACGATCGGGGTGCGCCGCGCCCAGCAGGGCGAGAAGCTCACCACGCTCGACGGCACGGTACGCGTCCTGGACGCCCAGGACCTGGTCATCACCGACGACCGCGGGCCGATCGGGCTCGCCGGCGTCATGGGCGGTGCCGACACGGAGATCGCCGACGTGCAGGCCGAGGAGGCCGGCACCACCGAGGTCGTCATCGAGGCCGCGCACTTCGACGCGATCTCCATCGCCCGGACCGCGCGCCGCCACAAGCTGGCCTCGGAGGCGTCCAAGCGCTTCGAGCGAGGCGTCGACCCGCAGGCCGCCGCCGCTGCCGCGCAGCGCACCGTCGACCTGCTGGTCCTTCTCGCCGGCGGTACCGCGGAGTCGGGCGTCACCGAGATCAGCGCCCCGTCCGCGCCCCGCACCATCGCCATGCCCGCCGACCACCCCGACCGGGTGGCCGGTGTCGCGTACGGCCGCGAGATCGTCGTACGCCGCCTCCAGCAGGTCGGCTGCGACGTCTACGGGCAGGACGAGCTGATCGTCACGGTGCCGTCCTGGCGCCCCGACCTCGCAGCTCCGAACGACCTCGCCGAGGAGGTCATCCGGCTCGAGGGCTACGAGAACCTCCCGTCCACGCTGCCGACGCCGCCGTCCGGCCGGGGGCTCACCGACCGGCAGCGGCTGCACCGGCGCATCGGCCGCGCACTCGCGGGCGCCGGTTACGTCGAGGCGCTCAGCTACCCGTTCATCGGCGAGGCCGCCCTCGACCAGCTCGGCCTGGACAAGGACGACGCCCGCCGCCGTACGGTCACGCTCGTCAACCCGCTGTCCGACGAGGAGCCCGCACTGCGCACGACGCTGCTGCCGGGTCTGCTCGGGGCACTGCGGCGCAACGACGGGCGAGGCAGCCACGACCTCGCGCTCTTCGAGACGGGCCTGGTCTTCCGGCCGACCGGCGAGGAGACGAAGGCCGTACGGCTGCCCGTCGACCGCCGTCCCACCGACGAGGAGATCGCCGGTCTCGACGCGGCGCTCCCGCGCCAGCCGCGCCGCGCCGCCGTCGTCCTCGCGGGCGCCCGCGAGCAGGCCGGCTGGTGGGGCAAGGGCCGTCCCGCCGACTGGGCGGACTCCGTCGAGGCGGCACGCACGATCGCCCGTGAGGCGGGCGTCGAGCTGACCGTCCGCGGCGATCAGCACGCCCCGTGGCACCCCGGCCGGTGCGCCGCGCTGTACGTCACGGTCAACGGCGAGGAGACCCTCTTCGGGCACGCGGGCGAACTGCACCCGCGCGTCATCAAGGAGCTCCACCTGCCGGAGCGGAGCTGCGCCATGGAGGTCGAGCTCGACGTCCTGGAGCAGGCCGTGGACGGTGCGCTCCAGGCGCCGCGGATCTCCACCTTCCCGGTGGCGACCCAGGACGTGGCGCTCGTCGTCGGGCAGGACGTGTCCGCCGACGCGGTCGAGAAGGCGCTGCGCGAAGGCGCCGGCGACCTCCTCGAGTCGCTGCGGCTGTTCGACGTCTTCACCGGCGACCAGATCGGTGAGGGAAAGAAGTCCCTGGCGTACGCGCTGCGCTTCCGCGCCACCGACCGCACGCTCACCGTCGACGAGGCCTCCGCGGCCCGCGACACCGCGGTCGCCCTGGCCGCCGAGCGCACGGGCGCGGTGCTGCGCGGCGCGTAGCACCCCTGCCCTTGCCGACAAGGTCTCGGCGCAGGGCTCGCGCGCTGTTCGCGCACAGTGAGGAGGGGCGTATCCGGCCACCGGATACGCCCCTTCCTCTTTCTCGCCGGGCGTGTGGACCGCACGCGGGCCCCGGGACGGCGCCGGGGGGAACCCCGGTCCGGCCGGTCCCGCATCCACCCTCCTGTTCATCGGGGCAGTAGGTCGTGCGATCCGGCGCCGCCCGCCCTGCCACGGAGTGTCGGGCAGGTCGGCAGAACGGACGGCGCGGGTGCGGGTCGTCGAACTTTACGAGGGGGAGCCGACGACCCGGCCGCCTCTTGCGAGGCACTCATTCAAGCGACCGGTGCCCCGGCGCGGCAGAGCGCACAGCAGGATGGTTCGGGCATTCCGTTCACACCCCGTGTGAATCGTGCTCCACTAGGGTCATTGCGACGCGCACATGGGGGGGGCAATGGAGCCCAACGTCCTGCTCGAATCCCTGATCGACGAGGCGGGTGTGTCCCGCGCAGGGCTCGCCGGCCATGTCAACCAGGCAGGCCGCGCCCGCGGCCTGTGCCTGAAGTACGAACACACCGCGGTCTCCCGCTGGCTCAAGGGCCAGCGCCCACGCGGTCAGGTGCCGGACCTGATCTGCGAGGTCCTGGGCAGCCGGCTGGAGCGGCCCGTCACGCTCGACGACATCGGCATGGGTACCTCGGGGGTGTACACGGTCGCGCACGGTTCGACCCTCCCGGGATTCGTCGAGCACGCGACCGCGCTGTGGCGCTCCGACGAACAGCAGCGCCCCAACCTCGTCACGGCTCCCGCTGTCACGGGTACGACGGCCGTGATGCCCGTCTGGGAGTGGGAGAACCCGCCCGAGGACGCCGACGTGTCCCGCCCCGGGCCGTCCCGCGTGAGCATGGCCGACATAGCGATGCTGCGCGCGGCCCGCGCCCACTACGAACAGATGTACCGAAAGGCGGGCGGCATCGCGACCAGGGCCAGGGTCGTGGGCTTCCTCAACGCCGAGACGGCACCGCTCCTGCGCAGCGGGTACAGCGATGCGACGGGCCGTCAACTGCACCGTGCGACGGGCGGGCTGGTGGCCGTCGCGGGGATCTGCGCCTACGACTCGGACGCCCACGGGCTCGCGCAGCGCTACTTCCACCAGGCGCTGCGACTCGCCAAGGCCAGCGGGGACCGGGGGCTCGGCGGCTACGTGATCGCGCTGCTGGTCAACCAGTCGCTGTTCCTGGCCGACTACCGCCGGTCCGTCGCGTTCGCCGAGGCCGCACTGCGGGCGGCGGGCTCCCACATCACCCCGGCCCTGGCAGCCGATCTGTACGCGATGCAGGCCAAGGCCTACGCGCAGCTCGGCGACCACAGGAGCGCCCTGGAGTGCATCAGGCGCGCAGAGTCCCAGGACGGCCGCATCCACCCGGGCCACGAACCGGACGAGACGGGATACGTGCAGCCCGGACTCGTCAACGTCCAGGTGGCGGAGGCGCTGCTCAGGCTCGGGGATCTCCCCGGTGCCAGGGAGCACGCCGCGGCGGCCGTACGCTCCCCGGCGCACGACCGCGGCACCGTGCACAGGCTGGCGATGCTCACCCATCTCGAACTGCTCCAGGGAGAGCCGGACAAGGCGGCCCGCACCGCCTCGGAAATGGCGGAACGCGCCCGGGGCATGGAGTCGCGGCGGCTGCGAGACCGGCTGCGCTCCGTGCGGGAACACCTGGCCGCGAGCGGCTCCGCCGACGCCGAAGCGGCGGCCGGCCTCATCGACGGGGCGCTGCGCGTGCCTCTGTGAGCTCCGCCCGAGGCGCCGCCGCACGTTCCCTTGCGGGGCTGACCCTGCTCCGATGTTGCCATCGACCAGTCGGAAGGTGGCAAAACTGTGCAGTGGATGAACTTAGGCGAACAGACTGTTTATGAGAACCGCTGGTTCCGGGTCAATCTGGCAGATGTCGTTCTGCCTGACGGCCGGCATCTCGAGCACTTCCTCATCCGGCTGCGGCCGGTGGCCGCGGCGACCGTCGTGAACGAGGCGAACGAGGTGCTCCTGCTGTGGCGGCACCGGTTCATCACCGACAGCTGGGGCTGGGAGCTCGCCGCGGGTGTCGTCGAGGACGGCGAGGACATCGCTGCCGGGGCGGCCCGGGAGATGGAGGAGGAGACCGGCTGGCGCCCGGGCGAACTGCGCCCGCTGATGACGGTGGAGCCGGCCAACGGCCTCATCGACGCCCGGCACCATCTGTTCTGGACGCGGGAGGCGACGTACACCGGCCCCCCGGCGGACGGCTTCGAGTCCTCGCGCCGCGAGTGGATACCGCTCAAACTCGTGCCCGACATGATCGCGCGCGGCGAGATCCCGGCGGCCAACATGGCGGCCGGCCTGCTGATGCTCCATCACATGCAGCTGGGCTGAGCGCATACGGACATGCGAAAGGCCGGCCGGGGATGTCCCGGCCGGCCCCTTCGCGTACATGTGCGGTGCCTGACGCGTGGTCACGGCGCCGCGAAAATTCAGCCGTACGGGTAGAAGCCCGAGCCCGTCTTGCGGCCGAGGCGGCCCGCGTCGACCATCCGCTGGAGCAGCGGGGGAGCGGCGTACAGGGGCTCCTTGTACTCCGCGTACATCGAGTCGGCGACGGAGGCCACGGTGTCCAGTCCGATCAGGTCGGCGAGCTTGAGCGGACCCATCGGGTGGGCGCAGCCCATCTCCATGCCGTTGTCGATGTCCTCGCGGCTGGCGATGCCCGACTCGAACATCCGGATCGCCGAGAGCAGGTACGGGATCAGCAGGGCGTTGACGACGAATCCGGAACGGTCCTGGGCGCGGATCGCGTGCTTCTCGAGCACGTTCTGCACGACGGCTTCGGCGCGCTTTATCGTCTCGTCCGACGTCGTCAGAGCGGGGATCAGCTCGACGAGCTTCTGCACCGGGGCCGGGTTGAAGAAGTGGATGCCGATGACCTGGTCCGGCCGGGACGTGGCCACGGCGAGCTTCACCAGCGGGATGGAGGAGGTGTTCGAGGCGAGGATCGCGTCCGGCCGGGTCACCACCTGGTCGAGCACCTGGAAGATCTCGGTCTTGACCTGCTCGTTCTCCACGACGGCCTCGATGACGAGGTCGCGGTCCGCGAACTCACCGAGGTCGGTGGTGAAGCTGAGGCGGCCGAGTGTCTCGTCGCGCTCCTCCGCAGTGATCTTGCCGCGTTCGGCGGCCTTCGACAGGGAGTTGTGCAGCCGGGTACGCCCTATTTCCAGGGCCTCGCCGGTGGTCTCGGCCACCATGACATCGAGGCCGCTGCGGGCGCACACCTCCGCGATGCCTGCGCCCATCTGGCCACAGCCCACCACTCCGACGCGTGCAATGTCGGCCATAGAGTCCGTCACCTCGTGCCTTTCGCTGATCTTCGTGCGGCAGTTCCCGTCTGATTCCGGTGCCCGCCTCGACCCCACGACGTTACTCCGCAATCCGGCCGCGGTGACCTGCGGGTCGGGAGGTCCCGGGGCAGGCATGATCTGCGTCACAGGCCATGTCCGGTGTGAGACCGGAACGGTGCAGGGGACAGACGCGTGAAAGGTGTGATGAATGCGGCATATGGGCCGAAGATCCTTCGCGATGGGCGCGGCCGGGATGGTGGCCGCGCTGATGACGGCGGGCGACGCGGTCGCCGGCCCCCGGCCGGGCTCCGCACGCAGGCGCCGCAGGGCGGTTCCGGGTGAGCTGCGGGGTGTGTGGATCGCGACGGTCGCCAATCTGGACTGGCCGTCCGCCCCCGGCCTGAGCGCCGCGGCCCAGCAGGCGGAACTGGCCGCCCATCTGGACCGGGCGGTCGAGCTGCGGCTGAACGCGGTGTTCCTCCAGGTGCGGCCGACCGCCGACGCCCTGTGGCCCTCGCCGTACGAGCCGTGGGCGCAGTGCCTGACCGGGGTGCAGGGCCAGGACCCGGGCTGGGACCCGCTGGGGACCGCGGTGCGTGAGGCGCACGCCCGCGGTCTGGAGCTGCACGCCTGGTTCAATCCGTACCGGGTCGCGAACCACACGGACCCTTCACGGCTCGTCGCCACCCACCCGGCCAGACTTCATCCGGAATGGGTACTGCCCTACGGCGGGAAGCTCTACTACAACCCGGGGCTCCCCGAGGTCAGGACGTTCGTCCAGGACGCGATGCTCGACGCGGTCACCCGCTACGACATCGACGGGGTCCACTGGGACGACTACTTCTACCCCTACCCGGTGGCGGGCCAGGTCTTCGCCGACGACGCCGCGTACGAGGAGTACGGCGCGGACTTCCCGGACAAGGCCGCCTGGCGCCGGGACAACACTGACCGGCTCGTCAGCGGGACGGCCGAACGGATCAAGGAGATCAAGCCGGCCGTCCGCTTCGGGATCAGCCCTTTCGGGGTGTGGCGCAACGCCGCGACCGATCCGCTGGGCTCGGACACCAGGGCCGGAGTGCAGACCTACGACGACCTGCACGCCGACACCCGCAAGTGGGTGAAGGAGGGCTGGATCGACTACATCTGCCCGCAGATCTACTGGAACATCGGCTTCGCCGCCGCCGACTACGCGAAGCTGCTGCCCTGGTGGGCCGAGACGGTCCGGGGCACGGGAGTCGGTCTGTACGCGGGGGAGGCGCTCTACAAGGCCGGTGATCCCGCGCAGCCCGCCGCCTGGCAGGACCCGGCGGAGCTCTCCCACCACCTCGACCTCGCCGCCACCCACCCGGAGGTGGGCGGCCACGTCTTCTTCTCCGCGCAGCACGTGAAGGCCGACAGGATCGGAGCGATGGCCCGTGTGGTCGCCGACCACTACCAGGTGCGGGCCCGCACACCGCGCTGATCCGGGGGCGCGTGCAGCCGGGGGCCGCACCCCCGGCTGCTCGCGCGCGGCCCGGTTACCGGTCCCGGTCCTCGGGGGCGGTGTGCTGGACGACGCTGTCGGGGCCGGGGGACATGATCGACTCATGCCCGTCCTTGAAGCGCAGGCGGAAGGGGGGACTGCCCCCGTCGCCGAGCACTTCGATGATGTCTGCGACGCGGTCGTGCTGTCCCACGGTCCTGCCGTGCATCAGCAGCCGGTCGCCCGCATGTGCCTCCATCGGGAGTGACCTCCTCACGGGTGGCGATCCATGTCGACAAGTCTATGACCGGACGCGGGCGCCGCCTCTCGTACGGGCCGTCCCGCGGGTTCCGGGGCGTCCTGCGGGCCTGCCCGCGCGCTGGGTGACGGCGATGCACACCAGTACGGCCACCGCCGCCACCGGGGCGGCCGCGGGCACCTCCTCGCCGAGGGCGAGGAACGACCAGACCAGGGTGAGCAGCGGCTGCGCCAGCTGGAGCTGGCTCGCCCGCGCGACCCCGATCTCCGCCATGCCGCGGTACCAGACGTACAGCCCGAGGAAGGTGGAACCCCCCGCGACCCAGACCAGGCCGATCACCCCGTGCGCGGTGATCCGCACCGGTTCGAGGGGCAGCGCCACGGCCGCGCCCGCGACGGCGAGCGGCAGGCAGAGCACCAGGGCCCACCCGGCGACCTGCCAGCCCGGCATGAGGCCGGCGAGCCTCCCGCCCTCGGTGTACCCGGCCGCGCAGACCAGCAGCGCGCCGAACAGGTACAGATCGCCGCGTGCGAGGACCCCACCGCTCTGCTGGACCGTGAAGACGATCACCACGGCGGCACCCGCGCACGCGGCGACCCAGAAGGCGCGGGGCGGACGGGAGCCGGTGCGCAGCGACGCGAAGAGGGCGGTCGTCAGCGGGAGCAGCCCGACCACCACGGCCGCGTGCGAGGTCGTGGAGGTCTGCAGGGCGAGCGTCGTCAGCAGGGGGAATCCGACGACCACACCGCCCGCGACGACCACGAGACCACCCCAGTGCCGGCGATCCGGGAACGGGACGCGGCCCGCGAGCAGGAAGCTGCCGGCGATCAGCGCGGCGAGCACGCTGCGCAGCGCGACCAGCGACCAGGGGCCGAAGCTCTCCAGCCCCCACACCGTGGACGGAAAGGTCAGTGAGAAGGCGAGGACGCCCAGCCCGGCGAGCAGGGCGCCGCCAGGGCCTGTGTGCCGCCCGACCGCTATCGTTGTGGGCGCGATAGCGCTATCCTGTACTGTCATGCATGAGCGTAGCAGTGTGGCAGAACTGGTGAGCCGCCTCCGTGAAGAGCTCAACCGCTACTCACCTGGTGGAAAGCTCCCGTCGAGCCGCGCTCTCGTCGAGCGCTTCCGGGTGAGCCCCGTGACCGTCTCACGGGCCGTCGCGCAGCTCGCCGCCGAAGGCCTGGTCGTCACCCGGCCCGGCTCCGGAGCCTTCCGGGCCGAGGACCGCACCGACGCCCGCGCGCCGGGCGACACGTCCTGGCAGGAGGTCTCGCTCAGCGGCGACAGCGGACCGGAGGTCGTACCGCGGACCGTCGACGCCTCCGGAGTGCTGGTCACGCTCGCCGCGCCGCGCCCCGGAGTCATCGAGTTCAACGGCGGCTACCTCCACCCCTCGCTCCAGCCCGAGCGAGCCATGTCCGACGCGCTGGCCCGGGCCGGCCGTCGACCCGGAGCGTGGGGGAGACCGCCCACCGACGGCCTGAGCGAGCTCCGCGCCTGGTTCGCCCGCGAGATCGGCGGCACGCTCACCGGCGGCGACGTCCTGATCACCGCGGGCGGCCAGAGCGCGCTGGCCACCGCACTGCGGGCCCTCGCGCCGCCCGGTGCCCCCGTTCTCGTCGAATCCCCCACCTACCCCGGCATGCTGGCCGCCGCCCGTGCCACCGGGCTGCGGCCGGTGCCCGTGCCGGTGGACACCGACGGCGTACGCCCCGACCTGCTCGCCGCCGCCTTCCGTGCCACCGGGGCACGGCTCTTCGTCTGCCAGCCGCTCTTCCAGAACCCGACCGGCGCGGTACTCGGACCGGACCGGCGTGCGCAGATCGTGCGGACCGCCCGGGAGGCGGGCGCCTTCGTCGTCGAGGACGACTTCGCCCGCCGCCTCGCCCACGCGGACTCCGGCCCGCTGCCCGAACCTCTGGTCGCGCACGACCAGGACGGTGTCGTCGTCCACGTCCGCTCCCTCACCAAGGTCACCTCGCCGAGCCTGCGCGTCGGCGCGCTGGCGGCCCGTGGTCCCGTCCTGGAGCGCCTGCGGGCCATCCAGGTCGTCGACAGCTTCTTCGTGCCCCGTCCGCTCCAGGAGGCGGCACTCGAACTCGTCGGCTCACCGGCCTGGGGCCGTCATCTGCGTGCGGTGGCCGCCGAGCTCGGCAGCCGCCGCACCGCGATCACCGCCGCTGTCCGGAGCCGGCTGCCGGAACTCGCGCTGCCCCACGTGCCGTCGGGCGGAGGCAGCCTCTGGCTCAGGCTCCCCGGGCCGGGGGCCGAGGAGCCCGCCCTGGTCTCCGCCGCCCTGCGGGCCGGCGTCGCCGTGGCCCCGGGCCGCCCGTACCACTGCGCCGAGCCCCCGGCCGGGCACATCCGGCTGAGCTTCGCCGCGGTCGCCGGCCCTGCGGAGATCGCCGAGGGCGTACGGAGACTGCGCACCGCGTGCGACGAGCTGTTCGACCGCCAGGGCCCGGCGGATAGCCTGCGCGCATGACCGACACAGACGCCTCAGCCACCGCCGCCTCCTCTGCCGACGCCGCCTCCACAGGGACCCGCGGGCAGCGGTACGAGATCTCCAGCGACCCCTCCCGGCTGGACCCCGCCCGCATTCACCACTGGCTCTCCACGGACGCCTACTGGGCCCTGGGCCGCAGTCGTGAGCAGCAGGACCGTGCGCTGGCCGGATCCCTCAACTTCGCGGCGTACGACGTCACCTCGGGCGAACAGGTTGCCTTCGCCCGGGTGGTGACCGACCACGCCTCGTTCGCCTGGATCTGCGACGTGTACGTCGACCGGGCGGCCCGCGGCCACGGAATCGGCACCCGGCTCGTCACCGAGATCCGGGACCGGCTCGCGCCGGCGGGCGTGCGCAGGTTCCTCCTCGCCACGGACGACGCCCACGGGGTCTACGCGAAGGTCGGCTTCATGCCGCTCGAAGCACCGGGAAAGTGGATGTGCCTCCAGGTGGCCTGACCGGAAGCGCTTGTGTCCGCCGCGCCGCCCTCTTGACCGGCGCGGCGTTCGGCTCCACGATCGCGCCCATGAGTGTTCGTGTCTCCCTGGTCGCAGCCGCGCGCAGCTCCGCCCTGCTCGCCGAGCGTTTCGACGACGACCGGCCGCTCGACCACACGGGCTGGCACGAGGTGCAGCTCGCCGCGCACGCCCTGGTGCCGCTCGGCGCGGCCGAGCTGCGCTACTGCTCGCCCACACCGCGCAGCCGCGCCACCGGGGACGCCCTCGGCTTCGCGCCCATGGCCCAGCCCGCGCTCCGGGACTGCGACATGGGCCGTTGGCGCGGCCTGACCCTCGCGGACGTGGCCGCCCGGGAGCCCGCTTCCGTGGACGCCTGGCTCGCCGACCCGCGATCCGCTCCGCACGGCGGCGAACCGCTGCTCGCCTTCATCTCGCGGATAGGCGGCTGGCTCGACACCCGTCCGGCGTGCGACGGATTCATCGTCGCCGTCGCCGAACCCGCCGTCGTCCGGGCCGCCCTCGTCTACGCGCTCAAGGCCCCGCCGTCGACGTACTGGAACGTCGACGTCCGCCCGCTCTCCACCGTCACGCTCACCGGAATGCCCGGCCGCTGGAGCCTGAGCCTCGAAGCGCTTCGGCGCTGACGGTTCCCCTCGATCGAAGGAACCCGGAGTACGGCTTCTTCCCGCCAGTCCGACCAGTCGGTACGGTGAGGGCTCCCGAGACGAGGAGTGATCCGTGCCGCACTTCCATGGCCACTGCGACGACCGGTTCGCCGCGGTGCGCGACGCGTTCGCGGCGAACTTCGAGCAGCGCGACGAACTGGGTGCGGCCGTCACCGTCCTCGTCGACGGTTCCCCCGTGGTGGACCTCTGGGGCGGCTGGGCGGACAAGGACCGGACCCGCCCGTGGGAGCGGGACACCGTGGTCAACGTGTGGTCCACGACGAAGGGCCCGACCGCGCTCTGCGCCCACATCCTCGTCGACCGCGGGCTCCTCGACCTGGACGCTCCCGTAGCCACGTACTGGCCCGAATTCGCCGCCGCAGGCAAGGAGTCCGTGCCCGTACGCCATCTGCTCTCCCACCGGTCGGGCGTCGCGGGCCTGCGGGATCCGCACACCCTGGCCGAGCTGTACGACTGGGAGCTGACCACGGCCCGCCTCGCCGCGACCGAACCGTGGTGGGAGCCGGGCACCCGCTCCGGCTATCACGCCATCTCGTACGGATTCCTCGTCGGCGAGGTCGTCCGCCGGATCACCGGCCTGCTGCCCGGGGAGTTCCTGCGGCAGGAGATCACCGGGCCGCTGGACATCGACTTCACCATCGGTTTCCCGGAGAAGGACGCCCACCGGGTCGCCGAGCTCGTCCAGCCGAAGACCGTCTCGCGTGAACAGGCCGCGCTCTTCGCCCGGATGGAGCCGGTGGCCATCGCCTCACTGCTCAACCCTGGTACGGGCACGGCCGCCGCCAACACCCCCGAGTGGCGGGCCGCCGAGATCCCCGCCGCGAACGGCCACGGAACGGCCCGCGCGGTCGCCGCTCTCTACGGCATCCTCGCCGGACGGGGCAGCGCCGACGGTCGACGGATCCTCTCCGAGGAGGCCGCGGAAAGGGTCCGTGAGGGGCAGGGCAGCTGCCGGGACCTGGTGCTCGGCGCGGGCTTCGCCCACGACACCGAGCTGGGCCTCGGCCTCTGGCTGAGCGGCGAGAACGCCTCCTACGGTCCCAACCCGCGTGCCTTCGGGCACGACGGGGCGGGCGGTTCCTGCGGCCTCGCCGACCCGGAGGCCGGCATCGCGCTCGGCTACGTCATGAACCGCATGGGCGCGAACATCGCCGACGACCCACGCAAGATGGCACTGATCGACGCGGTGTACGCGTCCCTCTGACCGGTCGGACGACGTGCCCGCCGTCCCTCGTGGACGGGTGGACGGCGTGCCCCGTACCCGGCCGCGGGCGGCGTCCGGTCAGTAGCCGGCCGGGCGCACCAGCCCCGACTCGTACGCGAACACCGCGGCCTGCGTCCGGTCGCGCAGGCCCAGTTTCACCAGGATCCGGCTCACATGGGTCTTCACGGTCTGCTCCGCCACGACCAGCCGCCCGGCGATCTCCGCGTTGGACAGCCCCTGCGCGACGAGGAACAAAACCTCGGTCTCGCGTTCCGTGAGATCACCGACGCGGTCCCTGCTCGGGGCGCGCGGCGCGGTGCTCACACGGGAGAACTCGGCGATCAGACGCTTGGTGATGTTCGGGGCGAGCAGCGCGTCCCCGGCCGCCACCACCCGTACCGCCTGGGCGAGTTCGGCTGCCGACGCGTCCTTCAGCAGGAATCCGGAGGCGCCCGCGCGCAGCGCCTCGTACACGTACTCGTCGAGGTCGAAGGTGGTCAGGACGAGGACCTTGACGGTGGCGCCCGGCGCTTCGGTGATGCGGCGGGTGGCGTCGATCCCGCCGAGACGCGGCATCCGTATGTCCATCAGGACGACGTCGGGAGCCAGCGCGGCGACCTTCTCCACCGCGTCGAGACCATCCACCGCCTGGCCGACGACCTCGATGCCGGGCTCGGCGTTCAGCAGCACCGTGAAGCCCTGACGGACCATCATCTGGTCGTCGGCGATCAGCACGCGGATGGTCATGCGGGTTCCTCCAGGGGAAGCGTCGCCACTACTTCGTAGCCCCCGCCGGGGGTGGGGCCGTGGGTGAGTTCGCCGCCCAGCATGGCGGCCCGTTCGTTCATTCCGAGCAGCCCGTGACCGACGCCCGCGGACCGTGCTTGCGGGGTGTCCGGGGCGGAGTTGGTGACCCGGACCGTGACGGCCGCGGTGTGGTAACCGACCTCCACCCGAGCGCGTGCCCCAGGGGCGTGCCGCATCACGTTGCTGAGCGCCTCCTGCACGATGCGGAACGCCGACAGCTCGACGCCGGGCGGCAACGGCCGCCGGGTGCCCGCCGTCTCCGAGGTGACGGTGATGCCGGCCCCCCGCACCTTGCCGATCAGCTCGTGCAGCATGGCGAGGGTGGGCTGCGGGGCGTGCCGTACGCCGTCCGCCAGGGCGTCCTCCGAGCGCAGCACGCCGAGCACGCGGCGCAGTTCGGCGAGCGCCTCCACGGCGTTCTCCCGGATGCCCGCGAGGTTCTCCCTGAGCTCGTCCGACGGGTTCTCCACCAGGTGCGGGGCGACCTGCGCCTGGATGGAGATCACGGACATGTGGTGGGCGACCACGTCGTGCAGCTCGCGCGCGATCCGGTTGCGCTCCTCCAGGAGCGTGCGCCGGGCCCGCTCCTCCTCCGTCAGCTCCGACTGCTCCACCAACTGGGTCCGGGCCACCCGCAGGGCCCGCAGCGCGCTGCCGGCCACGACGGCCGCCACGGCGACGAGGCCGCCGCGGTCGAGCGCGTAGTTGTGGGCCTGCGTGGCGAACGTGGCGGCGGCGAGCCCCGCCAGGAGACTGACCGCCAGCGCGGTGACCGCCCGGCGGGGCTGGACCCGGAGTGCCAGCAGGAACAACGCCCCGCTCTGCAGGGCGATTTCGGGCATGGTCCACGGGAACAGCTCGTCGGGCCGCAGCACCGGCTCGGCAAGCCGCACGCTGACGACCATGAGCCCCAGCGACGCCCACCAGGCAAACAGCGGCCGGGACATACCGGCGATCAGCGCCACCGACTGGAGCACGGCGAGAAGAACCGCGTACAGGGGTATGCCGGAGCCGTGCGGTATCAGGTCGTACACGTGGAACAGCGCGATCGCCGACGCGGCGATCCCCAGCAGCATTCCGAACACCGGCCGCCATATCGGTGCGCCCGGCCGGCCCGGTGGCGGTACCGGATCGACGGGCGAGGTCCACAGGTCCTCGCGCAGCGTGCGCGGCAGCCTCCACAGAACGGCCGCCAGCCGTCGCCCGGCCGTCCCGGCCCCCGCCCACCCCGTCATGTTCTCCACCTTAAGCACGTCGCGACTCCTGGATCAGGGCCGGGGAACTCTTGCGTACGATCGTCGATCCGCTGCTCCGCCCCTGCTCGTACGCACCGAAGGCGTGCCGGAGCACCAGCAGCACCAGGGCGAAGACCGGCAGCCAGGCCAGCCGCGCCAGGACCCAGACCGGGCCGTCGGGCACGGTGTGCAGACCGGGCAACGGGCCGCCGAGGAACAGGACCGTCGAGGTCACCACGATCATCGCGGTCTGGTGCCACAGGAACACGGTCATCGCGGACAGGTTCACCAGCGCCACGGCCGCCCAGACGGCGGGACGCGCCAGGACCCGGCGCAGCGGTCCGAGCAGCAGCAGTGCCGCCCCGCACTGGGCGAGGCCGAAGGTGACGACCGCGAGCGTCGGAGGATCGAGGTTGGACAGCTCACCGCCGGGCACCCCGACCATGGACGCCGGATAGCCGGCGAACAGTACGAGCCCCGCGGTGGCCGCCGCGCCCCCGAGCAGCAGCGCCCAGGCGGTCCGGCGGCTGCGCAGCCCGCCCCGCGCCCAGGCGGCGCCCAGGCAGTACGGGACCAGCCAGCCCGCCGCCACGTTGACCCGGCCCAGGGCGGCCGGGCCGTCGAGGCCCAGGCGGATCAGGTCGACGTGGAGGACCACGGCGAGCGGCCACAGCGGATGCAGCCGCGCCACGAGCGGGGTCGCCGCCGTCAGCGCCGCGAAGACCAGCAGGAACCACAGCGGCGACCACACCAGCTTGCCCAGCGCGCGCACGGTGTCCTGGTCCACCCCGGAGGCCAGCATCACGCACGCCGCCACCGCCCACACCACCAGGACGACGGCGACCGGCCGGAACAGCCGCCCCATCCGGGCCCGCAGCCACCGCCCGTAGGACTCGCCCCTGGCCCGGGCGGAGGCATAGCCCTTGGCTCCCACGTGCCCGCCCACCAGGAAGAAGACCGCGAGCGTCTGGAACACCCAGGAGACCGGGGTGAACTGCGGCATGTACTGGAGCGGACTCGAACCGTGCACCGTGCCGCTGTCGGCGACCAGAGCCGTCACCAGCCAGTGGCCGCACACCACGCCCAGGATGGCGAGGCCGCGCAGGGCGTCGAGCGCACGGTCGCGGTCCGGAGGCGTCGCGGACCCGATACGCCGCACGAGCTCACGCATGACGGCCCGCCGTACCCGCGACGATCCGGCCGATGCTGCGCAGCGAGACCGATCCGGGCTTCAGATAGTCGCTGTGTCCGCCGTCGCCCGCGTCGAAGACCTCGGCGCCGAACTCCGGCGAGACCGGGTCGGTACCGAACCCGACCGTGACGAACGGCAGTCGCACCCGTATATGGGGTACGTCCGCGATCCAGTCGGCACCGCCCCGGCCGGCCCGGACGGTGGCCCGGGTGTGCAGCGCGGCGGCGCTGTCGGCGCCGGTGCCGGGACTGCCGTACAGCACGATCTCCGCGACATCGAGCCGGGACGCCGCCCGGGCACAGACGACGGAACCGTAGGAGTGGCAGAGCACGGAGACCCGGGCGGCGGGCCGTGCCGCACTCAGCTCCCGTACGAAGGAGGTCAGTTGCGGTGCCGCTTCGGCGGCCCGTCCCGGGGTCAGCGCCCCCGGGCTCACCGTGACCGGTGTCCGGTACCCGAGCCAGGCGACGACGGCCGACCCCTTGCCCAGCTCCCGCAGGAGCGCCTCGGCATCGCGCCGTAAACGCCAGTAGTGGTCGAGGTCGACGCCGGCTCCCGGTACCAGTACGGCGATCCGGCCGGCCCGCGACAGATCCCCGAAGACCTCGGCGCTGCGGCCGCCGTCGCGCCCGTCGAACGCCAGGAAGTGCCGGGCGGACCCGGCCATGTCCCGCAGCGAGGCGGCACGTTGCCGGTCCCCGTTCCGGGCGGCCATGTCCTCGGCGGCCCGGATGCCGTCACGGTTCGCCGCGTACCGCGCCGCCAGCACGCCCGGGGCCGCGGTGCCCAGCGGGCCGAGGGCCGCGGGGGCGGGTGCCGGAACAGCGGCGGGGCGGGCCGCCCCCGACACCGGCAGTGCCACGGACGCGGTGACGAGCGCGGAGAGCAACGCGCGACGCAATCGGCTGCTGCGTGGGCGGGACGCCATGGGTGGTCCTTCCGTACCGGATGTGCCTGATGAATCCGGTACTGAAGTTATGGACCGCCCCGTGTGGTCGGCGTCCCGCTGAGGAGCGCACCTGTCACGTAGTTCTGGAGTACTACGAGTAGGGGGTGCCCCGCCTCCCGAACCCCGCTACGGGCGACGCCGGGGCTTGCCGCGCTTGGCGCCGCCGGACGCGCCCCGGGGGTTCTTGCCCGTCGCCTTGCCGGCTGCGGGCTTGCGCGGTGCGCCGCCCTTCTTCTCCGGGCGCTTGGCCTTCGGCTGCGGGGGTGTCGGGGGGCGGCCCCGGGTGCTGTTCACGGTCCGCCCGCGGACGATCCCGATGAACTCCTCCACCAGGTCGGTGGTCTTTTCCTCCGGCCAGGACAGGGCGATGCGCGACTCCGGAACGTCCGACAGCGGCCGGTAGGTGAGGTCCTTGCGGTGGTGCAGACGGGCCAGCGACTGCGGGACGACGAGCAGCCCCACCCCCGCCGCCACGAGCTCGACGGCGTCCTCCGTCGTCGCGGGGCGCTCGAGCGCGGGACGGCCCGGCGGGCGCTCCCACTCCAGGGTGTCGTCGAGGGGGTGCAGCACGATCTCGTCGGCGAGATCCGCGGCAGACACCTCGTCGACGGCCGCCACCAGATGGTCCTTGGGGACCACGACCACGGTCGTCTCGGTGTAGAGGGGGATCGCGCTGAGATCCGTACGGTCGACCGGCAGGCGCACGAAACCTGCGTCGGCGTCGCCGCCGCGCAGCACACCGGCCGCCTCGGCCGCGGGTACGCCCACGAGGGTCAGCGGTACGCCGGGCAGCCGCTCGTTCCAGATCCGCACCCATTTGGTCGGGGTCACGCCCGGGACGTAGGCGAGCCGGAACGAGGAGGGGGTTTCCGAGCCTGTCACTCCGCCAGGTTACCGGCCGTGGTCGGAGGCGGCGCACATGCTCGATACCCTGGACAGCATGACGTCGCACCAGACCACCCAGACAATGAAGCCCGCCACCGCGGCGAAGAAGCTGGGTGTGTACCTCGAAGCCACCCCCGCCGAGTTCCAGGAGGGCGTCGTCTCGCGCAGCGAGCTGAACGCACTCCAGGCCGATCCGCCCGAGTGGCTGCAGGAGCTGCGGCGCAACGGTCCGCACCCCCGGCCCGTGGTCGCTTCGAAGCTGGGCATCTCCATCGCCGGCCTCGCGCGGGGCGGAGTCACCGAGCCGCTCACCACCGAGCAGATCGACGCGCTCAAGGACGAGAGCCCCGAGTGGCTGCAGAAGGAGCGCGCCACCCAGGCCGAGGTCCGCAAGGAAGCGATCCGCATCAAGGAGAAGAACGCGGCGCGGTCCGAGGAGTCCGGCGACCCGCGTTCCTGACGCGTGCGGGGGCGGTGACGGCCGCCGGGTCCCGAGGCGGTGAGGAACCCGGCCGCCCCGTTCTGCTCCCCGCTCTGCGCCCCGGTGCAGGCCGCGATCGTCGCCGCCGTCGTGGCCGCCACGACCTCCGGGTCCGCGCCCGCCGCGGCGAACGCGGCGCCCCGCCCGTGGCGGAACACCGTCCGGCCGTCGTCCTCCGGCGCGAGCCGCACCTCGACCTCACCGAACCCCGGCTACGGCCCGAACAGCCAGGACACCCGCAGGCGCTCCGGCGGTACGCACCCGAGGATCTCGCCGCCGGCGCTCCCCTCCGGCTGACAGCGGCCGCCGGCCACGGACTCCCCGCGCACCGGCAGGAACCACCGCGCGATCCGCCGGGGCGAGGTCACCGCGTCCCCGACCTCCGCGACCGCCGCCTCGTAGGTGCGCCGCAGCAGCACCGTGCCGGCCCACCGCGCCCCGGCCTGCCGCGTGCCGACCTCGCGGTGCACCCGGTCGATCCCGTCGACGATGCCGCTCATGTCCGCCGACTTCCTCTGCCGGTCCGCCCCCGCTCGTACATGGACAGGACGGCGCTCAAGCTGCACATCTTTGCATAAAAGTGCGGGCCAGCGTATAGTCATGCCATCGACGAGGAGGCATTTCGATGGTGGTACGTGCGGCAGTGGCTGGAGCGAGCGGATACGCCGGCGGGGAACTGCTCCGCCTGCTCCTCACCCACCCACAGGTCGAGATCGGCGCCCTCACCGGCCACTCCAACGCCGGACAGAAGCTCGGCGCCCTGCAGCCGCACCTGAGGCCGCTGGCCGACCGGGTGCTCCAGCCGACCACGGCCGAGGTACTCGCCGGACACGAGGTCGTCTTCCTGGCCCTGCCGCACGGGCAGTCGGCCGCCGTCGCCGAGCAGCTCGGTGACGAGGTGCTCGTCGTCGACATGGGTGCCGACTTCCGGTTGAAGTCTGCTGCCGACTGGGAGAAATTCTACGACTCCCCGCACGCGGGCACCTGGCCGTACGGCCTGCCCGAGCTGCCCGGAGCCCGCAGCGCGCTGGAGGGGTCCAAGCGCATCGCGGTGCCCGGCTGCTACCCGACCGCCGTCTCCCTCGCGCTCTTCCCGGCGTACGCCGCCCAGCTCGCCGAACCGGAGGCCGTCGTCGTCGCCGCCTCCGGCACCTCGGGTGCGGGAAAGGCGGCCAAACCTCACCTCCTGGGCTCCGAGGTCATGGGCAACATGTCCCCGTACGGCGTCGGCGGAGTCCACCGGCACACGCCCGAGATGATCCAGAACCTGAGCGCGGCAGCCGGTGAGCCGGTCACCGTGTCCTTCACGCCGACCCTCGCGCCCATGCCCCGCGGCATCCTCGCCACGTGCAGCGCGAAGGCGAAGCCGGGCGTGAGCGCGGAGTCCCTCCGCGCCGCCTACGAGAAGGCCTTCGCGGACGAGCCGTTCGTCGACCTGCTGCCCGAGGGGCAGTGGCCCTCCACCGCGGCCGTGTACGGATCCAACGCCGTCCAGATCCAGGTCGCCCACGACGAGGCAGCCGGCCGGATCATCGTGATCAGCGCCATCGACAACCTTGCCAAGGGCACCGCGTCCGGAGCCCTGCAGAGCATGAACATCGCACTCGGGCTGCCCGAGGACACAGGTCTTTCCACCATCGGAGTCGCACCGTGAGCGACGCACGCGCAGCCGCCGGGCTGCGGGAGACGACGAGGACCGCGCCGCCGCGCAGCGCCGGCGGAGAAGCGAACGAGGAGATGCAGTGAGCGTCACGGCAGCCAAGGGATTCACGGCGGCGGGCATCGCCGCCGGAATCAAGGAGAGCGGCGGACCGGACCTGGCCCTCGTGGTCAACAACGGGCCCCGCCGCGCCGCCGCGGGCGTCTTCACCTCCAACCGCGTCAGGGCCGCCCCCGTCCTCTGGTCGGAGCAGGTCCTCAAGGGCGGCGAAGTGACCGCCGTCGTCCTCAACTCCGGTGGTGCCAACGCCTGTACCGGCCCCCAGGGCTTCCAGGACACCCACGCGACCGCCGAGAAGACCGCCGAGGTCCTCACCGGTCACAGCGCGGGCGAGATCGCGGTCGCTTCGACCGGACTGATCGGCCTGCTGCTCCCCATGGACAAGCTGCTGCCCGGCATCGAGAAGGCCGCGGCGGCGCTGAGCGAGCACGGCGGTGAGAAGGCCGCCATCGCCATCAAGACGACCGACACCGTGCACAAGACCGCGGTCGCGAACGGCGACGGCTGGACCGTCGGGGGGATGGCCAAGGGCGCCGGCATGCTCGCCCCCGGCCTGGCCACCATGCTGGTTGTCCTGACCACCGACGCCGACGTGGACGCCGCGGGTCTCGACTCCGCGCTGCGCGACGCGACCCGCACCACCTTCGACCGGGTCGACTCCGACGGCTGCATGTCGACCAACGACACCGTGCTGCTGCTCGCCTCGGGCGCGAGCGGAATCACCCCCGGGCAGGCCGAGTTCGCGGCCGCTGTCCAGACCGTGTGCGCCGACCTCGCGCGCCAGTTGATCGGTGACGCCGAGGGCGCTTCCAAGGACATCCGGATCGAGGTCATCAACGCCGCGACCGAGGACGACGCCGTCGAGGTGGGCCGCAGCATCGCCCGCAACAACCTCCTCAAGTGCGCCATCCACGGGGAGGACCCCAACTGGGGCCGTGTCCTGTCCGCCATCGGCACCACGAAGGCCGCCTTCGACCCCGATCAGCTGAACGTCGCGATCAACGACGTGTGGGTCTGCAAGAACGGCTGTGTCGGCGAGGACCGCGACCTCGTCGACATGCGCTACCGGGAGGTCAAGATCACCGCCGACCTCGCCGCCGGCACCGAGACGGCCGTCATCTGGGCCAACGACCTCACCGCCGAGTACGTCCACGAGAACAGCGCGTACAGCTCATGAGTGCCGCGAGGAAGCACACGGCGCTGCCGAAGGCGCAGATCCTCATCGAGGCGCTGCCCTGGCTGACCCGGCACAACGGCAAGACCGTCGTCATCAAGTTCGGCGGCAACGCCATGATCGACGAGGAGCTGAAGGCCGCGTTCGCCCAGGACGTCGTCTTCCTGCGGCACGCCGGTCTCAAGCCCGTCGTCGTGCACGGCGGCGGTCCGCAGATCAGTGCCCAGCTCGACAAGCAGGGCCTGGTCAGTGAGTTCAAGGCCGGTCTCCGCGTCACCACGCCCGAGGCCATGGACGTCGTGCGGATGGTGCTGGCCGGCCAGGTCCAGCGCGAGCTCGTCGGCCTCCTCAACCAGCACGGCCCGCTCGCCGTCGGCATGACCGGCGAGGACGCCCACACCATCACCGCCACCCAGCACCGCCCGATGATCGACGGCGAGTCCGTCGACATCGGCAGGGTCGGCGAGATCACCGCCATAGACACCGGAGCCATCCAGGCGCTGCTGGACGACGGCCGGATCCCGGTCATCTCCTCCATCGCGCGCTCCGCCGAGGACAACCACGTCTACAACGTCAACGCGGACACCGCCGCCGCGGCCCTCGCGGCCGCGCTCAACGCCGAGACGCTGATGGTCCTCACCGATGTCGAGGGCCTCTACGAGGACTGGCCCAACAGCGACGACGTGATCAGCCGGCTCACCGCCACCGAGCTGGAGAAGCTGCTGCCCGATCTCTCCAGCGGCATGGTGCCCAAGATGCAGGGCTGCCTGCACGCCGTACGCAACGGCGTGGAGACCGCCCGCGTCATCGACGGCCGGGTCCAGCACTCGATCCTGCTGGAGATCTTCACCGACGAGGGAATCGGCACGATGGTCGTGCCCGACGCACAGGACGGCGCGCCGGCGGGCCCGCACGACGACGTACACATCGAGCCGCGGCCGCACGCGCAGGGGGAGTCATGAGCAACGAGCAGTTCTCGCAGCGCTGGCAGGCGGCGCTGATGGACAACTACGGAACACCGCAGCTGTCCCTGGTCCGCGGCGCGGGCGCCCGCGTGTGGGACGCCGACGGCACCGAGTACCTCGACTTCGTCGGCGGTATCGCGGTGAACGCCCTCGGCCACGCACACCCGGCCGTCGTCGAGGCCGTCTCCGCCCAGGTCGCCTCGCTCGGCCACGTCTCCAACCTCTTCATCGCCGAACCGCCCATCGCGCTGGCGGAGCGCCTGCTCCAGCTCTTCGGCCGGACGGGCAGGGTCTACTTCTCCAACTCCGGCGCCGAGGCGAACGAGGCCGCCTTCAAGATCGGCCGGCTCACCGGGCGCAGCCACATGGTCGCGACCGACGGCGGATTCCACGGCCGGACCATGGGTGCGCTCGCCCTGACCGGCCAGCCCAAGAAGCGCGAGCCCTTCGTGCCGCTGCCCGGAGACGTCACCCACGTGCCGTACGGCGACGTCGAGGCGCTCCGCGCCGCGGTCACGACCGACACGGCCCTCCTGATCATCGAGCCCATCCAGGGCGAGAACGGTGTCGTCGTACCGCCCAAGGGCTATCTGGAGGCCGCCCGGGAGATCACCCGGGCCACCGGCACGCTGCTGGTCCTGGACGAGGTGCAGACCGGGATCGGCCGCTGCGGCCACTGGTTCGAGTACCAGGCCCACCAGGGCGTCGAGCCCGACCTCGTCACCCTTGCCAAGGGCCTCGGCGGGGGACTGCCGATCGGCGCGACCGTGGCCTTCGGCGCCGCGGCCGACCTGCTGAAGCCCGGCCAGCACGGCACGACGTTCGGCGGCAACCCGGTCGCCTGCGCCGCCGGTCTCGCCGTTCTGGACACCCTCGCCGCCGACGGCGCCCTGGACGACGTGAAGCGGCTCGGCGAGAAGATCAGGGACGGTGTGGAGGGGCTGGGCCACCCGTTGGTCTCCCACGTCCGCGGCTCCGGCCTGCTGTTGGGCATCGTGCTCACGGAGCCCCTCGCACCGCAGGTGCAGAAGGCGGCCCAGGAAGCCGGACTCCTGGTGAACGCTCCCGCCCCCGATGTCGTGCGGCTCATGCCGCCACTGATCATCGGAGACGCCGAGGTGGACGCGTTCCTGCGCATTCTGCCCGGAGCTCTCGACGCGGCCCACGGGGACGGACGATCCGGAGAATGAGGCGACGACGATGACCGAGGCGCAGGAATCCGAGCACGGCGGGCCGTCGGTGCCACAGACCCGCACCGCCCGCCACCGGCGGATCGTGGACATCCTGAACCGGCAGCCGGTGCGCTCACAGAGCCAGCTGGCCAGGCTGCTGGCCGACGACGGGCTGAGCGTCACCCAGGCGACGCTCTCCCGGGACCTGGACGAGCTCGGCGCGGTGAAGATCCGCAACACCGGCGGCGAGCTGATCTACGCGGTGCCCAGCGAGGGCGGCTTCCGTACCCCGCAGGCACCGCTCGGCGGGTCCGCGAAGGAGGAGCGGATGCGCAGGCTCTCCTCCGAGCTGCTCATCTCGGCGGAGGCCTCGGCCAACCTCGTGGTGCTGCGTACGCCGCCGGGCGCCGCCCAGTTCCTCGCCTCGGCCATCGACCAGGCCGAACTCCAGGCGATCCTCGGCACGATCGCGGGTGACGACACGCTGATGCTGATCAGCCGTGACCCGAACGGCGGCCAGGCGCTGGCCGACCACCTGCTGCGGCTCGCCCAGAACGAGCGCTGAGCGACTGCCCGTCAGTAGCGCGTGATCGCGGTCGGGCCGGACTCGGTCCCGACCGCGATGTGCGGACGCCCGGCCGGCTCCGCCCAGGCCAGGATCCGGTCCATGTCGGCGGCCGGAACGGAGACGCAACCGGCTGTCGCGCCCTTGCCGTTGACGTGGAGGAAGATCCCGGCACCCCGGCCCCGTACCGGCCGGTGGTAGTTGAAGCCGATCACGAGCGCACGCGCGTACTGCGTCCCGTACGTCACCAGATGCTCGGCCTCGTCCGCCCGGCAGTCCGCCGACAGCGGCTCCACCCAGCGGTTGTACGCGCGGGACGCGTTGTCCTGGCACCACCACGAGCGCTCGTTGACCAGGCGGTACGGATAGCTGGTCCCGGCCGGGGCGGCAGCGACGCCGAAGGCGTACGGCAGGTCGTACAGGCCGGTGGGCGTGGTGTTCGTGCCCTGCGTACGCGCGGCACCCTCGGTCAGTCCGTTCGCCCCGAAGCGGGCGGGCGCGGAACCCGCACGGACCCATGTGCCCGACCGCCGGTCCCACCACGTGACCGTGCCCGTGGTGGAGTCCGTGTCCGGGGCCTCGGCGGTGATCAGCTGGCTGCCGCCGCCCGTGTCGGCCAGCCGTTCAGGGAGGGGCGCCGGTTCTGCCGGCCGGGCCGCGAGGGACGCCAGCGCCAGCAGAACCGACACGGTCACCAGGGATCTGCGCATGTTCCGGACCGTACGGCCCGCGGCGGCACGGCCCCACCGCGCCTGCGCCGTACGGCCCAGTGCCTCACCCCGCGGGCGCTGCCGGCAGGGCGGGCAGCGGCAGGGGAAGACCCGGCAGCCCGTCGATGCTGGTCGCGATGTGCTCCTTCTTCCCGAAGTACGCGCTCAGGCTGGCGTCGTCCTCGCGTCGGAAGCGGTCGGCGTGCAGGGAGCGGTCCTCGTCGTACGCCATGAAGGGCACCCCGTATCCGCAGCTGTCCCGGATCAGTTCGGCCGTCACCACGATGATGGCGCGCAGCCCGTGCGACGCCGGGTCGACCGAGGGGAAGTGGCCGAGCAGGGCCGGGAACCGCGGATCGTCGCGGAAGACCGGTTCACCGCGGCCGTGCACGCGCACGATGTTCGGTGGCCCTTGGAAGGCGCACCACATCAGCGTGATGCGCCCGTTCTCGCGCAGGTGGGCGACGGTCTCGGCGGTGCTCCCCGCGAAGTCGAGGTAGGCCACCGTCCGTTCGTCGACGACGGCGAACGAACCGCTGACGCCCTTGGGGGAGAGGTTCACCGTGCCGTCGGCGTCCAGTGGGGAGGTGGCCGTGAAGAAGATGTGCTGCTCCTCGATGAAGGTCCGCAGCCGTCCATCGATACGCTCGTACGTTTTTCCCATGGAATGAAGTATCCGTCGTCGGACGCCTGTTCCCCTGGTGTTTCTCACCCACCGGAGCTGAAGGGCGGCAGCGGCTCGTAGCGCGCACGCTGCGCCTCGTGGGCGACCTCGGGGTCCTCGTCGTCCTCCATCGCCGCCAGTACGCGTTTGCGCAGAGCGAGGCTGTGGGCGCAGAGCAGGCGGAGTGCGCAACGCCGCACGTGCTGGGGGCGGCCGGGGGCGACCAAGGAGGCCAGCCACTCCTCCGGGACGAGCAGGACGTACGGGACGAGCGCCTTGAAGGCGGTGCGCACCACCGGCGGATGCGGGTCGTCCATGGCGGCCATCAGCTCGCCGGGGGAGACCGCGTCCAGCATGCGCAGGGCGGCGAGTGCCGCGGCGCGCACCCGGCCCTCCGGATGTGCCGTCAACGGCCGCAGCAGGGCCGTCGCGTCGGGTGCTCCGGACTCGGCCAGGCCGAACAGGGCTCCCGGCGGCAGTCCGGAGGCGGCGCGACCGGCGCACATCTCGTGGTAGAGCTCCCCCGGGTCGCGGCCCTCCAGCCGCAGGACCAGGCGGGCGGCGGAACGCACGCGGGCCGACTGATCGACCAGGCGCGACTCGGCCTCCGGGCCGCGTTCCGCCCGGTGCAGGGCCATCACCGCGGAGGACCGCGTGACGGCCGAGGAAGCGCCGAGCAAGGGGTCCAGGAGCCGCTCCGGATCACCTGCGGTGACCTGCGCGAGCAGCTTGTCGGTGCACCGATGGCGGACGACCCGGTCCGGGGCGGTGAGGATGAGCTCGGTCAGCCCGGCGGGCGTGAGCAGCTCCTCCTCCAGGGCCGCTCGCGCCCCGCGGACCCGGACCTCCGGCGCATGGCTCGCGCAGAGCAGTCCCGGCAGTCCCGGCAGGGGTCCCGCGGCGGCCAGGACCCGGTCAAGGGCCCAGCCGCCGTGCGGGAACAGGGTCAGGTGCAGGGCCAGGGGCATCAGGTCCGAGGGCTCCGCCTCCGACGCCTGCAGGGCCGCACGCATGATCCGGCGGGCCCGCTCCCGTACCCGTACGTGACGGTCGGCGCAGCGGATCAGCAGCAGGGGCAGGAGAGGCGGCTGCCCGGGGGTGAACGCCAGCGCGGCCTCGCGGACCTGCCACCGGCAGTGGCAGAGGGCGATCGCGGTCTCCGCTTCACGGGGCGGGAACTGCGACCAGGTGACGTCCTTGGCCTCCTCGTCCCAGCGGGGTGCGCTCGACCAGTCGACCGTCCCGCGTCCGCCCGTACGACGCTCCCGGGGCAGGGACTCCAGCGGCGGGACCCCGCTCTGCCGCGCGGTCTTCGACCGTATCCGCCGGTCGAGGTCGACCCATGCCTGCGGATCGGTCGTGTCCATTGCCGCGGCCAGGGGCTTGCCCAGCAGGAGCCGGTCCTGCGGGGAGAGGTACAGCGTGGGCGACAGAGGGATCACGTTCCGCATGATCCCAGCCTAGGGATCGCACGCGCCTCCCACCAGCAGCTTTGACAAACCATACAGAGGGCTGCATAGTTATGCCTACCAGTGACTGCACCGCACAGGGCTTCATCGGGATCCTCGGC
Organism: Streptomyces sp. NPDC059499; assembly: GCF_042749285.1. Lineage (NCBI taxonomy): Bacteria > Bacillati > Actinomycetota > Actinomycetes > Kitasatosporales > Streptomycetaceae > Streptomyces > Streptomyces sp. NPDC059499. Next base: position 294,500 of record NZ_JBHYTT010000001.1, read on the forward strand.
CTTTCCCGAAGATCGCGGCCACGTGCGACCTCGTCCGATCCCCGAGTCACCCATCGCCTCCCCTCCGTACGCGTGCGGGGAGGCGGTCGCACATCCCACCCTTGCACTTCCCGAGGAGCACGCAGTGAGCAACGGCACCGGCAACAGCGACGTACGCCTCTGGGGCGGCCGTTTCGCCGACGGACCCGCCGAGGCGCTGGCCAAGCTGTCCGCCTCCGTCCACTTCGACTGGCGGCTCGCCCCGTACGACATCGCCGGCTCCCGTGCCCACGCGCGGGTGCTCAACAAGGCCGGTCTGCTCACCGAGGACGAGCTCGACCGCATGATCGCCGGCCTCGACTCGCTCGAAGCCGCCGTCGCCGACGGCTCGTTCACCGGCACCATCGCCGACGAGGACGTCCACACCGCGCTGGAGCGCGGCCTGCTGGAGCGTCTCGGTCCGGACCTCGGCGGCAAGCTGCGGGCCGGCCGGTCACGCAACGACCAGGTCGCCACGCTCTTCCGGATGTACCTGCGCGACCACGCCAGGATCATCGGCGGGCTGATCGCCGGACTCCAGGACGCGCTCGTCGGGCTGGCCGAGGCCCACGCCGACGTGGCCATGCCCGGCCGTACGCACCTGCAGCACGCCCAGCCCGTCCTGTTCGCCCACCACGTCCTGGCGCATGTGCAGCCCCTCATCCGGGACGCCGAGCGGCTGCGGCAGTGGGACGAGCGGACCGCGGTCTCCCCGTACGGCTCCGGCGCGCTGGCCGGATCGTCCCTCGGGCTCGACCCGGAGGCGGTCGCCGCGGACCTCGGCTTCGAGCACGGATCCGTGGCCAACTCCATCGACGGCACCGCGTCCCGGGACTTCGTCGCCGAGTTCGCGTTCATCACCGCGATGATCGGCATCAACCTCTCCCGGATCGCGGAGGAGATCATCATCTGGAACACGAAGGAGTTCTCCTTCGTCACCCTCCACGACGCCTTCTCCACCGGGTCCTCGATCATGCCGCAGAAGAAGAACCCGGACATCGCCGAGCTGGCCCGCGGCAAGTCCGGCCGTCTCATCGGCAATCTGACCGGCCTGATGGCGACCCTCAAGGCCCTCCCGCTCGCGTACAACCGCGACCTGCAGGAGGACAAGGAACCCGTCTTCGACTCCTGCGACCAGCTGGAGGTCCTGCTCCCCGCCTTCACCGGCATGATGGCCACGCTCACCGTCAACCGTGAGCGCATGGAGGAGCTGGCCCCGGCCGGCTTCTCGCTCGCCACGGACATCGCCGAGTGGCTGGTCAAGCAGGGCGTCCCGTTCCGGGTCGCGCACGAGGTCGCGGGCGAGTGCGTCAAGGTGTGCGAGCAGCAGGGCATCGAGCTCGACGAACTGACGGACGAGCAGTTCGCCAAGATCTCCGAGCACCTCACCCCCGAGGTGCGCACGGTACTCGACGTGCCCGGCGCGCTCGCCTCCCGCGACGGCCGCGGCGGCACGGCCCCGTCGGCCGTCGCCGTCCAGCTCGCCGAGGTGAAGGCCGACCTGGCGACGCAGCACGCCTGGGCGACCGCGCGCGGCTGATCCGGCGGCATCGCGGGCTACGTTGGTCGGGCAGGTACATGAAACCGACCAGGAGGAGTCCGCGATGCCCTTCGCCCGCCTGAACCGAGCGACCACCCCGACCGCCCACATCGGGCTGGGCCTGGCCGCCGTCGGCAGGCCCGGTTACATCAATCTGCACCGGGACCGGGACCTGCCCGCGGACCGCAGCGCGGACGCGCTGCGCTCCCGCACCCACGACCTGCTGGACGCCGCCTACGCGCAGGGCGTCCGGTACTTCGACGCGGCCCGCTCCTACGGCCGTTCCGAGGAGTTCCTCGCCGACTGGCTGACCGCCCGGCCCGAGGTGACGGACGTGGTCGTCGGCAGCAAGTGGGGCTACACCTACACCGCCGACTGGCGCGTCGACGCCGAGGCGCACGAGGTCAAGGACCACAGCCTCGCCACGTTCGAACGCCAGCGCGCGGAAACGGCCGGACTGCTCGGCGAACGGCTCGACCTCTACCAGATCCACTCGGTGACCGCCGACAGCCCGGCACTGAGCGACAAGGACCTGCACGCACGCCTGGCCGCGCTGGCCGCGGAGGGCACCACCGTCGGTCTCTCCACCAGCGGTCCCGCCCAGGCCGACGCCATCCGGGCCGCCCTTGCCGTCACGGTGGACGGCGAGCCCCTCTTCGGTACCGTTCAGGCCACGTACAACGCGCTGGAGACCTCAGCGGGGCAGGCGCTCGCCGAGGCGCACGACGCCGGACTCACCGTCATCGTCAAGGAAGCCATGGCCAACGGCAGGCTCGCCGGGACCGAAGCCCCCGCCGTCGTCCAGGAGATCGCCGCCGAGGCCGAACTGGGCGCGGACGCCGCCGCCCTGGCCTTCGTGCTCCACCGGCCGTGGGCGGGCGTCGTCCTGTCGGGAGCGGCCACCGTCACCCAGCTCGCCGGCAACCTGCACGCACCCCTCCTCGACCTGGACGCGGACCGGCTGGACCGGCTCGACGCCCTGGTGGAGGAGCCTGAGGCGTACTGGCGGCACCGCTCCTCGCTGCCCTGGAGCTGAGCCGGCATCACGCCCAGGCGGCGAGTGCGTCGAAGTCCGCCCGCACCAGCCCCACCCGGGGATCGACCGGACGCAGCAGCGCCCGCCCCGGGTGGTGCCCCGCCACCCAGCCCGTGTCGAGGTCCGTGATCTCGTCGTCGACCCAGGCGAACGGCCTCCCGGCCGCGTACTCGACGACGTACCGCGTCTTCCAGTACGTCCCGTCCGCGGTGGCGTCGTGCATCGCGGGCCAGTCGATGTACGGCAGCGGGGGAAGCCCGAGGCGCGGGCCGATCCACTCGTTGGCCTCGTCCCTCCACGTGGTCGCCCAGACGAGCTCGTACCGGTCGGTGAGGGCCAGCAGTTCGTCCCCGTGCCCCGGGTTGATCAGGACCGGCAGCGCCGGCCCCTCCGTCCACCCCGTCGGCCGCATCGTGTACCGCCGGTAGCCCTCCGGCGGTACACGGCGGGACAGCGCCGCGTAAGGATTGAGCGGCCCGTCGATGTCGATCATCAGCAGCGGCTTCATCGCCTCATGGTGCCCGCTGCGACCGTCCGACGGGGCGGGGTGGCGTCAGGAGCTGGGTACCGGCCCTGAACTCGCGGGAGCGGAGGGACAGCGGGCACCTCGACAACTGCATCGATCGTCGGAACTGCCCGAGCATGCCCGTCGACCATGCCGCCGCACCGCGAACTCCGGGAACCCCGCCGGAGCGATCAAGCCTTCGACGGTACCGCTGCCGGGCCCCCCTGCGTCGGTTCCCAGGCTGCCGCGCACAGGGACTCGGACACGGCGGACGTGTAACGGGCGGCGGAGAGCCAGTGGGCGGCGAAACCGTCGGTGTCGGCGGGGAGGAGACGGCCGAAGGGGTCGCGTTCGCGTTGGGCCGCAGAGGCGCACAGGGAGGCGAGAAGGCCGGCGGCCGTGGGCAGGCCCGCCCGGCGGAGACGGCGGGCCTCGGCGGAGACATCACCGAGCATGCCGAGGGCGGCCCGGCCCGCCGGGACAGTCTGTTCGACGCGACGCTCCAGGAGGTGCAGGGGCGAGTGTGCGCCGGCGTTGCCGGGCTCGGGCAGAGCAGGGTGCGTGCGGGCGTCCGGCACGGGAAGGTCGGCGCGACGCAGACGGTCGAAGCCGAGGTCGACCGTGCCCTCACCGGTGGGGTGAGAGCAGGCGAGGAGGGCGAGCCTGGGGTGCAGCGCGGGTACCAGGCGGCCGATGATCCGCAGCCGTGCCCCCGGAGCACCGGCCAGCAGCATCAGGTTGTCCCGGTGGGCCAGCGCGGGGTCGTCGTCGGCGACCGCGAGCCGGACAGGGACGCCGTCGCACCATGCGAGCAGACAGGTGCCGCCCGGCTCCCGTACGGCGCCGCGAAGTTCGACGTCGAGGAAGAGCAGGTCGCTGCCGCCGCCGTCCGGGTCCGCGTAGCGGGAGGTGGACCGCAGGGCCCGGGCGGCCTGCTGGGACGGCGGCGTCTCCCACAGGGCGGCGAGCGGCGGCTCCGTCCACGCCGCGCCCCGGGCGGTGACGGCCTTGACGCCCTTCCCGGCGCCCAGCCGTCCGTCCGGCGAGACTGTCGCCCCCGAGACCGCCAGACCGGCCCGGCCCAGCTCCCGGTGGGTGAGCGCGCTCTCCCCGAGGCGCACGGCCCGGTCGGCCACGCCCAGGGCGCGGCCGACTCCGCCGGGGGCCACGTCGCCGACCGTGCAGAGCCGGCCGCCGGGTCCGGCGACCCAGGTGCGGACGCCGCCGTGTCCCGAGGCGGTGACCACGGGTTCGGTGAACAGGCCGTACAGGCGCAGCGAGCCGTCAGGGCTGTAAGGGCGGCGTGCCCGGCCCCTGACGGCATCCAGCTCCGCCCCGGACGCGGTCCCCACCCGGTGTGCGGTCCCCAGGAGTTCGGCCAGGGCCGTGACGAGCTCGGCGGTGCGGTAGGACGGGTCCCCGGCGCGGGCCGCGCGCAGCAGCGTGACGACGGACAGCGCGGCGCCCGCGGCGCGCGGCAGTTGCTCGAGCCGGGCGGTGTGCGCCGCACGGAGGAGTGAGGCCTGGGCGACGGCGCCCGCCCCGTCGACGCCGGCCTCCAGCACGGCGGCAGCAGCCGACCACAGGGCGTCGGCCGCGGCGCGTTGGGCCGGGCCTGCCACGTCGGGTGCGTGGACGGTGGGGGTGTCGATGCAGTTGTCGGTGCTGGTGCTGGTGCTGGTGCCGGTGTCGTCCGGGTGCGGTGCGAATTCGGCTGCCTCCGGGGCCGGTTGCCCGGCGGGCTCGGGGGCCGAATCCGCCGTGGGGGCGGCGCAGGCGGCGGCCGCGCGGTGGACGCATGCCGGGGCGAGGAGGCAGCCGCAGGTGATGCCGTCCGCCGTCGCCACCACGCCGCCCGGGGCGTGCAGGCGCAGATCGGTCTCGTCGTCGACCGCGATCGTCACGGTGTCCCCGTCGCGGTGCGCCGGGCGGGCTCCGAGCTTGGCGACCGCCGCGTCCAGCCGCTTGCGCAGCCGGGGCGAGAGGTTTTCCACCAAGGTGGCTGTGACCTCCGGCGCGACGGGTGGCAACTGGGCGGCGGTCATGCGGTCTTCTCCCCTATCCAGCGGGCCAGTTCGAGTGGGCTGAGTGCTGCCACGGGCATACCGGCGGCCACGACCTGGCCCGCGACCCCCGTCGAGTAGCGGGGCCGGCCCGCGTCGTCGAGACTTGCGCACCCCAGGACGTGGCAACCCGTGGCCACCAGGGCCCGCACCTCGGCCAGCAGTCCGCCGAGCGGAGCACCCTCCTCGAAGTCGCTGATGACGACGACGAGGGTGCGGGTCGGCACGGTGATCAGGCTGCGCGCGTGCCGCAGCCCGGCGGCGATGTGGGTGCCGCCGCCCACACTCACCTCCAGCAGGAGGGAGAGGGGATCGTGCACATGGCCGGTGAGGTCGACGACCTCCGTGGAGAAGGCGAGGAAGTGGGTACTCAGGGTCGGTACCCCGGCCAGCACGGAAGCGGTCAGCGCGGACCAGATCGTGGACGCCTCCATGGATCCGGAGACGTCGGTCACCAGGATGAGGCGCCAGTCGGCCGACCGGCGGGCGCGGCTGCGGAACACCGGCTTCTCGGGGATCACCTGGACCGTACCGTCGACCGTCCGGCGGGCGGTGGCCAGATTGGCGCGCAGCGTACGTGGCAGGTCCAGCCGACCGCCGGGGCGGCGGGTGGGCCGGGCCAGCATGGTGCCGGTGAGGGCGGGCCGCAACCGGGTGGCGAGCTGCCGGGTCAGTTCCTCGACCAGCCGGCGGACCAGGGGCCGGAGCGCCGCGAGACGCGCCTCGGGGAGCCCGCCGGCGTACCGCAGGACCGTGCGGAGCAGTTCCACGGAGGGAGTGGCGGCCGCCGGGTCGATCTCGGCGAGGACGTCCTGCCGGCCGGTCGCGGCAGCGGTGGCGAGGACCTCCTCGCGGATGCCCGGGCCGAACAGCGCGGCCAGTTCCTCGGACCACTCGCGGGCGCCGGGAAACGACGCCTCGCGGCCGCCGCGCCGGCCGCCCCCCTGACCGGGACCGGGCATACCGCCGCGTGATCCCTCGCCACGTCCCTCGCCGTACAGCTCGTCCAGAGCGGTCGCCAGTCGGGCCGCACCGGACGGAAGTTGATCGGGGCGCCGGCCGAGTACGAGCCGCCACCGGTCGGTGGGCGCGAGGGTCCGCGCGGGGGTGGCTCCGGTGAGGCGGGCTTGCGCCGGTACGGGGACGGCGGGCGTGTCCGCCCCGGTGGAGGGTGTAACGGCGAAGGACGTCGCGGTGGCGGGCGGCGGGAGTGCGGTGGGGTCGTCCGGCTGCGGCGGGAACCGGTCGTCGTGCGCGGGGGACGGTACGGGCAGGCCGAGGCCGGCCAGCAGCTCGCGGGCCGCGAGGTCGGCGGCCGTGCGGGCCGCCAGCGCGGCGGGGTCGTCGGCGTCTAGGTCGTCCACGCGTTCGCCGAGACGCTCCTCGACGGTGTCCAGCAGCCGGTCGCGGGCGGCCGGGCTGAGGGTGTCGAAGCCGCCACGCAGGGCGGGAAGCCGGGTCAGGAACGCGGCGTCGTCGAGCTCGACCACACGGTGCAGCAGCGGGTCCAGGGCGCCGACTGCGACGGTCAGGAGCGGGCCCGCCGCCGTCAGGACACCGGTGAGGCGGGCGGTGAGCGCGGCCCGGGAGGCCCCGTCCACAGCTCCGTCCACCCAGGAGGCGACGCGCGTCCCGAAGACCTCGGCATCCTCGTGGCCCGTGAGCACGCGGACGGCCCCGGCGGCCGCGGCGATCAGCGGGGTGCCCTCGGCGGCCAGCCGGACGAGGGCGTCGGTGAGCCGGATGCCGCCCAGACGGTTGGCGCGCTGGGCCAGTTCCAGCAGGGCGCGGGCGTCGCCGGGCTCCTCGGATCCGGTCAGGCCGTCGACCTGACGGACCGCCGCCGAGGTCAGGAGTTCCGCCGCGTGCGCGATGCGGGCGGCACGGGCGGAAGCGGTGGCGGTGAGGGAGGCGGTGACCTCCGGCCCTTCTGTGGCCTCTGTGGCCTCGGAAGCCGACGGGGCGTCGGGGGCGGCCAGGCCCGGCAGGTGGCCCGCGCCGATACGTTCCAGGAGGTCGAGCCCGGTGAGGATTTCGGGAAGGGTGGCGCTGGAGGGGAGCACGGCCGCCAGCTCCGTGAGCCGTTCGTCGGCCAGGGAGGGGAGTCCGCACTCGGCGGCCTCCGTGAGACCCCGTACGACCTGGGCGGCCGTGGGGCCGCCCTCCGCGCGCTCGGCCGCGTGCCGCTGCCGCAGCACCCCCTCGGCCGCCTGGGCCGGGGTGACACCGCGGGCCCCGGCCGCGGTGAGCATCGCGGCCGTCGCCGGGGTCCACCGCACCTGCCAGCGGGTCGTCAGTCCTGCTGAGCCCGCAGCCCCCGTCACCCCCTGTTCCTGGGCGTACGGGATGCCGCACACCGTCATCCTGCGCAACAGCAGTTCGCGCCGCCCGTCGAGGGTGGAGCGGGCCGGATCCAGCCGGAGGTCGCGCGGCGTCCTCTCGTGCGCGTCCCCCGGGCCGGGGAGCGAGAGCGCCGCGGTCTCGGCCTCAACGGCCGGGCCCAGGCCGCTGCGCGGAGCGGCGGGGGCGGGCCGTCCGGTGCGGGCTCCGACAAGTACACGTTCGAGGGCCTGTGCGACCGCGCGGCCCGTGCCGTAGGTCTCACCGCGCCCGAGCACCGTCTGCACGGCCTCCAGGAGTTCGCCGCGACCGGGGGCGGGCAGGCCGCGCAGGCGCGCCAGGTCCCCGGCGACCCGGACGACCTCCCGGCCGTCCGCCGGTCCGTACGGATGGCCCTGTTCGCGCAGGGCAGCGCAGACACGGACCGCGGTGCGGACCAGCGCCTCGTTCAGCGCGGCCGGGTCCCCGGCGGCGTCCAGGACGATGTGCTGCCACTCCGGGTCCCGGATGCCGGCCGGGTAACCGGACCGTGAGTCCAGAAGCGGGTACGTGTACGGGATCAGGGAGACCGTGCACGCCTCCGTCGAGGCCGCGCCGGTCGCGTGGCCTTCCGCGTCCGGGTCGCGGGGGGCGGCGGATGCGTCCGGCTCGCTCGGGGCAGGTGCCCCGACGGCTCCGGGGGCGGACGGCAGCAGCGCCGGGGTGTGGAACGCTCCCACCACCACGGCGGGCCGCCGCCCGCTCGCCAGAGCCTCGGCGACATGTCCGCGCATACAGGCCTCGCGCACCAGGTCCGTGTCGTCCACGCCGCCCCGTGCCTCGGTCTCGTACCGCAGCGCCCAGCCGGTGAGGAGGGCGGCGCGGCGGAGTGCCTCGGGTGTCGATCCGGGTGCGGGGGCCTCCACCAGCCGGTCCCACAGGTCGTCGCCGTCGCGGCCGGTGAGCCGGGAGCGCAGGGCGTCGGACAGGCCGAGTCCCTCCCCCCGCCCGGGCGCGGAGGCGGTGCCCGGGCGGGGGGAGGGAGCGGGGGTGCCCGGCCCGCCCCGCGCCCAGGCCCGGTCGGCCAGCGGCAGATCGCAGGCCACGGCCGGTACCCCGTTCCGTGCCGCCCAGCGCAGGGCGACCAGTTCGGGAGAGAAGTCTGCGAACGGATAGAAGGCAGGCCCCCGTTCGCCCGCCGCCCCCGTCGTGTCGGCGGACACGGCGGCCAGCGCCACCGGAGCCTCGGTCTCCTCGTGGGCGAGCCAGCCCAGCCAGGGCTGGAACTCGGCGGGCAGTTCGACGAGGAGGACGTCGGGAGCCGCCTCGTCCAGGAGTGCCGGGAGGGCGGCCGCGAGCGAGGGCGCGTGGTGGCGCACCCCGATCAGGAAGGGCAGCCCGGGCCCGGCCGCGGCGAGGGCCGCCACCGCGGCCTCCGGGGTGGTGGGCCCGGCTGCAGTGCCCTGCGGAGCACCGGCGGGTGACACCTCGGTGCCGGGTGGCGCATCAGCAGTGGTCGGCGCCTCGGCGGTGGCTCGCGTGTCCGGGGTGGTCGATGCCTCGATGGTGGCCCGAGGGGGCGCGTCAGCGGTGGTCGGCCGGTTCATCCGTCAGCTCTCCAGCACCGCGCGAAGCTCCCACAGGGCACGCCAGGTGGCCGACCCCTGCTCCGCACGCCGGCGCACCGGCCCGTCCCAGTACCCCAGCAGCCGTGCCGCGTCGGCGGGGTCGTCCTTGCGCACGACGCCGAGCAGATGGCCGGGCAGGAGGGAGAGTACGTCCCGGTCGCCGGGGAAGTAGGCGGTGGCCAGGCCCAGAGATCCCGCGACGGAGACCGCTTCCGCCGTGCTCATCACCGTGGAGGGGCGCTCGACCTCCCAGCCCTCCACGGAACGGCCCTCGCGCAGGTCCCGGAAAGCGGTGACGAGGGCTTCGAGGACGGCGTCGTCCACCTGGTAGGCGGCCCCCGACCGTTCGACGGCGGCGCGCGACTGGCGCCTGACGAGCGCCGTCTCGGCGTCCACGTCCCCGATCGGGCCGACGGTCTCGAAGTTGAAGCGCCGCTTCAGCGCGGCGGACATCTCCGAGACGCCCCTGTCCCGCAGGTTGGCGGTGGCGATGAGGGTGAACCCGGGAGCCGCGTGCACCTGGGAGCCCTCGCCGCCCGCGAGTTCGGGCACCGAGATCCGCCGCTCGGAGAGTAGTGACACGAGCGCGTCCTGGACCTCGGGCAGGCAACGGGTCACCTCCTCGACACGGGCGACGGCGCCCCGGGTCATGGCGGTGAGCACCGGGGAGGGCACCAGAGCCTGCTCGGTGGGGCCCTGGGCGAGCAGCAGCGCGTAGTTCCAGCCGTACTTGAGCTGGTCCTCGGTGGTGCCCGCGGTGCCCTGCACGGTGAGCGCGCTGGTCCCGCAGACACCCGCCGACAGCAGCTCGGAGAGCATGGACTTGGCGGTGCCGGGTTCGCCCACCAGCAGCAGTCCGCGCTCCCCGGCGAGGGTGACCACACACCGTTCGACCAGGGCGCGTTCGCCGACGAACTTCTGATCGATCACCAGGCGGCGCGGCACCCCCTCGCCGGCCTGCGCGGACTTCGGCAGGCCGAGCGCCTCGCCCGCGCTGCCCATCACGAAGGTGACGACGGCGCGCGGGGTGAGCAGCCAGCCGGGCGGACGCGGCCCCGAGTCGTGGGCGGCGAGGAAGGCCAGCTCGATGGCGTACCGGTCCTCGGGCAGGGTGACCTGGCGGTTCTCCGGGCCGGAGGCGCCGACGGGGCGCGGTGCCGGGACCCCGCCCGTGGCGGTGTTCCCGTTGGTGGTCGTGATGTCGCTCGTCATCGGCGGCGGCCCTTCCGGGGTGCGCGGGTGTCCAGTTCTTCGAAGGCGGGGGCGTCGCCGCCCCTGACCCGTGCCCAGGCTGCGGCGAACAACTCGGGCACGGGGATGCCCGGCAGGGTCCGGGCGGACCCTGCCACGGGGTACAGCTGTTCCTTCCAGGTCTCGAGCGGCAGGCCGGGGGTGCCGCGTTCGAGCCAGCCGCAGGGGAGGAACAGGGTGCGGCCGGCACGGGAGCGCTTGGCCTCCACCACGAGGTCGGTGGCGGCGAGCTCCGCCCGGGCCTTCTTGATCCGTGCAGGCTTCCACTCGCTCCAGCGGACGCAGTTGCGGTCCGTCGGGTCGGGCAGGGCGAGCAGCATCAGGTACATGCCGGCGGCGTCGGCGCTCAGCCCGAGGGCCCCGGCGGCCTCGGCCACCAGGTCCGGCACCGCGCGCGTCGGGTCCTGGGCCGGGTGGTGCGGGGTGCCGTCGGGGGCGCCCGCCGAGACCAGGGCCTCGGTCTCCTTGCCCAACAGGGTGCGCAGGGCGAGGAGTTCACCCACCCGGTGCTGCGAGACGATGCCCTCGACCAGGCCGAATGCCGGGTCCTCGGGGCCTTCCAGGAAGGCCGGGCGGATCAGCAGCTTCTCCTGACTGCCGTGGCCTGCTGCGAGGAGCAGCGCCGCACCGACCCGGACCAGGCCGTCGGGCCCCGCACCGCCGGACTCGGGAAGCTGGTGGGCGGCCCTGACCACGGAGCCGATCGAACCACCCGCCTCGGTCCAGTCCAGCCCGAGCTCCAGCACCAGGTCCGGGTCGGCGAGGGCACGGCGCAGGGCCGCGAGCCCGACGGGCAGGTGCGCCCGCAGGGGGTGTCCGTACGGCAGCGTGTAGGCGAGGGTCCGCAGCGCGGTCAGGGCGGAGGAGAGCGAGCCGTACGCACTCACCCGGCGCAGTCCGGCCCGGCCCGTGCCGTCCTCGATGAGGGAGTCCCGGCCCAGCCAGGTCCGGGAGCCCGTGTTGAGGATCGCGTCGACGGCGCCGGGCGTGGTGCCCGACAGGTCGAGGTCCAGTTCTTCGGGGACGCGGACGAGGGAGGCGAGGCGTGCCTGCCAGACCTCGGCGGCGGCCCGGACGTCCGGGCCCGTGGACCACAGCTCGGCCGGGTCGGCGGGCAGCAGCGCCTGGAGCAGGGCCTGACGGTCGGCGCGGGGCAGGGCGTTCAGCCTGGCCTGGGCCGCCTCGAAGGCGCGGGTCTTCGCCCCGAGCAAGGCGAGCGCCTCGGCGCCCGGCTCCTCGACCGCGGCCGACACCAGGACGGCGGACTGGAGGGGACCGATCCCGGTGGCCGTGTGGAAGGCCTCGGCGGCCTCGGGACGCCAGGGTGCCGGGCGCTGTTCCCGTACCAGGGCGGTGAGCCGGGTGAGCCGGTCGAGGGCGATGCCCTGCCGGTGGACGTGCTCGTGGTCCAGGGTGAAGCCGGGGACGGGGCCGAAGACTCCGGTGGGGTCGTGGTCCAGGGCCAGCCAGCGTGCCGCGTCGTTCCGGGCGTTCCGGCCGCGTTCGGCGATGACCACGACGGTGCGGGCACCCTTGCGCAGCACCTGGCCGAGGCGGTGCACGGCGTCGTGGGGTTGCCCCTGCCCGGGTGTTCCGCCGACGTACGGCTCGATGAGTTCCACCTGCCGGACCGTGCCCGCCGGGTTCGCCAGTGGGCCCTCGGCGAGCGTGTCGAGCAGGACCACGAGGCCGGCGCGGTGCTCGGGCGAGGTGGTCGCCGAGGCTGCCCGGTAAGCCAGTTCGGGCAGCTTGTCGAGCAGGGAGATCCAGTCCGGGGACCGACCGGGAACGGTGTACTCGTCCCGCTGCCAGCCGTCCGCGAGGGTGGACGGGACCTTTGAGTACACGGGCGGGCCGAATGCCGGCTTACCGCCGAGGACATGGTTGACGGCGAGGATCTGCCGGATCGCGGTCCATCGGCTTTCCCCGCCCCACCAGCCGTTCATCCGCTCCGAACCCCAGGCGGTGGCGTGCTGCAGGGTCTTGTCGTCGCCGTGCTCGGGCGCGTGATCGAAGAACATGCCCTGGGTGCGCGCGGCGTTCACGGGCGTGGCCGGCTGCACGGGCTTGGGCTGTTCCAGGTACCGGGCGGCGTCGGCGGCGCGGTCCACCGCGCTCCGGACGAGCGCGGTGACGCCCGCGAGGAGCCGCGCGTCGGACACCTCGGGCAGCGCCTCGGCGACGGCCTCCTGGCTCAGTTCGCGCGAGGAGGGACCGGTGTACTCCTCGGCGGCGCGGAACGCCTCCAGGTGCCGGGCGACCGCGGTGGCGACCGCAGTGAAGAGCTCTCCCGCCCGGGAGTCCGTCAGGTTCCGCAGTGTGATGGAGCCCTGCTCGTCCCTCGGCCGCAGGGCGTGCCAGTAGGCAAGGGGAGGGACATAGGGGGTGCCCACGGCGCCGTTCCCGCCGGAAGAACCGGGAGTGACGGACCAGAGACTTCCGCCTGCGCCCTCCGCGTCCGCCGCGTGGGCCGCGACGATTCGCCTGTCGAGACTCATGACGGGGCGTGATCCGCCGGGGAGGGTGAGGGCGCCGAGCGGCACCGGGGAGCTGCCGCCGGGCAGCGGGTGCGGCAGGGTCACCGTGTGGCCGTCGGGGGTGCCCGCGACGGCCCGGTGCCCGTGCGCGGGTGCGGGGGTGCCCGGTTCGGCGACCGTGCGGCGGACCCAGCGGCCGAGGACCGTGCCGTCCGTGCCGAACGGTGTGGTCTCCAGGCCGGGCTGGACGGGCAGCACCTGGCAGTGCTCGGTGAGCAGCCGGGTGCCGTCCCGCACCCCGGAGCGGAGGAAGGCGGGCAGGGAGGCGCGGCCGTGCGTGCCACTGACCGGGTCGTACTCCAGCCACACCCGCTGCGTGCCCTGGTGGCCTTCCCGCCAGTGACCCGTCCCGTCGGACAGGACGGCACGCTGCGCAGGGAGGGAGGTGTCGCCGGCGTGCAGGGCCTTGGCGCCGGTGGCGCGGCCCCCGCCGGGCAGCGGCAGGCAGACCTCGTCCGAGGCGTTGGAACTGCCCCAGCGGGGGACCTGCTCGCCGCCGACGGTGAACACCTCGGCGGGGCGGTGCGACCAGTAGCCGCGCTGCTTGCCGTCCTCCCACCAGATGACCAGCAATTCGCCGTCGACGTAACGGAAGGCAGGCGTCCGCCACTGGTCGACGGTGGCGGGCAGCCGCAGGGTGTGCCGCAGCAGGACGCCTTCCGGGCCGACGACGACGGCCCGTTCGAAGGTGTTCAGGATCAGCGCGGGCCAGGCGCCGGTGACACCGACCCCCTCCGACCGGTTGCGCCGCTGACGCGTGGCGCCGGCCTCCGCGGCCAGTGCGTCGTACGTCTCGTCCAGCGCGGGCCAGCCCAGTTCGTCGAGGACGCCGGTGCGCAGGGTCGAGGCGAGCAGCGGGAGCACGCTGTGGCCCTTGAGGAGCCGCACAGCTTCCGGGGCGACCTCGGTGACCACGGCGCGGTACGCCGACAGCTTGTTGTAGGCGGTGTTCAGCCCCGGGAGCCCTTGTGCGGCCGTGTACTCCTCGGCGCAGGCGGTCAGCCACTCGCGCAGGACCTCGGAGAGCACCGGATGCGCCGCCATCTTCGCCTTGCCGGTGTCGTCCAGACGCTGGTCGTGTCCGCCGCCGAGGTCGCCGACGGTCCGGCTCAGCAGGGCGCGGAAGACCGGGCGTTCGGCGACGGCGGTGAGATCCCGCGCCCCGGGTGCGGTGTCGGTGAGCCACTGGCCGAGCGCGAGGGCGGGGCGCTTCGCGGTGCCCGTGTCCTGGTCGTCCGGCTCGGCGACGGGGACGCCGGAGGACAGCAGGAGGTCGAGGAGGTCCAGGTCGGCGGTGCGCAGCCAGCGGCCCTGGAACACCTCGACGGGGCGCGCGTCGGCGCGCAGCCGGTCCGCCATCCGCGCGGCCAGGCCGAGGGTCTGCGGGCTGCGGCCCGGGGAGGCCTGGTTGCGCCTGCGGTGCGCCTCCCAGCGGGCGAGCCAGTCGGCGGGGGAGACGGACGGGTCACCGGGGGCGGCGGAGCCGGAGGTGCCCGGGAGGGCGGTCAGCAGGTCCTCGGCACCGGATTCGGCCAGCAGTGCGAGCCAGCCGTGTTCGCCGTCCGTGTCTCGGCCGCTCTCGCCGAAGGTCTCCGGGAAGAAGCCGAGGAGCCGGGCGCGCACGGCCGCATCCTGTTGGGCGAGGGTGACGAGCGCGGGGCCGTAGGCCGTCCAGAACGAGGCGGGGGCGCGGACGACTCCCGGGGATCCGAGCAGATCGGCCACCAGCTCGCGCTCGGCGGCCTCGCGGTCCAGCCCGGTGGTCTTGATCAGCGCGCGCACGTCCTGCGGCAGCGCCGCGTAAGGGGGCATGCCCGCGGCACAGCGCTCGACCAGCAGACGGCGGAACTGTGCCCAGGCGTCAAGCGGTGCGAGCCGGGCCACCAGGTCCCGCACGTACTGCCGCAGTGCCTTCACGGTCAGGGCGCCGGCGAAGGCGAACTCCAGGAAGACGGCCCGCTGCCTGTCCTCGTCCACGACCAGCCCGTGCACCCGCTCGGCCTCGCGGGCCTTGCCGAAGAAGGAGGCGGCGTAGCTGGTGTTCTCCGCCTCGAGGAACAGGCGCGCCACCTGCTCGTAGTAGGTGGGGAGGAAGTGGGGGACGGCCCGGCCGAGCCGGGTGCCGAGTGCGTCGAAGCCCTCCTTGGCCGCTCCGGCGCGGGACTTGGCCTGTCGGCCCAGCCGCTCGATGTCCTTGACCAGGGCCAGGGCGTGGTGCCCGTTGGCCGGGTCGTTGACCAGGGCCCAGGCCGGGAAGCCCAGCGTCTCGCGGCGCACTTGGCCCACGACGGGGGCCTCGTCGGTCCGGGCGAGCCCGAGGAACTCCAGGGCCAGGTCCTCGGCTTCGCCGAGCGTGCCGGGCACGAGCCGGACCACCGTGCGGTCGCCGAGGGCGGTGTGCGTGTAGGTGCGGGCGGTCAGCGTGTCGGCGTCGTCCCGGTCGGTGGTACCGGCGGGGAGGACCGCGCCCGCGTCCAGGAGGGCCGCCGCGCGGGCCTCGGTCGCGGGAGCGGAGGTGTCTTCTCCGCGAACCTGGGCGGGGAGGGACACGGCACCCGGTGCTGCCGTGTCCCCTGCCGTCGTGTTCACGTCGTTGTTCGTCGTGGTGGTGCTCATGCCGCCCGCTCCTCGTTCTCCACGTCGCGACCGGCGTAGAGCGCCGCCGCCATGCGCATGCCCTCGGACCACGTGACAGGCCCGATCTCGGCGGCCGTCAAGGCGCGCCCCGCGGGGTCGGTCCAGCCCAGGGAGCCCGTCTCGGTGCCGTACTCGTCGTATCCGTCGTGCTCGCCGATCCAGATGCGGGCCTCGGCGGTGGCGCCGTCCTCGACGACCGGCAAGACCGCGTATCCGCCGCGCGACCGGTACCCGAGCTGGGTGACGCGGCCGTGCAGGAACCGCAGTTCCTTGAACACGCCGCCGGCGTAGGTGTCGACGGAGGTGGTGTTCGGAGCGAGGCCCGGCGGGCGGTGCCACACTTCGCGGAACAGCTGCTCCACGTTCTGGCGCACCCCCAGCTCGACCGCGAACTCCCGCAGCTCGTCGAGGTCGTCGAGCAGGACGGGGTGAGGCACTCTGACGACGTCCGGGGTGATGCGGACCGTGTCGCCGTCCAGGTCGACGAGGCCCAGGCCGCGCGCGGGGTCGACATCGCGCAGGAAGCCGGCGACCCCGCCGTCCGTGCCGGTCACCACCACGTCCCGCAGGGCCGCCTGCCACGCCGGGTCGGGCCAGACCTGTGCGAGGACGGCTGTGGGGACGGGCAGCGAACGCACCATCCACTGCTCGACGTCGGTCAGGCACCGGCGTTCGTGCCGCTCCAGCCACTCGGTCAACTGCCGGAGCCCCACGACCGCGGGGTCGTCCTTCAGTTTGGCCGGGACGGACTTCAGCGGTCGGCCCTTTCCGTTGCGGCACACCACCTTGCCTGCCTCCAGGGCGACTTCGTAGTCGCCTGCCGGTACCCACCCCATGCGCTGTTCTCCCCGTCGTTCCGGACGCCGCCGCCCTGGCGGCACACTGATGAGACCCGTCGACGGCAACGCACCGTGACGAGTGGGAGAGACTCTAGGCGTACCCAGTGACAATCAGTTCGGGTCCCGTCCGCCCGGTCGTACGGCCCGCACCACCGGCGGCGGGAACCGCCGGCAGTACGAGTGGCACGTCTGCCCGATGCCGCCGTCCGACGGGGCGGGGCGGCGTCAGGAGCTCGTGAGGATGACGAGCTGCTGGGTCGCCCGGGTCATGGCGACATAGCGGTCGACCGCTCCTTCGACGCCCTCGCCGAACTCCTCCGGGTCGACGAGGACGACCAGGTCGAACTCGAGCCCCTTCGACAGCTCCGGGGTCAGCGACCGGACACGGGACGTCGAGCGGAACGCCGGATCGCCGATGACGCAGGCGATCCCTTCGGCGTGCTCGGAGAGCCAGGTGTCGAGGACCGCGCCCAGCTCCGAAGCGGATCCGTGCACGACGGGGAGACCGTTGCTGCGGATGGAGGTCGGAACGTTGGCGTCCGGGAGCACGGCCCGGATGACCGGCTCGGCCTCCGCCATGATTTCCTCCGGCGTCCGGTAGTTGATGCTCAGTGAGGCCAGGTTGACCCGGTTGAGCCCGACCCGCTCGAGCCGCTCCTGCCACGACTCCGTGAACCCGTGCCTGGCCTGGGCGCGGTCCCCGACGATGGTGAAGCTGCGGGACGGGCACCGGAGCAGCAGCATCTGCCACTCCGCGTCCGTCAGTTCCTGGGCCTCGTCCACCACGACGTGCGCGAACGGGCCGGCGAGCAGGTCCGGTTCGGTGCCCGGCAGCGCGCTCTCGTCGATCAGGGAGTCCTGCAGGTCCCGGCCCTGCAGCATCCCCAGCGCGCCTTCGCTCTCGTCGATCACCATGTTCTGCAGCATGCTGGTGATGGACTCGGCCCTGCGCTCGCGTTCGTCGGCGACAGCGGCCTCGTTCCGACGCCTGCGCCGCGCCGCCTCGGGGTCCCCGACCCGCTGTCGGGCCGCGTCCAGGATCGGCAGGTCGGACACGGTCCAGGCCTGGGCGTCGGCGCGCTGCAGACGCTTGATGTCATCGGGGCCGAGCCAGGGAGCGCACTTGCGCAGGTAGGCGGGTACCGACCACAGGTCTCCGACGACGTCGGCCGCCTCGAGCAGCGGCCACGCCCGGTCGAAGGCCGTGAGCAGTTCCCTGTTCCGCAGCAGCGACTTGCGCAGCAGGTACTCCGAGCCTTCGCCCTCGTACTTGTCCATCAGGATCGTGAGCAGTTCCTCCCAGACCAGGTCGCGCGCCTCGTTGTGCGGGGCACCGGGTCCTGCCGCTTCGAACGCCACGGCCCAGTCCGCGGCGCTCAGCCGGATGTCGGACCACTGGGTCGTGACCGTCATCCCCTCGGTGGGCGGCTCCTCGTAGAAGCTGACGGCCGTCTCCACCGCCCTCACCAGGTTCGCGGACGACTTCAGGCGGGCCACCTCCGGATCTGTCTCCACGGCCGCTGCGGCTCCCTCGGTGACCAGATCCCGCAGGGTGCAGGTCTGCACGCCCTCCTCCCCGAGGCTGGGCAGGACGTCGGCGACATAGCCGAGGTAGGGCTGGTGCGGACCGACGAACAGGACGCCGCCCCGGCGGTGACCGAGGCGGGGGTCGGAGTAGAGGAGGTAGGCGGAGCGGTGCAGCGCGACGACGGTCTTCCCCGTACCCGGACCGCCGTCGACGACGAGCGCACCACGCGATCCCGCGCGGATGATGGCGTCCTGGTCGGCCTGGATGGTGCCGAGCACGTCCCGCATCTTCGGCGACCGGTTGCTGCCCAGGCCGGCGATGAAGGCGGACTGGTCGTCGAGTGCGGCGTGCCCGGCGAAGCCGTCCGGGGTGAACACCTCGTCCCAGTAGTCGCTGATGCGGCCGCGCGTCCAGCGGTACCTGCGACGGCTCGCCAGCCCCATCGGGTTGCCGTGGGTCGCCCCGAAGAACGGCTCGGCCGCGGGGGAGCGCCAGTCGATCAGTAGCCGGCTTCCCGAGCTGTCCGTCAGGCCGAGGCGTCCGATGTACACCGGCTCGGAGGTGTCCGCGTCGACCATGTGCCCGAGGCACAGGTCCATGCCGAAGCGACGCAGTGTGCGCAGACGGGCGGTCAGCCGGTGGATCTCGGAGTCACGGTCCATGGCCTGCCGGCCCACCCCGCCGGGCGTCCTCCGTTCGGCGGCGAGGCGGTCGGACAGTTCGGCGATCGACTGCTCGAGGCACTCCGCGATGGCCGCGAAGTGCCGCTCGTCGCCGGCGATCAGTGCCGGGTCGGCCTTGGGGGAGAGACGGTCGGGAAGGTCGAATGCGCTGGTGGTCAGCGGGTTCACGGCGTTGGCTCCGATCTGAGGTCGCTTGCAACCGTTGCGCGCAGCAAGGTGCCTGGACCGGCGTGAAGAATCTGGTGTCCGTGGCGGGCGTCGGCCACCAGGGGGTGTTGAGGTCTCGTGCTGTGCTCTGTGCTTCCGGGTTCCGGGCCCGGCGTTCCCGGGTGGCTCACGCGGACATGTGGTGCCGTTCGCCGGCCACCCGTCCGGCCCAGTACGGCCGGGGTACCACCGACGGAGGTGCGCCGACCCGGGCGGCCGCCACCGCGAGTCCCGCCGGCGGTTCGGCACCCCCGCGCGATCCACACGCAGACGACAACACGCGCACGTCGTGGCTCCCTCATTTCCGCAGGTACAGGCTTCGGCGGATGATTCTGCGGCATGACGGGGGCCTTGCCGCAAGGCCCCCCGTGCGCTATATGTTGAGAGTGGAAAGGAGTGGGTACTCCTCTTTTCCCCCCGCCGTCCGCTCCGGACGGACAACCTCCTCGCGAATCCGCGGTGTGCAGCCTACGAGCGTACGCCGGTGCCTCGGCCCAGGAGAAACTCCCGTCGGCCCACGGGTGCGGCCGCGTATCAAGAAGTCGTTCAAGAAGTCGTTCATGATGATCCGTACCGCCGCGGGCTGCGACACGACGCGACCCCAGTGTGAGACATTGGTGTCTCATTTGGGTTAGTGTCGTCTCATGACTCTCGACCGTGAGCAGGTGCTGCGCAGTGCCGCCGCACTGCTGACCCGTAGATCCACCGCCACCATGGACGAGGTCGCCAAGGCCGCAGGCATCGGCCGCGCCACCCTGCACCGCCACTTCGCCGGACGGGACGCGCTGGTCAGGGCGTTGGAGAACCTCGGCATCCAGGAATTCGAGGCCGCGCTCGACGCCGCCGAGCTCGATGAGGGAACCGCCGAGGAAGGCCTGCGACGCCTCGTCGCCGCCGTCGAGCCCGCTGCCGGGCTGCTGTCCTTCCTCGTCAACGAGAACCAGCTCTTCGAGGGCGATCAGGTGAACGAGGGCTGGAACCGGCTCGACGCCCGGGTCTCCGCCTTCTTCAGGCGCGGCCAGGAGCGCGGCGAGTTCCGGATCGACCTCACACCGGCCTGGCTGACCGAGGCCCTGTACGGGCTCATCGGCACCGGCGCGTGGGCCGTACAGGCCGGGCGCGTCGCCGGACAGGACTTCCAGTACATGATCGTCGAGTTGCTGCTCGGCGGAGCACGCCGGAGCGTGGAGAAATGACCAGCAGCGAGCACCGCCCCGGCACCTCGGACGGCCGGTTCCACCCGGGACGGTGGATCGCCCTCGCGGTCCTTGTCCTCGCCGTCCTGCTGGTGGCCGTCGACGCCACCGTCCTCGGCCTCGCCACCCCGTTCCTCAGTGAGGACCTCGAACCGACGGCGACCCAGTTGCTCTGGATCGGCGACGTCTACTCCTTTGTCATCGCCGGACTCCTCGTCTCCATGGGCAGCCTCGGCGACCGCATCGGCCGCAAGAAGCTCCTGCTGACCGGGGCCACCGCCTTCGGCGCGGTCTCCGTGCTCAACGCGTACGCGAACAGCGCCGAGATGATGATCGTGGCCCGGGCGCTGCTGGGTGTCGCGGGAGCCACCCTGATGCCGTCCACGCTCGCCCTGATCCGCAACCTCTTCCACGATCCGCGCGAGCGGAGCTTCGCCATCGGCATCTGGGGTGCCATGGCCTCCGCGGGCGCGGCGGTCGGCCCCGTCATCGGCGGTGTCCTCCTCGAGCACTTCTGGTGGGGCTCGGTCTTCCTGATCAACCTGCCGGTCATGGCGGTCCTCGTGGTCGTGGGAATCAAGATGATCCCGGAGTCGAAGGACCCGGCGCCGGGGCCGTGGGACCTGCCCAGCGTGGGGCTCTCCCTCATCGGCATGGTCGGCGTCGTGTACGCCATCAAGGACCTGGCGGCGCACGGCATCAGCTGGGCCGTCGCTCTCGCAGCCGTGGCCGGTGTGCTCGCCCTCGTCTGGTTCGTACGACGGCAGTTCCGGCTCCCGTCACCCCTGCTGGACATGCGGCTCTTCCACCACCGGGGCTTCTCGGGCGCGGTCCTCGCAGACCTGCTGACCATCCTCGGCCTGTCCGGCCTGGTCTTCTTCCTCTCCCAGTTCCTGCAGCTGGTCCAGGGGCGCAGCCCGCTGGAGGCCGGACTCGCCGAACTGCCCGCGGCGATCGGCGCGGTGACCGCGGGGCTGCTGGCGGGCCGGGCGGCCCGCCGCTTCTCGGTCCGGTCCGTCGTCGCGGGCGGGCTGGGGGCGATCGGGCTGTCGCTCGCGGTCGTCACCCTCATCCACAAGGAGACCGCGTATCCGCTGATCGGAGCTCTGCTCCTGGTGGTCGGCGTCGGCGCCGGATTCTCCTTCACCGTCACCGCCGACGTCATCCTGTCCAGCGTCCCCCATGAACATGCCGGCTCCGCGTCCGCCGTCTCCGAGACGGCGTACGAGCTCGGCGCGGCCCTCGGTATCGCGCTGCTCGGCTCCATCGTCACCAGCGTCTACCAGGGCTTCGCCACACCGGAGGGAGTCCCGGCGGCCACCTCCGCGGCGGCCCACGAATCACTCGGCGGTGCGGTGGATTCGGCCGAGGCACTACCCACCCAGCAGGCGGAGGCACTGGTCTGGGCCGCGCAGGAGGCGTTCGTCAACGGGCTGAGGGTCGCCGCGGGCGTCGGCGCCGCGGTGCTCCTGGCGACCGCCGTATCCGCGTGGTACCTGCTGCGCGGCCAGAAGCTGGAAGAAGGCATCGTGCCGGACAGCACGTCGTAGGGCGTTCACGCCGGCCACAAGGTCCACCCGGGCGGCGGACACACGAAAGGGCCCGTACCCCCGCCATCCGGGGGTACGGGCCCTTTCACGCCGGGCGCGGCCGGATCAGGCGGCCTTGGCCTTCGTTGCGTACATGTCGACGTACTCCTGGCCGGACAGACGCATCACCTCGGCCATCACCGAGTCCGTCACCGCCCGCAGCACGTAGCGGTCGCGGTCCATGCCCTCGTAGCGCGAGAACTCCATCGGCTCTCCGAACCGGACCGTCACCTTGCCCGGGCGGGGCAGCCCGGCGCCGCCCGGCTGCAGCTTGTCCGTGCCGATCATCGCGAACGGCACCACCGGCGCACCCGTCATCAGCGTCAGCCTCGCGATGCCCGTACGGCCCCGGTAGAGGCGGCCGTCGGGGGAGCGGGTGCCCTCCGGGTAGATGGCGAAGGCGTTGCCCCCGTCCAGCACCCGGCGGCCGGTCATGAGGGCGGCGACGCCTCCGCGGCCCCCGTCCCGGTCGACCGGGATCATTCCGCAGCCCGTGAAGAACCAGGCCATCAGCCGGCCCTTGAGGCCCTTGCCGGTGACGTACTCGTCCTTGCCGATGTAGAACACCGGCCGGTCGCAGCAGATCGGCATGATCATCGAGTCGATGAACGTCAGATGGTTGCCCGCGAGAATCACCGGCCCGGTCCCCGGAATGTTCTTGGCGCCTTCCACCTGGGGGCGGAACATCAGGCGCAGGATCGGTCCGAGCACTGCCTTGATGACCGTGAGTCGGGACAACGCATCCTCCGGTGTTGTGGCCGGGCCGGCCGGGTCGGGAGTTTTAAGGGTCTGTGCAGGTGAGGACGATACTCGCGGGTACCCCCGAATCGCACATCGGGTTCACCGAGTGGATACGCAGTGTTGACGTGTGTTTCCGCCATGTTCGTCCACGTGCCGCCCCACCGATGGCGTAGCTGCCTACGATCAAGCCACTCGAGCCTCTCGTACGGATGGGGCCGGGCTCGCGTGCCCCATTACCTCGTCCCCTCGTCGTCGGGCAGCTCCTCCGCCCCACGATCCACGGCACCGGACCCCGGCCCGATCCGGCCTGATCCAAGCGGAAGACCCGGCTCGACAGGTGCCGGACATCACATGCGAGGAGTACACATGACAGAGCGTGCGCAGGGTCCCGGCCGGCGGACACTGCTGGGAGCGGCCGTCCTCGGTACGGCCGCCCTCGGATCGACCGGAGCGGCGAACGCGGCCGAGCACGGCCGGGCCGCACAGGGCGGCGGGCACGGCTCCTACCGGGACCTGCCCGTGCCGACCGTCATCGGCCACCGCGGCGCCAGCGGCTACCGGCCCGAGCACACCCTCGGCTCCTACCAGCTGGCCCTGGACATGGGCGCGCACATCGTCGAGCAGGACCTGGTGCCGACCAAGGACGGCCACCTCGTCTGCCGCCACGAGAACGACATCACCGGCACGACGGACGTGGCGGACCACCCCGAGTTCGCCGGCCGCAGGACCACCAGGACGGTCGACGGGGTCACCCTCACCGGCTGGTTCACCGAGGACTTCACCCTCGCCGAACTGAAGACGCTGCGCGCCAAGGAGCGGATCCCCGGCACCCGCCAGGAGAACACCCTCTACGACGGCCGCTGGGAGATCCCCA
Organism: Streptomyces sp. NPDC059499; assembly: GCF_042749285.1. NCBI lineage: Bacteria > Bacillati > Actinomycetota > Actinomycetes > Kitasatosporales > Streptomycetaceae > Streptomyces > Streptomyces sp. NPDC059499. The sequence goes on from NZ_JBHYTT010000001.1 coordinate 317,691, forward strand.
CCTTCGAGGAGGTCCTGCGCTGGGCCGACCAGGAAGGACGTCGGCGCGGCAAGCCCGTCTGGCTGTACGTCGAGACCAAGCACCCCACGTACTTCCGGAGCCTCGGGCTCGGTCTCGAGGAGCCGCTGGCCCGGCTGCTGCGCCGTCACAACCGGCACCGCGCGCACTCTCCGCTGATCCTGCAGTCCTTCGAGCCGACGTCCGTGCAGCGGCTGTCGAAGCTCGTCGCCACGCCGCGCGTCGTCCTGCTGTCCGGACCGAAGGAGCGGCCCTGGGACTTCGTCGAGGCGGGCGACCCGCGCACCGTCGCCGACCTTGTGAAGCCCGCCGGGCTGACGTGGATCGCGTCCTTCGCGCAGGGCATAGGCCCGACGCTGGACCTGGTCATCCCCAAGGACTCGGCGGGCCGGCTCACCACACCGACCACCCTGGTCCGGGACGCGCACGCGCGCGGCCTGATCCTGCACCCGTACACGATGCGGAACGAGAACTCCTTCCTGCCGGCGGACTTCCGGCGCGGCACGGACCCGAACGCGTACGGCGACGCCTTCGGCGCCCTCCGCACGTACTTCGAGGCCGGCATCGACGGGGTCTTCTCGGACAACCCGGACACCGCGCTGCTCGCGGCGGCCGACTTCGCCGGGGATGCCTCCGGGCACTGACCGCCACCGTCAGCGGCCCGGCCGGGATGCCCCGGTCGGGTGGAGCTCCCCGTGCACGGCAACCGGCTGTGGACGGGGAGCGTTGACGGGGCATGACGCTCCCCGATCAAGCTCCCGCGGCCCGCGGCCCGCTCACCCCGGCCGCCGTCGTCCGGGCCCTGCTCCCGCTGGTGCGCGCGGAGGCGACGGCCGAGGCCCCGGCCGCCGAGATCGATCCGGCGGACCTGGAACAGGCCGTGTGGCTGCGGCTGCTGGAGCGGCCGGCGGGGCAGGGGGCACCCGAGGATCCCGCCCGCTGGGTCCGCGCCGCCGTACGGGCGGAGGTGCGCCGCGCCCGCCGCAGAGCGCGGCGCGAGCGCGCGTACACCGCGGGCGAGCAGCCGGGAGACTGGAGCGGCTGCCCGGAGCGCCTCGCCCTGGGTGCGGACGAACGCCGGGCGCTGCGTGCGGCAGTGGACCGGCTGCCCGGGCGGTGCCCCCGGCTGCTGGCGGCGATGCTCGCTCCCCACGATCCGACCTACCGGGAAATCGCAGGGGAGTTGGGTATGTCACAGGGCAGCTTGGGCCCGATCCGTTCCCGATGCCTTGGATGTCTGCGCAGAATGCTCGCGGCGGAGGTTGTAGCTCCTGAAGTGCGGGGATAGGAGCGTTAGGCAACCGGCGGACCAGGTGAGCGGGAGGCATGCACACATGGGCATGAGCGTGACCATCTCGGCGGCGACAGCACAGGACGTCGAGCAGATCTTCAAGCTTCAGTACCTCTGCTTCCAGAGCGAGGCTGAGCTCTACGGCAACTATCGGATCGACCCACTCATCCAGACCCTCGAATCGGTACGCGGCGAAGTCGCCACGGACCTGGTGTTCGTGGCCCGGCTCGGTGAGGAAGTCGTCGGTTCGGTACGCGGCTTCACCGACGGGGACAGTACGGGCCTCATCGGCAAACTCTGCGTCCACCCCCGGCTCCAGGGGCACGGCCTCGGCGCACGTCTGCTGCGCGCCGCGGAATCGGGCCTGGCCGACGGGCGTTCGGCCAGGCGCTTCCGGCTGCACACCGGCGAGCGCAGCGAGGCGAACCTGCGGCTCTACAGCAAGGCCGGTTACTCCAGGGTGGGCAACGCCACCGGCGAGGACGGCGTCCGTCTGATCCTGCTGGAGAAGGACGCTGCCGCACCGGCCTACGTGGCCAGTGCCTGAAGGACCGCGGCAGGCCTGACCGTCAGGCGATCCGCGCGCGGCGCAGCCAGATCATCCCGGTGACCGGCAGGATCACCGGGATGAACAGGTAGCCCATGCCGAAGTCCGACCACACCGTGGCATCGGGGAACGCGGACGGCTCCAGCAGGGTCCAGGTGCCGATGACCAGCACCCCCGCGAGCTCGGCGGCGCAGCACACCAGCGCCGCCCTGCGCGCCTTCTCCCCGCCCCGCACCAGCGAGTACGTGATGAAGCCGTAGACGACGGCGGCGACGGCGGACAGCACGTAGGCCAGCGGCGCCTTGTCGAAGTCCAGGATCATCTGGACGATCGAGCGGGACGCGGCGGCCACGGTGAACACCCCGTAGAACCAGACCAGTACGCGTCCGGGCCCGGTGCCGAGCTCGAACTGCGGCTTCGGGCCCGCGGGTACGGGGGAGACGCCGGAGTCCCCGGTGCGGTCGGTGTCGGTCACGGTCAGTTTCCCCAGATGTCGTAGAGCCGTACTTCGAGCACGGCCAGCACGACCGCGCCCGCCGCCACCGTCACCGAACCCCAGCGGGTCCGCTCGCTCAGCGACAGGAAGCCCGCCGCGGGCACGGCCGCGAAGGCGCCGATCAGATAGGCGATGAAGATCGTCATGCCCTGGTCGGGCCGCTCACCCCGGGCCAGCTGCACGATCCCCACCAGCAGCTGGGCCAGCGCCAGCACGGAGACCACGGCCATCCCGATGAAGTGCCAGTCCTTCGTGGGCTGGTCCCGGTAGGCGGCGTGACCGCACCAGGCGGCGAGGGCGAGCGCGGTCACGGCGACCGCGACCGTCAGGGCGTCAAGCATGCAGTGAGGGTATTACGGGCTCCCGGCCCCGCTGCGTGCGGCCCCGACCCCCCGGGCGGGCGCCGGCGTCCGGACCGGCACGGCGTCCGGACTTCGTGGCCTTGACCACAGCAGGCGCCCGGCAAGGGCGGGCCGGGCACTGCGGAGGGGGTAGGCGGTACTTCGTATCACCGCAGGTCAGAGCGGTGCTCGCGGGGAACGGGACCGGAGGCCGAGCGTCGCGTACCGACCATCCACGGCTGTCCGCTATCCGGACAGCTGGATCTTCCGGAACGTGACGTCTGTTTTACTTGGGCCCATGACCACGACGAGCTGCCGCATCCCTGCGACCGAGGCGATCACCACGCCCGGTGCTCGTTGTATGTGTCGAATGCGCGCCTTCTGAGGGCCCCCGCCTGAGCCTCGCGCCCCGAAGCGAGACCGAGCCCGCGCCGTCCGTAGCCAACGGATCGAGCCCGCCCGGGCATGTGCCGCGCCCCCGTCCACCGACGGGCCCGGCCGTGCCGAGACTCCCACGGTCGACCACGAGACCACCGAGAACAGTCTCTTCAGACGAATGCCCCGTGCCCGGCGGACACCGCGCCGTGCACTCGACAGTGACGGAACCCCCCTGTGATCACCACTTCGGGCCTCACGAAGGTCTACCAGTCACGCGGCCGTGAGGTCACGGCCCTGGACGGCGTGGACCTCCATGTCCGCGAAGGCGAGGTATACGGCGTCATCGGACAGAGCGGCGCCGGAAAGTCCTCCCTCATCCGCTGCGTCAACCTGCTGGAACGCCCCACCGCCGGCACCGTGACCGTGGCCGGCCAGGACCTCACCGCCCTCGCGGGCCGCGGCAAGCGGGCCGGCAAGGAACTGCGCGAGGCGCGCAGCCGTATCGGCATGGTCTTCCAGCACTTCAACCTGCTGGCCTCACGCACCGTCCTCGGCAACGTCGAGCTGCCCCTGGAGATCCTCGGCGTCTCCGGCCAGACCCGCACCCGCAAGGCACGCGAGCTCCTCGACCTCGTCGGACTCGCCGACAAGGCGAAGGCCTACCCGGGCCAGCTCTCCGGCGGTCAGAAGCAGCGTGTCGGCATCGCCCGCGCCCTGGCCGGCGACCCGAAGGTGCTGCTCTCCGACGAGGCGACCTCCGCCCTCGACCCCGAGACCACCCGCTCCATCCTGCAGCTGCTGCGCGACCTCAACCAGGAGCTCGGCCTCACCGTGCTGCTCATCACGCACGAGATGGACGTCGTCAAGACCATCTGCGACTCGGCCGCGCTGATGAGGAAGGGCCGCATCGTCGAGTCGGGCACCGTCGGCACGCTGCTGGCCACGCCCGGTTCGGAGCTGGCCCACGAGCTCTTCCCCGTGGGGGGCACGGCCTCCGGCCCCGACTGCACGGTCGTCGACGTCACCTTCCACGGCGAGGCCGCGGCCCGGCCGCTGATCTCGCAGCTCTCCCGTACCTACAACGTCGACATCTCGATCCTGGGCGCCGCGATGGACACCGTCGGCGGCCGTCAGATCGGCCGGATGCGCATCGAGCTGCCCGGCCGGTTCGAGGAGAACGTCGTCCCGATCGGCTTCCTCCGGGAGCAGGGCCTCCAGGCCGAGATCGTGGACGGCGGCCCCGTCGGCACCACCACCGTCCCCGCACAGACCCCCGCCCCGCTCACCAAGGAGGTGGCGAAGTGACCTGGTCCGAAATGCAGCCACTGCTCACCCAGGGAACCATCGACACCCTCTACATGGTGCTGTGGTCCGCGGTCGTCACCGTCCTCGGCGGACTGCCGCTCGGCGTTCTGCTGGTCCTCACCGACAAGGGCGGGCTGCTCCAGAACACCGTGGTCAACAAGGTCATCGGCGTGATCGTGAACATCGGCCGCTCGCTGCCCTTCATCATCCTGCTGATCGCCCTGATCCCGTTCACCACCTGGGTCGTCGGCACCTTCATCGGCCCGTCGGCGATGATCGTGCCCCTCGCCGTCGGCGCCATCCCGTTCTTCGCGCGCCTCGTCGAGACGGCGATCCGCGAGGTCGACCACGGGCTCGTCGAAGCCGTCCAGTCGATGGGCGGATCCATCCCCACGATCGTCCGCAAGGTCCTGCTCCCGCAGGCGCTGCCCTCGATCGTCTCCGGTGTGACCACCACAGTCATCGTGCTCATCGGCTACTCCGCGATGGCCGGCGCGGTCGGCGGCGAAGGGCTCGGCTCCAAGGCCGTGACCTACGGATTCCAGCGCTTCGACAACCAGTTCATGCTCATCACCGTCGTGCTGCTGATCGTCATCGTGACCCTGATCCAGCTGATCGGCGACGGAGCCGTACGCCTGCTGGCCCGCCGGGGCCGCACCACCTCCTGACTTCTCCTCCCCAAGAAGCCCGAACTCCTTGTCCGGGCGCACCACCATCACCACCGGAAAGAGGCACTCTTCGTGCGTAAGAACATCAAGATCACCGCTGCAGCCGCCGCCACCGCCGCCCTCGCCTTCGGCCTCAGCGCCTGCGGTACGGACTCCGACCCGGCCGCCAAGGGCGAGACCGGCGCCAACGCCGACACCTCCAAGGCCCTCGTCGTCGCCGCGTCCCCGACGCCGCACGCCGACATCCTGAACTTCGTCAAGGAGAACCTGGCGGACAAGGCGGGCCTCAAGCTGGAGGTCAAGGAGTTCACCGACTACGTCCTGCCGAACACCGCCACGGAGAACGGCCAGGTCGACGCCAACTTCTTCCAGCACAAGCCGTACCTGGACGACTTCAACAAGAAGCAGAAGACGCACATCGTCCCGGTCGTCAACGTTCACCTGGAGCCCCTCGGCCTCTACTCGAACAAGATCAAGGACGTCAAGGACATCAAGGCCGGCCAGACGGTCGCCGTGCCCAACGACACCACCAACGAGGGCCGCGCGCTCCAGCTGCTCGCCGAGAACGGACTGATCACCCTCAAGGACGGCGTCGGCACCAGCGCCAAGCTCAGCGACATCACGGACAAGAAGGGTCTGGAGTTCAAGGAGCTGGAGGCCGCAACCGTGCCCCGCGCCCTGAACGATGTCGACGCCGCCGTCATCAACGGCAACTACGCCATCGAGGCCGACCTGAAGCCGGGCAAGGACTCGCTGGTGCTGGAGAGCGCCGACGACAACCCGTACGCCAACTTCCTCGCCGTCAAGGAAGGAAACGAGAAGGACGCCCGCGTCCAGAAGCTCGTGAAGCTCCTCAACTCCGACGAGGTCAAGAAGTTCATCGAGGACACCTACCAGGGCTCGATCGTCCCCGCCTTCGGGGTGCCCGCCAAGTCCTGACCCTCCGGGGCCACTTGCGTCACGAGCCCCGCACACCCCGCCCGGGGTGTGCGGGGCTCCGCCGTGCGGACCCGGCCATGCACATCAACGGCCCGATGCTGCATGCTGTGCCTTTACACGGTCTTCGGCATGGAGCTGCGCATGAATACCACCTTCCCGTCCATCTCCATCAGCACGGACAGGTTGGTGCTGCGCCCCTTCGACATGGCGGACGTCCCCGCGTACATCGAAATGATGAACGACGAGCTGGTCACCGCCTGGACCGATGCGCCACACCCCTACACCCAGGTCGACGCGGAACGGTGGGTCCGCAGGATCGCCCCCGCCGAGCGCACCCAGGGCAACGGCATCGTCTTCGCCGTCACCGAATTCCTCACCCAGCGCCTCGTCGGCTCCGTCCGGCTCCTCAACACCGACTGGCGCACCCTGGCGACCGAGGTCGGCTACATCACCGCCCCCTGGGCGCGGGGCGAGGGCTACGCCACCGAATCCGTCCTGGCCCTCGCCGAGTGGCTCTTCCGCGACCAGGGCTTCGAGCGCATCGAGCTGCGCACGCCCGCCGACAACACCGCCTCCCAGCAAGTCGCCCAGAAGCTGGGCTGCATCAGCGAGGGAGTGCTGCGCAACGCACGGATAGCGCGCACCCGGACCGAGAACGGCACGGACGGCGGCTGGACGGACATCAGGACCGACCTGATCGTCTGGGGGCTCCTCCCGGAGGATCTCGAAGGCGTCGCCGAGCAGCTGGCCGACGCGGGCGGCTACGGCACCTACAACGACTGGAACTGAGGGCCTCCTCCGGACTCCAGGAAGCCGCTGGCCGGCCCTTGGTACGGACCGGATACGCTCACCCTTGCTCCGCCGCTCCCGCGCAGAGCCCACGCCTGCGACACACCAGGAGACTGACGACGATGGCCGACCGGGTCACGGTGATCGGCTGGGACGGCTCGCCACTGACCAGAGCGGCAACGGCCGCGCTCTCGGCCGCCACGCTCGTCGCCGGAGCCGCACACCATCTGGCGCTCCCCGAGGTCCCCGGGAGCGCCGAACGGATCCGCCTCGGCAGCATCGACCTGGCCGCCCGCAGGATCGCCGGCCACCGCGGCAGCGCCGTGGTCATCGCCGACGGCGATCCCGGCTTCTTCGGGGTCGTACGCACCCTGCGCGCACCCGAGCACGGCCTGGAGGTCGAAGTCGTCCCCGCCGTCTCCTCGGTCGCCGCCGCCTTCGCCCGCGCGGGAATGCCCTGGGACGACGCAGAGGTCGTCGTGGCCCACCCGCGCACCCTGCGCCGCGCGGTCAACGTCTGCCGCGCCCACCACAAGGTCGCCGTCCTCACCTCGCCGGGTGCGGGACCCGCCGAGCTCGCCCTCCTCATGGAAGGCGTCCACCGCACCTTCGTGATCTGCGAGGAACTCGGTACCGAACGCGAACGGGTCACCGTCCTCACCTCCGACAAGACCGCCGACCACACCTGGCGCGACCCGAACGTGGTCATCGTCATCGGCGGCGGGCCCGAGAGTCCCGCCACGGGCGCCTGGATCGCCGGCCGTGAGCCGGTCCCGCCACGGGGAGCCCGTGGCTGGGCCCTGCCGGCCGGCACCTACGGCCCCGTCGGGGCGGAGCCCGGCGAGGGCGAGTCGCCCGGCCTGCGGGCCGCCCAGCTGGCCCGCCTCGGCCCGCGCACCGGCGACCTGGTCTGGGACATCGGCTGCGGCGGCGGCGCCCTCGCGGTGGAGGCCGCCCGCTTCGGCGCGGCGGTCCTGGCCGTGGACAGCGACCCGGACGCCTGCACCCGTACGACGGCGGCGGCCCGGACCTTCCAGGTCCCGGTCCAGGTCGTCCACGGCCGGGCCCCGCACGTTCTCGAACGCCTGCCCGAGCCCGATGTCGTACGGATAGGCGGCGGCGGCGTTCCCGTGGTCACCGCCGTCGCCGCCCGCCGCCCGGAGCGCATCGTCACCCATGCCTCCACCCGGGACGAGGCCGAAGCCCTCGGGGCGGCACTCACGGAGAACGGCTACACCATCGAGTGCGCACTGCTCCAGTCCGTCGAACTCGACACCTCCGACTGGACCGAGCGTGAACGGTCCGTCGTGTTCCTGCTCTCGGCGCTCCGTTCCGACCTCGCCCCCTGAGGTGCTCGCCACGGAGCGCGAGGTAGGCTGACCGATTGTTGTACCGCGCCCGGCCGTTCGTCGCTTCGTTCGTCAATGTCCGGAAAAGTGGCCCGTTTTGGTCCGCGATGTGGTACAGCGAGACCGGGGGACGCGCAACGTGGCGCAGTCCACAGCGAGCCGTGACGGAACTGCGTGTCGCGGCGGCGAACGACCGCGAGAATGTATAGCTCCGCGCGCGTTTCGTGCCGCGCGGCGAGCCCGCTCGTTCTTGTTGACGAGCACCGGCGTGCCGTGGTTCGGGCATCCCGGGCGAAGGGCCGAAGGAGCACTGACGATGGGCGAGGGGTACGCATGACTGACACCGGCCAGATCCCGGGCGAGGGACTGCCGGAGAACGCAGGCATGGTGGCGCAGCCGGGCATCCCCGCTCCGGACGCGTACGCCTACCTCGACCCCTCCGAGCACGCACCCGAGGACGAAGACCTTCTGCTGATGCCCGCGCCCCAGGGCGCCTGGAGCGACGCACCCGCCGCCCCGGCACCGGCGCCCGCGCCGTCGGGTCTGCCCGAGCAGTCGGCAGGGCAGCAGTCCGCCTTCCAGTCGCAGCACCACGCGCATGTGCCGGCGCAGGGTCAGCCCCTGTACGCCGCCGAGGCGCAGACGTCCACGGCCGGCACCCACGAGTCCGGAGGCCGTGACTCCGGCTCCGTCGACCTCAACGGGGTACGGATTCCCGCCCCGGCCCCGGTGCAGACTCCCGTCCAGGTCCCCGTGGCCGCCCAGGCCTCCGCCCCGACGCGGCGCCCACTGCACCGAGGCCCCGCCTCGGGCGACGCTCCCTCCTACGGCGGTTCGCCGAGCGGCGGCGTCGTGCGCTCGCTCGCCGACCGCGGCCCGGCCGGTGCCCCGCAGAGCCCGATGCCCGCACGGCACGCCGGGCCGCCGACGACGGGTCCCGAGTACTTCGACATCCCGGCGGACGACCAGGCCCCGCTGCCCGGCCCGCAGCTGGGCGAGATCCCGCCCCAGCTCGGCGACCCGTGGGGCGCGCAGGCGCCCGAGCAGGCCTTCCGGCCCGAACCCGTCCCTGCCGTTCCCGCAGAACCGGCCGCCCCGGAACCGGCCGCCCCGGAACAAGTGGCCCCGGAACCCGTGGCCGAGGCGGCACCGGAGGTGCCCGCGGAGGCGCAGACCGGGATTGCCGGTCTGCCTGACGGGGGTGCTGAGGGAATTTCCCTCCTGACGCCCCTGGACGCGCCGGTCGAAACTGCCGCAGCCGAGCCCATGGGGCAGTTCGTGCCGGTGGAAGGCTTCCTCCCGACGACTCCGCACCTCGCCCCGACGCCCGCTGCCCCGGCACCCGACCCCGTACTGCCGGAAGCCGTTGCTCTGACGGCCGAGGAGGTCCGGCCCGACGAGGTCGTCGACCGGGAGCCCTTCGCGGTCGCCCCGGCTGCTCCGGTCGCGTTCGAGCCCGAGGCGGCCCCGGAACCCGTGGCGCCGACCGAGCCGGAGCCCACTGCTCCCGTGGTGGCCGTCGACCCCGTACCGGTGGACGCCCCCGAGCCCGAACAGGCGGTCGAGGAGCCGGACGTCGTCGCCCCGGTCGAGCCGGTCACCGTTGCCGAACCGGCCCTCGTGGCGGAACCCGTCGCGCTCGCCGAGCCGGTTGTCGAGCCCGAGCCCGAGCCGGTTGCCGTGCCGGACCCCGAGCCGGCCGCGCTCGTGACGCCGGAACCCGCCGTGGAGTCCGAGCCCGAGCCCGTCGCGGAGCCCGTCCCCGTACCGCAAGCCGAACTTCCCGTGCAGGCCGAGGCCGAACCGGGCACCGGACCGGAGATCATCGAGACTCCCGCCCTGGAGGCCCCCGCCGTGGGTGCTCCGGCCACCGAACTCGCGGGCGGCGCGGCGCCCGAGGCCGTGACGACGGACGCCGAGCCCCGCAGGGCCGAGGGGATGTCCGCGGAAGAGGCTCCCACCGGGGCCGTGGTCGCCGAGTCGGCCCCCGAGCCCGTCGAGCCGTCGCCCGTGACCCCGCCCGCCCCCGGCTACGACGACGCCGAGCGCGAAGCCGTCCTCAAGGTCATCCGCGAACGCCGCGACATCCGCAACGGATTCCGCAGCGACCCCATCCCGCACGAGGTCCTGCTCCGTGTGCTCGAAGCAGCGCACACCGCACCGAGCGTCGGTCACTCCCAGCCCTGGGACTTCGTGGTCATCCGCTCCGCGGAGACCCGCCGGTCGATGCACGAACTGGCCCAGCGCCAGCGGGAGGCGTACGCCAAGTCGCTCCCCAAGGCCAGGGCCAAGCAGTTCAAGGAACTGAAGATCGAGGCCATCCTCGACACTCCGGTGAACATCGTCGTCACCGCGGATCCCACCCGCGGCGGCCGCCACACCCTCGGCCGCCACACCCAGCCGCAGATGGCCCCGTACTCCTCGGCGCTCGCCGTCGAGAACCTGTGGCTGGCCGCCCGCGCCGAGGGCCTCGGAGTCGGCTGGGTCAGCTTCTTCGACGAGCGTGAGATGGTCCGCGCCCTCGGCCTGCCCGATCACCTCGAAGTCGTCGCGTACCTCTGCGTCGGTTACGTCGACGAGTTCCCCGAGGAACCCGAGCTGATGCAGGCGGGCTGGTCCAAGCGCCGCCCGCTGTCCTGGGTCGTGCACGAGGAGACGTACGGCCGCCGTGCCCTGCCGGGGGAGGAGCCGCACGACCTCCTGCAGGACACCATCGCGAGCATCCGCCCGCTGGACGCGAAGGCGCTCGGCGAGGCCTGGGAACGCCAGAAGCGGATGACGAAGCCCGCGGGCGCGCTCGGCATGCTGGAGATCATCTCCGCCCAGCTGTCCGGGCTCTCGCGGATCTGCCCCCCGCCGGTTCCGGAGCCCGCCGCCGTCGCGATCTTCGCCGGTGACCACGGGGTGCACGCCCAGGGCGTCACGGCGTGGCCGCAGGAGGTCACGGGCCAGATGGTCGCCAACTTCCTGGGCGGCGGAGCCGTGTGCAACGCGTTCGCGGCCCAGGTCGGCGCCGAGGTCTGTGTGGTCGACGTCGGAGTCGCCTCCGACCTGCCCTCGACACCCGGCCTCCTTCCCCGGAAGGTACGCCCGGGGACGGCCGACTTCACGACGGGCCCCGCGCTCACCCGCGAGGAGGTCCTCGCGGCGATCGAGGTCGGCATCGAGACCGCGCGGGACCTGGTGGCCGCAGGCAACAAGGGCCTCCTCACCGGTGAGATGGGCATCGCCAACACCACCGCGTCGGCGGCCCTGATCTGCGTGTACACGGGCATGGACCCGGCCGAGGTGACCGGGCGGGGCACCGGGATCAACGACGAGATGCACGCCCGCAAGGTCGATGTGGTCCGGCGCGGCCTGGAGCTGCACCAGCCCGACCCGGCCGACCCGATCGGCGTGCTGGCCGCCGTCGGCGGCCTCGAGCACGCCGCGATGGCGGGCTTCCTGCTGGGTGGCGCTTCGCTCCGCACACCCGTCATCCTCGACGGTGTGAGCGCGGGCGCGGCTGCCCTGGTCGCCCGTGCGATCGCCCCCGAGGCGCTCGCCGCCTGCATCGCCGGACACCGCAGCGCGGAACCGGGCCATGTCGCCGCCCTCAACAAGCTGGGCCTGCGCCCGCTGATCGACCTGGACCTCAGGCTCGGTGAGGGCACGGGCGCCCTGCTCGCACTGCCGATCGTGCAGAGCGCGGCCCGCGCGATGCACGACGTGGCGACGTTCGACTCGGCCGGAGTCACCGAGAAGTAGCGGGCACCGCACCGCGGGAGTACCGGTCCCACCCGGTGGGACCGGTACCGCCTGTGCGGGAACGGCCGGGGAAGGGCGGAGTCCCTTCACCGGCAGGGCGGGCAGGGAACGGGCCCGCCGCGGGCGCCCGGACCGGACCCCGCACCGCCCACCGGCCCCCGCCCCCACCACCCCGTATCGTGGTTCCACACGTCACAGCCACACGTCACAGCCTCATGTCACAGCCGCTCCACCGCCGCAGCGGCCCGCAGCACACCGCACCCTGCGAGGAGCCCGCACCGCCATGGCCGAGCACGACGATCACCCTGCCTACCCCGTCGGACTGCGCCTGACCGGGCGCCGCGTCGTCGTAGTCGGCGGCGGCCAGGTCGCGCAGCGCCGGCTGCCCGCCCTCATCGCGGCCGGCGCCGACATCACCCTGGTCTCCCCGTCCGCCACCCCGTCGGTCGAGGCGATGGCGGACGCCGGTGAGATCCGCTGGGAGCGCCGCCGGTACGAGGACGGCGACCTCGCGGACACCTGGTACGCCCTGGTCGCGTCCAGCGACGCCGCAGCCAACGACGCCGCGTCCGCCGAGGCGGAGCGCACCCGCACCTGGTGCGTCCGCAGCGACGACGCGGAGGCGGCAACCGCCTGGACACCGGCCACCGGCCGCAGCGAGGGCATCACGGTCGCCGTCCTCACCACCACCTCGCAGGGCCGGGACCCGCGCCACTCCGCCGCGGTCCGCGACGCGATCGTCGAGGGCCTGCGCGACGGCACCCTCGCCGCCCCGCACCACCGCACCCGTGCCCCCGGCGTCGCGCTGGTCGGCGGCGGTCCGGGCGACCCCGACCTGATCACGGTCCGGGGCCGGCGCCTCCTGGCCGAGGCCGATGTGGTCATCGCCGACCGGCTCGGTCCCCGCGATCTGCTCGACGAACTCCCGCCGCACGTCGAGGTGATCGACGCGGCGAAGATCCCGTACGGCCGCTACATGGCGCAGGAGGCGATCAACCAGGCGCTGATCGACCACGCCAAGGCGGGCAAGGCCGTCGTCCGGCTCAAGGGGGGCGACCCCTTCGTGTTCGGCCGCGGTATGGAGGAGGCCCAGGCGCTCGCCGCCGAAGGCATCGCCTGCACCGTCGTCCCCGGCATCTCCAGTTCGATCTCCGTACCGGGGGCGGCCGGCATCCCTGTCACGCACCGCGGAGTCGCCCATGAGTTCACCGTGGTCAGCGGGCACGTGGCCCCCGAGGATCCGCGCTCACTGGTCGACTGGGAGGCCCTCGCGCAGCTGCGCGGCACCCTCGTCCTCCTGATGGCCGTCGACAAGATCGGCGCCATCGCCCGTGCGCTCATCTCCCACGGCAAGTCCCCCGACACCCCGGTCGCCCTGGTCCAGGAGGGCACCACGGCCGCTCAGCGCAGGGTCGACGCGACCCTCGCAGACGTCGGGGAGCGGGTCGTCGCGGAGGACGTGCGTCCGCCCGCCGTGATCGTCATCGGCGCCGTCGTCGGCGTCGGTACCGGCCCGGTCACCGGTGGGGAAGCATCGTCCCGTGGCTGAACTCATCACGATCGACGACCCCGACGACCCGCGGCTGAGCGACTACACGGGCCTCACGGACGTCGAACTCCGGCGCCGCCGGGAGCCCGCCGAAGGTCTCTTCATCGCCGAGGGCGAGAAGGTCATCAGACGGGCCGCGGACGCCGGGTACGAGATGCGGTCCATGCTGCTGTCCGCCAAGTGGGTCGACGTGATGCGCGATGTCATCGACGAGGCCCGCGCACCCGTGTACGCGGTCACACCGGAGCTCGCCGAACGCGTCACCGGCTATCACGTGCACCGCGGAGCGCTCGCCTCCATGCAGCGCAAACCGCTTCCCGACGTGAGCTCCCTCCTGGCCCCGGAGTCCGGGAACGTCCGCCGGGTGGCCGTCTTCGAGGACATCGTCGACCACGCCAATCTCGGAGCGGCCTTCCGCAATGCGGCAGCACTCGGCGTCGACGCCGTCCTCCTCACCCCGCGCTGCGCCGACCCCCTGTACCGGCGGGCGGTGAAGGTGTCGATGGGGTCCGTCTTCCTGGTCCCGTGGACCAGGCTCGGTTCATGGCCCGAGGACCTCGACCTGCTCCGCTCGGCCGGCTTCACCACGGCCGCGCTCTGCCTCAGCGACCAGTCGATCACCCTGGACGCCCTGGCCGCACGTCGGTACGAGAGGCTCGCGCTCGTCTTCGGCACCGAGGGGGACGGGCTCACCCCGGCGGCGCTGGCCGCCGCGGACGAACACGTCCGCATCCCCATGGACGCCGGAGTCGACTCGCTCAACGTCGCCGCGGCCTCGGCCGTCGCCTTCTACGCGACGCGTCCCGTCTCCGCCTGACCGGACCGCGCCCCCTGCTGATCCGCGGCCCGGTACGCGTCGTGGGCCGGGGACGGCGTGCCGCCCAGCCCTTGCGAGGGGCCCTGGCAGCCCTGCGCGGCCGCGATCCCCAGCGCCACGAGCAGGGTCACGACGACGAACACGACGAGCCGCTGGCGCAGCAGCCGTGGATTGGCTGGCCGCCGCTTGCCGCCCTTCCCGGCGGAGGTCGTCCGGACCCCGGGGCGGGTGCCCGGACGGCCGTTCGTTCCGGTGGTGCCCTGCGGACGCTTCCCGGAGTGCCCGGTGCCGCGCGCCGCCTGGGGGCGTGAGCCACCGGTACGGGGCGCCGCCGAGCGCGACGACGAGGGACGCCCGGCCGCGGGACGGGGCGCCGGAGTGGGGCCGGCCGCCGCACGCCGGGTGTGCTGCTCGGTGTACGGGCCGTCGAGGAGACCGGTCGGCCGGTCCAGCTCCTGCTCGGCCCGCTGGGCGGGCGGCCTGCGCTCCTGCAGTCCCTGCGCCTCGCGCGCGGCGATCTCCTTGAGCCGCATCGAGAGCTGCAGCGTGCTCGGCCGCTCCTCCGGGTCCTTCGCCAGACAGGCGCGCACCAGCGGAGCGAGCGCGTCGTGCACCTCGAAGAGATGCGGCTCCTCGTGCACCACGCGGTAGAGCATCACCTCGGAACTGCCGTGCCCGAAGGGCGAGTCGGCCATCGCCGCGTACGCCAGGGTGGCGCCCAGCGAGAACACGTCGGTGGCGGGCGTCACCGCGGCGCCCCGCACCTGCTCGGGCGCCAGGAAGCCCGGCGAACCGACGGCCGTCCCGACATGCGTGAGCGTGCTCGCCCCGGTCGCCCACGCGATACCGAAGTCGATGATCCGGGGGCCCTTGGGGGAGAGGAGGATGTTCGACGGCTTCAGGTCACGGTGAACCACCCCGGCCTCGTGCACCGCCACCAGCCCTTCGGACAGCGCCGCACCGATCGAGGCCACCTCGGCCGCCGACAGCGGCCCCTCCTCGACGACCTTGTCGTGCAGCGAAGGCCCCGGGACGTACTGCGTCGCGAACCACGGGCGGTCCGCCTCCAGATCGGCGGCCACCAGACGCGCCGTACAGCCGCCGCGGATCCGGCGGGCGGCGGACACCTCGCGCGCGAAGCGCGAACGGAACTCCTGGTCCTCCGCCAGATCAGGCCGGATCACCTTGAGCGCCACCCGCTGGCCCCTGCGGTCGGAACCCAGATAGACCACACCCATGCCGCCCGCGCCGAGCCGCCGGTGCAGCCTGAACGAGCCGACGACACGCGGGTCCTCGCGCCGGAGCCGCATCATCGCCATCGTCTGCCCATCCCCGCTGCCGGTCCGCCTGACGAGGCACAGCTTACGTACCCGTGGCGCGGCGCGCTCAGAGGCCGCGCCCTCGCCGGCCCATCGATTGTCAGTGCCCGGTGAGAGAATTGAGGAGTGGTCAGGGAGCCGGAGATCCAGGCCCTGTGGCCCGTGCGAGATCTCAAAGGACCGTCGCAGAAGGGGGATTGGATCAATGAAGGGCGATCGCGTGGAGATAGTCGTGGACGCGGGAGACACGACTCGGACGTACGAGGTGGTGGCCTCCAGGGCAGGCCGCCGGGTGGAGACAGCAGTCCGTCGAGGGGTGGTCGAAGTGAGCGAAGTCACCCGAAGTGGATCAGTTGTCCGAACCGCCCGCTTCATGGCGACCAGGGTGCTCGCCCTGGTCGAACAACCGGTACCGAGGGAGGACGATTCCGAGCGTCCCCTCCGGGAAGACCCCAAGGCCTAGCGCCGCGTCTCCACCCAGGGGAGTACACCGAATGCCGACGGCTCATCCTCCGGGAGGCCCGGTATTCGGTACGCGGGCATGACGCCCGAGGGCTTCCGCCTCCCTAATGTTGAAGTCAAGCGGCGGGCGCAGAACTCGTCCCCCGAGGTCGAACGCCCGCCGCTCCGAAACAGGTCAGGAGAGGAACCATGGCGGACACGGCAACGCGGACCATGATCCGCGCACAGGGACGCAGGGCCTACGCCTCGTTCGGTGCACGCCCGTCCGGTACGCGCCACCCCCTGGTGGCGACAGCCATGGTCCTTCCCCTGGCGGCCCTGCTCGTAGTCGTCTTCGGCGGCTGGGACGCAGTGGTCACACAAGCGTCGTCCGTGGGCGTGATGCTGGGGCGCTGAGCGGCGCCCCGGGTCCGGAAGAGCGGTCCGGACCAGGACATCCGGCCAACAACCCCGTGGGGACGGGGGTGCGGCGGACGGCAGCGTTTGTCCGGCCAGCTGGGGAGCTGGCCGGACATCGCGCTGTCCGGACCCCTTCGGGCTGCCGGGCGGCCTCCGGCCGGGCGCCCCGTACGCTCGTCGCCGGGACCGGTCGCAGGGCCGGCCGATCACCGCCGGGGGAGCCGAACCGATGACCACCACCCCTGTCGCACGCGTACTGGGCGACCTCGCCCACGCCGGCGGCCGTGCCTGTGCCGCCGCGTGCGACTGCCCGCCGCCCCGGGTGCTCGCGGACCGGCCCGACGGAACAGTGGTCCGCAGGGGGCCGGTGGTCGCCAAGGCGCACGCCCCGGACACCGACCGGCCGGACCTGGCGGACCGTCTCGCCCTGGCCGCGGCACCGCTCCTCACGGGCGTCCTGCTCCCGCCCCTGCCGGTCCCCGCACCCCGTCAGGCGCCGGAAACCGCGGCGCGCCGCCCGGCGCCGGGCGCGCCCCCGGCTGCCCTCCTCGGGATGACGCCCGACGGCCGCCCCGTCAGCCTCTGGCCGCACGGCGAACCCGTCGACCCCTCGGACCCCGACGCCGCTCCCTGGGAGGAGGCGGGCACCCTCCTGGCCCGGCTGCACCGCACCCCGCCGCCCCATCCGCTGCCGCCCATGCGCGGACCCGCCAAGGCCGCCCGGGCCGTCGCGCGGATGCGTGCCGCCCGGCCCGGCGACCCGGACACCGCTCCGGTCCTCGCCGCCTGGCGCGGCCTGCCCGCCTGGGCCCGTGACGAGGCGCCGTCCACCGGGCTCCGGGCCCGCTTCGTCTGCCACGGAGACCTGCACCTCGGCCAGCTCGTCCGCCACCCGGCCCCGAACGGCCCCTGGTTGCTGATCGACGTCGACGACGCGGGCCTCGGCGACCCCGCCTGGGACCTGGCGCGCCCCGCCGCCTGGTATGCGGCGGGGCTGCTGGACCCCGAGGTCTGGCTGCGCTTCCTGGACGCCTACCGGGCCGCGGGCGGCCCCGCCGTACGCGCCGAGGGGGACCCGTGGCCCGACCTGGACGTCGCCGCGCGCGCGCTCACGGTGCAGACGGCGGCGCTCGCCTTCGCCAAGTCCGCGGCGGAGGGCCGAAGTCCGGATGAGGTGGAACAGTTGATGATCGACGCGTGTGTCCGAATTGCGTCCCTCCCGCCCGAGTTGACACCCGAGCCCTCGTCGTAGGGTGAACCGACTGCCGCCGGGCATGCATTCCGGCGACATCGAAACGACGGTGAGGAGCCGGCCCGATGATCCAGTGTCCCAAGTGCCACGCCCAGATGAACACGTACAACCGCAACGGTGTCCAGATCGAGCAGTGCACCGGCTGCCGCGGCATATTCCTCGACTACGGCGAGCTGGAGTCCCTGACCCGCCTCGAGTCGCAGTGGTCGCAGCAGGCCCCGCCCGCTCCGCCCGCCCCCCAGGCGTACCCCGCCGCCCCGCAGGCGTACCCCGCGGCCCCGGCTCCCGCGTGGGGTGCGCCGCACCAGGGGCACCACGGACACCACCGCCAGAAGAGCTTCGGCCGGATGCTCTTCTCCTCCTGAATCCCTGCGGGGCCCGGGCGCGTTGCGTCCGGGCCCGTCGCGCCGCATTGCATACCGTCGACGAAGTTCGGTTTTGATCTAGTCATGGGCATGATCGCTGCCTAGAGTGCGGGGCCATGAACTTCCTCGACAGGTCCCGAACTGTCGCACCCCCGGGCTGGAGCCGCTGGCTCGTGCCACCCGCCGCGCTCGCCGTACACCTCTCCATCGGACAGGCCTACGCCTGGAGCGTGTTCAAGCCCCCACTCGAATCCGCCCTCGGGCTGTCAGGCACCGGAAGCGCCCTCCCGTTCCAGCTGGGCATCGTGATGCTGGGTCTCTCCGCGGCCTTCGGCGGCACCCTCGTCGAACGCAACGGTCCCCGCTGGGCGATGTTCGTCTCCCTCGTCTGCTTCTCCTCCGGCTTCCTCGTCGCCGCCCTCGGTGCGGCCACCGGCCAGTACTGGCTCGTCGTCCTCGGCTACGGCTTCATCGGCGGGATCGGGCTCGGCATCGGCTACATCTCCCCGGTCTCCACCCTCATCAAGTGGTTCCCCGACCGCCCCGGCATGGCCACGGGCATCGCCATCATGGGCTTCGGCGGCGGTGCCCTCATCGCCTCGCCCTGGTCCACGGGCATGCTCGAGAGCTTCGGTACGGACCGCTCCGGCATCGCGAGCGCCTTCCTCGTCCACGGCGTCGTCTACGCGGCGTTCATGGCGCTCGGCGTCCTCCTGGTGCGGGTGCCGCCGGACGGCTGGCTCCCCGACGGCTGGGAGCCGAAGCAGGAAACCCGCAGGCTCGTCACCAACGCCCAGGTCTCGGCGCGCAACGCCCTGCGCACACCGCAGTTCTGGTGCCTGTGGGTGGTCCTGTGCATGAACGTCACCGCGGGCATCGGCATCCTCGAGAAGGCCGTGCCGATGATCCAGGACTTCTTCACGGACACCTCCACCCCGGTGTCGGTCTCCGCCGCGGCGGGCTTCGTCGCCCTGCTCTCGCTGGCCAACATGGGCGGCCGTCTTCTGTGGTCCTCCACCTCGGACCTGATCGGCCGCAAGAACATGTACCGCGTCTACCTCGGTGTCGGCGCGCTGATGTACGTGATGATCGACCGGCTCGGCAACGACTCCAAGCCGCTCTTCATCTGCTGCGCGCTGGTGATCCTCTCCTTCTACGGAGGAGGGTTCGCGACCGCTCCCGCCTACCTGAGGGACCTCTTCGGCACGTACCAGGTCGGAGCCATCCACGGCCGGCTGCTGACCGCCTGGTCCACGGCGGGCGTACTCGGTCCGCTGATCGTCAACAGGGTCGCCGACGCGGGGGAGCGCGCCGGACACAGCGGACCCAGCCTCTACACGACCTCCCTGACCATCATGATCGGGCTGCTCGTCATCGGCTTCGTCGCCAACGAGTGCATCCGCCCCGTCCATCCGCGCTTCCACGAGACCCCGGAAGGGAGCAGCCCCCGTGTCCACCAGGAGTCGTAAGCCGCTCATGGTCCTCGTCTGGCTCTGGGTCGCCGTGCCCTTCGGCTACGGGCTGTACGAACTGGCCCGCAAGGCCACCCAGCTCTTCACCGGCTGACCGCAGGACAACGACGAAGCCCCCGGTCGTCGAGACGACCGGGGGCTTCGAAACGGTGCGCGATACTGGGATTGAACCAGTGACCTCTTCCGTGTCAGGGAAGCGCTCTCCCGCTGAGCTAATCGCGCAGGGTGACCCTGCGTGTACTGCGTGCGCGATACTGGGATTGAACCAGTGACCTCTTCCGTGTCAGGGAAGCGCTCTCCCGCTGAGCTAATCGCGCGGGGGTCCTTGCGGACCGGTGGACGATACTGGGATTGAACCAGTGACCCCTTCCGTGTCAGGGAAGTGCTCTCCCGCTGAGCTAATCGTCCTTGGAGGTGGAGACGGGATTTGAACCCGTGTAGACGGCTTTGCAGGCCGTTGCCTCGCCTCTCGGCCACTCCACCAGGGATGGGGGTTCGGGAAGATCCCCCACCTTCTGCGAGCGGACGACCAGGTTCGAACTGGCGACCTCAACCTTGGCAAGGTTGCGCTCTACCAACTGAGCTACGTCCGCTTGTCATTCCCGTTCGGCTTGCGCGTCCCGGTGACGTGTTGAACTCTAGCGGATTCCCGGGCCAGCACAAAAACGCGTTTGCGCAGCGTGCTGCGCTGCCTCCGCCCCGCCGCAGGTCACCGTGCACCGTTCTAGACTCACCAGAGTGCACGACCTAGCTCCCATGGCCCGCTTCGGCGGCCTCATCGCCTCAGGCCTGCAGGATGTGACCAGCGATCCTGCGGCTCTCGAATCATCCGGTTTCTGGGCCGTATCCGCCGATTTCGAGGGCCGTCTCGTCTGCGCCCGCTTCTCCACCGTACGGACCGAGCAGGTGCCCCTTCCCGTACCCGGGGCCTGGCGTGGCCCGGCGCCGCAGGACTGGATCTCATCGCTCGACGAGGACGCCTACAAGGCCGGCGTACGGCGGATCCGTGAACACATCGCGGCGGGCGAGGTCTACCAGGCCAACCTCTGCCGGGTCCTGTCCGCACCGCTGCCCGGCCCCGCCGCCGACGTGGACGCCCTCACCGCCCTGCTCGCCCGCGGCAACCCCGCCCCCTACGCGGGGACCATCCGGCTGCCGGCCCAGGGCGTCGAGATAGCCACCGCCTCCCCGGAGCTCTTCCTGAGGCGCGACGGCCGGATCGTCGAGTCCGGGCCGATCAAGGGAACCGGGCGGACCGAGGGCGATCTGCTGGAGAAGGACCACGCCGAGAACGTGATGATCGTCGACCTGGTCCGCAACGACCTGGGCCGGGTCTGTGCGACCGGCAGCGTGAGCGTCCCCGATCTCTGTGTGGTGGAGAAGCACCCCGGACTCGTCCACCTCGTCTCCACCGTGCGCGGCCGGCTGGCCGACGGCGCCGGCTGGCCGGAACTGCTCACCGCCGCGTTTCCGCCCGGATCCGTCACCGGTGCCCCGAAGTCCAGTGCGCTGAGGATCATCGACGCCCTCGAGACAGCGCCGCGCGGTCCGTACTGCGGAGGGATCGGCTGGGTCGACGCGGACAGGGGCACCGCGGAACTGGCCGTCGGCATAAGGACCTTCTGGATCGACCGCACCGACACCGCGCCCGTGCTGCGGTTCGGTACCGGAGCCGGCATCACCTGGGGGTCCGACCCGCAGCGTGAATGGGCGGAGACCGAGCTGAAGGCGTCCCGGCTGCTCGCTGTAGCGTCGGGCGCCTACGAGGAGACAGGAAGGACCGCGTCATGAGGATTTGGGTCAACGGCGAACTCCGGGACGCCGATGACGCACGGGTGTCCGTGCTCGATCACGGACTGACCGTGGGGGACGGCATCTTCGAGACGGTCAGGGTCGCCCACGGCCGCCCCTTCGCGCTGACCCGGCATCTCGACCGGCTGACCCGCTCGGCCCGTGGCCTCGGTCTGTCCGACCCCGACCAGGACGAGGTCCGCCGCGCCGCGGAGGCCGTCATCGCGGCCAACCCCATGGCGCTCGGCCGGCTGCGGATCACGTACACCGGAGGCCTCTCACCCCTCGGTTCCGACCGCGGCGACGCGGGGCCCAGCCTCGTCGTCGCGCTCGGCGAGACGTCACGCCGTCCGGACAGCACAGCCGTGATCACCGTTCCCTGGACGCGCAACGAACGGAGCGCGGTGGCAGGGCTCAAGACCACCTCGTACGCCGAGAACGTCGTCGCCCTCGCACGCGCCCACGAGCGGGGCGCCTCCGAGGCGCTCTTCCCCAACACGGTCGGGCAGCTCTGCGAGGGCACCGGATCCAATGTCTTCGTCGTGCTCGACGGCCGGATCCACACCCCTCCCCTCACCTCCGGATGCCTTGCCGGGATCACCCGCGCACTGGCCGTGGAGTGGACCGGCGCGCAGGAGACGGAACTGCCGCTGGACATCCTCGAAACGGCCGAGGAGATCTTCCTGACCTCCACGCTCCGCGACATCCAGGCCGTCCACCGGGTGGACGGACGGGAGCTGCCGGGCGCGCCGGGGCCGGTGACGGCGAAGGCGATGCGGATCTTCGACGAACGCGCGGGCGACCACCTCGATCCCTGAGCCCGTCCGGCAAAAACAGGTGACGGACCGAGGACGAGCGGATAGAACACCCCTGATGACCACGACCCTCCGGCCGACCGGGCCGATCCAGCAAGGCGCCGACGGCGCACAGGAACGCACGTACGACGTGTGCGACAACGGGCGTCCCGTCGGTTCCGTCGGCGTCTCCACCGATCCGGTGTTCGGCGCGTCGGCCGGGATAATCCGGTCGCTGCGCATCGAGGAACCGCACCGCAGGCGGGGCCGGGGCACCATCGCCGCCCTCGCCGCGGAGGAGGTGCTGCGCAGCTGGGGCTGCACCCAGGTGCGGCTGGTGGCTCCCGCGGACAACGGGGCCGCCCGGGGGCTCGGGGCCGTGCTCGGCTATACCGAGCGCAGCCGGAACATGGTCAAGGAACTCCGGCGGACGGCGCCCGCACTCCCGGACGGCGTCACCGGGCGTCCGATGAGCGGCCAGGAATTCGCCGACTGGGCGAGCACCAGCGTGGAGACGTACGCGCAGAACTGGATCGAGCGCGGCGTCCCTGAGGAGCAGGCCCGGCGGAAGTCCGAGACCGACCACGCCACGAACCTGCCGGACGGTCTGGCCACCGAGGGCATGCACTTCCACGTGCTCGTCCACGGCGGCGACGTCATCGGCCATGTGTGGGTGGCGCGGCACGAGACACCGCAGGGCGAGGCGATGGGATACGTCTTCGACGTCGAGGTCCGCGGAGAGTACCGCGGACACGGGTACGGCCGTGCGCTGATGCACCGTGCCGAGGACATCACGCTCGACTCGGGGCTCGGCAGGCTCGGCCTGCACGTCTTCGCGTCGAACACCCCCGCGCTGCGGCTGTACGAGTCGCTCGGTTACGAGCCGACCCAGTACAACCTGGCCAAGACGTTGTAGGCGGCCCTCCCCACCGGACCGCGCCCCCTCGCCATCGGACCGCGGCCCGTCGCCGCCGGGCGGACCCGACGTCAGCCGCGGTCGGCCAGCAGACGGTCCGCGATCTCCTCGATCCGCTCGCGCAGACCTTCCTGGCTCTTGCCACCGTCCAGCCGCTCGTCACCGATCACATACGTCGGGGTTCCGGTGACCCCGATGGCCTTGCCCTCGGCCTGGTCCGCGTCGACGATCAGCATGTGCCGGCCGTCGATGAGCGCGGTGTCGAACTCCTCGGCGTCCAGCTCCAGTTCACGTGCCACATCGAGCAACACGGGTTCACCGGTACGGGCGAGGTCGGCGGTGCGGGCCAGTACCGCCTCGATGTACGGCCACCCCTTGCCCTGCTCGACGGCCTCCTCGGCCGCCTGGGCAGCGGCGTACGCGTGCTTGTGCTTCTCCAGCGGGAAGTGGCGCAGCCGGATCTCCAGCCGGTCGCCGTAGCGGGCGCGAAGGGCGTGGACATCCGAGAGGGCCTGATGGCAGTCGGGGCACTCGAGCTCGCACCAGATGTCCAGGACGACCGGGGCTGCGGGGGTGGAATCGCTCATGGGATCAGTCTTTCAGGCCGGACCTCCGCTTCCCAATCGGGACCTGGGGAGGACCGCAGCCCTGAAATGTCCCTGATGTGGCCCGGGACCGTGGCCCCAGAGCCGCGACCGGTGCAGGATGGAAGGGACGTTTCCCGATGTGCTGGAGGCACCGATGCTTGCCGAGACCATCTGTTCCGCGGTGTCGGCGGCAGGCCTGGGCATCGCCGCGATCACCGCGTACCGCAAGCGATTCCTCGCGGCGACCAGGATCGCCGCCTACTCGCTGGTGCCTGTCGGCCTCGTGATGACCGGTGTCGTCGAGTGGTTGTCCGACATCGTGTTCAAGCCCAGCGTCTGGCTCGGCTTCGGGCTGCTCGCGCTGGCGTGGCTCCTCTTCATGACCACACGGGCGGTGGAGCGTCGTAGTGGCTCCACCCGCAAGGAACGCAAGGCCGCGCGGGCGGCGTCGCAGGGCGACGCGGTCTCCCCGGCCGCGTCGACACCCTCACTGACGTCCGCGAACACGACGCCCCGCCCGGAGCCCCGAGCGAAGAAGGAGCCGCAGGGGGCCGCCGCGCCGGGCGAGGACTTCAGCGACATCGAGGCGATCCTGAAGAAGCACGGCATCTGACAGGGCGCACCCGGCGCTGTGTGACGCTGCCATGATGGCTGCATTATGAATCGATTCATGGCTGGAGGCGAGCGCGAGCCGCTCGTCTCCGCTTCGCGTATCGGTATATTCGGGGTTGCTCCGATCCGATCTTGACGGTATCCGGGGATGGAGCTAGCGTCCCGAACGGATTGAAACAATTCATTCCTGGGCCGCAGGGCAAGGACGACGGGCCGGCGGATCCAGCCGGATGACGTCGGCAGGACAGGGATACGCCGCGCCGATGCGCGGCGGCCGGACGCATCAGTGGGGCAGGGCAAGTGGGGCGTGTGGCAGGGATCAAGGATGTGGCCCGGCAGGCCGGAGTCTCGGTGGGCACCGTCTCCAACGTGATCAACCGCCCCGAGGCGGTGCTTCCGGACACCCGGGCCCGGGTGCTGGCGGCGATCGAGGAGCTCGGTTACGTACGCAGCGAGTCGGCCAGGCAGCTCAGGGCGGGCCGCAGCCGGATCGTGGCCCTGCTCGTCCTCGACATGGGCAACCCCTTCTTCGTCGACATCGCCCGCGGCGCGGAACGCGCGGCCCGGGACGCCGGCCTCGGCGTGATGGTGTGCAACAGCGGCCAGAGTCCGGAGGAGGAGGCCGAATACCTCGGGCTCTTCGCCGAACAGCGCGTCTGCGGGGTGCTCGTCACCCCGGCCGACGCCACCGGCGGCAACCTCGAGGCGTTCGCCCGCCACCGGATTCCGTACGTGCTCGTGGACAGGGTGGCCCCGGGTGCCGAGACCTGCGCCGTCTCCGTCGACGACGTACGCGGCGGCAGGCTTGCCGTGGGGCACCTCGTCTCGGCGGGGCACCGCTCCGTCGCCTATGTCAGCGGCCCCGGCGACCTGCACCAGATCAGGGACCGCCGTGAGGGCGCCCTCGCCGCCCTCGCGGAGGAGGGACTCGGTCCCGAGGCCCTCGTCGAGATCCCGTCCGACCGCCTGGACGTGGCGGCGGGCCGGGACGCCGGGGCACGGCTGCTCGGCCTCGTACCGCGCCCGACCGCCGTCTTCTGCGCCAACGACCTGCTGGCCCTCGGTGTCCTTCAGTCGCTCTACGCGGCGGGCGTCCGGGTGCCGCAGGACGTCGCCATCGTCGGTTACGACGACATCGAGTTCGCCGCGGCGGCCGCCGTGCCGCTGACCTCGGTCAGGCAGCCCGCCGTGCTCATGGGCAGGATGGCGGCGGAGCTCCTTCTCGAGGAGGCGGACGACGTGGACGGCAGCCATCGGCACCGCAGTGTGGTGCTCCAGCCGGAGCTCGTCGTACGCGCGTCCAGCGCCGCTCCGCGCTGACCCGCGGGCCGTGCCCGGAGCGGGGTCCTCGGGGCGTGGGCGACGGGTGCGAATGTGTGACGGGGGATCGGACGCCGGAGCGAATCCATGCCGTTTGCGGAGGGTGAACTCCCCGTGCGATAAAGCGTGTTGATCGCCAACAGGGGTGCCTCTGCGTCATGATCGCCTCGAGATGGTGGACACATACCGGGGCGAGGCCCCCGCACCCCCTGCCGAAGAGCCGCGTGGCTGCCTCTTCGCGCTGTCCCAGCCACCCCTGATGATCTTTCTGACGGTGATCGGCAGTCTCCTGCTGATGGCCGCGCTGCATGATCTTTTTCTGCTGTGAGCGGGCACCGGCATCCGCGGCCGCCGCTTCGCCCGCCACCCTGCAGGGGCCCGTCAGGCGCGTGCGGCGACGGTCAGCGCGCCGCTTCCCTGCGCCGTGCCCGGTACGCGGCGACATGGAGCCGATTACCGCAGGTGCGGCTGGAGCAGTAGCGGCGCGAGCGGTTGCGGGACAGGTCGACGAACGCGCGCCGGCAGTCCGGCGCCTCGCAGCGGCGCAGCCGCTCCTGCTCGCCCGCCACGACGATGAAGGCCAGAGCCATGCCGCAGTCGGCCGCGAGATGGTCCGAGACGGAGGCGTCCGGCGCGAAGTAGTGGACGTGCCAGTCGTAGCCGTCGTGGTTCGTGAGCTGCGGGGTGGTACCCGCGGCGGCCACCAGCCGGTTGACGAGTTCGGCAGCCGTACGGGCGTCGGGCGCCGCGAACACCTCCGCGAACAGGCTCCGCACGTCCCGTACGGCGCGCAGGTCCTTCTCGCCGAGCTCGCCCACGCCGCTGATGAGATGGCGCTCCGCGAAGTCGTAGAGCGCGTCGACGTCGGGGAGTCCGTCGGCCGGCTCGCTCTCCGGCGCGGTGTTCACCAGATCGACCACCGTGTCGAGGGCGATCCGGGTGTCGTGTGGGATCAGCACGCTTCGCTCCCTGGCCTCCGGCGGGCGGGTGCCCGCCGATGCCGGGTGACTCTACTGGCTCGGCGAAGGCGCCACGGGCCCGGTAGGGGCTTACGGGCGAGCGGGAGGGCCTTTGCAGGTCGGCTGAGCCGCCGAAGCGCGTGACGGCCGTCTGGCGGCCCCGGTGGTCACTCGACGGTCACTCGTGAGTCGCTTCGGTACCTGTGGGGCGTGTGGGGGGCGTGGGGTCGCCAGGACGGGACCGGACCGGACCGTCGGTCGTGGGGGACCGCGTGACCGGGACCGCCGCGTCAGGGGACCGCGGGACCGAAGCCGTCGTGACCGGGAGACGCGCAGCACGGAATCCCGGTGCCCCCGGCGCGCGCCGACGCCGTCGCCGCGGTGGGTTCCGCGGCGGCGGCGTCGGTGTCTGCCGTATGAGGTTGTCCGCGCGACGCCGTCTCCCCGAGTCGGACGGCGTCCCGCAGCTCTCGGCCTGGCTCAGCTCTCGGCCAGGATGTGTGAGAGCTCCGTATCGAGATCGAAGTGACGATGCTCGGTGCCCGGCGGAACCGCGGCGTCGGTCCTCTTCAGGAACGACTCCAGGGCCCTTGCCGGAGCTTCTAGCAGGGCTTCTCCCTCCGGGGAGCTCAGTGCGATGCAGACGACGCCCTGGCCGTGACTACGTGATGGCCAGACACGGACGTCTCCGGTGCCGGTGGGCCGGTGCAGCCCCTCGGCAAGGAGGTCACGGGCGAAAACCCACTCGACCGTCTCCTCCGCTCCGGTGTGGAAGGTGGCGTGCACGGCATAGGGATCGGCCGTGTCATACCGCAGGCCCGCGGGTACAGGCAGTGAGGACTCGCTCGACACAACGAGGCGCAGGTGCAGCTCGCAGCTGACCGTGGTGTTCATAAGCGCCAGGGCCTTTCGCTCAGTGTGCGCTCGGGGATTCGCACGTCGGCGAAATCGACATGCCACCTACGGTGGTGTTGTAAACCCCTCTGACCTATTTGTGATGCTTCGGGCGTGTTGTGGGGCGGTGTGTAACTTTGGGTGATGCGTCCATTCCAGTGACCCACACCGTTCGGGTAGGTTGGGGTTCATGAATGCGGAGAGTGACGAGCGGAGCGAGGTCGCCTCACGGCCGGCCGCGGAGTCCGCGACGGGGGATGCGGCGAAGACCGAGAGGGAGCTGGGCTCTCGGGCGCCGGGGTTCATCAAGGCGTCCCGGCTGTTGCATGTGAGCTGGCAGGTCGGCATTTTCGTCGTGGGCCTCGCGGTGGTCGGAGCGGGCATCGTGATGCTGCCGCTGCCGGGCCCCGGGTGGCTGGTGATCTTCGGAGGCATGGCGATCTGGGCGACGGAGTTCGTCTGGGCGCAGCTCGTCCTGCGCTGGACCCGGCGCAAGGTCACCGAGGCTGCTCAGCGCGCCCTCGATCCCAAGGTGCGGCGGCGCAACATCATCCTCACCACGGTGGGGCTCGTGATCATCGCCGTGCTCGTGGGGATCTACGTCTGGAAGTTCGGGATCACCATGCCGTGGAAGATCGAGCAGTGACCCGTTGATGGTCCGGAGGCGCCGCTGACATGGGGTAATGTTTGCGGTGCGCCGGGGCGATTAGCTCAGTGGGAGAGCGCTTCGTTCACACCGAAGAGGTCACTGGTTCGAACCCAGTATCGCCCACCCCGTACCGATGGCCCGGAAGCTTCACACGAAGCTTCCGGGCCATCGGTGTTTTCGCATGCAGGTGTTCGGCGGGCCGGGCATTCCGCCCCGGTTGTTCGGCGGGCCGGGCGTTCCGCCGATTTTCGTCCGAACCGTTGACGAGCCGGGTGCCGCTCCTTACTTTGACCCAGCAAGCGCTTTCTAAAACGATTCAATGCGATGGTGGGGGCAAGAGATGTCTCGGAACAACGGCATGGACCGGCGGCAGATGCTCAAGCTGGCCGGCCTCTCGGCGGCCGGTCTCGGACTGACCGCAGCCGGTTGCGGCTCGGGCGGAAGCGGCAGTTCCGGGGGTACGGTCACCATCCGGCACTCCTGGTGGGGCGCCGACGACCGGGCGAAGAAGGTTCAGCAGTGCGTCGCCCTCTTCGAGAAGAAGCACCCGAAGATCAAGGTGAAGACGGACTTCCAGCAGTACCCGGACTTCTGGAAGAAGTTCAACACGCAGGCGGCCGGCGGCAACCCCCCGGACGTCATCCAGAACGCCGTGACCTTCCTGCGCAAGTACGAGGCGAAGAACGTCCTCCTCGACCTCCACCCCCAGGTGGAGAAGGGCAACCTCAGCCTCGACGGCTTCCGTTCCGGGCTGGAGAAGTTCGCCGAGGTCGACGGCAAGCTCCTCGGCGTGCCGGTCGGCAGCAACTCGATGGCCCTCGTCATCGACGAGAGGGTCTACGAGAAGGCCGGCATCGCCCCCGAGATCGGCTGGACCTGGGACGACTGGTACGCGGGCCTGCAGAAGATCAAGAACGGCCAGAAGATCGCCGGCGACGCCGGACCGCACGGCGTGATGTACCTGTACGACCTGATACTCCGCCAGAACGGCAAGGCGTTCTTCACCGAGGACGGCATGGGCTTCGGCGAGACCGAACTCCTGCCGTACTGGACCGAGGCGCTGGAGCGGGTCAAGTCGGGTGTCTACGCCGACCCCAAGAAGGTCGAACAGATCAAGCCCGCCTCCGCGACCGCCAAGGGACTCTCCGCCGGAGAGTTCACCTGGGACAACTTCTCCGTCCGCTACAGCGCCGAGGGCAAGAGCAGCTACGGCCTCGCGCCCATCCCCAGCACCGACGGCAAGAAGACCGGCCAGTACCTGGGTTCGCTGATGCTCAGCGGCACGGCGCGCACCAAGCACCCGGCCGAGGTGGCCACCTTCATCGGCTTCATGACCCACGACCCCGCGGTCGCCAGGATCATGGGGTACGACCGCGGCGTACCCGCCACCACCGCCCAGTTCGAGGCCTACCAGCCCACCGACGCCCCCAGCAAGGCGATCGCCGCGTACGAGTCCGCGATCGCCGGCGCGGGCATCCTGGAGCCCATCACACCGCACCCGGCGGGCGCCGACGTGATCGAGGCGGCCTTCCTGCGCATCTCCGCCGACCTCTCCCTGGGCAAGGCCTCGCCGAAGGACTCCGTGAAGCAGTTCTTCTCCGAGGCCAAGACCGCCCTCGCCTCGAACTGAGAGGGGCCGTGGTGACTCACATCCAGACCTCCTCGGGCGCACTCGCGCCCGGGGACGACCGGTCCGCGGAGAAGCGGACCGGTCCCGTGGGAAACGCGCCGCCCGCCGGCCCCGAGCGGGCCGGCAGCCGCGAGAACCTGGCCGGCTACCTGTTCATGTCGCCCTGGATCGCGGGCTTCCTGTTCCTGATCGCCGGGCCCATGGTGTTCTCGCTGTACCTCTCGTTCACCGAGTACAACCTGTTCGAAGCCCCGCGCTGGATCGGCCTGCAGAACTTCACCGACATGTTCGCCGACCCCCGGTGGCGCCAGTCGGTCAAGGTCACCTCCTGGTACGTACTGATCGGCACCCCGGTCAAACTGGCCGCCGCACTCGCCGTCGCGATGCTGCTCGCCCAGAAGCGGTGGGGCCAGTCCTTCTACCGGGCGGCCTTCTACGCCCCGTCCCTGATCGGCGCGAGCGTGTCGGCGGCCATCGTCTGGCGGGCGCTGTTCTCGGACGACGCCCTCGTCGACCGTACGCAGAAGGTGTTCGGCGTCGAGGTGGGCGGCTGGATCGGCGACCCCGGGATGATCATCTATGCGCTGATCGCCCTCACCGTCTGGCAGTTCGGCGCCCCGATGGTCATCTTCCTGGCCGGTCTCAAGCAGGTACCGCGGGAACTGTACGAGGCGGCCGAGGTGGACGGAGCGGGCCCCTGGCGCAGGTTCTTCCACATCACCCTGCCGATGATCTCGCCGGTGCTGTTCTTCAACGTCCTGCTGGAGACCATCCACTCCTTCCAGATCTTCGGCTCCGCCTACATCGTCAGCAACGGCAGCTGCGGACCGGCCGACGCGACGCTCGTCTACACCTGTTACCTGTACGAACAGGGCTTCGTGAACAGCCGGATGGGCTTCGCCTCAGCCATGGGATGGCTGCTGCTCGTCGCGGTGGGCCTGGTCACCGCCGTGCTGTTCTGGTCCCAGAAGCGCTGGGTGCACTACGAGGAGGGCGGCCGATGAGTCTCCTGCACGCAGCCGTACGACGCCGGGGACCCGGCGCGATCGCCTGGCACCTCGGTGCACTCGTCATCCTCGCCGTGGTCCTCTACCCGGTGGTGTGGACGATCGGTGCCTCGTTCAAACCCAGCGCGGACATCATCGGCGCCCTGGACCTGTTCCCGGCCGACCCCATCACGGACAACTACACCAGGCTCACCGAGGGCATCGCCGACATCCCCATCTCGACGTTCTTCCTGAACTCGGCCTACATCGCAGTCGGTTCGGTCATCGGCGTGGTGCTGTCCTGCTCGCTGACGGCGTACGCCTTCGCGAAGGTCCGCTTCGCCGGCCGCAACGTCATGTTCGCCATCATGATCGGCACCCTGCTCCTGCCGTACCACGTGCTGATCATTCCCCAGTACGTGCTGTTCCAGAAGCTGGAACTGATCAACACCTTCACGCCGCTGCTCATCGGCAAGTACCTCGCCACCGACGCCTTCTTCGTCTTCCTGATGGTGCAGTTCATGCGTGGTCTGCCCAAGGAGCTCGACGAGGCCGCGCGGCTCGACGGCTGCGGGCACCTGAGGATCTACTGGTCGATCGTCATGCCGCTCTGCCGGCCCGCGCTCATCACCAGTGCCATCTTCACCTTCATCAACGCCTGGAACGACTTCATGGGGCCCCTGCTCTACCTCAACGAGCCGGACAAGTACACCGTCTCCATGGGGCTGAAGATGTTCATCGACCAGGACGCCGTGGCCGACTACGGCGGCATGATCGCCATGTCGCTGGTCGCCCTGCTGCCCGTGCTGGCCTTCTTCCTGGCCTTCCAGCGCTACCTGATCGACGGCATGGCCACCTCCGGCCTGAAGGGCTGAGGCCGCCGTGACGACGAAGTCCCGCACCGCGGAACGCCGTTCGCGTGTCATGGACCGCTTCGGTCTGTTCTCCGAATGCCTGCTCACCGGCGTGTGGATCGCCGTCGCCGCCCTGCCGCTCCTCACGTTCCCCGCGGCCTTCGCCGCGGGGACCCGGCACCTGCGCCGCCATCTGGCGGGCGAGCAGGGCGGCTTGCGGGAATTCATCGCCGACGTACGCGCCGCCGCCCCCGGCGGCCTGCTCGTCGGCGTGTCCGTGTGGGCGGCCGCAGCCCTGCTGTGGCTCGACCTGTCGGCCGTACGAGCCGGGCTGCCCGGCGGCCCCGTCGTGGGCGCCGTCGGCATCCTCGCCCTGATCGGCTACATGGTCGCGGTCCTGCGCGCCGCCGCGTGCTGGGAGCCCGGCGACAGCTGGCGCTCCCTCCTCGCCGCCGCGGGCCGCCGCACGGTCCGCGACCCGGCCGGCTCCCTCCTGCTCGTCTGCGGGATGGCCGTCGTCGTGCTCTCCGGAGCCCTGGTGCTGCCGCTGGCCGTACCCGTCGTCGGGGCCGTCGCAGCCGCCGCCACCGCCGTAGAGGCACGCCGGCTCGCCCGCTGACCCCCCTCGTACCACCTTCTCGATGTCCCCCGTCCTCACGGAGAGAGGCACAACCATGTCCAGGATGCCCCGCAGAACGCTCCTGAAGGCCGCAGCGGCGGCCGGCGCGGCCGCCCAGGTCAGCTGGACCTTCGGCGCCACCACCGCAACCGCCGTCCCTGGCGTGGACAGGACCAACGAGCCCGTCCCCCTCACCTGGCTCGAGCCCGGCGGCCTCGGGGCCGCCCCCGGGTCGACGCTCGGTGTGCCCTGGCCCAAGGGGCAGTACGCGAAGGACCAGACGTTCGCGCTGGCCACCGAGGACGGCGAGGACGTCCCCGTACAGACCTGGCCGATCGGCTACTGGCCCGACGGCTCGCTCAAATGGACCGCTCACGCGGTCGGCCCCGAGGTCACCGCGAAGAAGTTCGCACTCACCACCGGGACCCCCGCCGCCCCGGAGAACAAGGTCACCGTCACCCGCGCGGGCGGCACCCTCACCGTCTCCACCGGGGTGATCACCGCCAGACTCGGTACCAACGGCTCCGCCCTGGTCAAGTCCGTCACCCGCGGCTCCACCGAAATCGCCCGCAACGGCCGGCTCGTCCTGCTGCGCCAGGGCGAGATCGAGGACGGCGACCAGGGCAACGAGAAGTACGAGCGCTTCGAGAGCGTCATCGAAGCCGCCGAGACCGAGCAGGGCGGCCCCGTCCGTGCCGTCGTCCGCATCGACGGCAAGCACCGCAAGGGCTCCCGCTCCTGGATGCCGTTCTCCGTACGGTTCTACTTCTACGCGGGCGCGGACTCCTTCCGGATGATGCACACCCTCACCTACGACGGCACGCAGGAACCCGGAAAGGCGAGCGGCGACTTCATCCGCGGCCTCGGCGTCCGCTTCGGCGTCCCGATGCGCGACGCCGCCCACGACCGCCACATCCGCATCGGCGGCGACGGCACCGGCCTCCTGCGCGAGGCCGTGAAGGGCATCACCGGTCTGCGCCGCGACCCCGGGGTCGCCGTGCGCGAGGCACAGTTCGCGGGCCGGAAGCTCCCCGACCCCGCCACCTGGGACCAGCGGGTCACCACCCGGCTCCCGTACATCCCCGAGTGGGGCGACTACACGCTCTCCCAGCTCTCCGCCGACGGTTTCGGGCTGCGCAAGCGCACGAGGAAGGGCCACGGGTGGATCCCCGCCGGAGGCGGCACGCGGGCCTCCGGCTTCGGGTACGTCGGCGGGCCGAGCGGCGGATTCTCCTTCGGTCTGCGCGACTTCTGGGAGAAGCACCCCGCCCAGCTCGACATCCGCGACGCCCAGACCGACGAGGCCGAAGTCACCCTCTGGCTCTGGTCACCCGAGGCGCGGCCCATGGACCTGCGCTTCTACCACGACGGCATGGAACAGGACACCTACGCCGAACAGCTCGAAGGCCTCAACATCACCTACGAGGACTACGAGCCCGGCTTCGGCACCCCGTACGGCATCGCGCGGACGAGCGAACTCCTCTTCTGGGCCAACGAGTCCACCCCCGCCGCCGAGACCCTCGCCCGGCAGGTCGACGCCGTACGCACCCCGCCCCAGCTCGCCGCGCCGCCCAAGCAGCTCATCACGGCAAAGGTCTTCGGCGGGCTCTTCGCCGAACCCGACCGGTCCACCGCCGCCAAGTCGAAGATCGAGGACCACCTGGACTTCCTCTTCACGTACTACAAGGACCAGGTGGAGATGCGCCGTTGGTACGGCTTCTGGGACTACGGCGACATCATGCACACCTACGACCCCACCCGCCATCAGTGGTGCTACGACGTCGGCGGCTACGCCTGGGACAACTCCGAGCTCTCGCCCGACCTGTGGCTCTGGTACGCGTACATGCGCTCGGGCCGCGCCGACATCTACCGCTTCGCGGAAGCCATGACCCGGCACACCGGCGAGGTGGACGTCTACCACCTCGGCAAGTGGGCGGGACTCGGCACCCGCCACGGCGTCCAGCACTACGCCGACAGCGCCAAGCAGCAGCGCATCGCGAACACCACCTACCGCCGGATGTTCTACTTCCTCACCGCGGACG
Organism: Streptomyces sp. NPDC059499; assembly: GCF_042749285.1. Lineage (NCBI taxonomy): Bacteria > Bacillati > Actinomycetota > Actinomycetes > Kitasatosporales > Streptomycetaceae > Streptomyces > Streptomyces sp. NPDC059499. The sequence goes on from NZ_JBHYTT010000001.1 coordinate 351,847, forward strand.
AGCGCGTCGGCGACCTCATGCACGCCAATGTCGACTCCGACGAGACCTTCCTCGCCCTGGACCCCATCCGCAAGATCCGCACCGAGCCCTACACCCCCGACCGGCACGCCCTGTCCATCGGCTTCGGCACCGACTGGAGCGGCCTCGTCTCCGCCTGGCTCACCGAGTGGGAGCGCCGCGGCCCCAAGTGGGAGAAGGCCAGGGACCGGGTGCTGTCCACCATGGAGACGATCGCCGCCCAGCCCAACGGCTTCGTCCAGGGCGTCGGTCTGTACGACCTCGACACCGGGAAGTTCGCGATAGCCGAGAAGCCCGCGGTCGGTGTCTCGCACCTGTCGGCCATGTTCGGCCTGGTCGAGCTCAACGCCGAACTCATCGACATGATCGACATGCCGGAGTTCGAGGCGGCATGGATCGACTACTGCCGCTACTTCAACGCCACCAAGGCGGAACAGACCGCCCGCTACGGCAGCAACTTCGGCACCCTGCTGCTGTTCCAGGGCCATTCCCGCCAGGACGCCTACGCCGCCGTACGGACCGGGGACGTCACTCTCGCCACCCGGGCGTGGAAGCAGTTCTACAGCAGCGCCGACACCTGGGACTACAAGGAGACGACCGACTGGAGCACCCACAAGGTCGAGGGACCGACCGGACCCGTACCGGGCAGTGAAGCGGCCTGGGTCAGCACCAACTCCACCGCCCTGTACGGACTCGCGGCGATCCAGAACCTCGCACTCGTCGGGGACAGGATGCCTTAGCCGTCTCGACCCTCAGCGCATCCGGCCGAGGCTCTCCCGCACCCGGCGCGCGTCGCGCAGCCGCTGTTCGTACGTCGCCCCGAGTGCGAGCAGCAGCAGCCCGGCGAGCGCCGGGGGCGCCCAGCGGGGGAGTGCGTCGAAGACCTGGACGACATGCGGGGCCAGCTCGTGGAGCCCGACCAGGGCCAGGACCGAACCGCCGAGCACCAGGGGCGCCTGAAGCCGGAAGCGGGCGCCCGCCAGCGTGACCACGAGCGCCGCCACTCCCAGCAGCAGGGGCCGTAGCCAGTGCGGATCGACCCACGCCACCACGAGGCTCGGCGCCATCGTCATCGAGAGCGCGGGGCCGTACGCCACCCAGGAGGACGCGGCCGGGTCCGTGCGACGGCGCAGGTACCCGACCGCGAACGCGATCGCCGACACCGGCAGGGTGTACGCCTCCGGGTCCGACACCTCCGAAGCCGCGAGCCGCACCCACGCCGCCATCACGAACAGCGCCGCGGCCAGGTGCCCCGCCACCGGCCGGCGGTCCGGCCGCACCGCGGTGCCCGCGGCCAGCACCCCGCACAGCGCCAGCACCAGGGCCAGGAAGGGCGCGTCCGTCACCGCGAGCCCCAGGGCGACCAGCGCCGCGAAGGCCCCGGTGAGCTCCACCGTCAACGCCACCGCGGCCACCCGCAGCCGGGCTCCGAGCAGCACCGTCACCGCGGGAACGACCAGGACCAGAGGAGCCGTGTGCGGCGCGCTCCACCCCAGCGAGGCCCCCACAGCCGAAACAGGCACGATCGCGCACAGGACGGAGGCACCCGCGAGTACCGACCGCATCGCAGCCGCCCCCGAACGGGCCGCCGCACCCGCGAACAGCACCGACAGGCCCACGAACACCGCGTACGTGGCCGGTTCGGCGGCCAGCGCGAGCAGGCCCGCACTCACCGCGCCCACGAGCGCGCACACCAGAGCGGTGAGCGAGAGCGCGCCCGCCCCCTCTCGCACGGCGACCGCCAGCAGCCCCGTCACCAGCAGCAGTTCCACGCCCACCGCCAACGCGTACGGCACGTCCAGCACAGCCGGAAGCGTCAGTGCCGCACACCAGCCCAGGACCATCGCGCCGGCCGCCGAGGCGACACGCCACCCCGGCCGGGGCGAGAGCAGCGTGCCGCGCACCCGGTCCCATCCGGCGTACAGAGCCGTCAACAGGCCCGCCACCAGCACCAGCACCACCGGCGAGGCAGCCGACCCCGGCCACGGCACCGACGGTCCCAGGGCGCCCCGGACGCTCCCCGGCGCCCCGGCCCACACATCGGTCAGCAAGGACACCGGCCCCAGCAGTACAGCCGCCACCGCGGGCAGTGCCCACAGCACCGCACCCGCCGTCACCGCCGCGGACGCCACCAGCACACCCCGGCCCACCGGCTGCGGAACCCGCACACGTACCACCGCCGTCAGCGCCGCACCGCACAGCAGGTACACCACCACCGACCAGTTCCACGGCAGACCCGTACGCAGCACACCGCCCACCGCGGCCACCGCGGCGAGACCTGCCACCACACCCGCGGCAGCGGCCCACTCCTTCGGCGCGCGCCACCCCGCGAACAGCGCCACCACCGCACCGGCCAGCAACAGCGCACCCGGGCCCGCGGCCGCGAGCGGTCCACCGGCCGACACCGACTGGCCCAGGCCGATCAGCATGGAGACCAGCCCGGCCGACGCCGCCCCGACGCCCGCCGTGATCCGCACCGCGAGTCCCCGGCCCCGCAGCGCCACCGCGACATCCGCGGCCGCGGTCACCAGCAGCGCCCATCCGAAGACCCCTGCCTGCGCCCCGGCGGCCCACGCCCCCAGCACCAGCGGCAGCTGCCCCGCCACCACGGCAGCGGGCAGCGGCATCCGCAGCCGTCCCAGCGCCAGCCCGTACGCCGCCCACGACGCGGTCAGCACCGCGGACGCGACCGCCGCGAAGCCGAGCCCGTCCGTGTCCGGCAAGGCCACCGCGTGCAGCGCGTACGCGTCCAGCACCGTCAGCACGAGCGCCAGTGCCGCCAGCGCCTCCGCCGTCGCGGACAGCTTGCGCCGCAGCAGCAGCGCGGGAGCCACGAGCGCGGCCACCGTCACCGTCGCCAGCACCGCCGAACGGCCGGCGATACCCATCTCGCCCCAGCTGAACAGGGTGAACGCGATCGCCGCGATCGTCAGCAGCAGACCACCGAGGACCAGCAGAACGTTCTGCACACCGGACGCACCGGACGTCGGGGCCGCGGGGGCGGCCGGCGGTCCCCAGCCGAACGGCGCGGCGGGAGGACGCGCCGGAGGTGCCGCGAACGGAGGCGGCGCGACCGGCGGGCGCAGCACGCTGAGCAGCCAGGCGCGGCGGTTCAGCAGCTGCAGCCGACGGGCGTCGAGGCGGACAAGTTCCTGGTCGAGGAGCGCCAATTCCTCGGCGGGTGGCGGCACATGTTCCATGGGGGGAGTGTGGCGCCGAACACACGCTCGTACATGCGCTCGGATACTCAGTTCCGGCCGTGAGTAGGTCCGGCACGCGCAGACTGGACCCATGGACTGGAACCACTACCGCTTCACCAGCGTCTGGGACCTGCCCGCCGCTCCCGACACCGTGTACGCGGCCCTGGAAGGAGCCGAGGACTACCCCCGGTGGTGGCCGCAGGTCCGCGAGGTCACTCCCCTCGACGACACCTCCGCCACGACGCGCTTCCGCTCCTTCCTCCCGTACGACCTGGTCGTGACCGTCAGGCAGAGCCGCCGCGAGCCCGCGTCCCGGATCCTCCAGGCCGTCATGACCGGCGATCTCGAGGGCTGGGTCCGCTGGACCGTCACCGCGCACGACGGCGGGAGCCGGGTGCTCTACGAGCAGGAGACCGTCGTCCGCAGGAGGCTGCTGCGCCGCCTCGCCGTGCCCGGACGCCTCGTCTTCCGCGCCAATCACACGCTGATGATGCGCGCCGGACGCCGCGGGCTGGCGGCGTGGCTGCAAGGAGTTTGAACCTAGCCCGCCGGGCCCTGTATGGTTCAACCCGTTCCCGGGCGATTAGCTCAGTGGGAGAGCGCTTCGTTCACACCGAAGAGGTCACTGGTTCGAAACCAGTATCGCCCACCCGGGAAAAGCCGGTCCGTCAGCACCACCGACGGACCGGCTTTCGCGTACCCGGCCAGGATCAGGCCGCCGCCGGCAGCTCCGGACGCAGCGGCCACGCCGGATCCACCGCCTCCGCCTCACCGTTCCTCTCGAACCACGCCTGCAGACCGCGCGCCTGCGCCGCGTGCCACACCGCCTGCAACGAGTGCAGCTCGGCCGGCGACAGCCGCTCCAGCCGGGCGGAGAACCGCCGCCCCACCGCACGCACGAGCTCCAGCGACGCCGCCGCGTCGGCCGCCGCGTCATGCGCCCCGTCCAGCACCACCCCGTACAGCTCGCACAGATCCGTCAGCGTGCGGCGGCCCTTGCGGTAGCGGTCCAGGTGCTTGTCCAGGACACGTGGGTCCAGCACGCACAGGGGTGTGTTCTGCAGATACGTGCCCAGCGACGACGCCCGGTGCCGCTTCAGCTCCCGGTCCAGCAGCGTCAGGTCGAACGGCGCGTTCATCACGACGAGCGGCCGGCCCGTCGCGCACTGCTCGGCCAGCGCCCTCGCTATCTCCTCGACGACCGGTGCGGGCCACCGGCCGTTGCGCTGCAGGTGGTCGTCGGTCAGACCGTGGATCTCGGTGGCCCCGACGGGTACCGGTATCCCCGGATTGACCAGCCAGCGGGTGACGCGAAGACGTCCGCCCGCGGTGTCCTGGACCACGAGGGCGGCCGAAACGATCCGGTCCTCCTCGACGTCCACGCCTGTTGTCTCCGTGTCAAAAGCGGCCAGCGGCCCTTCGAACCAGTGCATCATCCCCGAACTCCTCGCCCCTGCTCGGCAGATGACGGGATTCCTCTGCCCGATTCGGTGATACCCGGGCCCTTTGCCTGATACGCCGTTTGCGGGCCGTCTCCTGCGGTGACAACACAGGAGACGGGAAAGGAAGTTGACCGTCCCGTCAGCGGAGACCGGGCAACCGGTCGGCACATCCCGGAAGGCACACGGAGCCATGGCGCTCGCGCAGCCGAACCCAGGGGGTCCCGCCCGCGCCGAGGACTACGGGGGAGGACCGCCGCCGCAGCGGATGGCACCACCACTGCGCGGCACCCTCGCCACCACCGCCTGCATGGAGACCCTCCAGGTGGGCTACCTGCACGCGGTAGCGGCCGCGGCGGGGTGTTCCCTGTCGCAGCCCTTTCCCGACAACGGCATCGACTGGCACGTCAGCCACGGCGCCCCCGACCACACCGTCGACGACGAAGTGACCATCAAGGTGCAGCTCAAGTGCACCTACCAGATTCCCCCGCACCCACCCGGCGCGGCGTTCTCCTTCACGCTCGACAACGCCCACCTCGTGAAGCTCGCACGGACACCCGTGTCGGTGCACAAGATCCTCGTCGTGATGATCGTGCCCCGCAGCCAGGACGACTGGCTGCGCGCCGGGCACGACCGTCTCGACCTGCGGCACTGCTGCTACTGGACCAACCTGGCCGGCCACGCGGTGACGGGCCGGCACAGGACCACTGTGCGGATCCCGACCTCGCGGATCTTCGACGACCGAGCACTCTGCGAGATCATGGCCCGGGTCGGGGCGGGAGGGAGACCCTGATGCACCGGTCGATGGACGAGCCCGCCGGCGGGACGACGCCGGCGGGCACACGCGCACACCCGTACGCCGAGGACGTGGACCAGGGGCCGGACCCCGCCCTCGTCGACCCGGCCGTACTCGGCACGCTCCTGCGCCGGCACGGATGGCGCCGTCGCGGAGGAGCCGCCGGGCGCTACAGCCGGTGGACCCCGCCCGGTTCCGCCGCCGCGGGCACCAGCCTGCTCGTGCCCGACACCGCCGCCTACCCCGACAGTGAGGACCTGCTCGCCGAAGCCCTCACCGCGCTCGCCCGCAGCGCCGCGCCGTCGGCACGTGACGTCCTGGTCTCCCTCGCCGTGCCCAGCGACGAGATCCGCTGGTGGCGCGATGTCCCCGAGGAGACCGCCGGGGCCGCGGGCTGGACGGAGGCCGAACAACTGCGTACGGCCGCCCGGCAGATCCTGCTCGCCGGAGCACTCGCCGTACGAGGCCTCGCCGGCTACCACGGCGCACGCCACCGCGGGAAGGCGCGGGCGGCCCTGGACGGCACCCTCGTCGGACCCGCCCCGGGAGGCCGCCGGCTCACCGTCTTCGTCCCCGTCGCCTCCGGGCGGGCCGTAGCCGTGCAGCTCTACCAGGCGCTGCACGCCACCAGGGAGGCCGTCGACTACCAGCGCGCCACCGGGGGCATGGAAGCGTTCGACAGCGCCGTCGCGGCGGGGGTCAGCAGGGAGCTGACCGAGGCGGTCGTCGCCCTGGTCCGCGGATCGGAAGGCACCAGGATCACCCTGGACTGGGCACCCGCCGCCGGAACGCCCGAAGGCTGCCCCGCACGGCCGGAGCCCGTCGAGTTCTCCCCGGGAGACCTGCCCGCCCTGCGCCTGGCAGGGGTGCGCTACCTCCAGGACGAGCCGGCCGTCCCGGTACGGATCACCGGGGCCGTCGTGCGGCTGCGCCGTTCCGGGCCCCGCGGCCCGGGCATCGTGCGGCTGCGGGTGCTGGCCGGGGCCGAGGTCGCGCACGTCCGGATCGAACTCGACGAGGAGGCGTACCGGATCGCGGGCCACGCCCACCTCGTCGGCCTGCCGCTGCGGGTCGAGGGCCGGCTGGAGAACCGCGGCGGCTTCCGGCGGCTCACCGGAGCCTCGCAGGTCGCGCCCGTCCAGGTGGACGAGGCCGAGCGGGACCGGCTGATGAAGTCGCTCCAGGAGAACGTCGACTTCTTCGAGGAGGCGTGCACGGGGGACGAGGGATAGCCCCCGGGGTACCCCCGCGGTATCCCTTTCGCGTCCGGGGCCTCCGGCTCGGTACGATTCCTCTTGCGCGCAGAGGAATGCGACGCACCCCCTCAGTCAGGAGAGACCGGTGTCAGACGTCCGTGTGATCATCCAACGCGATTCCGAGCGGGAAGAGCACGTGGTGACGACGGGAACGACGGCCGGCGAGCTCTTCCCCGGACAGCGCACCGTCGTCGCCGCACGGGTCGAGGGGGAGCTCCGGGACCTCGCGTACGAGCTCAAGGACGGCGAAGTCGTCGAGCCCGTCGAGATCTCCTCCGAGGACGGCCTCAACATCCTGCGGCACTCCACCGCGCACGTGATGGCCCAGGCCGTGCAGGAGCTGCACCCCGACGCCAAGCTGGGCATCGGCCCGCCGGTCAAGGACGGCTTCTACTACGACTTCGACGTCGAGAAGCCGTTCACGCCCGAGGACCTCAAGGCCATCGAGAAGAAGATGCAGGAGATCCAGAAGCGGGGTCAGAGGTTCTCCCGCCGGGTGGTCACCGACGAGGCCGCCCGTGAGGAGCTCGCCGACGAGCCGTACAAGCTGGAGCTCATCGGCATCAAGGGCTCGGCCTCCTCGGACGACGGCGCGGACGTCGAGGTGGGCGGCGGCGAGCTGACCATCTACGACAACTTCGACGCCAAGACCGGCGAGCTGTGCTGGAAGGACCTCTGCCGCGGTCCTCACCTGCCCACCACCCGGTTCATCCCGGCGTTCAAGCTGATGCGGAACGCCGCGGCGTACTGGCGGGGCAGCGAGAAGAACCCCATGCTGCAGCGCATCTACGGCACCGCGTGGCCCACCAAGGACGAGCTCAAGGCGCACCTGGAGTTCCTGGAGGAGGCCGCCAAGCGCGACCACCGCAAGCTCGGCAACGAGCTGGACCTCTTCTCCTTCCCCGACGAGATCGGCCCCGGCCTCGCCGTCTTCCACCCCAAGGGCGGCGTCATCCGCCGGGCCATGGAGGACTACTCGCGGCGCCGCCACGAGGAGGAGGGCTACGAGTTCGTCTACAGCCCCCACGCGACCAAGGGCAAGCTCTTCGAGAAGTCCGGCCACCTGGACTGGTACGCCGACGGCATGTACCCGCCCATGCAGCTCGACGACGGGGTGGACTACTACCTCAAGCCGATGAACTGCCCGATGCACAACCTGATCTTCGACGCGCGAGGCCGTTCGTACCGCGAACTTCCGCTGCGGCTCTTCGAGTTCGGCACGGTGTACCGGTACGAGAAGTCGGGTGTCGTCCACGGGCTGACCCGCTCGCGCGGCTTCACCCAGGACGACGCGCACATCTACTGCACCAAGGAGCAGATGGCGGAGGAGCTCGACCGGACGCTCACCTTCGTCCTGAACCTCCTGCGCGACTACGGGCTGACCGACTTCTACCTGGAGCTCTCCACCAAGGACCCGGAGAAGTTCGTCGGCTCCGACGAGGTCTGGGAAGAGGCCACCGAGACGCTGCGCCAGGTCGCCGAGAAGCAGGGCCTGCCCCTGGTCCCGGACCCGGGCGGCGCCGCGTTCTACGGCCCGAAGATCTCGGTGCAGTGCAAGGACGCCATCGGCCGTACCTGGCAGATGTCGACCGTGCAGCTCGACTTCAACCTGCCGGAGCGCTTCGACCTGGAGTACACCGGCCCGGACGGCACCAAGCAGCGCCCGGTCATGATCCACCGCGCGCTGTTCGGCTCCATCGAGCGCTTCTTCGCGGTGCTGCTCGAGCACTACGCGGGCGCGTTCCCGGTATGGCTGGCCCCGGTCCAGGCGGTCGGCATCCCGATCGGTGACACCCACATCCCGTACCTCCAGGAGTTCGCCGCCGAGGCCCGGAAGAAGGGCCTGCGGGTGGAGGTGGACGCTTCTTCGGACCGTATGCAGAAGAAGATCCGCAACCACCAGCGCGCCAAGGTGCCGTTCATGATCATCGTCGGTGACGAGGACATGAACGCCGGCACCGTGTCCTTCCGCTACCGCGACGGTTCGCAGGAGAACGGCATCGCCCGCGACGAAGCGATCGCCAAGCTCGTCGACGTGGTGGAGCGACGCGTCCAGGTGTGATCCCTGTCCGAGAAGAGGCCCCCGGGGAGCTACACGCTCCCCGGGGGCCTCTTCTCGTCCTCCCGGGAGAACACCTGCAGCAGCCACGAGGAGAACGAACCCGTCACCGCACCCAGCAGTGCCAGCCCGCAGGCCATCAGCCCCGCCGCGACGACCCGGCCGCCGAACGTGACCGGCACGGCGTCCCCGTACCCCACCGTCGTGAGCGTCGCGCACGCCCACCACACCGCGTCGCCGAACGTACGGATGCTGGCGTCCGGGGCCGAGTGCTCCAGGTGGTACACGGCGAGCGACGCCGAGAAGCCGAGCAGCACGGTCGTGAGCCCGGCGTAGGAGATCACGCGGGCGTACAGGCTCAGCCGCGGCTCGTCCCTGCGCTTCTGGACCGCCGTGTAGATCTGGACCACACGCAGGGGGCGCAGCAGGGGCAGCACGAGCACCACGGTGTCCAGCCAGTGGGTGCGTACGAAGCGCCGGCCGAGGCCGCTGAGGTGGAGCCGTACGCCGTAGTCCACCGCGAAGAGGAACCAGGTGGCGTAGACGAGGGCGAGGGCGATGTCGCGCCAGGGTTCGCTGTCATGGGGGGCGAGGACCCGGACCGCGTAGCCGGTGAGGAAGACCAGCGCCGCGACGAAGAGCGGGACCTCCGTACGCTGCTCCCATTCCGTCAGCCGGAGGGGGGCGGTGGGGGCGGGGCGGTCGCTCATGGCCTCAGCATTGCGGTGCGCTGCCCGGTCGGGCCCCGGCGACACGCTCCGCCGGGGTGAAGCAATATGCTGACCGGCATGACCAGTGAGCCGGAGCAGCAGATCGGAGTGGGGACGCCCGACGCGTTCCAGCGCCTGTGGACGCCCCACCGGATGGCCTACATCCAGGGTGAGAACAAGCCGAACGGTCCGGGGGCCGAGGACGGCTGTCCGTTCTGCGTGATTCCCTCCAAGTCGGACGAGGACGGGCTCGTCGTCGCGCGCGGCGAGAAGGTCTACGCCGTGCTCAATCTGTACCCGTACAACGGCGGACACCTGATGGTCGTGCCGTACCGCCACGTGGCGGACTACACGGAGCTCGACGGTCCGGAGACGGCCGAACTCGCCGATTTCACCAAGCGGGCGATGGTCGCGCTGCGGGCGGCGTCCGGAGCTCACGGGTTCAACATCGGGATGAACCAGGGTGCGGAGGCCGGGGCGGGCATCGCCGCGCACCTGCACCAGCACGTGGTGCCGCGCTGGGGCGGGGACACCAACTTCATGCCGGTCGTCGCCCACACGAAGGTGCTGCCCCAGCTGCTCGGGGACACCCGGGCGATGCTGGCCGGTGTCTGGCCGGCCGAGCGGCCCGCCGGCTGAGTCTCCGCCCACACGTGCGTGGTCATGCGTCGTAGACGTCGGCCTTCCGCGGTGCCGGGTCCTGGACCAGACCGCTGAGGATCATGGAGCGGTTGTCGAAGCGTTCGGTGTCGACGCCGTTCTCCTGCAGGACCCGCATGGCGGCGGAGTGCACGGACCGCAGGACGGGGGTGGCCGCCCGCATGGCGTCGTCGGCCATGAAGCGGTGACCCCACGGCTTGGCGGCCCAGGCGTGGCGCAGGCCGAAGGGCTCGGGGAGGACGATCTTGCCTCCGAGGTAGTCGAGCAGCGGCGGATACCAGGTGAACGGGGCACGCAGCGCGAGCCTGACGACTTCCTTCGCCTTGACCAGGGGGAGCGTGACCTTGCGGGTCTCCCAGAACTTGACGGCCTTCTTCACCGTCTTCGTCTCGGCCTCCGGCTTGGAGAGGAAGAGGGAGTGGACCGGCCCCAGTGCGTGTCCGGTGACCTCGATCCGCAGGGTCTCGTGGAGCACGGTGACGGTGATCAGCATGGTGATCACCAGCTGGCCGTCCCAGAGGGTGAACTGGACGCCCAGGTAGTGCCGGTCCCCGCTGCCGAACTGCTGGTGGTTGCAGATCCGCTGTATCTCGTGCGGCTTGACCTGGAAGGTGGCGACGTCCTCGCCCGCGGGGCGCGAGACGGAGTCGGCGTTCTCACCGACGGGCGACACGATCCAGTGCTTGACGGAGGGGGTGGGGAAGCCCCCGGTGTTCAGCGGGCCGCGCTCCAGCATCTTGAGCTGGTCGTGGATGACCCTTATCAGGTCCCAGCTGCGGAACTGGTGGATCTCCTTGGCGGGGTCCTTGGGTACGAGCTCCTCGGCGAGCTGCCAGCTGCCCCAGCGGGTGCCCATGCCGAGGATGCCCTTGGGGCCGGCGTAGAAGACCGCGTTGGACTGCTGCTCGGCGGAGAGCTTCTCCAGGCCCTGGCGCAGGGCCTCACGGGCCGTCTCGTTGGGGTTCTTCGGTACGGCTTCGGGGATCTTGGCCCTGACGCCGGTGCCGGAGAGGAGTCCCTCCCAGCGGTCGCGCATGTCCTTGGCGGACGTCTCCGCGATCCGCTTGGCGAGCAGCCAGCCGATGACCGGGGCGACGACCATGGCGCGGAGATAGAGGGCCGGGAGGCCGGTGACCGGCATGGCGACCAGGAAGATGGTGGCGACAACGCCGACGGCGACGAGCAGGACGCCGCCCAGGGACTGGAAGACCTTGTCCTTGGAGTTGTTGAGGGAGTCGCGAAGCCGGAAGGCCAGGACCCACAGGATCAGTCCGGGCAGGAACGCGAAGCCGAAGAGAGCCGTCACCAGAGTCAGCCGGGTGTCGCGTGCCTTGCGCAGTCGGGTGGCGGACAGGCAGTGCTCGACGACGGTCTGCGGGTCGGTGCCGAACGACTGGATGAGCGCCTTGCGGTCGCCCCCGAGCGTGCGTTCCTGGACGGCGCGGGAGAACGCCTCACCGAGATTCGGCTTGAAGTAGTCGGACTTGAAGAGCTTGGAGTCGCCCGGCTTCACCTCGGACTTGTGCCACTCGCTGTTGGCCTTGAGGATCTCCGACACATCGCTGTCGCGGTATGCGGCGGAGGCGAGGGCGTTGGTCGCCACCGCCTGTCCGGCCGAACCCTGGAGAGGGATCTGCGCTCCGGGAGAGAAATCGAATCCGTCGTTGGCCACTCTGCCGCCCCCACTTGACGCCTGGTCTGCTCCTGCGGCTGTTCCCAACTACCGTACGTCGCACACCTTCTGAGCTGGGACCACAGCGTATCGTCCGGATCGCGACGCCGCCCGGCTGTGGGGGCCGGGACGGGGTGGCAGGTGTCAATTCCGGTCAGCTAGGTGCCGTTTGTGCCGTTTTCCTGCTCTTCGCGGATGCGGTCGGCGAGTTGGGGAGGCATGGCCTCGTGCCGGGCGTACGCCCGGTCGAACCGTCCGGTGCCGTGCGACAGGGAGCGTAGATCGACCGCGTACCTGCCGATCTCGATCTCGGGCACCTCGGCGCGTACGAGGGTCTGCTCCCCGGCCGCCTGCTCGGTGCCGACCACCCTGCCGCGCCGGCCGGCGAGATCACTCATCACGGCCCCTACGTAGTCGTCGGGAACCAGCACCCGGACCTCGGCGACCGGTTCGAGGAGCTGGATACGGGTGTCGGTGGCCGCCTCACGCAGTGCGAGGGCGCCGGCGGTCTGGAAAGCGGCGTCGGACGAGTCGACCGAGTGCGACTTCCCGTCGAGCAGGGTGATGCGGACGTCGACGAGCGGGTGCCCCGCCGCGACGCCGCGGGCCGCCTGGGCGCGTACGCCCTTCTCGACGGACGGGATGAACTGGCGCGGCACCGCGCCGCCCACCACCTTGTCGACGAACTCGATGCCCGTACCGGGAGGCAGTGGCTCCACCTCGATCTCGCAGATGGCGTACTGGCCGTGGCCGCCCGACTGCTTGACGTGGCGGCCCAGCCCGACGGTCCGTGACGCGAACGTCTCCCGCAGGGGCACCCGGTGAGGTACGGCGTCGACCTGCACGCCGTACCTGCTGCGCAGCCGCTCCAGCGCGACATCCGCCTGGGCCTCTCCCATGCACCACAGGACGACCTGGCGGGTGTCCTTGTTCTGCTCCAGGCGCAGGGTGGGATCCTCGGCGACGAGCCGGGCCAGGCCCTGGGAGAGCTTGTCCTCGTCGGCCTTGCTGTGCGCGCGGACCGCCAGGGGCAGCAGCGGGTCCGGCATGGTCCACGGCTCCATCAGCAGCGGATCGCCGGGGCCGGAGAGGGTATCCCCGGTCTCGGCACCGCCCAGCTTGGAGACGGACGCGAGGTCTCCGGCGATGCAGTGGTCCAGGGGGCGCTGCTGCTTGCCGAAGGGGGAGGAGAGCGCGCCCACCCGTACGTCCGCGTCGTGGCAGGGGCGCGGCTCGTGCCCCGGGTCGGTGAGGCCGTGGCCGCACACGTGCACCGTGTCGTCGGGGCGCAGGGTGCCGGAGAAGACGCGCACGAGGGAGACGCGTCCGACGTAGGGGTCGGACGCCGTCTTCACCACCTCGGCGACCAAGGGCCCCTGCGGGTCGCAGACCGGTGCGGGCCGCGGGGCGCCCCCGGGGGTGGTGACGGCGGGGAGGGTCCGTTCGAGGGGGGAGGGGAAGCCGCCGGTGATCAGGTCCAGGAGCTCGACCGTGCCGATCCCCTGACGCGCGCCGTCGACGGCCGGGGCCGCGGTGAGGACGGGGTGGAAGGCGCCGCGTGCGACGGCGCGTTCCAGGTCGTCGACGAGCGTCTTGGTGTCGATGTCGCCGCCGGCGAGGTAGTGGTCCATCAAGGTCTCGTCCTCGCTCTCGGCGATGATCCCTTCGATGAGCCGGTTGCGTGCCGCCAGGAGCGGCTCCCGCTCGTCGCCCGCGGGAGGGTTCTCCTTCCGCTCCCCGGAGGAGTAGTCGAAGATCCGCTGCGTGAGCAGTCCGGTGAGACCCGTAAGCGGCGCGTGCCCGTCAGGGGCCTCGGGGCCCTGCACCGGCAGATAGAGGGGAAGCACGGCGTCGGGGTCCTCGCCGCCGAAGAGCCGGCCGCACACCCGGGTCATCTCGTCGAAGGAGGTGCGGGCGGTGTCCAGATGCGTGACGACGATCGCGCGCGGCATCCCGACGGCGGCGCACTCCTCCCAGACCGCGCGGGTGGTGCCCGCGACCGCGTCGGCCTCCTGGGCCGCCGAGATGACGAACAGGGCCGCGTCCGCAGCGCGCAGACCGGCCCTGAGTTCCCCGACGAAATCCGCGTATCCGGGGGTGTCCAGCAGATTGATCTTGTAGCCGCCCCATTCGACGGGGACCAGCGAGAGCTGTACGGAACGTTGTCGGCGTCGTTCGATCTCGTCGTAGTCGGAGACGGTCCCGCCGTCCTCGACCCGGCCGGCCCGGTTGACCGCTCCCGCCGTGAGCGCGAGAGCCTCGACCAGAGTGGTCTTGCCCGAGCCGCTGTGGCCGACCATCACCACGTTCCGTACGGAAGCGGGCCGGTCGGCCGTCGCTGCTCTGCCGGCGGCCCCGGTGTGTGTATGCGTCCTGTCGCCCATGATGCGTTCCTCCCGATCGGTGGGGCTGGGAGGCCCCGGGGAGTAGGGGTCACGGGCAGGAGGAGCCGACGCGGCTCCGGCGGCGCCCGCGTAATTCGAGCTTTCCACTCGGGCCGGGCCGCGTCCATACGTCGCACCCCGACGCCGGTCTCTTCCGGGTGACCCACCGGGACGGGGTGCCCCGCCGTGGGACGGCACGGCTCGTGACTACGATGGGCCAGCCGGTGGCCGAAGTGGCCGCGCGGCCCACCGAACCTCGGGAAGGCCATGCTGAACAAGTACGCGCGTGCATTTTTTACGCGTGTCCTCACACCGTTCGCCGCTCTGCTGCTCCGCCTCGGGGTCAGCCCCGACGCGGTCACTCTCGTCGGCACGGCCGGAGTGATGGCAGGTGCGCTGGTCTTCTTCCCGATGGGGGAGTTCTTCTGGGGCACGATCGTGATCACGGTCTTCGTCTTCTCGGATCTCGTCGACGGCAACATGGCGCGGCAGGCCGGGATCTCCAGCCGGTGGGGCGCGTTCCTGGACTCGACGCTCGACCGGGTCGCGGACGGGGCGATCTTCGCCGGGTTCGCGCTCTGGTACGCGGGCAGCGGTGACGACAACGTGCTGTGTGCGGTCGCGATCTTCTGCCTGGCCAGTGGCCAGGTGGTCTCGTACACCAAGGCCCGCGGTGAGTCGATCGGCCTGCCGGTCGCGGTCAACGGGCTGGTGGAACGCGCCGAACGGCTGGTGATCTCGCTGGTCGCCGCCGGACTGGCCGGCCTGCACGGGTTCGGCGTGCCCGGGATCCAGATCCTGCTGCCGATCGCGCTGTGGATCGTCGCGGTGGGCAGCCTGGTGACCCTCGTCCAGCGGGTGGTGACCGTGCGCCGGGAGTCGGCCGAGGCCGACGCCGAGGCCGCCGCCGCGGGCGGGACCGCGGAACAGGGGAGCGAGGCCGCGCAGTGAGCGGCACCGGATCCGATCTCAAGGGACGGCTCACCGACGGGCTCTACGGGCTCGGCTGGGGCGCGGTCAAGAAGCTGCCCGAACCGGCCGCCCGCGCGCTCTTCCGCACCATCGCCGACCAGGTCTGGAAGCGGCGGGGCAAGTCGGTGCTGCGGCTGGAGTCGAACCTGGCCAGGGTGGTGCCCGACGCGGACCCCGCCCGCCTCGCCGAGCTGTCGAAGGCCGGCATGCGCTCCTACATGCGCTACTGGATGGAGTCCTTCCGGCTGCCGACCTGGAGTCCGCAGCGGATCAGGGACAGCATCAACGTCCGGGACGTCCACCGGCTCACCGAGGGCATGGACGCCGGGAACGGGGTCATCCTCGCGCTCCCGCACCTGGGGAACTGGGACCTGGCGGGCGCCTGGGTCACCACCGACCTGAAGGTGCCGTTCACGACGGTCGCCGAGCGGCTGAAGCCGGAGACCCTGTACGACCGGTTCGTGGCCTACCGCCAGGGCCTGGGCATGGAGGTCCTGCCGCACAACGGAGGGGCCGCCTTCGGGACCCTGGCCAGGCGGCTGCGGTCCGGCGGCCTGATCTGCCTGGTCGCCGACCGCGACCTGTCGGCGTCCGGTGTCGAGGTGAACTTCTTCGGCGACACCGCGCGGATGCCCGCAGGACCCGCGCTGCTGGCCCAGCAGACCGGCGCGCTGCTGCTGCCCGTCACGCTCTGGTACGACGGCACGTCCGTCATGCAGGCGCAGATCCATCCTCCCGTCGGCGCACCCGGGACAGGTACCCGCGCCGAGAACACGTCCTCCATGACACAGGCGCTGGCCGATGCCTTCGCCACCGGGATCGCCGAGCATCCGGAGGACTGGCACATGCTGCAGCGGCTCTGGATCTCCGATCTGGACCCCCAGGGGGAAGCTCCGTGAAGATCGGCATCGTCTGCCCGTACTCCTGGGACGTACCCGGCGGGGTGCAGTTCCACATCCGGGACCTGGCCGAGCACCTGATCCGCCTCGGCCATCACGTCTCGGTGCTGGCGCCCGCCGACGACGAGACGCCGCTGCCGCCGTACGTGGTGTCCGCGGGCCGTGCCGTGCCCGTCCCGTACAACGGCTCGGTGGCCCGGCTGAACTTCGGGTTCCTGTCCGCCGCGCGGGTGCGCCGCTGGCTGCACGACGGCACCTTCGACGTCATCCACATCCACGAGCCCACCTCGCCCTCGCTCGGGCTGCTCGCCTGCTGGGCGGCGCAGGGGCCGATCGTCGCCACGTTCCACACGTCCAACCCCCGCTCCCGGGCCATGATCGCCGCGTACCCGATCCTCCAGCCGGCGCTGGAGAAGATCAGCGCGCGGATCGCGGTGAGCGAGTACGCGCGACGCACCCTGGTCGAGCACCTCGGCGGGGACGCGGTGGTCATCCCCAACGGCGTGGACGTCGGCTTCTTCGCCGGCGCCGAACCGAAGGCCGAGTGGCAGGGCGGCACGCTCGGCTTCATAGGGCGCATCGACGAACCGCGCAAGGGCCTGCCCGTCCTGATGAAGGCTCTTCCCGCGATCCTCGCCGCCCGCCCGGAGACCCGCCTGCTGGTCGCGGGCCGCGGTGACGAGGAGGAGGCGGTCGCCTCACTGCCGAAGGAGATGCGCGAGCGCGTCGAGTTCCTCGGCATGGTGAGCGACGAGGACAAGGCGCGGCTGCTGTGCAGTGTCGATGTGTACGTGGCGCCGAACACCGGCGGTGAGAGCTTCGGCATCATCCTGGTCGAGGCCCTGTCGGCGGGAGCCCCCGTGCTCGCCAGCGACCTCGACGCGTTCGCGCAGGTGCTGGACCAGGGGGCCGCGGGCGACCTCTTCGCCAACGAGGACGCCGACGCGCTCGCAGAGGCCGCGATCCGCCTGCTGGGCGACCCGGAGCGTCGGGCCGGTCTGCGGGAGCGGGGCAGCGCGCACGTGCGCCGCTTCGACTGGGAGACGGTCGGCGCGGACATCCTCGCGGTGTACGAGACGGTCACGGACGGCGCCGCATCGGTGGACACCGACGAACGCACGGGCCTGCGCGCACGGTTCGGGCTGGCCAGGGACTGACGCCGGGGCTCACGGGCCGTTACGGCGCACCGGCGGCCCGGGGGCGCACCCGGCGACGGTAGCCTTGCCGCCCGTGATCGAAACCTTCATCTGGATTGCCGTCGCGCTCCTCGCGATCGGCCTGTACCTCAGCTGGACCGCCGGCCGGCTCGACCGGCTCCACGCCCGTATCGACGCTTCCCGGGCGGCCCTGGACGCCCAGCTGCTGCGCCGTGCCTCGGTCACCCAGGAACTGGCCACCGCCGGGGTGCTGGATCCCGCGGCGTCGATCGTGCTGTACGAGGCGGCGCACGCCGCACGGCAGGCGGAGGAGGAGCAGCGCGAGGTCTCCGAGAGCGAGCTGAGCACCGCGCTGCGGGCCGTGTTCGGCGAGACGGCGCAGGTCGAGGCCCTCAAGGAGTTCCCCGGCGGACAGGACGCGGCGAAGGAACTGGCCGCCGCCGTGCGCCGGGTCCCGATGGCCCGTCGCTTCCACAACGACTCGGTGCGTGCCGCCCGCGCGCTGCGCAGGCACCGCACGGTACGGCTGTTCCGGCTCGCGGGACACGCCCCGTTCCCGCTCGCCTTCGAGATGGACGACGAGCCACCGGTCGCGCTGGCGGACCGGCCCGGCAGCTGAGGCGACGCGCAAAACGGTCCACGGGGTGTCCATTGGCCCTTGCTGTGGACTGGTCCCGCAGCGTTTGCTCGTGCCTGCAGGCTCCTAGTTTCTTTTCACCCCCAGTGAGGTCGATCCGTGTCCACGCTTCCCAGCACCCCGCAGTCCACCGAGTCCCCGGCCACCGGCACCGCCCGAGTCAAGCGCGGCATGGCCGAGCAGCTCAAGGGCGGCGTGATCATGGACGTCGTCGACGCCGAGCAGGCGAAGATCGCCGAGGACGCGGGCGCCGTGGCCGTCATGGCCCTGGAGCGGGTTCCGGCCGACATCCGCAAGGACGGCGGCGTGGCCCGGATGTCCGACCCCAACATGATCGAAGAGATCATCGAGGCCGTCTCCATCCCCGTCATGGCCAAGTCCCGCATCGGCCACTTCGTCGAGGCCCAGGTCCTGCAGTCCCTCGGCGTCGACTACATCGACGAGTCCGAGGTCCTCACCCCGGCCGACGAGGTCAACCACAGCGACAAGTTCGCCTTCACCACCCCCTTCGTCTGTGGTGCCACCAACCTGGGCGAGGCCCTGCGCCGCATCGCCGAGGGCGCCGCGATGATCCGCTCGAAGGGCGAGGCCGGCACCGGCAACGTCGTCGAGGCGGTCCGGCACCTGCGCCAGATCAAGAACGAGATCGCCCGCCTGCGCGGCTTCGACAACAACGAGCTGTACGCCGCCGCCAAGGACCTCCGTGCCCCGTACGAGCTGGTCAAGGAGGTCGCCGAGCTCGGCAAGCTGCCCGTCGTCCTGTTTTCCGCCGGTGGTGTCGCCACCCCCGCGGACGCGGCCCTGATGCGTCAGCTCGGTGCCGAGGGCGTCTTCGTCGGCTCCGGCATCTTCAAGTCCGGCGACCCCGCCAAGCGCGCCGCCGCCATCGTGAAGGCCACCACCTTCTACGACGACCCGAAGATCATCGCGGACGCCTCCCGCAACCTGGGCGAGGCCATGGTCGGCATCAACTGCGACACGCTGCCCGAGGCCGAGCGCTACGCCAACCGTGGCTGGTAACCCACTGATGACCGACAACCCTGTCATCGGAGTCCTGGCTCTCCAGGGCGACGTACGGGAACATCTGATCGCCCTGGCCTCGGCGGACGCCGTGGCCAGGCCGGTCCGGCGTCCCGAGGAGCTCGCCGAGGTCGACGGGCTCGTGATACCCGGTGGCGAGTCCACCACGATGTCCAAGCTGGCCGTCCTGTTCGGCATGCTGGAACCGCTGCGCGAGCGGGTCGCCGCGGGAATGCCGGTCTACGGCACCTGCGCCGGGATGATCCTGCTCGCCGACAAGATCCTGGACCCCCGATCGGGCCAGGAGACGGTCGGTGGCATCGACATGATCGTGCGCCGTAACGCTTTCGGGCGGCAGAACGAGTCGTTCGAAGCCGCCGTCGAGGTGGAAGGGATCGCGGACGGTCCGGTCGAGGGCGTGTTCATCCGCGCGCCCTGGGTCGAGTCGGTCGGGGCGGAGACAGAGGTCATCGCGGAACACGGCGGGCATATTGTCGCTGTACGGCAGGGAAACGCCCTGGCTACGTCATTCCACCCCGAACTGACCGGGGACCACCGGGTCCACGCACTCTTCGTCGACATGGTGCGCGCAGTGTGCTGACTCGATCCCGGTAGGATCTCTCGGGTTCGTTCAGATTTTGGTGACGCGAAGGAGAAGGCAGATGTCCGGCCACTCTAAATGGGCTACGACGAAGCACAAGAAGGCCGTGATTGATGCCAAGCGCGGCAAGCTCTTCGCGAAGCTGATCAAGAACATCGAGGTTGCGGCGCGTTCCGGCGGCGTGGACCCCGAAGGCAACCCGACGCTCGTCGACGCCATCCAGAAGGCGAAGAAGAGCTCCGTCCCGAACAAGAACATCGACTCCGCGGTCAAGCGCGGCGGCGGTCTCGAAGCGGGCGGCGCCGACTACGAGACGATCATGTACGAGGGCTACGGCCCCAACGGTGTCGCGGTGCTCATCGAGTGCCTCACCGACAACCGCAACCGCGCGGCGTCCGACGTACGTGTCGCGATGACCCGCAACGGCGGCTCGATGGCCGACCCCGGGTCCGTCTCGTACCTGTTCAACCGCAAGGGCGTCGTCATCGTCCCGAAGGGCGAGCTGTCCGAGGACGACGTCCTGGGCGCCGTGCTCGACGCGGGCGCCGAGGAGGTCAACGACCTCGGTGAGACCTTCGAGGTCGTCAGCGAGGCCACCGACATGGTCGCGGTCCGCACCGCGCTCCAGGAGGCGGGAATCGACTACGACTCCGCCGAGGCCAACTTCCTGCCCACCATGCAGGTCGACCTCGACGAAGAGGGCGCGCGCAAGATCTTCAAGCTCATCGACGCGCTCGAGGACAGCGACGACGTGCAGAACGTCTTCGCCAACTTCGACGTCTCCGACGAGGTCATGGAGAAGGTCGACGCCTGACATCAGGGCACCCTCCGCGCGAGCGGAGCCGACGGGCCGACGGGGACACACCCCGTCGGCCCGTCGCATTGTCGGTGCGAGCCGATAGCCTGCGGGAACAGTTGACCGATCGGTGAGGGGAGGGGGCGCTCCATGCGTGTTCTGGGCGTGGACCCGGGGCTGACCCGGTGC
The DNA here is from genome assembly GCF_042749285.1 of Streptomyces sp. NPDC059499. Lineage (NCBI taxonomy): Bacteria > Bacillati > Actinomycetota > Actinomycetes > Kitasatosporales > Streptomycetaceae > Streptomyces > Streptomyces sp. NPDC059499. The sequence continues at coordinate 372,312 of NZ_JBHYTT010000001.1, forward strand.
GGTGTCGGAGTCGTCGACGGTGTGGCGGGCCGGCCGCTGACGATGGTCGGCGTCGGCGTCGTACGCACGCCGGCCGATGCCGAGCTCGGACACCGGCTGGTTGCCATCGAGCAGGGCATCGAGCAGTGGCTCGACGAGCACCGGCCCGAATTCGTCGCTGTGGAGCGGGTGTTCAGCCAGCACAACGTCCGTACGGTGATGGGCACCGCCCAGGCCAGCGCGGTCGCCATGCTCTGCGCGTCCCGCCGGGGCATCCCGGTCGCCCTGCACACCCCCAGTGAGGTCAAGGCGGCCGTCACCGGCTCCGGCCGCGCCGACAAGGCGCAGGTCGGAGCCATGGTGACCCGGCTGCTGCGGCTCGACGCACCGCCCAGACCCGCCGACGCCGCCGACGCACTCGCCCTCGCCATCTGCCACATCTGGCGCGCCCCCGCGCAGAACCGACTGCAGCAGGCCGTCGCCGCCCACCGCACGCTGAAAGGCCGTACCGCATGATCGCCTTCGTCTCCGGCCCGGTGGCCGCCCTCGCCCCGACCACGGCCGTGATCGAGGTCGGCGGCATCGGCATGGCCGTCCACTGCGCCCCCGGCACAATCGCGGGCCTGCGGATCGGCCAGGAGGCGAGGCTCGCCACCTCCCTCGTCGTACGGGAGGACTCGCTTACGCTGTACGGCTTCGCCGACGACGACGAGCGGCAGGTCTTCGAGCTCCTCCAGACCGCCAACGGCGTCGGCCCGCGCCTCGCCCAGGCGATGCTCGCCACCCACAGCCCGGACGCGCTGCGCATCGCCGTCGCCACCGGTGACGAGAAGGCGCTCACCGCCGTCTCCGGGATCGGCAAGAAGGGCGCCCAGAAGCTCCTCCTGGACCTCAAGGACCGGCTCGGCGAGCCGGTCGGGGCGCACATCGGGCAGCAGGGCATCGGCACCGCGGTCAGCTCCTCCTGGCGCGACCAGCTGCAGGCCGCCCTGATCGGCCTCGGCTACGCGACGCGCGAGGCCGACGAGGCCGTGACCGCCGTGGCCCCGCAGGCCGAGGCCGCGATCGCCGGCGGCGCACAGCCGCCCGTACCGCAGCTGCTGCGCGCGGCCCTGCAGACACTCAACCGCGCACGCTGACCCGGGGGCGGACGCCCCGTACGCCGGCCGGAGCACCGCACGGTCCGGCACCGAAACACCCGAGGCGGGACTGACGAGATGAACTGGGACGAGACCGGAACCGACACCGGCGCGACGGACGACCTGCTGGACGACCGGCTGGTCGCCGCCGGTGCGGACGGGGAGGACACCGCGGTCGAGGCCGCACTGCGCCCGAAGGACCTCGACGAGTTCGTCGGCCAGGAGAAGGTACGAGAACAGCTCGACCTGGTGCTCAAGGCCGCCCGCGCCCGTGGCGCCACGGCCGATCACGTCCTGCTCTCCGGCGCCCCGGGCCTCGGCAAGACCACTCTCTCCCTGATCATCGCCGCCGAGATGAACGCCCCGATCCGCATCACCTCCGGCCCCGCCATCCAGCACGCGGGCGATCTGGCGGCGATCCTCTCGTCCCTCCAGGAGGGCGAGGTCCTCTTCCTCGACGAGATCCACCGCATGTCGCGGCCCGCCGAGGAAATGCTCTACATGGCCATGGAGGACTTCCGCGTCGACGTCATCGTCGGCAAGGGGCCCGGTGCCACGGCCATCCCGCTGGAACTGCCCCCCTTCACCCTGGTCGGGGCCACCACCAGGGCCGGACTGCTGCCGCCCCCGCTGCGGGACCGATTCGGCTTCACCGGCCACATGGAGTTCTACGCCCCCACGGAGCTGGAGCGGGTCATCCACCGCTCCGCGGGCCTCCTCGACGTCGCCATAGACACCGAGGGCGCGGCCGAGATCGCCGGACGCTCCCGGGGCACGCCCCGAATCGCCAACCGGCTGCTGCGCCGTGTCCGGGACTACGCGCAGGTCAAGGCCGAGGGCCGGATCGACCGGGACATCGCCGCAGCGGCCCTGCGGGTCTACGAGGTCGACGACCGCGGCCTGGACCGACTGGACCGCGCCGTGCTCGGCGCCCTGCTGAAACTCTTCGGCGGCGGCCCCGTCGGCCTGTCCACCCTCGCCGTGGCGGTGGGGGAGGAGCGCGAGACCGTCGAGGAGGTCGCCGAGCCCTTCCTCGTACGGGAAGGACTGCTCGCGAGGACCCCCCGAGGCCGCGTGGCCACCCCCGCGGCCTGGGCGCACCTCGGCCTCGTACCGCCGCAGCAAGGCGTTAAGGGACAACAGGGCCTGTTCGGGGCGTGATGCGTCACAGGGTTGGCCACCAGGGGAACCACGGTGCCATGCTGGGCGTTGTTCCAATGATGCGGACTCGCTTAGACTCCGCCGATGCCGCCCGTACAGGTCGGTGTACCCACCCCCGTAGATCAGGCCGCATTTCAGCGCGGTCGTGCGAAGGAAGTTCCGTCCCGTGAGTCTCGTGACCCTCCTCCCCTTCATCGTGCTCATCGGGGCCATGTTCCTGATGACCCGGTCCGCCAAGAAGAAGCAGCAGGCGGCTGCGCAGATGCGCAACGACATGCAGCCCGGCACGGGCGTCCGGACGATCGGGGGCATGTACGCCACCGTCAAGGAGATCCAGGACGACACGGTTCTCCTCGAGGTCGCGCCCGGCGTCCACGCCATCTACGCCAAGAACTCGATCGGTGCCGTCCTCGACGACGCGGAGTACAACCGCATCGTCCACGGTGACGACGAGGACCTGAAGGTCGACGGCGCGGTCGTGCCCGACGACGCCTCCTCGCTGACCGCCACCGAGACCGCCGAGGCGGACACGGCCGATGACGCGGACGACGCGAAGATCGACCTGGGCAAGAAGGCCGAGGTCGACGCCGACGGGTCCAAGGACTCCGAGGTCAAGGACGCCAAGGCCGACGGCGAGGGCGACGCGAAGTAGTTCCACGATCCAGGGACGCCGGACACCTGACAGGTGACCGGCGTCCCTCGGACCGTGCGGTCTTCTGCGGGGGCGGGTCCCCACAACACTTCGTGGCCGCTCGGGCGCGTACCCGGCGCGGGGCGGTTGGACAGGGAGAAACGAGAAGGTGGCAGCACCGAAGAAGGGCCGAGGGCCGGCCGGCGGTCAGAGCAGGCCGGGGCGTGCCCTGGCTTTCATTCTGATCGCCATGGTCGCGCTCACCGGCGGGATGTTCTGGTCCGGTCACACCACGCCCAGGCTTGGTATCGACCTGGCGGGCGGCACATCGATCACGCTCAAGGCGAAGAGCCAGCCCGGCAAGCCTGACGCGATCAACGAGACCAACATGAACACCGCGGTCAGCATCATCGAGCGCCGTGTCAATGGTCTGGGTGTCTCCGAGGCCGAGGTCCAGACCCAGGGCAAGTCGAACATCATCGTCAACATCCCCAAGGGCACGAATTCGAAGCAGGCCCGGGATCAGGTCGGTACGACTGCCCAGCTCTACTTCCGTCCCGTGCTCACCGTCGCCGGGGGCGAACCGACGCCGACCGGGTCCGCGAGCCCTTCCGCGAGCGGTTCCGGAAAGCCGAGTGCGAAGGCGAGCGACCCGGAGACTGCTTCCGACTCGAAGACCACGCCTTCGGCGAGCGCCACCACGCAGGGCCGTGCGGTCACCGGCGCCCTGAAGAAGGACGCGACGCCGACCCCCAGCGCCTCGGACGGCGCGAAGACGTCCGAGACCCCTGCGGCGACGCCGGCGCCCGACCCGGCGACCGCCGCGCTGGAGAAGAAGTTCACCGCGCTGGACTGCACCGACCCCGAGGCCCGGGTGGCCGCCGGTGTCGGCGTCAAGCCCGAGGACCCCGCGGTCGCGTGCAGCTCCGAAGGTGACGCGAAGTACCTCCTCGGCCCGGCCGAGGTCTCCGGTACGGACGTCGACGACGCCAAGGCCCAGTTCGACCAGCAGCGCGGCATCTGGCTCGTCTCGATGGAGTTCACCGACAAGGGCTCCAAGAAATTCCAGACGATCACCAAGAAGCTGTCGGCGCAGCAGTCCCCGATGAACCAGTTCGCGATCTCCCTCGACGGTGAGGTCGTCTCCGCACCGCAGGTGAACGAGACCCTCAGCGGCAGCGCCGAGATCTCCGGCAGCTTCACCCAGCAGTCCGCCGAGGACCTGGCCAACGTGCTCTCCTACGGCGCGCTTCCGCTGTCCTTCAGCGAGGACACGGTCACCACGGTCACCGCGGCCCTCGGTGGCGAGCAGCTGGAGGCCGGTCTGATCGCCGGCGCCATCGGCCTGGCCCTGGTCATCATCTACCTGGTGGCCTACTACCGCGGTCTGGCGCTCATCGCGCTCCTCAGCCTCGGGGCGTCCGGCGTCCTGACCTACACGATCATGGCTTTGCTCGGCCCGGCCATCGGCTTCGCGCTGAACCTGCCCGCGGTCTGTGGTGCCATCGTGGCGATCGGTATCACGGCGGACTCGTTCATCGTGTACTTCGAACGCGTCCGTGACGAGATCCGCGAAGGCCGCACGCTGCGTCCCGCGATCGAGAGGGCCTGGCCCCGTGCCCGGCGCACGATCCTGGTCTCCGACTTCGTGTCGTTCCTCGCCGCCGCGGTGCTCTTCCTGGTCACCGTCGGGAAGGTCCAGGGCTTCGCGTTCACGCTCGGCCTGACGACCGTGCTCGACGTCGTCGTGGTGTTCCTCTTCACGAAGCCCCTCATGACGCTGATGGGCCGTACGAAGTTCTTCTCCAGCGGCCATCCCTGGTCCGGGCTGGATCCGAAGCGGCTCGGTGCCAAGCCGCCGCTGCGCCGCTCGCGCCGTGTCAACGCCCCCACCGACCACCCGAAGGAGGCGTGAGATGTCGCGACTCGGCAATCTCGGCGCCCGGCTCTACCGTGGCGAGGTCGGTTACGACTTCATCGGTAACCGCAAGATCTGGTACGGCGTCTCGATCCTGATCACGATCACGGCCGTCCTCGGCCTGGCGGTCAGCGGTCTGAACATGGGCATCGAGTTCAAGGGCGGGGCGGTCTTCACGACCGACACCAAGGCCAAGGTCTCGGTCTCCCAGGCCCACGAGGACGCCGTGGCGGCCTCCGGTCACGAGGCGATCGTCCAGGAACTCGGCGACGGCGGCCTCCGGATCCAGATCACCGAGGTCGACACGGCGCAGGCCGACCGGATCAAGGCCCAGCTCTCCGAGGACCTCGGCATTCCGGAGTCCAAGATCAACGCGGACCTGGTCGGACCCAGCTGGGGTGAGCAGATCGCCAACAAGGCCTGGACCGGCCTCGGCATCTTCATGGTCCTCGTGGTGGTCTACCTCGCCATCGCCTTCGAATGGCGCATGGCCATCGCGGCCCTCGTCGCGTTGATCCATGACATCACCATCACGGTCGGTGTCTACGCCTTGGTCGGCTTCGAGGTCACCCCGGGCACCGTGATCGGTCTGCTGACGATCCTCGGTTACTCCCTCTACGACACCGTCGTCGTCTTCGACAGTCTCAAGGAGGGCCAGAAGGGGATCACGAAGCAGACCCGCTGGACGTACAGCGAGGTCGCCAACCGCTCCATCAACGGCACGCTGGTGCGCTCCATCAACACCACCGTCGTCGCGCTGCTGCCGGTCGCCGGTCTGCTCTTCATCGGTGGCGGCGTCCTCGGCGCCGGCATGCTGAACGACATCTCGCTGTCGCTCTTCGTCGGCCTCGCGGCCGGTGCGTACTCCTCGATCTTCATCGCCACACCGCTGGTCGCCGACCTCAAGGAACGCGAACCGCAGATGAAGGCGCTGAAGAAGCGGATCCTCGCCAAGCGGGCCGCCGCAGCCGCCAAGGGCGAGTCCGTGGAGGACGAGCGGGACGACCGCGCGCAGGAGGACGACGGCTTCCCCGAGGACGCCGCAGCCGCCGGCGCCGTCGTGGGGCAGCGCCAGCAGCCCAGGGGCCACGGGCGGACTCCGGGGAAGCGTCGATGACCAGCACCACCGACTCGACCCGGGAGCTCCTGCTCAGCCGGATCCGCGACGTACCGGACTATCCGAAGCCCGGAGTGGTGTTCAAGGACATCACCCCGCTGCTCGCGGACCCGGTCGCCTTCACGGCGCTCACCGACGCCCTGGCGGACCTGTGCGTACGGTACGGGGCCACCAAGGTCGTCGGCCTCGAGGCGCGCGGTTTCATCCTGGCGGCGCCCGTCGCCGTCAAGGCCGGGCTCGGCTTCGTACCCGTACGCAAGGCCGGGAAGCTGCCCGGTGCCACGCTCGGGCAGGCGTACGAGCTGGAGTACGGCACGGCGGAGATCGAGATCCACGCCGAGGACCTGTCGGCCGACGACCGGATCATGGTCATCGACGACGTCCTGGCCACCGGCGGAACCGCCGAGGCCTCGCTGGAACTGATCCGCCGGGCCGGTGCCCAGGTCGCGGGTGTGGCGGTTCTCATGGAGCTCGGCTTCCTCGTCGGCCGTGCACGTCTCGAGGGAGCCCTGCGCGGCGCCCCGCTGGAGGCGCTGATCACGCTCTGAGCGGCGCTGCGCAGCCGTTATGGCAGCAGCCGGTCACACAGGACGGGCACCCGGGACATCCGGGTGCCCGTTCTGCGTTGTGGCGGGTTCCACGGTCCCCGGGCGAGGACCGGCCCGGGGATCGATACCATGGGCTCTCCGGGTAGCCCGGATCCGCACGAGGAGCGCACTTGCCAGACGAGGCCCAGCCAGTCGCCGCCCCGCAGCCCGACGAGCCCGCTGCGGACCCCGCCACGCCCGAGGAGGCGCAGCGCGCGCAGCAGCCGGAGCCCGGGGAGCGAGAGCCCGCGGACGGCGCGGATCACGACCGGGGCACCGCCTCCGAGGCACCTGCAGCACCTGCGCCGGCGAAGCCGGGCCCTCCTCCCGGGGTGAAGGCGGCGTCCCCGGCGAAGCCGGATGCCGAGCCCGCGCCCTCCGCCGAGCCCGCCGGTTCCGCGCAGGCTGCCCCGAAGACCCCGGCACCGCCGAAGGCTCCCGCACCGCCGACGGCACCCGCTCCGGCCGCGAAGCCCCCGGCCGCGACGCCTCCCGCTTCCGTCGCGAAGCCCCCGGCCGCGAAGCCCCCGGCCAAGCCCGCCGCCACCCCGCCGGCCCCGCCGACCCGCTCCGGTGGTTCCTCCAACCGTGTCCGGGCCAGGCTCGCCCGGCTGGGCGTGCAGCGCTCCAGCCCGTACAACCCGGTCCTCGAACCGCTCCTGCGCACGGTCCGCAGCAACGACCCCAAGATCGAGTCCGCCACTCTGCGGCAGATCGAGAAGGCCTACCAGGTCGCCGAGCGCTGGCACCGCGGGCAGAAGCGCAAGAGCGGCGACCCCTACATCACCCATCCGCTCGCCGTCACGACGATCCTCGCCGAGCTCGGCATGGACCCGGCGACGCTGATGGCCGGACTGCTCCACGACACGGTCGAGGACACCGAGTACGGCCTGGACACGCTGCGCAAGGACTTCGGCGACCAGGTCGCGCTCCTCGTGGACGGCGTCACCAAGCTCGACAAGGTCAAGTTCGGCGAGGCCGCGCAGGCCGAGACCGTACGCAAGATGGTCGTCGCCATGGCCAAGGACCCCAGGGTCCTCGTCATCAAGCTGGCCGACCGCCTGCACAACATGCGCACCATGCGGTACCTCAAGCGGGAGAAGCAGGAGAAGAAGGCCCGCGAGACCCTTGAGATCTACGCGCCCCTGGCTCACCGCCTGGGTATGAACACCATCAAGTGGGAGCTGGAGGACCTCGCCTTCGCGATCCTCTACCCGAAGATGTACGACGAGATCGTCCGCCTCGTCGCCGAGCGCGCGCCCAAGCGCGACGAGTACCTCGCCATAGTGACCGACGAGGTCCAGTCCGACCTGCGCGCCGCCCGGATCAAGGCCACCGTCACCGGACGGCCGAAGCACTACTACAGCGTCTACCAGAAGATGATCGTGCGAGGCCGCGACTTCGCCGAGATCTACGACCTGGTGGGCATCCGCGTCCTCGTCGACACGGTCCGCGACTGCTACGCGGCGCTCGGCACCGTCCACGCGCGATGGAACCCGGTCCCCGGCCGGTTCAAGGACTACATCGCGATGCCGAAGTTCAACATGTACCAGTCACTGCACACCACGGTGATCGGCCCCAGCGGCAAGCCCGTCGAGCTCCAGATCCGTACGTTCGACATGCACCGCCGCGCCGAGTACGGCATCGCCGCGCACTGGAAGTACAAGCAGGAGCCCTCGGCCGGCGCCTCCAAGGTGCGTACCGACGTACCCAAGAACACCGGCCGCGGCCAGGACACCGTCAACGACATGGCGTGGCTGCGCCAGCTCCTGGACTGGCAGAAGGAGACCGAGGACCCCAGCGAGTTCCTGGAGTCCCTGCGCTTCGACCTCTCGCGCAACGAGGTCTTCGTCTTCACACCCAAGGGCGATGTCATAGCGCTCCCCGCGGGTGCGACTCCGGTCGACTTCGCGTACGCCGTCCACACGGAGGTCGGCCACCGGACCATAGGAGCACGGGTCAACGGGCGGCTCGTACCGCTCGAGTCGACGCTCGACAACGGCGACCTGGTGGAGGTCTTCACCTCCAAGGCGGCCGGCGCCGGACCCTCCCGGGACTGGCTCGGGTTCGTCAAGTCGCCGCGGGCGCGCAACAAGATCCGCGCCTGGTTCTCCAAGGAGCGCCGCGACGAGGCGATCGAGCAGGGCAAGGACTCCATCGCGCGGGCCATGCGCAAGCAGAACCTGCCGATCCAGCGGATCCTCACCGGCGACTCCCTGGTCACCCTCGCCCACGAGATGCGGTACCCCGACATCTCGTCGCTGTACGCGGCGATCGGCGAGGGGCATGTCGCGGCGGCCGGAGTCGTCCAGAAGCTGGTCCAGGCGCTCGGCGGCGAGGACGCCGCCAACGAGGACCTCGCGGAGAGCTCGCCGCCCTCGCACGGCCGCAACAAGCGCCGTGCCAAGGCGGATCCGGGTGTGGTCGTCAAGGGCGTCGAGGACGTCTGGGTCAAACTCGCCCGCTGCTGCACCCCCGTGCCCGGTGACCCGATCATCGGTTTCGTGACCCGTGGCAGCGGTGTCTCCGTGCACCGCGCCGACTGCGTCAACGTCGACTCGCTCTCGCAGCAGCCGGAGCGGATCCTCGAGGTCGAGTGGGCGCCGACCCAGTCGTCGGTCTTCCTCGTCGCCATCCAGGTCGAGGCACTGGACCGGTCGAGGCTGCTCTCCGACGTCACGCGGGTCCTGTCCGACCAGCACGTCAACATCCTGTCGGCGGCCGTGCAGACGTCCCGCGACCGGGTGGCCACCTCGCGCTTCACCTTCGAGATGGGCGACCCCAAGCACCTCGGCCACGTCCTGAAGGCCGTACGGGGCGTCGAGGGCGTGTACGACGTCTACCGGGTCACCTCGGCCCGCCGGCCGTAGCGCGGACGCACGAGAGGGGCTCCTGTACGTGACACGTACAGGAGCCCCTCTCGTACGACAGGACCCGGCTCAGCCGCCGAACTCCTCCAGGCCCTTCAGCGCCTGGTCAAGCAGCGCCTGCCGGCCCTCGAGCTCGCGGGACAGCTTGTCCGCCCTCGCGTTGTTGCCCGAGGCGCGCGCCGTGTCGATCTGCGTGCGCAGCTTGTCGACGGCGGCCTGGAGCTGACCGGTCAGACCCTCGGCGCGTGCCCGCGCCTCCGGGTTCGTCCGGCGCCACTCGGACTCCTCGGCCTCCTGGAGCGCCTTCTCCACCGCGTGCATCCGACCCTCGACCTTCGGGCGGGCGTCACGCGGGACGTGGCCGATGGCCTCCCAGCGCTCGTTCACGGAGCGGAACGCGGCCCTGGCCGCCTTCAGATCCGTCACCGGCACCAGCTTCTCGGCCTCGACGGCGAGCTCCTCCTTCAGCTTGAGGTTCTCGCCCTGCTCCGCGTCACGCTCCGCGAAGACGCCGCTGCGCGCCGCGAAGAAGACGTCCTGGGCGCCGCGGAAACGGTTCCACAGATCGTCCTCGGACTCGCGCTGGGCGCGGCCCGCGGCCTTCCACTCGGTCATCAGGTCGCGGTAACGGGCCGCCGTCGTGCCCCAGTCGGTGGAACCGGAGAGCGACTCGGCCTCCGCGACCAGCTTCTCCTTGACCTTGCGGGCATCCTCGCGCTGGGCGTCCAGCGAGGCGAAGTGCGCCTTGCGGCGCTTCGAGAACGCCGAACGGGCATGCGAGAAGCGGTGCCACAGCTCGTCGTCCGACTTGCGGTCGAGTCGCGGCAGACCCTTCCAGGTGTCCACGAGCGCCCGCAGCCGCTCACCCGCGGACCGCCACTGCTCGCTCTGCGCCAGCTCCTCGGCCTCGACGACGAGCGCCTCCTTGGCGTGGCGCGCCTCGTCGGTCTGCTTCGCCTTCTGGACCTTGCGCTCCTCCCGCCGCGAGTCGACGGTCGCGACGAGGGAGTCCAGCCGCTTGCCGAGCGCGGCGAGGTCGCCGACGGCGTGGTGCTCGTCGACCTGCTGACGCAGATGCTCGATCGCCGCCGTCGCGTCCTTCGCCGACAGGTCGGTGGTCTTCACCCGCCGCTCGAGGAGGCCGATCTCGACCACCAGGCCCTCGTACTTGCGCTCGAAATAGGCCAGTGCCTCCTCGGGGGAACCGGCCTGCCACGATCCGACGACCTGCTCGCCCTCGGCCGTACGCACGTATACGGTGCCCGTCTCATCGACACGGCCCCACGGGTCGCTGCTCACAGCGCCTCCTCCACCTGATGCCTACGAGGGGGTTCGCCCCCCGGACATCGTCCACAGTTTCCTGGGGCGGGCAGCGCCCGCCCTGCACAACGCCAATCTAGGCGACCGGCCACCCGGCTGTCCGCACTCAGCGCGGCCGAAATTCTCCGCCCGCGCCGAGTGAACCGGGGCCGGCCGGCCGCCCGGCCGGTCAGGCCTTGTCGACCGTCGCCTTCTCGACCGTGACCGCCTTCTTCGGAGCACCGTCGGCCGCCCCACCGGTGACGCCCGCCGCGGCGATCTTCTTGACAGCCTTCAGACCGGCATCGTCCATGGTGCCGAACGGCGTGTAGCTGGGCGGGAGTTTGGTGTCCTTGTAGACGAGGAAGAACTGGCTGCCGCCGGTTCCCGGCTGGCCGGTGTTCGCCATCGCGACCGAGCCCGCCGGGTACGTGACCGAGCCGTCGTCGCCCGCCTTGCCGAGCGCGGTCAGGTTCTCGTCCGGGATCGTGTAGCCGGGACCGCCCGTTCCGTCTCCCTTGGGGTCACCGCACTGCAGGACGAAAATGCCCTCCGTGGTCAGACGGTGGCACTTGGTGCTGTCGAAGTACCCCTTGTCCGCGAGGGCCTTGAACGAGTTCGTGGTGTGCGGGGTCTTCGCCGCGTCCATCGCGATCGCTATGTCGCCCTGACTCGTCTTCAGCGACATCGAGTACTTCGCTTTTTTGTCGATCTTCATCGCGGGCTCGGGAGCCTTGCTCTCGCTCGCCGAGGGGGAGGCCGACGGGCTCTCGCTCGCCGCCGCGTCCGCGGAGTCCTTCGTGTCGTCGCCGTCCCGGGAGACGTACGCGCCCGCGCCGATGACCGCCACCACGGCCACAGCCGACACGATGATCACGGCAAGGCGCCTGGTCTTCCGGCGCGCTTCCTCCCGGCGCTGCTGCTGCCGCTCGAACTTCTCCCGGGCGAGCTGCCGCCGCCGCTGATCGCTGCTGACCACCGGTTGGTCTCCTTGTACGTCGTGTGATTCGGCCTGGGTTGCCCCGTACCGTATATGGGTTAGCTGTGGAATGAGGAGCGCCGGTAGGCTCTGATCTGCCGCATCCGTCTCCACAGCCCTCTCCCGTCGGACGAACACTAAGGACGATCGTGCTCATTGCCGGGTTCCCCGCCGGGGCCTGGGGGACCAATTGCTACCTGGTCGCCCCCGCCGCAGGCGAGGAGTGCGTGATCATCGACCCGGGCCACCAAGCGGCCCAGGGCGTCGAGGAAGCGCTCAAGAAGCATCGGCTCAAGCCCGTCGCCGTCGTGCTCACCCACGGCCACATCGACCATGTGGCCTCGGTCGTCCCCGTGTGCGGGGCCCATGACGTCCCCGCCTGGATCCACCCCGAGGACCGGTACATGATGAGCGATCCGGAGAAGGCGCTGGGCCGCTCCATCGGGATGCCGCTCATGGGTGAGCTGACCGTGGGCGAACCGGACGACGTCAAGGAGCTGACCGACGGCGCCCTGCTGAAGCTGGCGGGCCTGGAGTTCGGCGTCGCGCACGCGCCCGGCCATACCAAGGGGTCGGTGACGTTCAGGATGCCCGAGGCCGCGGATGTTCCGCAGGTTCTCTTCTCGGGCGACCTGCTCTTCGCCGGCTCCGTCGGACGCACCGACCTGCCCGGCGGCGACCACGCCGAGCTGCTCGAGTCGCTGGCCCGTGTGTGCCTGCCGCTCGACGACTCGACCGTGGTGCTGTCCGGCCACGGCCCCCAGACGACCATCGGCCGCGAGCGCGCCTCCAACCCGTATCTGCACGGCATGGACGCGCCCCGCCGAGGAATGTGACGAGAGAAACTCCTGTGAGTACCTTCCAGGCCCCCAAGGGCACGTACGACCTGATCCCGCCGGACTCCGCGAAGTACCTCGCGGTGCGCGCGGCGATCTCCGCACCCCTGAAGAACTCCGGCTACGGCTACATCGAGACGCCCGGATTCGAGGACGTCGCCCTGTTCGCGCGCGGAGTCGGTGAGTCCACCGACATCGTGTCCAAGGAGATGTACGCCTTCGAGACCAAGGGCGGCGACAAGCTCGCGCTGCGCCCCGAGGGCACCGCCTCGGTGCTGCGCGCCGCGCTGGAGGCCAACCTCCACAAGGCCGGCAACCTCCCCGTAAAGCTCTGGTACTCCGGCTCGTACTACCGCTACGAGCGTCCGCAGAAGGGCCGTTACAGGCACTTCTCGCAGGTCGGCGCGGAAGCCATCGGCACCGAGGACCCGGCGCTGGACGCCGAGTTGATCATCCTGGCCGACCAGGCGTACCGTTCGCTGGGCCTCGCACAGTTCCGGATCCTGCTGAACTCGCTGGGCGACAAGGAGTGCCGCCCCGTCTACCGGGAGGCGCTCCAGACGTTCCTGCGCGACCTCGACCTGGACGAGGAGACCCGCCGACGCATCGAGATCAACCCGCTCCGGGTCCTCGACGACAAGCGGCCCGACGTACAGAAGCAGCTGACCGGCGCACCCAAGCTGCGCGACTACCTGTGCGACGCCTGCAAGGCGTACCACGAGGAGGTCCGCGATCTGCTGACGGCGGCCGGAGTGGTGTACGAGGACGACGAGAAGCTGGTCCGAGGCCTCGACTACTACACGCGTACGACTTTCGAGTTCGTCCACGACGGTCTGGGCTCCCAGTCCGCGGTGGGCGGCGGCGGCCGCTACGACGGACTGTCCGAGATGATCGGCGGCCCCGCGCTGCCGTCCGTCGGCTGGGCGCTCGGTGTGGACCGTACGGTGCTCGCACTGGAGGCGGAGGGCATCGAGCTCGCCGTCCCCCCCACCACCAGCGTGTACGCGGTACCGCTCGGCGAGGAGGCCCGTCGGGTGCTCTTCGGCCTGGTCACCGAGTTGCGCCGGGCAGGTGTCGCCACCGACTTCGCGTTCGGCGGCCGGGGCCTCAAGGGTGCGATGAAGAGCGCGAACCGCTCCGGCGCCCGCTTCACGATCGTGGCCGGTGAGCGCGACCTCGCCGAGGGCACGGTCCAGCTCAAGGACATGGAGTCGGGCGAGCAGCAGGCGGTGGCGCTCGACGCGCTCGTGGCCGAGGTGCGGAACAGGCTGGCCTGATCGGCCGGGTCCGCCCGAGTTCACCTGTGCCCGCCCGGTTCTCCCGGGCGGGCACAGGCGCGTCCGGCGCCGGCAGTGCCACCGGACGGGGCCGGGCCCGGAGAAGGTCGGCCGGACTGTCTCTCCCGTCGTCAACTCGGTAAGAGCCGATTCATCCTGCCGGACGTCGTCGATCCGGGAGCGCCACCGGCGGCCCGCGGCGGCCGTATCGGCCCCCGGGCACACGGGCCGTCGCGCCGTCGCGGCCGCGGCGACCTCACGGGATCCCGACACGGGTGCGCCACCCGGCACCGTTCGGTCCAGGGAGCCCGAGCACCGCTACGGCACGGATCCGCAGGTGGACGCCGTCCGCGGCGGTCGGCCACCCCGTGTCGCCTGCGCAGTCCGCGCACGTCGTCCGCCCGATCCGTCATGCGGTGGAGGACCTTCCGCAGCCCCGCATTCCGGGCCCAGTCCTGGCACACCTTTATGTCCATCGAACGGTTGGCCGTGCCGGCGGTGCGGCACAATGACCAAGCCCGGCCGGCTACTCAGTGATGGAACGGCGATATGACGATGGCAGCGGTAGACCACCCCTCCTCCCGGCAGGACGAGGACAACGGCGCGAAGACCTTCGGCGGCAGTCGCGCGCTCGCGCTGCTGCTGGTGATCACCGGCGCGGCCGGGCTGCTCGCCGCCTGGGTGATCACGATCGACAAGTTCAAGCTGCTCGAGGACCCCAGCTTCACTCCGGGCTGCAGCCTGAACCCGGTCGTCGCCTGCGGCAACATCATGAAGAGCGAGCAGGCGGCGGCGTTCGGCTTCCCCAACCCGATGCTCGGAATCGCCACCTACTCGGTGGTCATCGGCATCGGCATGGCGCTCCTGGCCGGCGCCCGCTTCCGCAGCTGGTACTGGCTCGGCCTGAACGCGGGCACGCTGTTCGGCGTCGGATTCTGCACCTGGCTCCAGTACCAGTCGCTCTACAACATCAACTCGCTCTGCCTGTGGTGCTGCCTGGCCTGGGTCGCCACGATCTTCATGTTCTGCTACGTCACCACGCACAACATCAAGCACGGCATCCTGCCCGCCCCCGCCTGGCTGCGGAACACCCTCACCGAATTCCACTGGGTGCCGCCGGTGCTCTGGATCGGGATCATCGGCATGCTGATCCTGACCCGCTGGTGGGACTTCTGGACCAGCTGACGCAGCCTGCGGTCCTGTCAGTGGGGTGACATAGGCTGCGGAGCGTGGAGCCCGACCTCTTTACCGCAGCAGCCGAAGAACGCCAGGAGAAGGACCCGTCCAGCAGCCCCCTCGCTGTCCGGATGCGCCCTCGTACGCTCGACGAGGTCGTGGGCCAGCAGCATCTGCTCAAGCAGGGCTCGCCCCTGCGCCGACTCGTCGGCGAAGGCAGCGGGGGACCGGCAGGCCCCTCCTCGGTGATCCTCTGGGGGCCGCCGGGCACCGGTAAGACGACCCTGGCGTACGTGGTCAGCAAGGCCACCAACAAGCGCTTCGTCGAGCTCTCCGCGATCACCGCGGGTGTCAAGGAGGTCCGGGCCGTCATCGAGGGCGCGCGCCGCGCCACCGGGGGCTTCGGCAAGGAGACGGTCCTCTTCCTCGACGAGATCCACCGCTTCTCCAAGGCGCAGCAGGACTCCCTGCTCCCCGCCGTGGAGAACCGATGGGTGACCCTGATCGCCGCCACCACGGAGAATCCGTACTTCTCGATCATCTCCCCGCTGCTGTCGCGCTCCCTGCTGCTGACCCTGGAGCCGCTCACCGACGAGGATCTGCGCGCCCTCCTGCGCCGGGCCCTGTCCGACGAGCGGGGACTGGGCGGAGCCGTCACCCTGACCGACGACGCGGAGGCGCATCTCCTGCGGATCGCGGGCGGTGACGCCCGGCGCGCCCTGACCGCGCTGGAGGCGGCGGCGGGAGCGGCCCTCGCCAAGCACGAGCCGGACATCACGCTCACGACGCTCGAGGAGACCGTCGACCGGGCGGCCGTGAAGTACGACCGTGACGGCGACCAGCACTACGACGTGGCGAGCGCCCTGATCAAGTCCATCCGCGGCTCCGACGTGGATGCGGCCCTGCACTACCTCGCCCGCATGATCGAGGCGGGTGAGGACCCCCGGTTCATCGCCCGGCGGCTGATGATCTCCGCGAGTGAGGACATCGGGCTCGCCGATCCGACAGCGCTGCCCACCGCGGTGGCAGCGGCCCAGGCGGTGGCCATGATCGGTTTTCCCGAGGCCGCCCTCACCCTCAGCCACGCCACGATCGCGCTGGCTCTCGCCCCGAAGTCCAACGCGGCCACCCTGGCGATCTCGGCGGCGCAGGAGGATGTGCGCAGAGGCCTCGCAGGCCCGGTTCCCGCCCATCTGCGCGACGGCCACTACAAGGGTGCCGCCAAGCTGGGCCACGCCCAGGGCTATGTCTACCCGCACGACGTCCCCGGCGGGATCGCCGCACAGGAGTACGCCCCGGAGGCGGTCCGAGGCAAGCGCTACTACGAACCCACGCGCTACGGCGCGGAGGCGCGGTACGCGGACGTGGCGGACCGGGTCCGTGAGCGGCTCGGTCGCGGCGAACCGGGCGGCGGCACCGCGTCGTCGTGACCGTGAGCGGCCCGACGCGGCTCCCGGGGCGGCTCAGCAGGACGCCGCTTCGAAGAGCGTGTACATGGCGCGGCGCAGCTCGCTGACATCGCGGACGGGGTCCGGGAACTCGAAGCGTGCGTCGAAGCAGTCCCCGCCGTCCTCGACGAACCGGACCCGGAGACCGAAGCGGTCGAGCGCGACCGGGACGGGGGTCAGCCGAGCCGAGCGGGTGTCGGCGGTCCGTTCGCCGAGCAGCGTGGACAAGGTCTCCATCTGTTCGCCATGGGCCGCGTGCAGATGCTGGAGCAGCTCTGCCTCGTGGCCGACGAGCGGATCGGCGTGCGCGTCGCGCAATGCCTCGGGCTCGATGTCCTCCGCGCCCCACAGGTCGTCGACGGCCGCCTCCCCGACCTCCAGCCTGAGCATCATCCGGCCGGGCTCGGCCAGGCCCGGTACGCAGGTCAGCCAGCCGGCGATCCGGGCACGGCCGCGGATCCGGTGCGGGACCGAGACCGGTGCGACATCGGTGATCTCCAGTACGGCGGTGAGCTCGTCACCCTGGGCGTGTGTCGCGGCCCGCACGACCGGTGAGTCGGCGGGGAACCGGAGGAACAGATCCCCGTCGGGGCCGATGTACCTGGAGTCCGGCACCATGAGGTCGGGAGGGATCACATCCAGCCCCGGTACGAGCAGTGCCGCGGAGCAGGTACTCTGTACGAGAGAACGTGTGCGCTCGGCTGCTGACGGCAGCCGAGTGATTTCAAGCCCGCTGGGACGCGGCTGACCACGATCAGATCGGCCTTCCGTCGTAGCAGCACCTTCTGGTGTGCTGCCGCTGTCTGTGCTGTCCGTGACGTGAGTGGTGTTCCCAGGGCGAGACATGCGATCTCCTTGAGTAAGGTAAGCCTTACCTAACTTAACCTACAACGGAGGTCTGGAGAACGTGCCTAACCAGTCGCGTCCCAAGGTCAAGAAGTCGCGTGCCCTCGGCATCGCCCTGACGCCGAAGGCTGTCAAGTACTTCGAAGCCCGCCCCTACCCGCCGGGCGAGCACGGCCGTGGCCGCAAGCAGAACTCGGACTACAAGGTCCGTCTGCTCGAGAAGCAGCGTCTGCGCGCGCAGTACGACATCAGCGAGCGCCAGATGGCGCGTGCCTACGACCGCGCCAAGAAGGCCGAAGGCAAGACGGGCGAGGCGCTGGTCGTCGAGCTCGAGCGCCGTCTCGACGCCCTGGTCCTGCGTTCGGGCATCGCCCGCACCATCTACCAGGCCCGCCAGATGGTCGTCCACGGCCACATCGAGGTCAACGGTGGCAAGGTCGACAAGCCGTCCTTCCGCGTGCGCCCCGACGACGTCGTGCAGGTCCGCGAGCGCAGCCGCACCAAGGTCCCCTTCCAGGTGGCCCGCGAGGGTGGTTACGACACCGACGGTGAGACCCCGCGCTACCTCCAGGTGAACCTGAAGGCCCTGGCCTTCCGCCTGGACCGTGACCCGAACCGCAAGGAAATTCCGGTCATCTGCGACGAGCAGCTCGTCGTCGAGTACTACGCCCGCTGATCCAGGCGTAGCTACCTCACAGCTCGGGCCCGCCCCTCCCTGTTGTCCGGGAGGCGGCGGGCCTTCGTGTTTCCCCGGGCGCCGCCACACCGCGCGCGCCCTCCCCGCCCGGACGGACGTGGGCCTCCTCGCCGAGCGCCCGTGCCACCGCGGCCTTCGTGTCCAGCCGGCTTCCCGAGCGCCGCTCCGCCTCGTACCGCACATCGCCGAGCACGTTGCGGGCCCGTGCCTCGCAGTCGGCGCGCGGCCTGCCGTAGTACGCCGAGCCGAACAGAGGAAGACCCACCGAGGGCCAGACCCGGTCCGCGGCGCCCTGCAGCACGGCGGCCTCCGCGGCGTCGCCCTCGACGGCGGTCAGCAGGGCCATCAGCTCCAGTGAGAGAACCGTTCCGAGCAGGTCGTGGAACGTGTGCGCGATGGACAGTGCTTCGCCGAGCATCTGCCGCGCCCGCGTCGTGCGCCCCCGCTGCAGAGCCGCATAGGCCAGTACGTACAGGGCGTAGGCGAGAGCCCAGCGCTCCCCGTGGTCCTCGCAGATCTCGCGGACCTCGTCACAGATCTCCGCCGCCCCGTCCAGATCCCCGCCGAAGGCCACGGCCATCGCCAGCTCGATCTGGGCCATCAGCACATTGCTGTTCAGCTCACCGATCTCCCGGTAGCGCGCCAGGGCCTCGCGCAGCAGCTCCTCGGCGCGGACCAGATCGTCCGTGACGATCGCCAGGCAGCCGGTGCGGTGCACCGCGTAGGCCACCGCGGATGCGTCCCCCGAGCGCTCGCCCTCCTCCCGGCACTCCTGGAGGGCCGAGACCGCGCCGATCGCGTCGCCCTGCAGCACCGCCACATAACCCAGCACCCACAGGGCCTTCAGCCGCGACGGATCGTAGGGCGACTCCTCCTCCAGGACGTGGTCCAGCCAGTGGCGCCCCTCCGAGAGCCGGCCGCAGCCCGCCCAGTAGAACCAGAGGGTGCCCGCCAGGTACTGGGCGAGGTGGACCTCGTCGGGGCTCTCCATCGAGCACTCCATCGCCCGGCGCAGATTGGGCAGCTCGCTGTCGATGCGGGCGGCCGCCGCGGCCTGCCGGGGGCTGAACCAGTCGAGCTCGCACCAGGTGGCGAGCCCCAGGAACCAGTCCCGGTGCCGGCGGCGCAGCCGTTCGGTGTCACCGGTCGCGCCCAGCCACTCGGCGCCGTACTCCCGCACGGTGTCCAGCAGTCGGTACCGGCTGCCCACCGGCGAGTCCTCCCGCAGTACGACGGACTGCGCGAGCAGCTCGTCCAGGACGTCGAGCACCGAGTCGGCCGGCAGGTCGGGACCGCTGCAGATGTACTCGACGGCCTCCAGGTCGAACTGACCGGCGAACACCGAGAGCCGCGCCCACAACAGGCGCTGTTCCGGGGCGCACAGTTCGTGGCTCCAGCCGATGGCCGTACGCAGGGTCTGATGGCGTGGCAACGCGCTCCGGCTGCCCCCGGTCAGCAGCCGGAAGCGGTCGTCCAGCCGTTGGAGCACCTGCTCCACGGACAGGGCCCGCAGCCGCCCGGCGGCCAGTTCGAGCGCGAGCGGAATGCCGTCGAGGCGCCGGCACAGCTCACGTGCGGACTCCTGGTTGCCGGCGGTCAGCCGGAACCCCGGCTGTACGGCCCGGGCGCGGTGGGCGAAGAGCTCCATGGCGTCCTCGTCCGCCATCGGCGGAAGCGTGAAGGTGACCTCGCCGTCCACGCGCAAGGGGCGGCGTCCGGCGGCGAGGATCTGCAGGCGCGGCGCCCTGCGCAGCAGTTCGCCCACCAGCTCGGCGCATGAATCGGTGAGATGTTCGAAGCCGTCGATCACGAGTAGAAGTTGACGTTCGGCGCAGTGTTCCACCAGCGTGGTGCGTGGCGGCCTCTTGGTGTGATCGGTGAGGCCCAGGGCGTCGACCAGCGCGTGTTCGAGCAGCGCCGGATCATGGATGGCCGACAGCTCGGCGATCCACACCCCGTCGCAGTACCGTTTCTCCATGAGTGCCGCGATCCGGACGGCACAGCGGGTCTTGCCGACCCCGGCCACCCCGGCGACCGTGACCAGTCTGGCCTCGTCCAGCAGCAGCCCGAGCCGGGCCAGCTCGTCCTCGCGTCCCACGAATGTGTTCAGTTCGGCAGGGAGGTTTCCGTGGACGGCGGCGGGCGAGGGTTCGGCGTCGTCGGGTGCGGGGGAGGGGCGCTGAGGGCGTCGCATGAAACACGCAGAGTACTGGCACGTAAGCTCTCCGTACAATCTCCCCGCCCCCGGGCTCGCGCCGCCCGCCCGTAATGCGGTACAGGGCCTGACGCCCGGCGCGATAGGGTCGAGGGACGAGGACCGGCTGTGGTGGCAGCACACGGGCCGACCCGAGACAGGCAGAGACAAGCCCCGGCCGGGGCAATCGACGAGCAGGGAGCGGTGCACTGTGTCCGGTGGAGAGGTGGCCGGGATCCTGGTGGCCGTCTTCTGGGCGATCCTGGTTTCGTTCCTCGCCGTGGTGCTGGTGAGGCTGGCCCAGACGCTCAGGGCGACCACCAAGCTGGTGGCGGACGTGACCGAGCAGGCGGTTCCGCTGCTCGCCGACGCCTCCGCGACCCTGCGCTCCGCGCAGACCCAGCTCGACAAGGTCGACGCCATCGCGAGCGACGTGCAGGAGGTCACCTCCAACGCCTCCGCGCTCTCCACCACCGTCGCGTCGACGTTCGGCGGGCCCCTCGTGAAGGTCGCCGCGTTCGGCTACGGCGTACGCCAGGCGCTCGGCCGCCGGACCGCTCCGGAACCGGAGCCGGCCCCCCGGACCTCCCGCCGCACCGTGATCGTCGGCCGTACCGTGCCGTCCGCCCGCAGCAGGAAGCGGAACGGACGCAGCTCCCGTGGACAGAAGGACTGACGCAGCGATGTTCCGCCGTACGTTCTGGTTCACCGCCGGCGCAGCCGCCGGCGTCTGGGCCACCACCAAGGTCAACCGCAAGATCAGGCAGCTGACTCCCGAGAGCCTCGCGGCGCAGGCCGCCGACAAGGCGATCGAGGCGGGTCACAAGCTGAAGGACTTCGCTCTCGACGTGCGCGAGGGCATGGTCCGGCGCGAGGCCGAACTGGGCGGGGCGCTGGGCCTCGACGCACCTGTCGACCCCGAACTCCCGGTACGCGCCCACTACGCAGTCGAAGCGGCCGACCCGGGCCGCGACGCCACCTACCGCAAGCTCCCCTACAACTCGAACAACCGGAATGAGGACCACTAATGGAGTCGGCTGAAATTCGCCGCCGCTGGCTGAGCTTCTTCGAGGAGCGCGGTCACACCGTCGTGCCTTCGGCGTCGCTCATCGCGGACGACCCGACTCTGCTGCTGGTCCCCGCGGGCATGGTCCCCTTCAAGCCGTACTTCCTCGGCGAGGTCAAGCCGCCCGCCCCGCGCGTCACCAGCGTCCAGAAGTGCGTCCGCACGCCGGACATCGAAGAGGTCGGCAAGACCACCCGGCACGGCACGTTCTTCCAGATGTGCGGCAACTTCTCCTTCGGGGACTACTTCAAGGAAGGGGCCATCCAGTACGCCTGGGAGGCCCTGACCAACTCCGTCGAGGACGGCGGCTTCGGCCTCGACCCCGAGCGTCTGTGGATCACCGTCTACCTGGACGACGACGAGGCCGAGCAGATCTGGCGCGAGAAGATCGGCGTTCCGGCCGAGCGCATCCAGCGCCTGGGCAAGAAGGACAACTTCTGGTCCATGGGCGTCCCCGGTCCCTGCGGCCCGTGCTCCGAGATCAACTACGACCGCGGCCCGGAGTTCGGCGTCGAGGGCGGCCCCGCCGTCAACGACGAGCGCTACGTGGAGATCTGGAACCTGGTCTTCATGCAGTACGAGCGGGGCGCCGGCGACGGCAAGGAGGACTTCCCGATCCTCGGCGACCTGCCGTCGCAGAACATCGACACCGGTCTCGGCCTCGAGCGCCTCGCCATGATCCTGCAGGGCGTACAGAACATGTACGAGACCGACACCCTGCGCGTCGTCATGGACAAGGCCACCGAGCTCACCGGCGTGCGCTACGGAGCCGAGCGGGGCTCGGACGTCTCCCTGCGCGTCGTCGCCGACCACATCCGTACGTCGGTGATGCTCATCGGCGACGGCGTCACCCCCGGCAACGAGGGCCGCGGCTACGTGCTGCGCCGCATCATGCGCCGCGCCATCCGTAACATGCGGCTCATGGGCGCCACCGGACCGGTCGCCCGCGACCTGGTCGACGTCGTGATCGACACGATGGGCGAGCAGTACCCGGAGCTCATCACCGACCGCAAGCGCATCGAGACCGTCGCCCTGTCCGAGGAAGCCGCCTTCCTCAAGGCCCTCAAGGGCGGCACGAACATCCTCGAGACCGCCGTCACGGAGACCAAGGCCGCCGGCGGCCAGGTCCTCGCCGGCGACAAGGCGTTCCTGCTCCACGACACCTGGGGCTTCCCGATCGACCTCACGCTGGAGATGGCCGCCGAACAGGGACTCTCCGTCGACGAGGAGGGCTTCCGCCGCCTGATGCAGGAGCAGCGGGACAAGGCCAAGGCCGACGCCCGCGCCAAGAAGACCGGTCACGCCGACCTGTCCGCCTACCGCGAGGTCGCCGACAGGTCCGGCGCCACCGAGTTCACCGGCTACACCTCCATCGAGGGCGAGTCGACGATCGTCGGTCTCCTCGTCGACGGTGTCCCCTCGCCGGCCGCCACCGAGGGCGACGAGGTCGAGGTCGTCCTGGACCGCACCCCGTTCTACGCCGAGGGCGGTGGCCAGATCGCCGACCAGGGGCGGATCCGGCTCGACACCGGCGCCGTCATCGAGGTCCGCGACGTGCAGAAGCCGGTCCCCGGCGTCCACGTGCACAAGGGCGTCGTCCAGGTCGGTGAGGTGACGGTCGGTGCCTCCGTGTACGCCGCCATCGACAACACGCGCCGCCGCGCCATCGCCCGCGCCCACAGCGCCACGCACCTCACGCACCAGGCGCTGCGCGACGCTCTCGGCCCGACGGCCGCCCAGGCCGGTTCGGAGAACTCGCCCGGCCGCTTCCGCTTCGACTTCGGCTCGCCCGCCGCCGTACCCAGCACGGTCCTCACCGACGTCGAGCAGAGGATCAACGAGGTCCTCTCGCGGGAGCTCGACGTCCAGGCGGACGTCATGTCGATCGACGAGGCCAAGAAGCAGGGCGCCATCGCCGAGTTCGGCGAGAAGTACGGCGAGCGGGTCCGGGTCGTCACCATCGGCGACTTCTCCAAGGAGCTGTGCGGCGGTACGCACGTCCACAACACCTCCCAGCTGGGCCTGGTGAAGCTCCTCGGCGAATCGTCGATCGGTTCCGGTGTCCGCCGTATCGAGGCCCTGGTCGGTGTCGACGCGTACAACTTCCTCGCCAAGGAGCACACGGTCGTCGCCCAGCTCCAGGAACTGGTCAAGGGCCGGTCCGAGGAGCTCCCGGAGAAGATCGCCGGCATGCTCGGCAAGCTGAAGGACGCCGAGAAGGAGATCGAGAAGTTCCGCGCGGAGAAGGTCCTGGCCGCCGCCGCCGGGCTGGTCGACTCGGCCAAGGACGTACGGGGCGTCGCCCTGGTCACCGGACAGGTCCCGGACGGCACCTCGGCCGACGACCTGCGCAAGCTCGTGCTGGACGTGCGTGGACGCATCCAGGGCGGCCGGCCGGCCGTCGTGGCCCTGTTCACCACGGCCAACGGACGTCCGCTGACCGTGATCGCCACCAACGAGGCCGCACGCGAGCGCGGTCTCAAGGCCGGTGACCTGGTCCGTACCGCCGCCAAGACCCTCGGTGGCGGTGGCGGCGGCAAGCCGGACGTCGCCCAGGGCGGAGGCCAGAACCCGGACGCCATCGGTGACGCCGTCGCCGCTGTCGAACGCCTCGTCACCGAGACGGCGTGACACCGGAGATGACGCAGATGCGCCGTGGACGTCGACTCGCCATCGACGTCGGTGACGCCCGTATCGGGGTCGCCTCGTGCGACCCCGACGGGATCCTCGCCACGCCGGTGGAGACCGTGCCGGGACGCGACGTCCCGGCCGCCCACCGGCGGCTCGGCCAGATCGTCGAGGAGTACGAACCGATCGAGGTCATCGTCGGTCTGCCCCGCTCACTGGGCGGCGGCGAAGGTCCCGCTGCGGCGAAGGTCCGGGCCTTCGCCCAGGTGTTCGCCCGCTCGGTCGCACCCATTCCGGTGCGATTGGTGGACGAGAGGATGACCACAGTGACGGCCACCCAGGGGCTCCGCGCTTCGGGCGTGAAGTCCAAGAAGGGCCGGTCTGTCATCGACCAGGCTGCCGCTGTGGTGATCCTTCAGAACGCTCTGGAGTCCGAACGGTCCTCGGGGCAGGCTCCAGGCGAGGGCGTCGAAGTGGTTGTCTGATCGCGATACGGTAACGTTCCGCGCGATGCGTCGGTGTTCGAACAAACACCGCACAGCGAAGCGAAGAGACGGAACGTCGTCTCGCGGCTCAAGGGGATCGATGACTGAGTATGGCCGGGGCCCCGGCTCCGAACCGTGGCACCCCGAGGACCCCTTGTACGGGGACCAGGGGTGGGAAGGCGGCCGGCAGGCTGCCCACGGCCAGGGCCAGTACGACAGCCAGCAGCAGCCCTATGCGCAGGACCCGTACGCCCAGCAGCAGCCTCAGCAGGGTTACCCGCAGGACCCATATACCCAGCAGCAGGACCCGTACGCGCACCAGCAGGACCCGTATGCCCAGCAGCACCCCCAGCAGGGCTACCCGCAGGATCCGTACGCCCAGCAGCCCCAGCAGCCCCAGCAGCCCCAGTACAACGGCGGCTGGGACACGGGCCAGCACGCCGCGATGCCGTACGAGCCGCAGCCCCAGCCGCCGTACGGCAACGCCCCGGGCGGCTACGGCGAGCAGGCCGACTACTACGGCACGGCCGAGGCCTACCCCCCGCCGCAGCCCCCGGGCCGCCGCGAGCAGGCGCCCGAGCCCCAGCAGCATCAGCAGCCTCAGCGGCAGAACCCGGACTGGGATCCGGATGAGCCTCAGGAGGAGACGCATCCTTTCTTCACGGGTGCGGACGAGCCCGACGAGGGCCGCGATTCCCGGAACCCCCGCGACTCCCGGGACGGTGACGACTACGACGACGAGCCGCGCGAGCCCCGCCGGGGCAAGGGCAAGAAGAAGAGCCGCAGCGGCTGCGCCTGCCTGGTCGTCTCCCTGATCCTCGTGGGCGGCCTCGGCGGAGCCACCTACTTCGGCTACACGTACTACAAGAGCCAGTTCGGCGAGGCCCCCGATTTCGCGGGCAGCGGTTCGGGCGAGGTCGAGGTGGAGATCCCGGAAGGCGCTCTCGGGGCGGAGATCGCGAACATTCTGAAGAAGGCGGGCGTCGTGAAGTCGGCCGACGCCTTCATTTCTGCTCAGAACGGGAATCCCAAGGGGAAATCCATTCAGGCCGGCGTCTATCTCCTGAAGAAGGAGATGTCTGCGGACAATGCCGTGAACCTGATGCTCGACCGGAAGAGCCAGAACCCCTTCATCGTTCCCGAGGGCCGGACCAGCCGGGAGATCTACGCTCTCATCGACACGCGGATCGGTGCGAAGGAAGGTTCCACCGCGAAGGTGGCCGAGACCAAGGGCGAAAGTTTCGACCTGCCCGAGTGGGCACCGGACGATCCGGACATCAAGGATCCTCTGGAGGGTTTCCTCTATCCCGCCGCCTATCCCGTCAGCAAGGGGGCGAAGCCCGAGGACGTCCTCAAGAAGATGGTCGCCCGGGCGAACAAGGAATACGAAAAGGTCGACCTCGAGGCCACTGCGGAAAAACTCGGCCTCAAAGGTCCCTGGCAGCTCATCACGGTCGCGAGCCTCGTCCAGGCCGAAGGCAAGCACAAAGAGGACTTCGACAAGGTCTCAAGGGTTGTCTACAACCGTCTCAAGCCCGACAACACCGAGACGTACGGTCTGCTCGACTTCGACTCGACGGTCAATTACGTCAGGAAGGAGAGCACGCTGGACATCGGCGCGGTCGATGATCTGCGCAAGCTCGACGACCCGTACAACACGTACCACGTCAAGGGTCTGCCGGCGGGGCCGATCAACAACCCCGGGGCCGAAGCGCTGAATTCGGCGGCCAAGCCTGCCCCCGGCCCCTGGTACTACTTCGTGTCGATCAGCGAGGACAAGACGGTGTTCGCGGTGACGAACGAGGAGCACGAGCGGAACCGTCAGAAGTACGAGGACCAGAAGGCCGGCGAGTGAGCACTCCCAGACGCGCCGCCGTACTCGGCTCGCCGATCGCCCATTCGCTCTCCCCGGCCCTGCACCGGGCCGCGTACACGGAACTCGGCCTCGACACCTGGTCGTACGACCGGTTCGACGTGGACGAGGCGGCACTCCCCGGGTTCGTCGCGGGACTGGACGCCTCCTGGGCGGGACTCTCCCTGACCATGCCGCTCAAGCGGGCGATCATCCCGCTGCTCGACGAGATCAGCGCGACGGCCGCCTCGGTCGAGGCGGTCAACACTGTCGTGCTCACCGAGGACGGCCGCCTGACCGGCGACAACACCGACATCCCCGGGATGATCGCCGCACTGCACGAACGCGGAGTCGAGAAGGTGGAGTCCGCCGCCGTCCTCGGCGCCGGAGCGACCGCGTCCTCGGCCGTCGCCGCACTCGCCGCGATCTGTACCGGACCGGTCACCGTCTACGTCCGCAGCAGGGAACGCGGAGACGAGATGCGCGGCTGGGGCGACCGCCTCGGCGTCGATGTCCGGGTCGCCGACTGGGCGTCGGCGGAGCAGGCCCTGCGGGCCCCGCTGGTCATCGCCACCACCCCCGCCGGCACCACGGACGCTCTGGCGGACGCGGTACCGGATGCCCCGGGCACACTTTTCGACGTGCTCTACGAGCCGTGGCCGACCGCGCTCGCCGCCCGCTGGTCAGCGGCGGAAGGGACCGTCGTCGCGGGCCTCGATCTTCTCGTCCATCAGGCCGTCCTCCAGGTGGAGCAGATGACCGGACGAAGCCCCGGCCCGCTGGCCGCGATGCGCGCGGCGGGCGAGGAAGCCCTCGCGGCTCGCGAGCACTGACGGCCCCGTCGCACGGTGAAACGGTCCGTCTGCTGGACCGGCGGGTGGTTCGCGCCCCCGGGCGTGGGAGGATCGGGGTGGCGGGCCAGGGCCGCGCACCCGGTCGCGCCGTTGCAGTTTTCAGGCGCGAGCATGAGGAGCACCGTTGAGCAGGTTGCGCTGGCTGACCGCGGGAGAGTCGCACGGCCCCGCACTGGTGGCGACGCTGGAGGGTCTTCCCGCCGGCATTCCCGTCACCACGGAGATGGTGGCGGACGCGCTCGCCCGGCGACGGCTCGGTTACGGGCGTGGCGCTCGGATGAAGTTCGAGAAGGACGAGGTCACCTTCCTCGGCGGCGTCCGGCACGGTCTGACCATGGGTTCGCCCGTCGCCGTGATGGTGGGCAACACCGAGTGGCCCAAGTGGGAGCAGGTCATGTCGGCCGACCCGGTCGACCCCGACGTACTGGCCGCGCAGGCCCGTAACGCCCCGCTGACCCGGCCCCGGCCCGGTCACGCAGACCTCGCCGGGATGCAGAAGTACGGCTTCGACGAGGCCCGGCCGATCCTGGAGCGCGCCAGCGCCCGGGAGACCGCGGCCCGTGTCGCGCTCGGCGCCGTCGCCCGCTCCTACCTCAAGGAGACCGCGGGCATCGAGATCGTCTCCCACGTCGTCGAGCTGGCCGCGGCCAAGGCGCCCTACGGCGTCTACCCCAAGCCGTCCGACGTCGAGCGGCTCGACGCCGACCCCGTCCGTTGCCTGGACGCCGACGCGTCGAAGGCGATGGTCGCGGAGATCGACCAGGCCCACAAGGACGGCGACACCCTCGGTGGAGTCGTCGAGGTGCTCGCCTACGGCGTGCCCGTCGGTCTCGGTTCGCACGTGCACTGGGACCGTCGGCTCGACGCCCGGCTCGCCGCCGCGCTGATGGGCATCCAGGCCATCAAGGGCGTCGAGGTCGGCGACGGCTTCGACCTGGCCCGGGTGCCGGGCTCCAAGGCGCACGACGAGATCGTGGCCACCGCGGACGGGATCAGGCGCACCTCCGGCCGCGCCGGCGGCACCGAGGGCGGCCTGACCACGGGTGAGCTGCTGCGGGTCCGGGCCGCGATGAAGCCGATCGCCACGGTGCCCCGCGCGCTCGCCACCGTCGACGTCGTCACCGGTGAGGCGGCCCAGGCCCACCACCAGCGCTCCGACGTCTGCGCCGTCCCGGCCGCCGGGATCGTCGCCGAGGCGATGGTCGCGCTGGTCCTGGCCGACGCGGTCGCGGAGAAGTTCGGCGGCGACAGCGTCGCGGAGACCCACCGCAACGTGCAGTCGTACCTCTCCCACCTGCAGATCCGGTGAGCGGCCCGCTGATCGTCCTCGTCGGCCCCATGGGGGTCGGCAAGTCCACGGTGGGCGAGCTGCTCGCCGAGCGCCTCGGCACGACCTACCGGGACACCGACGCGGATGTCGTCGCCACGGCGGGCAAGGCGATCTCCGAGATCTTCATCGACGAGGGCGAGGAGCACTTCCGGGCGCTGGAACGGCAGGCGGTACGGGACGCCATGGCCCAGCACCAGGGCGTTCTCTCCCTCGGCGGCGGAACGGTGCTCGACGGGACGACGCGTGAGCTGCTCGCGGGCCACCCCGTCGTCTACCTGTCGATGGACGTGGACGAGGCCGTCAAGCGGGTCGGGCTGAACACCGCCCGGCCCCTGCTCGCCGTCAACCCGCGACGGCAGTGGCGCGAGCTGATGGAGGCCAGGCGCCATCTCTACGAAGAGGTGGCCCGCTCCGTCGTCGCCACCGACGAACGCACCCCCGAAGAGGTCGCCCAGGCGGTCCTCGACGCACTGGAACTGCCGGAGCGCACGGGCGAGTCCCCGCTGTCCGGCCGGGAGAACACACGTATGACCGAGCAGGGCACCACGCGCATCCAGATCGCCGGCACGGCGGGCACCGACCCGTACGAGGTGCTCGTCGGCCGCCAGCTCCTCGGCGAGCTGGCGAACCTCATCGGCGACCGCGCCAGGAGAGTCGCCGTCCTGCACCCCGAAGCGCTCGCCGAGACCGGTGAGGCGGTCCGCCAGGACCTGGCCGACCAGGGCTACGAGGCCATCGCGATCCAGCTGCCGAACGCCGAGGAGGCCAAGACCGTCGAGGTCGCGGCCTACTGCTGGAAGGCACTCGGCCAGACCGGCTTCACCCGCACGGACGTCATCGTCGGTGTCGGCGGCGGCGCCACCACCGACGTGGCGGGCTTCGTCGCCGCCACCTGGCTGCGCGGGGTCCGCTGGATCGCCGTGCCGACGACGGTGCTCGCCATGGTCGACGCCGCCGTCGGCGGCAAGACCGGTATCAACACCGCCGAGGGCAAGAACCTCGTCGGCGCCTTCCACCCGCCCGCGGGAGTGCTCTGCGACCTCGCCGCGCTCGACTCGCTGCCGGTCAACGACTACGTCTCCGGCATGGCCGAGATCATCAAGGCCGGCTTCATCGCCGACCCGGTCATCCTCGACCTCGTCGAGGCCGACCCGCAGGGCGCCCGTACGCCCGCAGGACCGCACACCGCCGAGCTGATCGAGCGTTCCATCCGGGTCAAGGCCGAGGTCGTCTCCAGCGACCTCAAGGAGTCCGGACTCCGGGAGATCCTCAACTACGGGCACACCCTGGCCCACGCCATCGAGAAGAACGAGCGCTACAAGTGGCGCCACGGCGCCGCCGTCTCGATCGGCATGGTCTTCGCCGCCGAACTGGGCCGGCTCGCCGGACGCCTCGACGACGCCACCGCCGACCGGCACCGCGCCGTCCTGGAGTCCGTCGGACTGCCGCTCACCTACCGCGGCGACCAGTGGCCCAAGCTCCTGGAGAACATGAAGGTCGACAAGAAGTCGCGCGGCGACCTGCTGCGCTTCATCGTCCTGGACGGCATCGGGAAGCCCACCGTGCTCGAGGGACCCGACCCGGCGGTCCTCCTCGCCGCCTACGGGGAGGTCTCCGCATGACCACCCGCAGGGTCCTCGTGCTCAACGGCCCGAATCTCGGACGGCTCGGCTCCCGCGAGCCCGACGTGTACGGGGCGACGTCGTACGCGGGTCTCGTCGACACCTGCCGCACCGTCGGCAAGGAGCTCGGCTTCGACGTCGACGTGCGCGAGACCAACGACGAGGGCGAACTGATCCGCTGGCTCCACGAGGCAGCCGACGGATCGATTCCGGTCGTTCTCAACCCGGGCGCTTTCACCCACTACTCGTACGGCATGCGCGACGCGGCCGCCCAGCGCACCGCTCCGCTGATCGAGGTGCACATCTCGAATCCGTACGCACGGGAGGAATTCCGCCACACATCGGTGGTCGCCCCGGTGGCCACCGGCACCGTGGCCGGATTCGGTATCGGCTCCTACCGGCTCGCCCTGCGCGCCCTGTCCGACGAGCTGACGGCCTGACGGACTGTCAACGGGCACTTCGTGCCTCCCTGGGCCGTTCACTCGGTGGCGGCCCAGGAAGGTACGGTTGCCGTCGACCAGCGCCAGTTGCCTGCACGAGACGGAGTGGCACCGGATGCAGCACGCAGTGGGGGCCCCGCTGCCGCCGCCCCACGGTCCCGGAAACGGGCCGTGGACGCAGGAGGCCCAGCACCCCGGCCACCCCGGTCCGCCGGGGCCGCCGCCGATACCTCCCGCCCCCCAGGGGCAGGGCTGGACCGGCCCCGCACCCCAGCACGCCCCTGCCCCTCCCTCGCGGGAGACCACCGGGCACATCCAGCTCCCACCGGGCGGGCCCGTTCCGCTGCCCGCGCCGCCCGCCGAGGCCGGCACCGGTACCGCGACCCTGGCCGTGCTGCTGATCGGCCCGGCGGGGGCCGGCAAGACGACGGTCGCCAAACTCTGGGCGGGCCGCCGCCGCGTTCCGACCGCGCACGTCTCCCTCGACGACGTCCGCGAATGGGTCTGCTCGGGTTTCGCCGACCCGCAGGCCGGTTGGAACGACCACTCCGAGGCGCAGTACCGGCTGGCGCGCCGCACCTGCGGCTTCGCCGCCCGTAACTTCCTGGCCAACGGCATCTCGTGCATCCTCGACGACGCGGTCTTCCCCGACCGGCCCGTCGTCGGCCTGGGGGGCTGGAAACGCCATGTCGGCCCGGGCCTGCTGCCCGTCGTCCTCCTGCCCGGCCTGGAGGTCGTCCTGGAGCGCAACGCGGCCCGCAGCGGCAACCGGCGCCTCTCCGACGAGGAAGTCGCCCGGATCCACGGCCGGATGGCCGGCTGGTACGGCTCCGGCCTGCCGATCATCGACAACTCCACGTACGACGTCGAGACCACCGCCAGGGTCCTGGACGACGTGCTCGCCCGCTCCATAGCCAGCCCGCCGACCTGGTAGCCGCGGGTACCGCGCCCCGGTCGGATGCGCTGACCGGGCGGCCCGCCGCCCGCGCTCGTAGGCTCGGAACATGTCAGAGGTGTACGCCGTCCGACGTGGGCTGCTCCGCGACCGGTACGCCGGCGCCGGATCCGCTGCGGCCCTGGTCTCCCGCCCCGCCAACGTCCGCTATCTCGCGGGCGGGGCCCCGCCCGGCGCCGTACTGCTGCTCGGCCCCGGACAGGACGTCCTGCTCTGCCCCCGTGCCCCGACGGGCGACCCCGCCCACGGGCGCCCCGACGAACAACTGCGGCTGACGGTGCTGCCCGCGCCCGATGGGGACCCCGTCGTCGCCGCCGCTGATCTGGCCCTCTCCCTCGACGCGGACTCCCTCGCCGTGGAGGAGCACGACCTCACCGTCGCCCGGCACCGAGCCATGGGTTCCGTCGCTCCCCGCCTCCGCCTGGCCGACCTCGGCTTCACCGTGGAGCAGCTGCGGGTCGTCAAGGACGAGGAGGAGATCGCCTGTCTGCGGATCGCCGCCGAGATCACCGACCAGGCACTCGGAGAGCTCCTCGAATCCATCCTGGTGGGCCGTACCGAGCGGCACCTCGCCCTGGAGCTGGAGCGCCGCCTGGTGGACCACGGAGCGGACGGCCCCGCCTTCTCCACTTCCGTCGGAACCGGCCCCAATTCCGGCCAGGGACGTCACAGGCCCTCGGACCGGAGGGTGGAGGAAGGCGATTTTCTCTCCGTCTGCCTGGGCGCGAACTATCGCGGCTACCGGTGCGAGATCGGGCGGACGTTCGTCATCGGGACCGCTCCCGCCGCATGGCAGATCGAGCTGTACGACCTTGTTTTCGCCGCTCAGCGGGCCGGGCGGGAGGCTCTCGTGCCCGGTGCCGCCTACCGTGACGTGGATCACGCCGCCCGTCATCTGCTGGACTCGGCGGGTCACACGGAGGGCCTCCAGGCATGGACCGGGCACGGGGTGGGGCTCGAAATCGACGAGGACCCGCAGCTGGCACCGACAGCCATGGGTAAACTGGACGCTTGTGTGCCGGTCACCGTCGAACCGGGGGTCCACCTCCCGGGCCGGGGCGGTGTCCGGATCGATGACACGCTCGTCGTGCGCCCCGAGGCGGACGGCGGACCCGAGCTACTCACCATTACGACCAAGGAGCTGCTCGCGCTCTAGCGCGCATCCTTTGTCGTCCACCAGCTTCAGTCCAGGAGATTCCGCAACCGTGGCTTCCACGAACGACCTCAAGAACGGCCTGGTGCTCAAGCTCGACGGAGGCCAGCTCTGGTCCGTCGTCGAGTTCCAGCACGTCAAGCCCGGCAAGGGCCCGGCTTTCGTGCGTACCAAGCTCAAGAACGTGCTCTCCGGCAAGGTCGTCGACAAGACGTTCAACGCCGGCGTGAAGGTCGAGACGGCCACCATTGACCGCCGAGACATGCAGTTCTCGTACATGGACGGCGAGTACTTCGTCTTCATGGACATGAACACGTACGACCAGCTGATGGTCGACCGCAAGGCTGTCGGCGACGCCGCCAACTTCCTGATCGAGGGCTTCACCGCCTCGGTCGCGCAGCACGAGGGCGAGGTGCTCTACGTCGAGCTGCCGGCCGCGGTCGAGCTGACGATCCAGCACACCGACCCGGGCGTCCAGGGCGACCGCTCCACCGGTGGCAGCAAGCCCGCCACCCTGGAGACGGGCTACGAGATCGGCGTCCCGCTCTTCATCACCACCGGCGAGAAGATCAAGGTCGACACCCGTACGGGCGACTACCTCGGCCGGGTGAACAGCTAACCGTGGCTGCCCGGAACAAGGCCCGCAAGCGCGCCTTCCAGATCCTCTTCGAGGCCGACCAGCGCG
The DNA here is from genome assembly GCF_042749285.1 of Streptomyces sp. NPDC059499. Classification (NCBI taxonomy): domain Bacteria; kingdom Bacillati; phylum Actinomycetota; class Actinomycetes; order Kitasatosporales; family Streptomycetaceae; genus Streptomyces; species Streptomyces sp. NPDC059499. The sequence goes on from NZ_JBHYTT010000001.1 coordinate 405,536, forward strand.
GTGAGTCCGTGCAGACGGTCCTCGCGGACTGGGTTCGGCTCTCGCGGACCGACGACCGTCAGCCGCCGGTCGGCGAATTCACCATGGAGCTCGTCGAGGGGTACGCGCAGTACGCGGACCGTATCGACGACCTCATCATCACCTATGCCGTGGACTGGGAGATCGACCGCATGCCGGTCGTCGACCGGAGCATCCTCAGGCTCGGCGCGTACGAGCTGATCTGGATGGACTCGACCCCGGATGCCGTGGTGATCGATGAGGCGGTCCAGCTCGCCAAGGAGTTCTCCACGGACGACTCGCCGTCCTTCGTGAACGGCCTGCTGGCCCGTTTCAAGGATCTCAAGCCGAACCTCCGCCGGGAGCAGTAGCCCGGCGGCGTTCAGCCGAACGAAGGGCCCATGGCGCGAGCTGTGGGCCCTTCGGCGTGCCCGGCACCTGCCCGTCCGGGAAACGGACCGCGAAGCGAAAAGGCCCCGGGAAACGGAAACGCCGGGCCGGCGGGGTGCCCGAGGGCCCTCGCCTACCCGGCGGTACGTTTCTGCTGCGGCTGTCAGCCCTCGTCGTGGGCCACTGCGCGGCGCGCGTCGGCGTCCAGAACGCCCCAGCTGATCAGCTGCTCCGTGAGCACGGACGGCGACTGGTCGTAGATCACGGCCAGAGTGCGCAGATCGTCCTGGCGGATCGAGAGCACCTTGCCGTTGTAGTCGCCGCGCTGGCTCTGGATCGTCGCCGCGTAACGCTGCAGCGGCCCGGCCTTCTCCGGCGGGACGTGGGCGAGGCGCTCCAGGTCGAGGACGAGCTTCGGCGGCGGCTCGGCAGCACCGCCGGGCGTCGTGCCGGGCAGGAGCTCCTGCACTGGGACGCCATAGAAATCCGCCAGCTCGGCAAGGCGCTGCACGGTCACGGCGCGGTCGCCGCGCTCGTACGAACCGACCACCACGGCCTTCCAGCGGCCCTGCGACTTCTCCTCCACGCCGTGGAGGGAGAGGCCCTGCTGGGTGCGGATGGCGCGGAGCTTGGCCCCGAGCTGTTTTGCGTATTCGCTGGACATAAGGCTCCCCGGACGCTGGAACATTCTGCGGCTCCGCCGCGTGGCTGGTAACTCACTGTGAGGTTACGCAGCGTTACTTGGATGCGTCAAGCTGAAAGGTCCGGACTGCCACCTCCCGGGGGCGGGGTCGGGGCTCGCACAAGCCCTGGTAACGTGGATGACGCAATTTCGACGTCCTTTAACGTCCGTCCAGTGAGGCGGAGAAGGAGGTCCGTTTCTTATGGACGCACAGCATGACGACCACGGCAATGCGGCACGCCCCGTTCTCGAGGCTCCCGACATCGCCCGGGTACTGACCCGAATCGCCCACGAGATCGTCGAACGCGCCAAGGGCGCCGACGACGTGGTGCTCCTCGGCATCCCGACGCGGGGGGTCTACCTCGCCTCCCGGCTCGCCGGGAAACTCGAAGAGATCACCGGCCGGAAGACGCCGGTCGGATCGCTCGACATCACGATGTACCGCGACGACCTGAGGATGCGCCCCGCGCGCGCCCTGGCCCGCACGGAGATCCCCGGTGAGGGCATCGAGGGCAGGCTCGTCGTCCTGGTCGACGACGTGCTCTTCTCCGGCCGCACGATCCGCGCCGCACTCGACGCGCTCGGCGACATCGGCCGTCCACGCGCCGTGCAGCTCGCGGTCCTCGTCGACCGCGGCCACCGCGAACTCCCGATCCGTGCCGACTACGTCGGCAAGAACCTCCCCACGTCGCTGCGGGAGACGGTCAAGGTCCAGCTCGCCGAGGAGGACGGCCGCGACGCCGTGCTGCTCGGCGTCAAGCAGACCGTCCCGGCGGGCGAGCAGTAGCTCCGCGCCCCGTACGCCGCTCCAGTGGCCGTACGGCAGCTTCCGCACGCCCGCATGCCTGATCCCTCCACCATCCACGGAGAACCCCAGATGAAGCGTCACCTCATCTCGGCCGCAGATCTCACCCGCGACGACGCCGTCCTGATCCTCGACACCGCCGAGGAAATGGCCCGGGTCGCGGACCGGCCGATCAAGAAGCTCCCCACCCTGCGCGGCCGTACCGTCGTCAACCTCTTCTTCGAGGACTCGACGCGCACCCGCATCTCGTTCGAGGCCGCCGCCAAGCGGCTGTCCGCCGACGTCATCAACTTCTCCGCGAAGGGCTCGTCCGTCTCCAAGGGCGAGTCCCTCAAGGACACCGCCCTGACCCTGGAGGCGATGGGCGCCGACGCCGTCGTCATCCGGCACGGCGCCTCGGGGGCTCCGTACCGCCTCGCGACATCCGGCTGGATCGACGGGGCCGTCGTCAACGCGGGCGACGGCACGCACGAGCACCCCACCCAGGCACTGCTGGACGCCTTCACGATGCGCCGCAGGCTGGTCGGAGCCGACGCGGGGCTCGGCCGGGACCTCGAGGGCCGCCGCATCACGATCGTCGGCGACATCCTGCACAGCCGGGTCGCCCGCTCCAACGTCCACCTGCTGACCACGCTCGGCGCGCACGTCACCCTGGTGGCCCCGCCCACCCTGGTGCCGGTCGGTGTCGAGCAGTGGCCCTGCGACGTCAGCTACAGCCTCGACGAGGTGCTGCCGAAGTCCGACGCGGTGATGATGCTCCGTGTGCAGCGCGAACGGATGAACGCCGCGTACTTCCCGACCGAGCGCGAGTACTCGCGCCGCTACGGTCTGGACGGCCTGCGCATGGCGCGCATGCCCGAGCACGCCATCGTCATGCACCCCGGCCCGATGGTCCGCGGCATGGAGATCACCGCCGACGTCGCCGACTCCGACCGCTGCACGGTCGTCGAGCAGGTCGCCAACGGCGTGTCGATCCGCATGGCCGTGCTCTACCTGCTGCTCGGCGGCTCCGAGCCCGCCGCTCCCGCCGTTCACACCCGTACCGAGGAGAACAAGTAACCATGAGCAAGATCCTTATCCGCGGTGCGAAGGTCCTCGGCGGCGAGCCCCAGGACGTCCTCATCGACGGCGAGACCATCTCCGCGGTCGGCACCGGCCTCGACGCCGGCGACGCCACCGTGATCGAGGCCGCGGGCCGGGTCCTGCTGCCCGGCCTCGTCGACCTGCACACGCACCTGCGCGAGCCCGGCCGCGAGGACTCCGAGACGGTGCTCACCGGCACCCGGGCCGCCGCCGTCGGCGGCTTCACGGCCGTCCACGCCATGGCCAACACCTTCCCGGTCGCCGACACCGCCGGCGTCGTCGAGCAGGTCTGGCGGCTCGGCAAGGAGTCCGGCTACTGCGACGTGCAGCCCATCGGCGCCGTCACCGTCGGCCTGGAGGGCAAGCAGCTCGCCGAGCTCGGAGCCATGCACGACTCCGCCGCCGGAGTGAAGGTCTTCTCCGACGACGGCAAGTGCGTCGACGACGCGGTGATCATGCGACGCGCCCTGGAGTACGTGAAGGCCTTCGACGGTGTCGTCGCCCAGCACGCCCAGGAGCCCCGCCTCACCGAGGGCGCCCAGATGAACGAGGGCATCGTCTCGGCCGAGCTCGGTCTCGGCGGCTGGCCCGCCGTCGCCGAGGAGTCGATCATCGCCCGCGACGTACTGCTCGCCGCCCACGTCGACTCCCGGGTGCACATCTGCCACCTCTCGACCGCCGGCTCCGTGGAGATCGTCCGCTGGGCCAAGTCCAAGGGCTGGAACGTCACCGCCGAGGTCACCCCGCACCACCTGCTCCTCACCGACGAGCTCGTACGGTCGTACAACCCCATCTACAAGGTGAACCCGCCGCTGCGCACCGAGGCCGACGTGATGGCCCTGCGCGAGGCGCTCGCCGACGGAACGATCGACTGCGTCGCCACCGACCACGCCCCGCACCCGCACGAGGACAAGGACTGCGAGTGGGCCGCCGCCGCCATGGGGATGGTGGGCCTGGAGACCGCGCTGTCCGTGGTCCAGCAGACGATGGTGGACACCGGTCTCATCGACTGGGCGGGCGTCGCCGACCGCATGTCGTTCCGTCCCGCGGTCATCGGCCGGCTCGAAGGACACGGCCGGCCCGTCTCGGCGGGTGAGCCCGCCAACCTCACCCTGGTCGATCCGGCATACCGTGGAGCCGTGGACCCCGCGGGCTTCGCGTCCCGCAGCCGCAACACTCCGTACGAGGGTCGCGAGCTGCCGGGCCGAGTGACCCACACCTTCCTGCGGGGCCGTGCCACGGTCGTCGACGGGAAGCTCGCGTGACAACACTCAACCCCAGTTATCAGCTGTACCGGCTGGCCGCCGAGCAGAAGTCGGCGGAGGTGACCGACTGGTCCGCCCGCATCAGCTGGGTTCTCGGACTGGTCGTCTTCATCGCCTTCGTCTACTGGCTGATGCGCCAGGGATGGAAGTGGCGCGGGAGCCTCCAGTCCGACCTGCCCGGGCTCGCCACGGCCCCCGAAGGATTCGCGGACGCCGAGAAGCTGCTCACGCTGACCGGCCGCTACCACGCGTCGACGACCGCGGGACAGTGGCTCGACCGGATCGTCGCCCACGGCCTCGGCACCCGCAGCCGGGTGGAACTCACCCTCACGGAGCAGGGCCTGGACGTCGTACGCCCCGGTGCGGCCGACTTCTTCGTCCCCGCCGCGGCACTGCGCGAGGCCCGGCTGGACAAGGCACTCGCCGGCAAGGTCCTCCCCGAGGGCGGCCTCCTGGTCATCACCTGGGCGCTCGGCGACAAGCTGATCGACTCCGGATTCCGCTCCGACCACGCGGCCGAGCACCCGGCCTGGGTCGATGCCGTCAACCACCTCACCAGCACTACGGAAGGCACCGCACGATGACGATCTCCACCCGGGGAGCCGACAAAGCTCCCGCCGTACTCGTCCTGGAGGACGGCCGCTCCTTCCGCGGCCGCGCCTACGGGGCCGTGGGGGAGACCTTCGGCGAGGCGGTGTTCTCCACCGGCATGACCGGCTACCAGGAAACGCTGACCGATCCCTCGTACCACCGCCAGGTCGTCGTGATGACCGCCCCGCACATCGGCAACACCGGTGTGAACGACGACGACCCCGAGTCGAAGCAGATCTGGGTGGCCGGATACGTCGTCCGCGACCCCGCCCGCAAGCCCTCCAACTGGCGCTCCCGGCGCTCGCTGGACGAGGAGCTCGTCAGCCAGGGCATCGTCGGCATCAGCGGTATCGACACCCGTGCGCTGACCCGCCACCTCCGCGAGCGCGGCGCGATGCGCGTCGGCATCTTCTCCGGGAACGCCGTCCAGGACGAGGGCATACTGCTCGCCAAGGTGCGCCAGGCGCCCGAGATGAGCGGCGCCGACCTCTCCGCCGAGGTCGCCACCAAGGAGACGTACGTCGTCCCCGCGATCGGCACCAAGAAGTTCACGGTCGCCGCGATCGACCTCGGCATCAAGGGCATGACCCCGCACCGCATGGCCGAGCGCGGCATCGAGGTGCACGTCCTGCCCGCCACCGCCACCCTCGACGAGGTGTACGCGGTGAAGCCCGACGGAGTCTTCTTCTCCAACGGCCCCGGCGACCCGTCCACCGCAGACCACCCGGTCTCCGTCATGCAGGGCGTCCTGGAGCGGAAGACCCCGCTCTTCGGCATCTGCTTCGGCAACCAGATCCTGGGCCGCGCACTCGGCTTCGGCACGTACAAGCTGAAGTACGGCCACCGCGGCATCAACCAGCCCGTGCAGGACCGCACGACCGGCAAGGTCGAGGTCACCGCGCACAACCACGGCTTCGCCGTCGACGCCCCCCTCGACAAGGTCTCCGACACCGAGTTCGGCCGCGCCGAGGTCTCCCACGTCTGCCTGAACGACCAGGTCGTCGAAGGCCTCCAGCTCCTGGACCGGCCCGCCTTCAGTGTCCAGTACCACCCCGAAGCAGCCGCAGGCCCGCACGACGCCGCGTACCTCTTCGACCGTTTCGTTTCCCTGATGGAGGGCCAGCGTGCCTAAGCGCTCCGATATCCAGTCCGTCCTGGTCATCGGCTCCGGCCCGATCGTCATCGGGCAGGCCGCCGAATTCGACTACTCCGGCACCCAGGCCTGCCGCGTCCTCAAGGCCGAGGGCCTGCGCGTCATCCTGGTCAACTCCAACCCGGCCACGATCATGACCGACCCGGAGATCGCCGACGCCACGTACGTCGAGCCGATCACCCCCGAGTTCGTCGAGAAGATCATCGCCAAGGAGCGCCCCGACGCGCTGCTCCCGACGCTGGGCGGCCAGACCGCGCTCAACACGGCGATCTCCATGCACGAGAACGGTGTCCTGGAGAAGTACGGCGTCGAGCTCATCGGCGCCAACGTCGAGGCCATCAACAAGGGCGAGGACCGCGACCTCTTCAAGGGTGTCGTCGAAGCCGTCAAGGCGAAGATCGGTTACGGCGAGTCCGCCCGCTCCGTCATCTGCCACACCATGGACGACATCATCGAGGGCGTCGACACCCTCGGCGGCTACCCCGTCGTCGTCCGCCCCTCCTTCACCATGGGCGGCGCCGGCTCGGGCTTCGCCCACGACGAGGAGGAGCTGCGCCGCATCGCCGGTCAGGGCCTCACGCTCTCGCCGACCACCGAGGTGCTCCTGGAGGAGTCCATCCTGGGCTGGAAGGAGTACGAGCTGGAGCTGATGCGCGACAAGAACGACAACGTCGTGGTCGTCTGCTCCATCGAGAACTTCGACCCGATGGGCGTCCACACCGGTGACTCGATCACCGTCGCCCCCTCGATGACCCTCACCGACCGCGAGTACCAGCGGCTGCGCGACATCGGCATCGCGATCATCCGCGAGGTCGGCGTCGACACCGGCGGCTGCAACATCCAGTTCGCCATCGACCCGACCGACGGCCGGGTCATCGTGATCGAGATGAACCCGCGCGTCTCCCGCTCCTCGGCGCTCGCCTCGAAGGCCACCGGCTTCCCGATCGCCAAGATCGCCGCCAAGCTGGCCGTCGGCTACACGCTCGACGAGATCCCCAACGACATCACCGAGAAGACGCCGGCCTCCTTCGAGCCGACCCTCGACTACGTCGTCGTGAAGGCCCCGCGCTTCGCATTCGAGAAGTTCCCCTCCGCCGACTCCACCCTCACCACCACCATGAAGTCGGTGGGCGAGGCCATGGCGATCGGCCGCAACTTCACCGAGGCGCTCCAGAAGGCCCTGCGCTCCCTGGAGAAGAAGGGCTCGCAGTTCGCCTTCACCGGCGATCCCGGCGACAAGGACGAGCTGCTCGCCGAGGCGGTCCGCCCCACCGACGGCCGCATCAACACCGTCATGCAGGCGATCCGCGCCGGCGCCACCCAGGAAGAGGTCTTCGAGTTCACGAAGATCGACCCCTGGTTCGTCGACCAGCTCTTCCTGATCAAGGAGATCGCCGACGAGCTCGCCGCCGCCGAGCGCCTCGACACCGAGCTGCTCGCCGAGGCCAAGCGGCACGGCTTCTCCGACGCCCAGATCGGCGAGATCCGCGGCCTGCGCGAGGACGTCGTGCGCGAGGTACGGCACGCCCTGGGCATCCGCCCGGTCTACAAGACGGTCGACACCTGCGCCGCGGAATTCGCCGCCAACACGCCCTACTTCTACTCCTCGTACGACGAGGAGAGCGAGGTCGCGCCCCGCACCAAGCCCGCGGTGATCATCCTGGGCTCCGGTCCGAACCGCATCGGCCAGGGCATCGAGTTCGACTACTCCTGCGTCCACGCCTCCTTCGCACTGAGCGACGCGGGCTACGAGACCGTGATGGTCAACTGCAACCCGGAGACCGTCTCCACGGACTACGACACCTCCGACCGGCTGTACTTCGAGCCGCTCACCCTCGAGGACGTCCTGGAGATCGTGCACGCCGAGTCCCTCGCGGGCCCGATCGCCGGTGTCATCGTCCAGCTCGGCGGCCAGACCCCGCTCGGCCTGTCGCAGGCGCTCAAGGACAACGGCGTGCCGATCGTGGGCACCTCCCCGGAGGCCATCCACGCCGCCGAGGACCGCGGTGCCTTCGGCCGGGTACTCGCCGAGGCCGGTCTGCCCGCCCCGAAGCACGGCACGGCGACCACCTTCTCCGAGGCCAAGGCCATCGCCGACGAGATCGGCTACCCCGTCCTCGTACGCCCGTCGTACGTGCTCGGCGGCCGTGGCATGGAGATCGTGTACGACGAGGCGCGCCTCTCCTCGTACATCGCCGAGTCCACCGAGATCAGCCCCACCCGGCCGGTCCTGGTCGACCGCTTCCTCGACGACGCGATCGAGATCGACGTCGACGCGCTCTACGACGGCACCGAGCTGTACCTCGGCGGCGTCATGGAGCACATCGAGGAGGCCGGCATCCACTCCGGCGACTCCGCCTGCGCACTGCCCCCGATCACGCTCGGCGGCTTCGACATCAAGCGTCTGCGGGCCTCGACCGAGGGCATCGCGAAGGGCGTCGGCGTACGCGGCCTGATCAACATCCAGTTCGCGCTCTCCGGCGACATCCTCTACGTACTCGAAGCCAACCCGCGCGCCTCGCGGACCGTCCCCTTCACCTCGAAGGCCACCGCGGTCCCGCTCGCGAAGGCCGCCGCCCGCATCTCGCTGGGCGCGACCGTCGCCGAGCTGCGCGAGGAGGGCCTGCTGCCGAAGCACGGCGACGGCGGCACCCTGCCGCTCGACGCGCCGATCTCCGTCAAGGAGGCCGTCATGCCGTGGTCGCGCTTCCGCGACATCCACGGCCGCGGCGTCGACACGGTCCTCGGCCCGGAGATGCGCTCCACCGGTGAGGTCATGGGCATCGACTCGGCCTTCGGCACGGCGTACGCCAAGTCGCAGGCCGGCGCGTACGGCCCGCTGCCCACCAAGGGCCGCGCCTTCATCTCCGTCGCCAACCGCGACAAGCGCTCGATGATCTTCCCGGCCCGCGAACTCGTCGCCCACGGCTTCGAGCTGATGGCCACGTCCGGCACGGCCGAGGTGCTCAAGCGCAACGGCATCAACGCCACCGTCGTGCGCAAGCAGTCCGAGGGCGAGGGCCCGAACGGCGAGAAGACCATCGTCCAGCTGATCCACGACGGCCAGGTCGACCTCATCGTCAACACGCCGTACGGAACGGGCGGCAGGCTCGACGGCTACGAGATCCGCACCGCGGCCGTCGCCCGGTCGGTGCCGTGCCTCACCACGGTCCAGGCGCTCGCCGCCGCCGTCCAGGGCATCGACGCGCTCAACCACGGCGACGTCGGCGTACGTTCCCTCCAGGAACACGCGGAACATCTGACCGCGGCCCGCGACTAGGAAGCCAGCAGGGGGACACCGGCAACGGTGTCCCCCTCTTCATGAGGACTGTGTGATGTACAAACTCTTCTTCCGGCTGGTCTTCAAGCGGATGGACCCGGAGCAGGCCCACTACCTGGCCTTCCGCTGGATCCGCCTCGCGGCCCGCGTCCCCGGCCTGCGGACCTTCGTCGCCGCCGCGCTCGCCCCCCGCTACGAGGAACTGCGTACCGAGGCCCTCGGGCTGAGGATGCACGGCCCGTTCGGGCTCGCCGCCGGCTTCGACAAGAACGCGATCGCGATCGACGGCATGTCGATGCTCGGGTTCGACCACATCGAGATCGGCACGGTCACCGGTGAACCGCAGCCCGGCAACCCGAAGCAGCGCCTCTTCCGGCTCGTCGCGGACCGTGCCCTGATCAACCGCATGGGCTTCAACAACGAGGGTTCCGCGGCCGTCGCCGAACGCCTGGCCGCCCGCAGGCCCGTCTTCCGTACGACGGTCGGCGTCAACATCGGCAAGACCAAGGTGGTCCCCGAGGCCGAGGCGGTGGGGGACTACGTCAAGTCCACCGAGCGGCTCGCCGCCCACGCCGACTACCTCGTCGTCAACGTCTCCTCGCCCAACACCCCCGGCCTGCGCAACCTCCAGGCCACCGAGGCGCTCCGGCCGCTGCTCGCCGCGGTGCGCGAGGCCGCCGACCGTACGGTCACGGACCGCCGGGTCCCGCTGCTCGTCAAGATCGCCCCCGACCTGGCGGACGACGACGTCGACGCGGTCGCGGACCTCGCCGTCGAGCTCGGTCTGGACGGCATCATCGCCACCAACACCACCATCGCCCGCGACAGCCTCGGACTGAAGTCCCCCGCGTCGCTGGTCAAGGAGACCGGCGGACTCTCCGGCGCACCCCTCAAGGAGCGCTCCCTGGAGGTCCTGAGCCGCCTGTACGCCCGTGTGGGGACCCGGATCACCCTCGTCGGTGTCGGGGGCGTCGAGAACGCCGAGGACGCCTGGCAGCGCATCCTCGCCGGTGCCACGCTCGTCCAGGGCTACAGCGCCTTCATCTACGAGGGCCCGTTCTACGCCCGGTCGGTCCACAAGGGCCTGGCCGCCCGCCTGGCCGCCTCCCCGTACGCCACCCTCGCCGAAGCCGTCGGCGCCTCGACACGGAAGGTCATGCAGTGACCCTCGAACCCTTCGGCGCCCGCCTGCGCCGCGCCATGGACACCCGCGGACCGCTCTGCGTGGGCATCGACCCGCACGCCTCGCTCCTCACCTCCTGGGGCCTGAACGACGACATCGCCGGCCTGGAGCGCTTCACCCGTACGGTCGTCGAGGCACTGGCAGACCGGGTCGCCGTGCTCAAGCCGCAGTCGGCGTTCTTCGAGCGCTTCGGCTCGCGCGGCATCGCCGTCCTGGAGAAGGCCGTCGAGGAGGCGCGCGCCGCCGGGGCCCTGGTGCTCATGGACGCCAAGCGCGGGGACATCGGCTCCACCATGGGCGCCTACGCGGCCACGTACCTCGACAAGGACTCGCCGCTGTTCTCCGACGCGGTCACCGTCTCGCCGTACCTCGGCTTCGGCTCGCTGCGCCCGGCGCTCGACGCAGCCGCGATCTCCGGCTCCGGCGTCTTCGTCCTCGCCCTCACCTCCAACCCGGAGGGCGCCGAGGTCCAGCGCGCCACCGCCGCGGACGGCCGGCCGCTGGCCCAGCTGATGCTCGACCACATGGCCGCCGAGAACGAGGGCGCGGCGCCGCTCGGCTCCGTCGGGGCGGTCGTCGGTGCCACGCTCGGGGACGCGGGTGTGAATCTGGCGATCAACGGTCCGCTGCTGGCTCCCGGCATCGGCGCCCAGGGTGCCACTCCCGCGGATCTGCCCGGTGTGTTCGGCGCCTCGGTGGGCAATGTGGTGCCGAGCGTGAGCCGGGGCGTGCTGCGCCACGGACCGGACGCGTCAGGGCTGCGCGAAGCCGCCGGTCGGTTCGCGGACGAGGTCCGCGCAGCCGTCTCGGATGGCTGACCATGCCACGTAACAGCGCGTTGGCGGAATCCTGACCAGAAATCCGGGTTGTTATGACGGAAATGTCCCGGTCGGCTGAGGCTGACCAGGACTTTTCGTCTGTTCTCGCTGACTCAGGCGGCCGTGGCCGCTAGTCTCCGTCGAGAGCCAACGAGCACAGGTTGTTCGTTGCTCACCGGCTGTGGGGCTTTCACGTTCCTCACCGGTCCGTATCCGACAGATCGACATCCGAGGTGACGTAGGCGTGGCTCTTCCGCCCCTTACCCCTGAACAGCGCGCAGCCGCGCTCGAAAAGGCCGCCGCGGCTCGCCGGGAGCGGGCCGAGGTCAAGAATCGACTCAAGCACTCCGGCGCCTCGCTCCACGAGGTCATCAAGACGGGCCAGGAGAACGACGTCATCGGCAAGATGAAGGTCTCCGCCCTGCTGGAGTCCCTGCCGGGCGTGGGCAAGGTCCGCGCCAAGCAGATCATGGAGCGGCTCGGCATCTCCGAGAGCCGCCGGGTCCGGGGTCTTGGCTCCAACCAGATCGCATCTTTGGAGCGTGAGTTCGGCGGCAGCGCCGCCTGACGTTCTCAGGCACTCCTGAGAAGCGGGATAATCGCTCCATGGCTGCAACATCCCGGGGGAACTCCCCCGTACCCCCGGACGTACGTCCGCGGCTGACCGTGCTCTCCGGCCCCTCAGGGGTCGGCAAGAGCACGGTCGTCGCTCATATGCGCAAGGTTCACCCCGAGGTCTGGCTCTCGGTGTCGGCCACGACCCGCAAACCGCGCCCCGGCGAACGCAACGGCGTCCACTACTTCTTCGTGGACACCGAAGAGTTCGACAAGCTGATCGCCAACGGCGAGCTGCTGGAGTGGGCGGAGTTCGCGGGCAACCGCTACGGCACCCCGCGCAGGGCCGTGCTGGAGCGCCTCGAGGCCGGCGAACCGGTGCTGCTGGAGATCGATCTGCAGGGCGCCCGGCTGGTCCGCCAGTCGATGCCCGACGCGCAGCTGGTCTTCCTGGCGCCGCCGAGCTGGGACGAGCTGGTCCGCCGGCTCACCGGCCGCGGGACGGAGTCGCCCGACGTGATCGAGCGCCGTCTCACGGCGGCGAAGGTCGAGCTTGCCGCCGAGGCGGAGTTCGATACGACACTTGTCAACACCTCGGTCGAGGACGTGGCACGTGAGCTGCTAACGTTGATGCTGCAGGCTTCCGGCCTCCGCGGCATCGACGACTGACCTCGTCGGCCCCGCGGACGCAGAGCATCACCACTGCGGAACCAGCATGATCAAAGATCTCTTTGATCTCTATCCCCTTCGGAAGGCAGAGAGTGTCCTCTTCCATCACCACGCCCGAGGGCATCATCAACCCGCCGATTGATGAGCTCCTCGAGGCCACCGACTCGAAGTACAGCCTCGTGATCTACGCGGCCAAGCGCGCGCGCCAGATCAACGCGTACTACTCGCAGCTCGGTGAAGGCCTCCTCGAGTACGTCGGTCCGCTCGTCGACACCCACGTGCACGAGAAGCCGCTCTCGATCGCGCTCCGCGAGATCAACGCGGGCCTGCTGACCTCCGAGGCCATCGAGGGCCCCGCGCAGTAGGCAGGAAACGCACCTTCACCACAGGCCCGGCGGTCACCACCGCCGGGCCTGTGGTGTGTCCGGGGCCGGGCCCGCCGAGGGCCGTCCCACGCGGTGAGGCAGCATGGAGTGCGTACGTCCCCCGGCTGCGGGCAGCCGGGTGCGCATCGGTTGCGCGGAGAAACGAGTGCGGGGAGACGCAGTGGACAAGCCGAAGGTCGTCCTGGGGGTCAGCGGTGGCATCGCCGCCTACAAGGCGTGCGAACTGCTGCGCCGGCTGACCGAGTCCGGTCATGACGTCAGGGTCGTGCCGACCGGGGCGTCGCTGAACTTCGTCGGGGCCGCCACCTGGTCGGCGCTCTCCGGCAACCCCGTGTCCAGCGAGGTCTGGGACAGCGTGCACGAGGTGCCGCACGTCCGGATCGGGCAGGCGGCCGACCTCGTCGTGGTCGCACCCGCCACCGCCGACATGCTCGCCAAGGCCGCCCACGGCCTCGCCGACGACCTCCTCACCAACACGCTCCTCACCGCCCGCTGTCCGGTCGTCTTCGCACCGGCGATGCACACCGAGATGTGGGAGCACCCGGCCACGCAGGAGAACGTGGCCACACTGCGCCGCCGCGGCGCCGTCGTCATCGAGCCCGCTGTCGGCCGCCTCACCGGCGTCGACACCGGCAAGGGCCGGCTGCCGGACCCGGGGGAGATCTTCGAGGTCTGCCGCCGCGTCCTGACCCGGGGCCCTGCCGAGCCCGACCTCGCCGGCCGGCACGTGGTCATCAGCGCCGGCGGCACCCGGGAGCCCCTCGACCCGGTCCGCTACCTCGGCAACCGCTCCTCCGGCAAGCAGGGCTACGCGCTGGCGCGCACCGCTGTCGCCCGCGGCGCCCGGGTGACGCTGATCGAGGCGAACACCGGACTGCCCGACCCCGCGGGCGCCGACGTCCTGCGCGCCGGAACCGCCCTGCAGCTGCGCGAGGCCGTGCTGAAGGCGGCGGCCGACGCCGATGTGGTGGTGATGGCCGCGGCGGTCGCCGACTTCCGTCCCGCGGACTACGCCGCGGGCAAGATCAAGAAGAAGGATGGCCAGGAGCCGGCGCCCCTGGTCCTCGTCCGAAATCCCGACATCCTCGCCGAGGTCGCCGCGGACAGGGCCCGCCCCGGCCAGGTCGTCGTCGGTTTCGCCGCGGAGACCGACAACGTCCTCGCCAACGGCCGCGAGAAGCTCCGCCGCAAGGGCTGCGACCTGCTCGTGGTCAACGAGGTGGGGGAGCGCAAGACGTTCGGGTCCGAGGAGAACGAAGCGGTGGTGCTCTCGGCGGACGGCGGCGAGACGGCTGTGCCGTACGGGCCGAAAGAAGCACTCGCCGACACGGTCTGGGACCTGGTGGCGGCACGCTTGGGCTAGATTGCGTAATTGCCGCTCCGGCGGGATGGAAGCTCAAGAAATTCGGTCATTTCTCACACCCGGAAGGAGTGATTGTCGTACTGGCGTCAACAGTGCCGCAGGTCACAGAGCTCCCAAGGGGCGAGACGCGTGGCCCATTCACCGGAAGCGACCGATAAACTGGTCGACGGAACGTGCCGGGCGCAGCTCCCGGAGGTCCATCAATGATCAGCCAGCAGCCGCTGCAACCCCAGGGAGCGATGTGTCCCGCCGTCTCTTCACCTCGGAGTCCGTTACCGAGGGCCACCCCGACAAGATCGCTGACCAGATCAGCGACACGATTCTCGACGCGCTCCTGCGTGAGGACCCTTCCTCGCGCGTCGCCGTCGAGACCTTGATCACCACTGGTCTGGTGCATGTCGCGGGTGAGGTCACGACCAAGGCCTACGCCGACATTCCCAACCTCGTGCGCAACAAGGTGCTGGAGATCGGCTACGACTCCTCCAAGAAGGGCTTCGACGGAGCCTCCTGCGGCGTGTCCGTGTCCATCGGAGCGCAGTCCCCGGACATCGCCCAGGGTGTCGACACGGCGTACGAGAAGCGCGTCGAGGGCGACGAGGACGAGCTCGACAAGCAGGGCGCCGGCGACCAGGGCCTCATGTTCGGCTACGCCTGCGACGAGACGCCCGAGCTGATGCCGCTCCCGATCCACGTGGCGCACCGGCTCTCCCGCCGGCTGTCCGAGGTCCGCAAGAACGGGACCATCCCGTACCTGCGTCCCGACGGCAAGACCCAGGTCACCATCGAGTACGACGGTGACAAGGCCGTTCGCCTCGACACGGTCGTCGTCTCCTCGCAGCACGCGTCCGACATCGACCTGGACTCGCTCCTGGCGCCCGACATCCGTGAGTTCGTCGTCGAGCACGTCCTGGCGCAGCTCATCGAGGACGGCATCAAGCTGGACACCGAGGGCTACCGGCTCCTGGTGAACCCGACCGGCCGCTTCGAGATCGGCGGTCCGATGGGTGACGCCGGTCTGACCGGCCGCAAGATCATCATCGACACGTACGGCGGCATGGCCCGCCACGGCGGCGGTGCCTTCTCCGGCAAGGACCCGTCCAAGGTCGACCGCTCGGCGGCGTACGCCATGCGCTGGGTCGCCAAGAACGTCGTCGCGGCCGGCCTCGCCGCCCGCTGCGAGGTCCAGGTCGCGTACGCGATCGGCAAGGCCGAGCCGGTGGGGCTGTTCGTCGAGACGTTCGGCACCGCCACCGTCGAGACGGAGAAGATCGAGCACGCGATCGGCGAGGTCTTCGACCTCCGTCCGGCCGCGATCATCCGCGACCTCGACCTGCTCCGCCCGATCTACGCCCAGACCGCCGCGTACGGCCACTTCGGCCGTGAGCTGCCCGACTTCACCTGGGAGCGCACCGACCGCGTGGACGCGCTGCGCACGGCGGCGGGGCTCTAGCCCGGCCGACTTCAGCCCGTACTCCGGGGCCCGGATGCCGTACACGGTGTCCGGGCCCCGGTGCGTGCGCCGCGGGAGGCGCGACCGGTGTCAGCGGCGTCTGGTAGGAATTTGGCTGTGAGCAGCGAAGACGAGCGGTCCGACGAGCCCGAGGCCGGGGCACCGGAGCAGCTTGCGCTCATCCGGGAGACGGTGCGCCGGGCCAAGGTGCCGAGGGCCAAGCCCCGCACCTGGCGGGGCGCGGCGCTCGCCGAGGAGCTGCCGGTCGCCCGGGTCCTGGTGAACAAGGGCGCGCTGCACCTCGATCAGTATTTCGACTATGCCGTCCCGGAGGAGCTCGACGCCGAGGCGCAGCCCGGCGTCCGCGTGCGGGTGCGGTTCGGGGCCGGGGGGCGCCAGGTCCGCGGCGGGCGGCGCGAGGGCGGTGGGCTGATCGACGGATTCCTGATCGAGCGGCGTGCCGAGTCGGACTATCAGGGTGCCCTGGCGGCGCTCGCCTACGTCGTCTCGCCCGAGCCGGTGCTCGGCCCCGAGCTGCTCGCGCTCTCGCGGGCCGTCGCCGACCGGTACGCGGGCAGCCTCGCCGATGTGCTGCAGCTCGCCGTGCCGCCCAGGAACGGCCGGGCGGAGTCCAAGGCGTCACCCGCGCCGCTGCCACCGCCCCCGGCACCGGCCCCCGGGACCTGGGAGCGGTACGCACAGGGGCCCGCGTTCCTCGGCGCACTGGCCGAGGGCGGTGCGCCCAGAGCCGTCTGGACGGCACTGCCCGGGCCCCACTGGCCCGAGGAGATCGCCAGGGCCGTCGCCGCCACGCTGGCCTCGGGACGCGGCGCACTCGTCGTCGTACCCGACGGGCGGACCGCGGGCCGTGTGGACGCCGCACTCACCGAGGTGATGGGGGAGGGGCGGCACGCGCTGCTGACCGCCGACTCGGGGCCCGAGAAGCGCTACCGGGAGTGGCTCGCCGTCCGGCGCGGTTCGGTGCGGGCGGTGGTCGGGACCAGGGCCGCCATGTTCGCCCCCGTCGCCGATCTGGGCCTGGTGGCCGTCTGGGACGACGGGGACTCGAGTCACAGCGACGACAACGCACCGTTCCCGCACGTCCGGGAGGTCCTGGAGCTGAGGGCGGCGCACGGCCGGTGCGCGTTCCTCCTGGGCGGTACCAACTGCACCGTGGAGGCCGCCCAACTGGTCGAGAGCGGCTGGGCGCTGCCGCTGCGCGCGGACCGGGAGCAGCTGCGCATCGCGGCGCCCCTGGTGCGTACGGTCGGCGACGGTGAGCTCGCGAGGGACGGGGCGGCCCGTTCCGCCCGGCTGCCCAGCCTCGCCTGGCAGACCGTACGGGACGGGCTGCGCAGCGGTCCCGTGCTGATCCAGGTGCCGCGCCGCGGCTACGCACCCCGGCTGGCCTGCGAACGCTGCCGCGAACCCGCGCGGTGCGGGCACTGCGCCGGGCCGCTGGAGGCCCCGGACCAGCAGGATCTCAACTGCGCCTGGTGCGGACGCGCCGAGACGGCCTGGCGCTGCGCCGCCTGCGGCAGCGGGCGGCTGCGGGCGCAGATCGTCGGTGCCCGGCGGACCGCCGAGGAGCTGGGCCGGGCGTTTCCCGCCGTCCCGGTGCGGACGTCGGGCCGGGACCATGTGCTGGACTCCGTACCGGACCAGCCCGCCCTGGTGGTCAGCACGCCCGGGGCCGAA
The DNA here is from genome assembly GCF_042749285.1 of Streptomyces sp. NPDC059499. NCBI lineage: Bacteria > Bacillati > Actinomycetota > Actinomycetes > Kitasatosporales > Streptomycetaceae > Streptomyces > Streptomyces sp. NPDC059499. The sequence continues at coordinate 422,904 of NZ_JBHYTT010000001.1, forward strand.
CCCGTGGCGGAGGGCGGCTACGCCGCCGCGCTGCTGCTGGACGGCTGGGCGATGGTCGGCCGGCCGGACCTGCGGGCCGGAGAGGAGGCACTGCGGCGCTGGACGGCCGCGGCCTCACTGGTGCGGGGACAGCCTGAGGGGGGCACGGTGGTGATCGTCGCCGAGCCGACCCTGCGGCCCGTCCAGGCACTCGTGCGCTGGGACCCCGTCGGCCATGCCCGCCGCGAACTCGCGGAACGGGCCGAGCTCGGCTTCCCCCCGGTGTCCCGGATGGCTTCGGTGACCGGACCGCCGGAGGCGATCGCCGCGTACCTGGCCGCCGTGGAGCTGCCGTCGGAGGCGGAGATCCTCGGACCGGTACCGCTGCCGGGGGCCGTCTCCGGCAGGCCCCGGAGGCAGGGGGACGCACCGCCGGGCGAGACCTGGGAACGGGCACTGGTCAGGGTTCCGCCAGGGCGCGGGGCGGCGCTCGCGGCCGCCCTGAAGGCTGCTCAGGCTGCGCGGACGGCCCGCGGGACCGGAGATCCCGTACGGATCAGGATCGACCCGCCGGACATCGGCTGACGAGGCCGTACGGCCCCGCCGCCATGGCCGCCGCCCCGTCGCGCGGACGCGATGAGGGCGGAGGAGGCGCTCCGGTCAGCCGTTGCGGGGGCCGGGGAAGGCGCCGGGTCGCAGCTCCTCGCGCGGCGCGGGGCGGTCCGCCGACGGCTGCGGCGGCATGGAACGGGCCGCGGGCACCGCGGGCAGCACGGGGGAGGGACCGGGCGGCGCGGGCAGCGGACGGGGTGCGGACTCGGGGGCGACCTCGGCGGTACCAGGCTGCGGGGTGTTCCGCCGCGCACCGTAACGGCGGTGCACCGCCTGCTTGGTGACCCCGAGAGCCGAGCCCACCGCGTCCCACGAGAAGCCCAGCGAGCGGTCGAAGTCCACCGCCGCCGTGACCAGCGTCTCGACGCTGTCCCGCAGTTCCTGAGCCAGCCGGACGGTGGGCGCCGGGGCCCTGCCGTAGACGACGAAGCCCGCGGACGGGCCGGAGCGGCGCGGACGGTAGACATTGCCCAGCTGCGCAGTGAGGGTGCGCAGCGCGTCCACCTGCCGCCGGACCCGCTCGATGTCCCGCACCAGCAGGTGCAGACTGGCACGCGCCTGGGCGTCGTGGGTTGCATGGTCGGCCATGAACAAGCCTCTCGAACCGGCGTTGAAGGGGATCGGACCGCATTGCGGCGGCCCACTTCGGTCAATCTCTCTTGACCAACGCCTCACCCGGCCATGTGGTCACGCATCAGGGGCGTATGCGCATATGCGCGGGGCGCACGGGCGTGCGTACGCCCCCCGGTGGCCGGGTCCGGGGGCCGCCCCGTCGTCCCGGGTGTGCGCCCGTCGGGGACGACGGGACAGCCCCTAGACTGGTGTGCTGCTCGCCACACCGTACGTTTCGGCCCGAGAGGCAGTCCGCCACCCATGAAGCTCGTCTTCGCAGGCACCCCCGAGGTTGCTGTCCCCGCCCTGGACGCCCTGATCGCCTCCGGCCGCCATGAGGTGGCCGCCGTCGTCACCCGTCCCGACGCACCCGCCGGGCGGGGCCGCCGCCTCGTCGCCAGCCCGGTGGCCGAGCGCGCCGAGGAAGCGGGGATCGAGGTGCTCAAGCCGGTGCGCCCGCGCGACGAGGCATTCCTGGCGCGGCTGCGGGAGATCGCCCCGGACTGCTGCCCCGTGGTGGCCTACGGTGCGCTGCTGCCCAGGACGGCCCTCGACGTGCCCGCCCGCGGCTGGGTCAATCTGCACTTCTCGCTCCTGCCGGCCTGGCGGGGCGCCGCACCGGTGCAGCACGCGGTGATGGCCGGTGACGAGGTGACCGGCGCGTCGACCTTCCTGATCGAGGAGGGCCTGGACTCCGGACCGGTGTACGGCGTCCTGACCGAGGAGGTGCGGCCCACGGACACCAGCGGTGACCTGCTCACCCGGCTGGCCTTCGCCGGCGCAGGGCTGCTCGCCGCGACCATGGACGGCATCGAGGACGGCACCCTGCACGCCGTACCGCAGCCCGCCGAGGGCATCACCCTCGCGCCCAAGCTCACCGTCGAGGACGCCCAGGTGCAGTGGTCCGCACCCGCACTGCGGGTCGACCGGATCGTGCGCGGCTGCACCCCGGCCCCCGGCGCGTGGACCCTCTTCAGGGGCGAGCGGCTCAAGCTGGTCCAGGCGGCGCCCGTCCTGGACCGCGCCGACCTGGCGCCGGGCGAGCTGTCCGTGGGCAAGAACAACGTGTACGTGGGCACCGGGTCGCACGCCGTGGAGCTCCTCTGGGTCCAGCCCCAGGGCAAGAAGCCGATGAAGGCCGCCGACTGGGCGCGCGGTGTGCGCATCGTCCCGGGCGAGCTCCTGGGACTCTGACGACGGACGCCGCCCGCGTCCCCGGGGCCCGGGCACCCGCCCGCGCCTCCCGGGGCCTGCGCCGCCGCCCGCGCCCGGTGCCCGGGCGGCGACGTACGCTGGGTGGGTTCGCCACTCTCACCATCAGCGGAGCACCTTTCACGTGAACGACCAGCAGCGTCGCCGTCCCGCCAAGCCGCACCGCCGCCCGCAGAAGGACCCGGTCCGGTTCCTCGCCTTCGAAGCGCTCAGGGCCGTCGACGAACGCGACGCGTACGCCAACCTCGTCCTGCCCCCGCTGCTGAAGAAGGCACGCGCCAAGGGCGACTTCGACGGACGGGACGCCGCGCTCGCGACCGAGCTGGTCTACGGGACCCTGCGCCGCCAGGGCACGTACGACGCGATCGTCGCCGCCTGCATCGACCGGCCGCTGCGCGAGGTCGACCCGCCCGTGCTGGACGTGCTCAACATGGGCGTGCACCAGCTGCTCGGCACCCGCATCCCGACCCACGCGGCCGTTTCCGCCAGCGTGGAGCTGGCCCGCGTCGTGCTGGGTGAAGGGCGTGCCAAGTTCGTCAACGCCGTGCTGCGCAAGGTCTCGGCGCACGACCTCGACACCTGGGTGGAGCGCGTCGCGCCGTCGTACGACGAGGATGCCGAGCAGCACCTCTCGGTCGTCCACTCCCATCCGCGGTGGATCGTCTCCGCGCTGTGGGACGCCCTGGGCGGTGGCCGCGCCGGGATCGAGGACCTCCTCGAAGCCGACAACGAACGCCCCGAGGTGACGCTCGTCGCCCGCCCCGGCCGCTCCACCACCGACGAGCTGCTGGCCGCCCTGGGCGAGGAGAGCGGACTCCCGGGCCGCTGGTCCCCCTACGCCGTACGGATGGCCGAGGGCGGCGAGCCCGGCGCGCTGACCGCGGTCCAGGACGGCAGCGCGGGTGTGCAGGACGAGGGCAGCCAGCTCGTCGCCACCGCCCTCGCCAACGCGCCCGTGGAGGGCAGTGACACACGGTGGCTCGACGGCTGCGCCGGACCCGGCGGCAAGGCGGCCCTGCTGGCCGCACTCGCTGCCGGACGCGGCGCGGCACTGCTCGCCGCCGAGAAGCAGCCGCACCGCGCCCGGCTCGTCGAGCGGGCACTGGCCGGCAACCCGGGCCCGTACCAGGTGGTCACCGCGGACGGCACCCGGCCGCCCTGGCAGCCGGGCACCTTCGACCGGATCCTGATGGACGTACCGTGCTCGGGCCTCGGGGCGCTGCGCCGCCGCCCGGAATCCCGGTGGCGTCGCCGCGCGGAGGACCTGGAGAGCTTCGCGCCGCTCCAACGGGGCCTGCTGCGCGAGGCGTTGAAGGCCGTCCGGATCGGCGGGGTCGTCGGCTACGCGACCTGCTCGCCGCATCTGGCCGAGACCCGGATCGTCGTCGAGGACGTGCTCAAGGGGCGCGGCGGAGCGCCGGTCGAGGCGGAGTGGGTGGATGCCCGCCCCCTGATGCCGGGAGTACCGGCGCTGGGCGACGGTCCCGACGTCCAGTTGTGGCCGCATCTGCACGGCACGGACGCGATGTATCTGGCGCTGCTGCGACGTACGGGGTGACCCCTGGCCCGTAGGCCGGGCGAAAAGCCGGGATTGTGCGAACCGTAATGATCCCGTGAGGCTTTGGGGGGCACCGAGGCGGGGAAGTGGCGCGGAACATGGCAGGCTTGGTGCATGGCCCAGATCAACCCCAGCATCCTGTCCGCCGACTTCGCGCGACTCGCCGACGAGGCGAAGGCCGTCGAAGGCGCCGACTGGCTCCATGTCGATGTGATGGACAACCACTTTGTGCCCAACCTGACGCTCGGCGTGCCGATCGTGGAGGCGCTGAGCAAGGCCACGGACACTCCGCTGGACTGCCATCTGATGATCGAGGACGCGGACCGCTGGGCACCGCAGTACGTCGAGGCGGGCGCAGGCTCCGTCACCTTCCACGCGGAGGCGGCGGCGGCGCCCGTACGGCTGGCGCGGGAGATCAGGGCCAAGGGGGCGCGCGCCTCGATGGCACTCAAGCCCGCGACCCCGATCGAGCCGTACGAGGACCTGCTCCCCGAGCTCGACATGCTGCTGATCATGACGGTGGAGCCGGGCTTCGGGGGCCAGTCCTTCCTGGACATCATGCTGCCGAAGATCCGGCGCACCCGGGACCTGATCTCCAAGCACGGCCTCGAGCTCTGGCTCCAGGTCGACGGCGGCGTCTCCGCCACCACCATCGAGCGCTGCGCGGAGGCCGGAGCCGATGTCTTCGTCGCCGGATCCGCGGTCTACGGGGCGCAGGACCCGGCCCAGGCCGTACGTGCCCTGCGTGAGCAGGCGGACGCAGCCACTGCCGCGGCGCCCTGGGCGTGCGGCCACTGAACAAAGGGCAGATGAACGCGGCCCGACGGGCCGGATCAAGGATCGCCGGATCTGACAGGATGACGGTGTATCGGGCGTGTGAACAGCAGTGAGGAGATCGCGGTGTCTGGCATCTCGGCGGGTCGGTCAGCCATGCGGATGGGACCCGCGGAGCTGGTTCAGGCGGCGGCCATGGCCCGTCGGTTCTACCTCGAGGGAAAGTCGAAGATCCAGATCGCCGAGGAGTTCGGCGTCAGCCGCTTCAAGGTGGCCCGGGTTCTGGAGACGGCCCTCGAGCGTGATCTCGTACGGATCGAGATCCGGGTACCGGCCGAGCTGGACGCGGAGCGCTCCGACGCGCTCCGGGCCCGCTACGGGTTGCGCCACGCGGTCGTCGTCGAGTCCCCGGCGGACGAGCAGGACGACGCAGCCGACCCGGAGAACCTGGGCGAGGTCGCGGCCGAACTGCTCGGCGAGCTGGTGAACGAGGGCGATGTGCTGGGCCTGGCCTGGGGCCGCTCCACGATCCACATGGCCGCGGCGCTCGACCGGCTGCCGCCCTGCACGGTCGTGCAGCTGACCGGGGTCTACGACGCGGGGACGGCCGAGCGCGGATCGGTCGAGGCGGTCCGCCGCGCGGCCCAGGTGTCCGGCGGCGAGGCGCATCCGATCTACGCGCCGATGCTCCTGCCCGATCCGGCGACGGCGGCGGCCCTGCGCCACCAGACGGGTATCGCCCGCGCCTTCGAGTACTTCGACAAGGTGACGGTCGCCGCGGTCTCCATCGGTTCCTGGGAGCCGGGCATCTCCACCGTCCACGACATGCTCTCGGACGAGGAGCGGGCGCACTACGCCTCGCTCGGTGTCGCGGCCGAGATGTCCGCGCACCTCTTCGACTCCGACGGACGGCGCGTCGGCCGGGACCTGGGCGAGCGGTGCATCACCGTGGAGGCGGACCGGCTGCGCCGGATCCCCGAGGTGGTCGCCATCGCCGGCGGTCAGCGCAAGGCGGCGGCGATCGGCGCGGTGCTCCGCTCGGGCCTGGTCACCAGCCTGGTGACGGACACGGCCGCGGCCGACTACCTGCTGACGGAGTCCGCCGCCGGACAGCGCCCCGCCCTGGAGCGCGCCGACCCCGACGACTGACGGCCACGGAACACGACGGAGGCCGGGCACCGCACAGGTGCCCGGCCTCCGTCGTCTACCGGCTCCGCTGCCCGTCGGACGCGCTCGATCCCGCCGGGTCCACGGCCACGCCGAGGACGGTCTCCTCCAGGTACTCCGCGGGTTCCGCGTACTGGCTGACGTCCGCCGGGTTGTAGCGGGGGGTCCGCCGGGACCAGTCCAGATTGCCGCGCATCCAGCTCCTCATCCCGTCGAGATAGGGGACGAGCAGCCCGGACAGCTGCGGATACATGTCGAGCAGCTCGTCCTCGGCCGTGAGGAAGCGCTCGGTCTCGGTGGCTATCTCGGCGCCCACGTGGTCGAGGGCCTGCTGTTCCCCGTAGCCCCGGTGGTGGCGTACCAGATGGACGAGATTGTGGATCTCGCCGAGCACCTGCTCCTTCTCGAAGGAGTACACGTCGTTCGCCCAGCACACGACGTTGCAGGAGGCTTCCAGGGCAGTGATGAACCGGGGGTCGTTGTGGACCGACTCGGGCGCCTCGATGCCCGCCACGATCTCTATCAGGTCCATGCACACATGGATCGCCCCCGTGTGCCGGCGCTGGGCCACGTAGGTCTCCTCGGCCGGCACGACGCCGTCGGCCCGGTTCCCCGCCTCCCAGGTGGTGGCGGTCATCAGGTACGTCATGAGGTGCCAGGCGAAACGCGTGCGCCAGTGCGGGGCCGCCTGCGGAATCGTACGTTCCCACAGATCGGCCAGGGCGACGACGGCGGCGGGCGGCTCCTCGCCCGGCAGCGGGCCGGGAGCCGTTCCCTCCACCACGGAACGCATCCGTGCCACGACGTCACGTACCCGTTCGGGGCTGCGGCCCAGATGGCCGTCGTCCAGCTGGTCGTCGACGAGGAAGAGCCAGACGAACCAGTCGGCGACCAGGTCGAGGTGCTCGCTGCCCGCCGTCGGGTAGACCATGCCGACGAACGCGCCGAAGTCGGCCTGCTCGAACCGGCGTCTCGCGGACTCCCGGTGCACCAGACCGGTGCGGCGCGTCCACGCGGCGATATGTTCGCGGGTGTGCCCTACATGCGGGTTCGTCCGCTCAGGGAACGGGCAGTAGATGTCGGGCAGTTCGCTCTCCACAGACGGATCCGCATCCTCTCCGGCCACAGACGTGACGAGTTTCCCCGCGCTCTCGTGCACGGTGTCGCGGTCACCCCCGAGACCTGCGGATTTGAAGCTACCTGACCCCCTGTCACCCGGTCCAGGGATCGTGATCACGAATGGTTGGAAGGCCTTCGGGTAGGGTCTGCGAGTAAGGCAGGTTCCACTTGCCCGGCCCCCCGGAGCACCTCTTTGGAGGAACTCACGAACGCGGGGGTCCATTGCTGTGTCTTCGTGGAAACGACCTGCACCGTTTCGTATGAAAAAATGAGTGTTATGCGTTTTCTTGAGCCCGGCACCGGTCGCTACACGGCGTCCCCCTCGGTCCCCTACGACCTCACGTACGACGATGTCTTCATGGTCCCCGGCCGCTCGGCGGTCGGTTCCCGGCAGGCCGTGGACCTCTCCTCGCCCGACGGCACCGGCACCACCATCCCGCTCGTCGTCGCGAACATGACCGCGATCGCGGGGCGCCGGATGGCGGAGACGATCGCCCGCCGCGGTGGGCTGGTCGTCATCCCCCAGGACATCCCGATCGAGGTGGTCACCGATGTCATCAGCTGGGTCAAGACGCGCCACCTCGTGCTCGACACCCCGATCGAGCTGTCTCCCGGCCAGACCGTTGCCGACGCCCTGTCCCTGCTGCACAAGCGGGCCCACGGAGCGGGCGTCGTCGTCGACGCGGAGCGCAGGCCGGTCGGTGTCGTCACCGACCACGACCTGACCGGTGTCGACCGCTTCACGCAGCTGTCCGAGGTCATGTCCAAGGACCTGGTGCTGCTCGACGCGGACATCGACCCGCGCGACGCCTTCGGCAAGCTCGACGGCGCCAACCGCAAGCTCGCCCCCGCGGTCGACGCGGACGGCAGGCTCGTCGGCATCCTCACCCGCAAGGCCGCGCTGCGCGCGACGCTGTACACCCCGGCGACGGACTCCGAGGGCAGGCTGCGCATCGCCGCGGCCGTCGGAATCAACGGCGATGTCGCGGGCAAGGCCAAGCAGCTCCTCGACGCGGGCGTCGACACGCTCGTCGTCGACACCGCGCACGGCCACCAGGAGTCCATGATCAGCGCGGTCGCGGCGGTGCGGGCGCTCGACCCGCGCGTGCCGATCGTGGCGGGCAACGTCGTCGCCGCCGAAGGCGTGCGCGACCTGATCGAGGCCGGCGCGGACATCATCAAGGTCGGGGTCGGCCCCGGCGCCATGTGCACCACCCGGATGATGACCGGTGTGGGCAGGCCCCAGTTCTCCGCCGTGCTCGAGTGCGCGGCCGAGGCCCGCAAGCACGGCAAGCACGTCTGGGCGGACGGAGGCGTCCGCCACCCGCGCGACGTCGCCATGGCGCTCGCCGCCGGTGCGTCCAACGTGATGATCGGATCCTGGTTCGCCGGCACGTACGAGTCGCCCGGTGACCTCCAGCAGTCCGCGGACGGCCGTTACTACAAGGAGTCCTTCGGGATGGCCTCCGCACGCGCGGTGAAGAACCGCACGTCGGAGGAGTCCGCCTACGGCCGGGCTCGCAAGAGCCTGTTCGAGGAGGGCATCTCCACCTCGCGGATGTTCCTGGACCCGGCGCGCCCCGGTGTGGAGGACCTGATCGACTCGATCATCGCCGGCGTCCGCTCGTCCTGCACCTACGCGGGTGCGGCCTCGCTCGAGGAGTTCGCCGAGAAGGCCATCGTGGGTGTGCAGAGCGCCGCCGGCTACGCGGAGGGCAAGCCGCTGCACGCCAGCTGGAGTTGACCGAGCGGTCCACGCATCACTGGTGCCCCTCCCGGGTGTTCGTACCGGGAGGGGCACCAGTGCGTTCAGGCGTCGTTACGTGACTGAATAGGACCGCTTCTAGTCGACTGTCGGGCATTATTGACCATCTTCAACTCTGTTGAATTGTAAGTAATATGAGTCGCAATCAGCTGCCCGCCTCTCTGCGGTAAGGGATCTCATGTCCTTCTTCACTGACCTGGCCCACCAGTACATCGACGGCGAGTGGAGGCCGGGGAAGGGGTCCTGGGACATCATCGACTTCAACCCGTACAACGGTGACAAGCTCGCGGCCATCACCGTCGCCACGGCGGCCGAGGTCGACCAGGCCTACCGCGCGGCCGAGCGGGCCCAGCAGGAATGGGCGGACACCAACCCGTACACCCGCCGGGCGGTCCTGGAGAAGGCACTGCGGATCGTCGAGGAGCGCGAGCCCGAGATCGCCGATGCGATCGTCGCGGAGCTCGGCGGCACCCGGCTGAAGGCCGCGTTCGAACTGCACCTCGCCAAGGAGTTCCTGCGCGAGGCCGTCCAGCTCGCGCTGCGCCCGTCCGGACAGATCCTCCCCTCGCCGACCGAGGGCAAGGAGAACCGTGTCTACCGCGTGCCCGTCGGCGTCGTGGGCGTCATCAGCCCCTTCAACTTCCCCTTCCTGCTGTCGCTCAAGTCGGTCGCGCCCGCCCTGGCCCTCGGCAACGCCGTGGTCCTCAAGCCCCACCAGAACACGCCGATCTGCGGTGGCACGCTCCTGGCCAAGGTGTTCGAGGACGCCGGTCTGCCCGCCGGGCTGCTGAACGTCGTGGTCACCGACATCGCCGAGATCGGCGACGCGCTGCTCGAGCACCCCGTCCCGAGGCTCATCTCCTTCACCGGTTCCGACAAGGTGGGCCGCCACGTCGCGACGGTGTGCGCGGCCAACTTCAAGCAGTCCGTACTCGAACTCGGCGGCAACAGCGCGCTGATCGTCCTGGACGACGCCGATGTGGACTACGCCGTCGACGCGGCCGTCTTCAGCCGGTACGTGCACCAGGGCCAGGTCTGCATGGCGGCCAACCGGATCCTGATCGACCGCGCCGTCGAGAAGGAGTTCACCGAGAAGTTCGTCGCCAAGGTCGCCTCCCTGCGCGTCGGGGACCCGGCCGACCCCTCGACCCAGATCGGCCCGCTGATCAATTCCTCGCAGGCCGAAGCGGTGACCAAGATCGTCGACCAGACCGTGGAGGCCGGCGCGACGGCCCTGCTGCACGGCCGGGCCGAGGGCAACCTGGTGAGCCCCTCCGTACTGACCGCGATAGCCGCCGATTCCCCCGTCCTGCAGCAGGAGATCTTCGGGCCCGTCGCCCTCCTCGTGCCCTTCGACGGCGAGGACGAGGCCGTCCGGATCGCCAACGACACCCCGTACGGGCTGAGCGGCGCGGTGCACACGGGAAACATCGAACGCGGCGTACGAGTGGGGCAGCGCATCCGCACCGGCATGATCCACATCAACGACGGCACGGTCCACGACGAGCCCATCGTCCCCTTCGGCGGCGAGAAGGCCTCGGGCCTGGGGCGGCTGAACGGCGACTCGACGATCGAGGCGTTCACCACCCAGAAGTGGATCTCGGTGCAGCACGGCCGCTCGCAGTTCCCCTTCTGACCGGCCGCCCTCTGCGGTGAACGCGCCCCGCCCGGGCGCGCATGGTCTACTTCGGGGGCGGCCCGTGCCGCCCCCGAATCCGTCCGTCGCAGAGAAGTGATCCCTCTGAAGTGCGCCTGAACGACCTCGACGAACGCATCGTCCACGCCCTTGCCGAAGACGCCCGGCGCAGTTACGCCGACATCGGCGCGATCATCGGACTGTCCGCCCCCGCCGTGAAACGCCGCGTGGACCGGCTGCGTGCCGAGGGCGCCATCACCGGCTTCACCGTGCGGGTGGACCCGGCGGCGCTCGGCTGGCACACCGAGGGCTTCATCGAGATCTACTGCAGCCGCAACACCGCACCGGAAGCGATCAAGCAGGGCCTCGCCCGCTATCCGGAGATCGCGTCCGCGTCCACCGTCACGGGGGACGCCGACGCGATCGTGCAGGTCTTCGCCGCCGACATGCGGCACTTCGAGCAGGTGCTCGAGCGCATCGCGGGCGAGCCGTACGTGGAGCGCACCAAGTCGGTGCTCGTCCTCTCCCCGCTGCTGCGGCGGTACGCCTCGGGCTCTCCCGCCTGAGGCCGCGCGGGGGCCCCGCCCCCGCGCGTACGAGACCGAAATCACCCTTCTGACCTGCGTGGACGCCGTACGCAACGAATCGCCGCAGCAGCCCCGTCCGACGCAATGAATCGATGGTGGGTGCGCAACATTCGCGCCTTGTCCGGCCCGATCGGCGCCCCGTACCTTCAATACGTCTCCCCGTACTCCGCCCGCACCGCCCGAGGTCAGCCATGCCGCCGCTGCGTACCGCCCTGCTCCAGAGCTCCGGACGACCCGGCTCCGTGGACGAGAACATCAAGGTGCTCGACGAGGCCGCAGGACGCGCCGCCGAAGCCGGTGCCCGACTGCTCGTGTGCCCGGAACTCTTCCTCACCGGATACGCCGTCGGCGACGCCGTCCCCACGCTCGCCGAACCCGCGGACGGACCGGGGGCACGCGCGGTCGCCGAGCTCTGCGCGCGGCACGGCATCGCCGTCCTGTACGGCTACCCGGAGCGCGCCGGCGAGCTGATCTTCAACGCGGCGCAGCTCATCGGCCCGGACGGCAGCGCCCTCGCGAACTACCGCAAGACCCACCTGTTCGGCAGCTTCGAGCAGAAGTGGTTCACCCCCGGCGAGCAGGCCGTGGTGCAGGCGGACCTCGACGGCGTCCGGATCGGCGTGCTGATCTGCTACGACGTCGAGTTCCCGGAGAACGTCCGGGCGCACGCTCTGGCGGGGACCGGTCTGCTGCTGGTGCCGACCGCGCAGATGCACCCCTTCCAGTTCGTCGCCGAGTCGGTGGTCCCGGTCCGTGCCTTCGAGAGCCAGATGTACGTCGCGTACGTCAACAGGACCGGTCCGGAGGGCGAGTTCGAGTTCGTCGGGCTGAGCTGTCTGGCAGGTCCCGACGGCACCGTGCGGACCCGCGCCGGCCGCGGTGAGGAGCTCGTCGTCGGTGAGGTGGACCCCGGGTTCCTCGACGCCTCGCGTGCGGCCAACCCGTATCTGAAGGACCGCCGTCCCGGTCTGTACGACTCCCTCGTCTGACCCGCGCCGCCCTCCCTCCTCGTCCCCCTTCTCACCTGTGCAAGGAGTCCGTACCCCATGACGTCCACGGTGCCCAACGCCGTCCAGCACACCGACGCGCAGCCGCCGATCACCATGTTCGGTCCGGACTTCCCCTACGCGTACGACGACTTCCTCGCGCACCCGGCGGGCATCGGCCAGATACCGGCGACCGAGCACGGGTCCGAGGTCGCCGTCATCGGCGGTGGCCTCTCCGGCATCATCGCCGCGTACGAACTGATGAAGATGGGGCTGCGGCCCGTCGTCTACGAGGCGGACCAGATCGGTGGCCGGCTGCGTACGGTCGGCTTCGAGGGCTGCGACCCCTCGCTGACCGCCGAGATGGGCGCCATGCGCTTCCCGCCCTCGTCCACGGCGCTGCAGCACTACATCGACCTGGTGGGCCTGGAGACCGAGCCGTTCCCCAACCCGCTCTCCGCGGCCACTCCGTCGACCGTCGTCGACCTCAAGGGCGAGTCCCACTACGCCGAGACCATCGCCGATCTGCCGCAGGTCTACCGCGATGTGATGGACGCCTGGAACGCGTGCCTGGAGGAGGGCGCCGACTTCTCCGACATGAACAGCGCCATGCGCGAGCGCGATGTCCCGCGCATCCGGGAGATCTGGGCGAAGCTCGTCGAGAAGCTCGACAACCAGACCTTCTACGGTTTCCTCTGCGCCTCGGACGCCTTCAAGTCCTTCCGGCACCGTGAGATCTTCGGCCAGGTCGGCTTCGGGACCGGCGGCTGGGACACCGACTTCCCCAACTCCATCCTGGAGATCCTCCGCGTCGTCTACACCGAGGCCGACGACCACCACCGCGGGATCGTCGGGGGCAGCCAGCAGCTGCCGCTGCGCCTGTGGGACCGCGAACCGCGCAAGATCGTCCACTGGCCGCTCGGTACGTCGCTGGCCTCCCTGCACGACGGGCAGCCGCGCCCCGCGGTGACCCGTCTGGACCGCACCGCGGGCAACCGGATCACCGTCACGGACGCCACCGGCGACATCCGCTCCTACCGGGCGGCGGTCTTCACCGGGCAGTCCTGGCTGCTGCTCTCCAAGATCGCCTGCGACGACGCGCTCTTCCCGATCGACCACTGGACGGCGATGGAGCGCACCCACTACATGGAGTCGTCCAAACTGTTCGTGCCCGTCGACCGGCCGTTCTGGCTGGACAAGGACGAAACGACCGGCCGCGACACCATGTCGATGACGCTCACGGACCGGATGACCCGGGGCACGTACCTCCTGGACGACGGTCCCGGCAAGCCGGCCGTCATCTGCCTCTCCTACACGTGGTGCGACGACAGCCTGAAGTGGCTGCCGCTCTCCCCGAAGGAGCGCATGGACGTCATGCTCAAGTCGCTCGGCGAGATCTATCCCAAGGTCGACATCCGCAAGCACATCATCGGCAACCCCGTCACCGTCTCCTGGGAGAACGAGCCCTACTTCATGGGCGCGTTCAAGGCCAACCTGCCGGGCCACTACCGCTACCAGCGGCGCCTGTTCACCCACTTCATGCAGGACCGGCTGCCCTCGGACAAGCGGGGCCTGTTCCTGGCCGGCGACGACATCTCGTGGACGGCCGGCTGGGCCGAGGGCGCCGTGCAGACCGCGCTCAACGCCGTTTGGGGTGTGATGGCCCAGTTCGGCGGCGCCACGGACGCGACGAACCCCGGCCCGGGCGACGTCTTCGACGAGATCGCACCGGTCGAGCTTCCGGAGGACTGAGACCGGGCACCGGCCGGGGTCCGTCGGCGCGGACCCCGGCCCGGCCGTCAGCGCAGGCGTTCCAGGGCGTCGGCGGTCACCGTGTGGAGCAGGGGCTGCCCGGCGAGCAACCGCAGCACCTCTCCGACGGCGCTCGCCCCGAGACGCTGCCTGCCCTCCACGCTGCCCGCGGCCCGATGCGGGGTCAGCAGCACGTTCGGCAGGGCGCGGAAGGGGTGGTCCTCCGGGAGCGGCTCCGCGTCGAACACGTCGATCGCCGCGTCCAGCCGCCCCGACGCCAGCTCCGCGAGCAGGGCCTTCTCGTCGACCAGCCAGGCCCGGGCCGTGTTCACCAGGCCCGCGCCGTCCGGCATCAGCGCCAGCTGGGCGGCACCGAGCATCCGGTGCGTCCGCTCGGTCACCGGGGCGTGCACGGCGACGATTCTGCTCCGCGTCAGCAGCTCCTCCAGCGGCACGGACTCCACCCCGAGCGCCACCGCGTCCGCGTCGGACAGGAACGGGTCGGTGACCCGGACCCGCGCCCCCATCGCTTGCACCATCGCGATGTACGCGCGACCGGTGCGGGACGCGCCGATCACCCCGATGTCGCTGCCGTGGATCTCGTGCGACGGGGGCGCCTGGACGGCCTCGGCCCACGGGGCGCCGCCGTGCAGGGCATGATCGAAGCGGTGGATGCGGTGCAGCAGGGACAGGGTGAAGGCGAGGGCCACCTCGGCCACCGGCCGCGCCATCTCGTGCCCCGCCTGCGTGACACGGATGCCGCGCCGGAACACCTCCTCGTCGACGTACGGGGCGACGGCCGAGCCCGTGTGCGCGACGAGCTCCAACCGGTCCGCGGAGTCGAGGAGCCGGGCGTCGACGCGCGGACTGCGCCACGAGGTGATGAGTGCCCGTGCGCCGGGGAGGGCCGCGGCCAGCGCCGTACGGTCCCGGTGGTCGTCCAGAACGGTCAGCTCGGCCGCCGCGTCCAACTGCTGCCAGACCTCGGAGGTGAAGAACTCGGCGCGCAGGTGCGGGGGTACGGAGACGACCACGCGGGGGCGTGAGGCCGGATCGGACATGATGAGCTCCGCGGGGAAGAGGTCGGGGGACACCCCAGGGTATGACCCGCCGTCCGGGTGAACCGGATCAGCGGCACGGGGTGAGCAGAATCCGTCCCACCAGTCCGATTCCCGCATCCGTACGAGCCCTGAACTCCTCGGCCAGCAGCGGTACTCCACGCAGTCGCCACAGCATCCGCGCCGCCGACCACGCGGCCTCACGGGCTCTCTCCAGGCTCCAGGAACCCGCCAGATGCGTGAGTGGGTCGGCGACCTCCAGCAGATCGGGACCCGGCATCAGTTCTTCGCGGATCTGCTCCTCCAGCATCACGAGGAGATCTCCCACCCGGTCGAACTCCTCCTCCAGGTCCGCCGGAGCGCAGTCGAGCGTACGGCAGGTGTCCACCACGGCCACCGCGAGATCGTGACCGATGTGCGCATTGATACCGGCAAGTGCGAACTGCAGCGGGCGTACGCCGGGATGGCGCCGGAGCTGGAACAGCGGACGCCAGCAGGCGGGCGGCCGACCACCCGCGGCGGCGGTGTCGACAGCGGTCAGATAGTGCTCGGCGAACCGCACATCCAGGGCGGACACGGTGTCACGGTCCGGGAAGGAACCGCCCTCGATCCGCCCGCCGACGGCCTCCGTGACCGTCAGATAGACCTGGTTGAACACGGCTACGCCGTCTCCCGGCGGCCAGTGGGAGCGGAGCGTGCGCATCCGCTCGATCACCGTGCCCACATCGGCCACCGCACCGTCCACTCGTGGGCAGGAGGTGCCGACCGGGTCTGCGAACTGCTCGAACTGGGCCATGCGGGCAGCGTCCCAGCCGTAGGCTCGCCACGGCGCAGACCGGCCGGAGGTTCATCGGAACGGACGAACGCGGGGCGCCGGGGGAGAGGAACGAACAGTGTCGGGCGCACGCGCACAACGCAGGACCGAGACCAGACAGCGGAGGCGTACCGCACGCCGGCACGTCATGGCCTTCGCCGCATCGGCCGTCGTCGCCGTCGGTACGGCGACCGGTGTGATCACCGCAGCCGCGGGGGAGGGCGAGCGGACGACCGCCCGTCCCGACACGACCGCGTCGCCGGTCCTGGAACCGCTGCCCGCGGTGCCCAGCGCTTCACCGGCCACCGTGTCCCCCTCCGCCTCGCCGCGTCCTTCCCGGACGGGCGTGAAGAGAGCCGCTCCGGCGCCGTCGCAGAAGAAGCCACCGCAGCGAACCGCCACGGCCGCCGGGCTCTACCGCCACTCGGAGTCGCAGGTCCTGGACTGGGTCCGCGGCCACCGGGACGATCCGCGCCGTCCGCTCATCGAGTCCCGGATCGCGGCGCAGCCGGCCGCGGTCTGGTTCGCGGCCTACAACCCGTCAGCGGTGACCGCCCAGGTCCGCGCCGTGACGTCGGGCGCCGCCGCCGCGGGCCGCACCCCCGTGCTCGTGCCCTACGCGATTCCCGACCGGGACTGCGGCGGAGCCTCCGAAGGAGGGGCGCCGGGACTCGCGGCGTACGACGCGTGGATGGGTGAATTCGCCGAAGGGCTGGGCAGCGGGCCGGTGATCGTGATCCTGGAGCCGGACGCGATCGCGCTCTCGGACTGCCTCTCCGCGGGGCAGCGCGCAGCCCGCTTCGCGTCGCTGGCCAGGGCGGGCCGTACCCTGCACGCCGCGAACCCGCGGGCCAGGGTCTACTTCGACGGCGGGCACTCGGGCTGGCACGCCGCCGCCAAACAGGCGGCCGCGCTCAAGGAGGCCGGAGCCGCGACCAGCGGGGACGGCATCTTCACCAACGTGTCGAACTTCCACAGCACGGCGGACGAAGCGGCCTACGCCCGCCGGGTACTGGCCGCCCTCGGCGGCCCGGCCCGCCTCGGCGCGGTCATCGACACCAGCCGCAACGGCAACGGGGCGCCGCAGGCCGGTGACTGGTGCGACCCGGGAGGCAGGGCCCTCGGCCGGACCCCGACGACGAGGACCGGCGAGTCCCGGATCGACGCCTACCTGTGGGTGAAGCTGCCGGGGGAGTCCGACGGCTGCAAGGGCGCGGCAGGATCCTTCACCCCGGACTACGCCTACGCCCTGGCCACCGGCTGAGCCTCAGGGCTTGGGCGATTCCTCGTCGTAGGAGGAGGTGCCCGAGTCCAGAAGGGGCGCCTGGGTCCTGAGGTGGGCGGGGGCGAAGGCCCGGAGCACGTGGTAACCGGTGATCACGACGATGGTGCCGAGCGCGATACCGCTCAGTTCGAAGTCGTCGGAGATCTTCAGGCTGACCCCACCGATGCCGATGATGATGCCCGCCGCGGCCGGCACGAGATTCAGCGGATTGCGGAGATCGACCTTGGCGTTCGTCCAGATCTGGGCACCCAGGAGGCCGATCATGCCGTACAGGATGACGGTGATGCCGCCGAGTACACCGCCGGGGATCGCGGCGACGACCGCCCCGAACTTGGGGCACAGTCCGAAGAGCAGCGCGAAGCACGCGGCGGCCCAGTAGGCGGCCGTGGAGTAGACGCGGGTCGCGGCCATCACGCCGATGTTCTCGGAGTATGTGGTGTTCGGCGGGCCGCCCACGGCGGTGGACAGCATCGACGCGGCGCCGTCGGCCGCGATCGCCGTGCCCAGCTTGTCGTCGAGCGATTCACCGGTCATCTCGCCGACGGCCTTCACGTGCCCCGCGTTCTCGGCGATCAGGGCGATCACGACGGGCAGCGCGACCAGGATCGCCGACCATTCGAAGCTCGGCGCGTGGAAGGACGGGAGCCCGACCCAGTCGGCGTCGCCCACCGCGGACAGGTTCAGCCGCCAGTGGTCGACGGACTCGGCGCCGCCGGCCGGTGAGTGGATCCTCCCGAAGACCCGGTCGAGCACCCAGGACAGGACGTAGCCGAAGACGAGCCCGAGGAAGATCGCGATACGGGAGAGGAAGCCGCGCAGGCAGACCACGGCCAGTCCGGTGAACAGCATGACGAGCAGAGCCGTCCACTGGTCCTGCGGCCAGTACGTCGACGCGGTGACCGGGGCGAGGTTGAAACCGATCAGCATGACGACGGCGCCGGTCACCACCGGAGGCATGGCCGCGTGGATGATCCGCGCGCCGAACCGCTGCACGGCGAGCCCCGCCACGAACAGCACGGCACCGACCACGAGAACCGCGCCGGTGACGGTGGCACTGCTGCCCCCGGCGGCCCGGATCGTCGCGGCGACCCCCACGAAGGAAAGCGAGCAGCCCAGGTAGCTGGGGACCCTGCCACGCGTCGCCAGCAGGAAGATGGCGGTCGCGACACCGGACATCATGATGGCGAGGTTCGGGTCCAGGCCCATCAGGACGGGCGCCACGAACGACGCACCGAACATCGCCACCACGTGCTGGGCGCCGAGTCCGAAGGTCCGGGGCCAGGTGAGCCGTTCGTCGGGGCGGACCACGGCCCCCGGTTCGGGGGACTTCCCGTCGCCGTGCAAGGTCCAGCGCACGCCGAGGCCCATGGTCGCTCCTGTCTTCTGTGTGCGGTGTTCACCCGCGGAGATGATCAGCGTCATGTTAGTTCCGCCGTGCCCCGGTCACCGTGCCCGTCCCGGTGCCGGGGTGCATCGACGGCTCGACGGGTCCCATCCGTGAATCGTGTGCGAAGCATTGTCAGCCCGAACAGCCGCGCCTAGGCTCGCACGGTCCTTCTCATGAACAGTGTTCACATACCTGAAGTTGAGGAGTGCTCGATGAACGGAAGACGCCGTCTACGCCTGGGTGTGCTGCTCGCCACGGTGACCGCGCTGGGCGCCGCGCTCGTGCCCACCGCCTCACCGGCCGAGGCCGGTGAGCGGGGCGACCGTCCGCACGCCGCGCCGCCCGGGACCGTGGTGATCGACGGTCGGCGCATGCAGCGGACCAAGGAGCGGCTCGACCGAGGCGATCCGGCGCTCCGCCGGGCCGTCGAGAAGCTCACCGCGCAGGCGGACGGCTGGCTCGGCCAGGGCCCGTGGACGGTGGTCGACAAGCCCGCACCGGCCCCCGGCGGGGATGTCCACGACTACCTGAGCCAGGCCCCCTACTGGTGGCCGTCCCAGCCGCGCACCGAGGAGAACCCCTGGGGCTGCCCGTACGTCCAGCGTGACGGCGAGCGCAACCCCGAGGTCGACACCGGCACCGACCGCCCCGACGTCGGCAAGGTCTTCAACTCGGTCACCGCACTCAGCCTGGCCTGGTACTACACGGGCCGCGAGCAGTACGCCGAGCATGCCGGGGACATCCTGCGCACCTGGTTCCTCGACCCGGCGACGCGGATGAACCCGAACCTCGACCACGGGCAGTTCATCCCCTGCAAGTACGACGGCCGGGCCATCGGGATCATCGACTTCTCGCAGCAGTACACCAGCGTGCTCGACGCCGTCGCCCTGCTCGACGCCGGCGCACCCGGCTGGTCCTCGGGCGACCGGACCGCCATGCGCGCGTGGAACACCGACTTCCTGGACTGGCTGGTGAACTCGGAGTTCGGCAAGCAGGAATCCGCCGCGAAGAACAACCACGGCACCTTCCAGGACATGCAGATCGCCGGACTGGCCCTCGCCACCGGCGACCGCGAACTCGCCCGCAGAACCGTCCTGGACGCGCGGGCCCTGCGGATCGACCCGCAGATCGCCGAGGACGGGAGCCAGCCCCAGGAGCTCGCACGGACCAGGAGCTGGCACTACTCGACCTTCGACCTGGTCGCCTACACCCGGCTCGCCGCCATCGGCAGGCAGGTCGGGGTGGACCTCTGGGACTACGAAGGGCCGCAGGGGCAGAGCCTGTTCAGGGCCGTGCGCTATCTGCTGCCCCCCGCGACAGGGGCCGCACCCTGGCCGCACCCCGAGCTCGAGTTCCACCGGTACGCGGCGAGCGACATCGTGCACGCGGCCGCGGACGCGGGCGACCGGCAGGCCCGGGCGGCGGTTCCCCGCTTGGAGACTCCCCCCGGCGGTGACCTGTGGGCCCTGCGCCCCGCCGCCGAGCAGCTCGACTCGATCGCCGGCTGACCGGCGGCGTACGGACCCCGTGCCGTCCGCGGGGCCCGTACGCCGTGCGGTGTCACGTGCCGGTGGTGCTCCCGGACGGTGCGGGCGCGGGTGCCGCGTCGGGCGCGCCGCTCTCCGCCACCTTGCGATCGCCCGCCCTCAGCACCCCGGCGCCCAGCACCAGTCCGAATGCCAGCACCGTCACGAGACCGAACGACACCAGCAGCGACGTCGCCTCCGCCAGGGAGCCGATCGCGGACGGGGCGATGAGCCCCGAGGTGTACGTGATGGTGGCGACGCCCGCGATGGCCCGGCTCGGGTTGTCCCCGCTGCGCCCGGCCGCGGCGAACGCCAGCGGTACGACGACCGCGACGCCCAGCCCCAGCAGGCCGAAGCCGCACAGCGCCAGCGCCGCGTTCGGCGCCAGGACCACCAGCAGCCCGCCGACGGTGGCCAGGACGCCGCCGACCCGTACGGTCCGCACCGCGCCGAACCGGTCGACGACACGGTCGCCGGCGATCCGGGCGATCGCCATCATCAGGGCGAACGCGGTCGTGGACGCCGCGGCGAGCCCGGCCGAACTGCCCATGATGTCCTTGAGGTAGACCGCCGACCAGTCCAGGCTCGCCCCTTCGGCGAACACGGCGCAGAAGCCCACCGCACCGATGACCAGCGCGGACTTCGGCGGCAGGGTGAAGCGCGGCGGCGGCTCCTCGTCCGGCTCGCTGCGCAGGTCGAGCACGTGCCGGCACGCGATCAGGCCGAGCACGGTGAGCACGAGCGCTGCCAGGGTGTGATGGAGCCGGGCATCGGCGCCGATGTGCGCGGCGACCGTGCCGGCCGCGGAGCCGACCAGCGCGCCCACGCTCCACCACCCGTGCAGCCCGGACATGATCGACTTGTCGAGCCGGTTCTCCACCTCGACGCCGAGCGCGTTCATGGCGACGTCCGACATCCCGGCGGTCGCCCCGTACACGAAGAGCGCCGCGCAGAGCGTGAACAGGTTCGGGGCCATGGCCGGAAGGACGAGTGCCAGCGTCCAGAGCGCCAGCAGCCCGCGCAGGGCCGTCCGTGCGCCGAACCGGTGACTGACCCGGCCGGCCAGCGGCATGGCCAGTGACGCGCCGATGGCCGGGAAGGCGAGGGCGAGGCCGAGCTGTCCGGCGCTCACCGAGGCATGGTCCTGGATCCAGGGGACCCGGGTCGCGAAGCTGCCGGTCACCGCTCCGTGCACGGCGAAGACCGCGGCGACCGCGTACCTGGCCCGCCTGACCTGCTCCATGCCGAAAACCCGGACCGTTGGATCCATCGTCATACGCCGTGCCCTCCCCGGAGAATCCTCGTCGACCGGCCACTCGGGTGCCGTCGGCGCGGTGCGGCACGTAAACTATCAGGAACCCTGCCTGATAAATAGCCCGCCGCGGCGGACCACCGGCAGCGATCTGGAAGGATCCCGGCATGCCCGCATCCCCCAGCACGGCCCGGGCCATCAACGACCGGCTCGCCCTGCGACTGCTCCAGCAGGACGGCCCGCTGACGGCCACTCAGCTCAAGACCCTGACCGGACTGTCCCGTCCCACGGTCGCCGACCTGGTCGAACGACTGCAGGACGCCGGCCTGGTCAGGGTCGTCGGCGAGAGCGGATCGGACCGCCGGGGTCCCAATGCCCGGCTGTACGGGATCGTGGCCGACCGCGCGCACCTGGCCGCTCTCGACGTACGCACCGACAGCGTCGCCGTGGTCGTGGCCGATCTGCTGGGTGTCACGCTCGCCGAGGCCACCCTGCCGATCGGCAGCGACACCGCGACCGAGCCCGCGGTGGAACAGGCGGTCGCGCTGCTGGAGCGCACCGCCCGCGACGCGGGAACGGCGCCGCTCCACAGCGTCGGCATCGGGGCCCCGGGCCTCATCGATCCCGTTTCCGGCGAGCTCCGCGACACGACAGGGCTCCCCGCCTGGCACCGCGGGCTGGTCAAGGTGCTCCAGCAGCGGCTGCCCGCGACGGTCCTCGTGGAGAACGAGACCAACCTGGCCGCCGTCGCCGAACACCGCATCGGCGCCGCACGCGACCGCGACACCTTCGTCCTGCTCTGGCTCGGCCACGGCATCGGAGCCGCCGTCATGCTGGACGGGAAGCTGCGCCGCGGTGCCTCCGGCGGGGCGGGCGAGATCGGATTCCTGCCGGTACCCGGCACCGGCGGGGTGCCCTCGGCACACAACTGCGACGGCGGATACCACTCGCTGGCCGGTTCCGTCGCGGTCTGTGAGCTGGCGGCCGACCACGGCATCAAGGCGCAGGGCCCCGCCGGCGAGGGGGAGCAGGAGCAGTACCTCGCCGCCGCGTCCGTCGTCCGTGCCGCGCTGGCCGCGGACGGCCCGGAGGGTGACGCGTTCCTGGCGGCGCTCGCCGACCGGATCGCGCTCGGGGCCGCAGCCGTCGTCTCGGTGCTCGACCCCGGCTGCCTCGTCCTGGCCGGCGAGGTCGGCAGGGCCGGCGGCGACACGCTCGCCGCACGGGTCGAGGAACGGCTCGCCCGCATGTCGCCCCTGCCCACAGAGGTCAGGGCGGGGGAGCTGGGCGGCAGCGCAGTCCTGCGGGGCGCGGTGCTCGCCGCCCGCGAGGCCGCGCAGGAGGCCCTGTTCGCTCCAGGTGGCGCCCAGTAGCTGTCTGTGATCCACCCCACAGTGCGCACCCGCATGGCCGAAGTCCAGCCGTGGCAGAATGTGTTCTGTACCAGTAGCAGCGCACTCCGGGGTCGGTGTAATTCCGAACCGGCGGTTATAGTCCGCGACCCGTCCGCATCCAGCGGCCGGTTGACCAGGTGAGATTCCTGGACCGACGGTGAAAGTCCGGATGGGAGGCAGTGCGCGGCGGTCCGTCACAGGTACGCCGCTTCGGGCGGATGCGTTCCGGGATCTTCCGGGACCACGCATCCGTGCCCCCGGCTCGGCGTTCCCCTGTTGCGTTCCGCTTCATCTGTCGTCATCGACAGGCCCCGGAGTCCGTGCCCGAAGAGGCAGGAGGACCCGGTGGCCACCGCAGCCGATATCACCGCCATGCGGCGAGCGATCACGCTCGCGTCCCGCGGACTCGGCTCCACCAGCCCCAACCCGGTCGTCGGGTGCGTGATTCTCGACGCCGCCGGACAGCCGGCCGGCGAGGGATTCCACCGGCGCGCCGGTGGGCCGCACGCCGAGATCCACGCCCTGCGCGAGGCCGGCGAGCAGGCCAGGGGCGGCACCGCCTACGTCACCCTCGAACCCTGCAACCACACCGGACGCACGGGCCCCTGCGCGCAGGCGCTCGTGGCAGCCGGTGTCGAGCGGGTGGTGTACGCCGTCGGCGACCCGAACCCGCAGGCCACCGGCGGCGCCGACACCCTGCGTGCCGCCGGGATCGAGGTGGAGCAGGGCCTCCTCGCCGAAGAGGCCGAGGCGGGTAACGCCGCCTGGCTGACCTCCGTGCGGCTCGGCCGCCCGTACGTCCTGTGGAAGTACGCGGCGACCCTCGACGGCCGGATCGCCGCCGCGGACGCCACGAGCCGCTGGATCACCTCCGCCGAGTCCCGCGCCGACGTCCACCGGCTGCGCGCCGAGGCCGACGCCGTCGTGGTCGGTTCCGGCACGGCCCGCACCGACGACCCCCAGCTCGCGGTACGCGGCGTCGAAGGCGCCGACCAGCCGCTCCGGGTCGTCGTCGACACAGGCGCCACCGCCGTACGACCCGGCTCCCGGGTGCTCGACGGCACGGCACCCACCCTGATCGCGGTCGCCGGCGACGCCGACACCGCGCACCTCCCCGAAGACACCGTGCTCCGGCTGCCCCGCGCCGCCACCGGCCCGGGCCTGGACATCCCGTCCCTGCTCACGGCCCTGCACGGGCGCGGTATCCGCTCCGTACTCCTCGAAGGCGGACCGGTCCTCGCCGGTTCCTTCGTCGCCGCGGGAGCAGTCGACAAGGTCGTCGGCTATCTCGCTCCGGTCCTCCTCGGCGCGGGCCCCGCAGCCCTCGCCGACGCCGGAATCTCCACCATCTCCCAGGCGTTGCGCCTCGACGTGACCGAGACCGTCCGTATCGGCCCCGATCTGCGCATCACCGCCGTCCCCGTCCCTGCTCGGAAGGGAAACTGAGTGTTCACCGGAATTGTCGAAGAACTGGGTGAGGTCACCGCCGTCGAGAAACTCGGCGACGCCTCCCGCTTCCGACTGCGCGGCCCCGTCGTCACCGAAGGCGCCAAGCACGGCGACTCCATCGCCGTCAACGGCGTCTGCCTCACCGTCGTGGACCTCGGCGAACACGAGTTCACCGCCGATGTGATGGCCGAGACGCTGAACCGCTCCAGCCTCGGAGCACTCGAGACCGGCTCCCGGGTCAACCTCGAGCGCCCCATGGCACTCGGCGGCCGGCTCGGCGGACACATCGTCCAGGGCCACGTCGACGGCACGGGCCGCATCATCGAGCGCACGATCTCCGAGAACTGGGAGATCGTGAAGATCTCCCTGCCCGCCGATCTCACCCGCTACGTGGTGGAGAAGGGCTCGATCACCGTCGACGGCGTGAGCCTGACCGTCGTCGACGCGGGTCCCGACTACTTCACCATCAGCCTCATCCCCACCACCCTCGCGCTGACCACATTGGGTGTGAAGGAGACCGGCGACCCGGTCAACCTCGAAGTGGACGTCATCGCGAAGTACGTCGAGCGGCTGCTCGGCGGGAACGCGCCGGAATCCGGAGGGCCGGCCGCATGAGCGCCCTGGACTGGCTGAACTCGGAGGCGTTCACCGCCTTCGGCCAGCACATCATCTGGTCGGACCTGATCGGCAACACGATCGGTCTGATAGCCCTGGCCCTGGGCTGGCTCCGCTCGGTCTGGACCTGGCCCGCCCAGCTCCTGTCCGGCGTCGTCCTGATCGCCGCCAACGTCTCCGTGCAGCAGGCGGGCAGCGTGGGCAAGCAGCTGATCGTCGTCGCCGTCGCCGTGTGGGGCTGGCAGCAGTGGACCCGCGGCAGGCAGCAGGCCCAGGACGGATCCATCGCCGTGCGCTTCGCCACCTGGCGCGAGCGTGCGTACCTGGCGGGCGGCGCCGCGGTCGGCACCCTCGCGGTCGGCGGCCTGTTCACCGCCTTCCCCTCGCTCTCCTGGAGCCCGTGGGCGGACGCGTACATCTTCGCCGGCACGCTCGTCGCGATGCTGGCGCAGGCCCGCGGCATGGTCGAGTTCTGGTTCGCGTGGCTGCTCGTCGACCTCGTCGGCGTACCGCTCAACTTCCACAGCGGGCTCGCCTTCTCCGGTCTCATCTACGTCGTCTACGGCGCCCTCGTCCTGTGGGGCATGCGCGACTGGTGGCTGCGTACGCGGTCACCCGCTCTGGAAGGAGCCACGGCATGACTGCCCAGCCCACCTGGTTGCACGACCGTACGGCCGAGGACCTGTCCCTCGACCCCGTGGAGCAGGCGATCCGCGACATCGCCGCCGGCCGGCCCGTCGTGGTCGTCGACGACGAGGACCGCGAGAACGAGGGCGACCTCGTCATCGCCGCCGAGAAGGCGACCCCCGAGATCGTCGCGTTCATGATGAGCGAGTGCCGTGGGCTGATCTGCGCGCCCATGGAGAACGACGAGCTGGAACGGCTCGAACTCCCGCAGATGGTCGACAACAACACCGAGTCGATGAAGACCGCCTTCACCGTCTCCGTCGACGCCTCGGCCGCCCACGGTGTGACCACCGGGATCTCCGCCGCCGACCGGGCCACCACGCTGCGGATGCTGGCGGGCGGCAAAGCGGGCCCCGGCGACTTCGTCCGGCCCGGTCACATCTTCCCGCTGCGCGCCCGCTCCGGCGGTGTCCTCGTCCGCAACGGCCACACCGAGGCCGCGGTGGACCTCGCCCGGCTCGCCGGGCTGCGCCCCGCAGGCGCCATCGTCGAGATCGCCGGCGAGGACGGGGTGATGCTCAGGCTGCCCGAACTCGTCCCGTTCGCACGCAAGCACGGACTGACGATCATCTCCATCGAGGACCTGATCGCCTACCGGCGCAGCTCGGAACCGACCGTCCGCCGTGAGGCCGAGGTGCGGCTGCCGACCACGTTCGGCGCGTTCACCGCCTTCGGCTACCGCTCCACCGTCGACGGCGTCGAGCACGTGGCACTCGTCCACGGGGACATCGGCGACGGCCAGGACGTCCTCGTCCGGGTCCACTCCGAGTGCCTGACGGGGGACATCTTCCAGTCCCAGCGCTGCGACTGCGGCCCCCAGCTGCACGCGTCCATGGAACGCATCACGACCGAGGGCCGCGGCATCGTCGTCTATCTGCGCGGTCACGAGGGACGCGGTATCGGACTGCTGTCCAAGCTGCGCGCGTACGAACTCCAGGAGCGGGGCTCCGACACCCTCGACGCCAATCTCGAGCTCGGCCTGCCGGCCGATGCCAGGGACTACGCGGCGGGTGCCCAGATCCTCGAGGACCTCGGCGTCCGCACGCTCCGGCTGATGACCAACAACCCCGACAAGACCGCCGCGCTCGTACGGCACGGGCTCGGGGTCACCGGGCGGGAACCCATGCCCGTCCAGGCCGGCGAACACAATCTGCGGTACCTGCGCACCAAGCGGGACCGCATGGGACACGACCTGCCCTGGCTCGACGCGACCACCGCGTCGACCTGCGGCAACCAGTAAGCACAGACGAACAGTAGGAGAGACATGAGCGGCAAGGGTGCACCCGAACTGTCCGTACGCAACTGCGGTGACCTGCGGGTGGCGGTGATCGCCGCCCAGTGGCACGAGAAGGTCATGGACGGACTCGTCGACGGGGCCCTGCGCGCCCTGCACGACCTGGGCATCGACGAACCGACCCTGCTGCGGGTCCCCGGCAGCTTCGAGCTCCCGGTGGTCGCCAAGGTCCTCGCGGGACGCGGTTACGACGCGATCGTCGCCCTCGGAGTGATCATCCGCGGTGGCACCCCCCACTTCGAGTACGTGTCCCAGGGCGTCACCAACGGACTCACCCAGGTCACCGTCGACACCGGCGTCCCCGTCGGCTTCGGCGTCCTCACCTGCGACACCGAGGAGCAGGCACTGGACCGGGCCGGACTCGAGGGTTCCAACGAGGACAAGGGGCACGAAGCGGTCACCGCTGCCGTCGCCACCGCGGCCACGCTGCGCACCGTCAGCGAACCCTGGCGCTGAGAGAGGGTCCGGGACCCCGTATTCTAAGGACCATCATGGCGAACAAAACCTTCGAAGAGCTCTTCGCCGAGCTGCAGCTCAAGGCCGCCAACGGCGACCCCTCCACCTCCCGCACCGCCGAACTGGTGGACAAGGGTGTGCATGCCATCGGCAAGAAGGTCGTCGAGGAGGCCGCCGAGGTCTGGATGGCCGCCGAGTACGAGGGCAAGGAAGCCGCCGCCGAGGAGATCTCGCAGCTGCTGTACCACGTCCAGGTGATGATGGTCGCCCGCGGAATCTCCCTCGACGACGTCTACGCCCACCTCTGAGCACGCCCCCGCACGTTCCCGGAACTCCCTCCGCACAAAGGAAACCTGACCTCATGCTGCGCATCGCCGTCCCCAACAAGGGTGCAATCTCCGGGCCTGCGATGGCGATGCTCCATGAGGCGGGCTACCAGCAGCGCAAGGAGTCGAAGGAACTCGTCCTGGTCGACCCCACGAACGAGGTGGAGTTCTTCTACCTGCGGCCGCGCGACATCGCGATCTACGTCAGCTCCGGCCGCCTGGACATCGGCATCACCGGCCGCGACCTGCTGCTGGACTCCGGTGCCGACGCCGAGGAGATCCTCCAGCTCGGCTTCGCCCGTTCCACCTTCCGTTATGCCACGAAGCCCGGCACGGCCACCGGCCCGCAGGACTTCGACGGCATGACGGTCGCCACCTCCTACGAGGGCATCGTCGCCAAGCACCTCGCCGAAGTGGGTGTCAAGGCCTCGGTCGTGCACCTCGACGGCGCGGTCGAGACGGCCATCGAGCTCGGTGTCGCCCAGATCATCGCCGATGTGGTGGAGACCGGCACCAGCATGCGCAACGCCGGTCTGGAAGTCATCGGCGAGCCGATCATGTCCTCGGAAGCGGTCGTGATCCGCCGCAGGGGCGCCCCCGCCGACGAGCCCAAGGTGGAGCAGTTCCTGCGCCGCCTGCAGGGCGTCCTGGTCGCACGCAGCTACGTGATGATGGACTACGACTGCCGCGTCGAGCACCTGGAGCGCGCCGTCGCCCTCACCCCGGGCCTCGAGTCGCCGACCATCTCCCCGCTGCACCACGAGGGCTGGGTGGCCGTCCGCTCCATGGTCGCCGCCAAGGAGGCGCAGCGGATCATGGACGACCTGTACGAGCTCGGCGCCCGCGCCATCCTCACGACGGCCATCCACGCCTGCCGCCTCTGACGGCCCGGACCGACCAGCGCACACCGAAGGACGACAGTCTCATGTCCGCCCCCGCGTCCCGGACCGAACTCCCCGCTCTCCCGGTCACCTTCAGGCCCACCCTCACCCGGGTGGTCCTGCTGACCGTGGGGGTGGCCATGTTCGTCGTCATCACCGTCGTCGCCCTGATCCTCGAACACCTGAGCCCGGGGGAGCGGACCAGCTTCGTGTTCGTCGCGCTGCTCTTCCTCGGTGTGCTCGCCCTGCTCAGCAGGCCGAAGATCGTCGCCGACGAGGCCGGGGTCAGGGTGGTCAACATCACCCGGACCCGCCGACTGGCCTGGGCGGAGATCCTGCGCGTCAATCTGCGGGCGGGTGACCCCTGGGTCTTCCTCGACCTGAGCGACGGCACCAGCATGCCCGCCCTGGGCATCCAGCCCGGAATCGCCAGGGAACAGGCCATTCGTGACGCACGGACACTCCGCGCGCTCGTGGAATTCCACGGCACCGGAGCGGACGACGCCACGGAGAACGTCTGAGCCCCCTGCCCCGAAGAGCCGCATCTTGATTACTCTGGGGGGCGGTGGCGCCCTGAGCGCCCCGCCCCGCACCAGAGGCCCACGGGCCTGCGGGGCATTCCTGCGACCCAAGGAGTGACTCCCTCCAGCAATGGACGGATCGTCCGGTAGTACCTGCGCCGCCCTCTCCCCGGAGGCGGCGGCATGACAACCCCCCTGCTGCTTCTCAGCGCGGCATTCCTTCTCATCCTCGCCAACGGATTCTTCGTGGCAGCCGAATTCGGGCTCGTCACGGTGGACCGGCCGGACGCCGAGCGCGCCGCCGCCGAAGGCGACCGCCGGGCCCGCACCGTCGTCGCGGCCCTGCGTGAACTCTCCTTCCAGCTCTCCGGCACCCAGCTCGGCATCACCATCACCTCGCTGGTCGTCGGCATGCTGGCCGAACCCGCACTCGCCCAGCTGCTCGCCGGACCGCTCACCGCCACCGGACTGCCCGCAGGGGCCGTCCCCGGTGTGAGCGTCGTGATCGGCATGCTGATCGCCTCCGCCGTCCAGATGGTCATCGGCGAGCTCGTACCGAAGAACTGGGCGGTCTCCCGACCGCTCCAGGTCGCCCGGTTCGTCGCCGGTCCCCAGCACCGGTTCGCCACCCTCCTGAGGCCGGTGATCACCGTGCTGAACACCGTGGCCAACCGACTGGTCCGGCTGCTGGGCGTCGAGCCCACCGACGAGCTGGCCTCCGCGCGCACCCCCGGCGAACTGGTCTCGCTCGCCCGCCACTCGGCCGAGGCCGGCACCCTGGAGCAGGACACCGCCGATCTCTTCGTGCGGACCCTGTCGCTTGCCGGGCTCACCGCGCAGCACGTGATGACCCCGCGGGTGAAGGTCAGCGCCCTGCAGTCGTCGGCGACCGCCGCGGACGTCCTCAACCTCACCCGGGCCACCGGGCTCTCCCGCTTTCCCGTCTACCGGGACCGCATCGACGAGGTCGTGGGGATGGTGCACCTCAAGGACGCCCTCGCCGTCCCCGCCCAGGACCGGCTCCGGACCCCGGCGGGCCGGATCGCCGTACCGCCGCTCCTGGTACCGGAGACGCTGCCCGTCGAACAGCTGCTCCGGCAACTGCGCAACGAGCAGCCGATCGCCGTCGTGGTCGACGAGTACGGGGGCACCGCCGGTGTCGTCACCCTCGAGGACATCATCGAGGAACTCGTCGGCGAGGTGAGGGACGAGCACGACGCGGAAGGCGCCGACCGCCCCGAGCTGACGTCCGTCGTCACCGACGACGGGCATTCCGGCTGGGACGTGGAGGGAAGCTGCCGGGTACTGACCCTGCTGCGGATAGGCCTCGACGTGCCCGAAGGGCCGTACGAGACCGTGGCAGGACTGGTCGCCGACCTGCTGGGACGCATTCCCGCTCCCGGTGACCGGGCCGAGCTGCCCGGCTGGCGGATCTCCGTCCGCCAGGTCGGCCACTACCGCGCCGAGCAGGTGCGCTTCGTGCGGCTGGCAGGCGCGGCCGAACCGGTGGCGCAGGAGCCCGTCCGCGCGCTGGCGGAGGCTGTGCGATGAGTCTCGTCCAATTGATCTTCGCGGGGCTCCTGGTGCTGGCGAACGGCTTCTTCGTCGGCGCCGAATTCGCTCTGGTGTCCGTGCGTCGCAGTCAGATCGAACCCCTGGCCGCCAACGGGTCGAGCAGGGCGGGACAGGTGCTGTACGGCCTGGAGAACCTGCCGCAGATGATGGCCGCCGCACAGTTCGGCATCACGGTCTGCTCGCTCACCCTCGGCGCCGTCGCCGAGCCGACCGTCGCCCACCTCCTGGAGCCGGTCTTCCACGCGGCGCACATGCCCGAGGGGCTCATCCACCCCCTCGGCTACGCTCTGGCCCTGGTCTCTGTGATCTTCCTCCATCTCGTCATCGGCGAGATGGTCCCGAAGAACCTGGCCATGGCCGCTCCCGAGAAGACCGCGATGTGGCTCAGCCCCGGACTGGTCGGCTTCGCCCGGCTCTGCCGGCCGGTCACCTCGGCGCTCGGAGCGTGTGCCCGGCTCGTCCTCCGGCTCTTCAAGGTCGAGCCGAAGGACGAGGTCGAGTCCGTCTTCACCAGCGAACAGCTCAACCGGCTGGTGGAGGACTCCGGACAGGCCGGACTGCTCGAACCCGAGGCGCAGGAACGGCTCGGGGACGCACTGGAGCTGGGCAGCCGGCCCGTCACCGACGTGCTGCTCGACCGGGCTTCCCTGGTGACGGTGGATCCGTCCGTCACCCCGCGCCAGGTCGAGGAGCTGACCGTACGGACCGGCTTCTCGCGCTTTCCCGTCCGTGCGGAGGGCGGCGGCCCCTTCATGGGCTATCTGCACGTCAAGGACGTCCTCGAGCTGGAGGACGGCGAGCGGGCCGTCCCGCAGCAGATCTGGCGCCCGATGGCGACCGTGCGGGCGGAACTCCCGCTGGACGACGCCCTGACCGTGATGCGCCGTGCCGCGACGCATCTGGCCCAGGTCGCCGACGCCACGGGCAAGGTGCTCGGCCTGGTCGCCATGGAGGACGTCCTGGAAAAGCTCGTGGGTGAGGTCCGGGACCCGGCGCACCGCGTCTCGGTGCCCCGCCGCACGGTGAAGGTGCCGACGGACCACAAGGCCCTGGCCCCACTGGGCTGACGGGTCGGTGACCACCCAACAGAATCGGATCGGGGGGGGGGGGGGGGGCGGCCCCCCCCCCCCCTTCCGCATGCTCACTGTCCCAGCAGACCGTTCCCCGGGCGCTCGCCCGGCGGCTGGTCCCCGCCATCGGGGTCCTTGGTCGCGCTGGGATCGTCGCTCGGCGTCCCCGAGGGCGACTCGCTCGGCGGCCAGCTCGGCGTCGCCTCCTCGCTCGGTGTCCCGCTCGGCGTCTCGGTGGGCTCCTCGGTCTCCTCGGAGGGGGTCTCCTCCGGGGTCTCCGTCTCCGACGGAGTGGCCGAGGGGCGCTCGGTCACGGCCGTCTCACCGCGCTCCACACCCTCCAGGTCGAAGGTGGCGTCCGAGCCGCCGCCCAGTGCGCCGAGGGTGTAGTCCGCCCAGATCTTCGCGGGGAATCCGCCACCGTTGGCGCGGCCGGAGTTGGCCGTACCGGTCAGGGTGACCTGACCGCCGCCTTCCTTGGTGGACTCGCCGTACAGGGCCACGACCGTCGAGAGCTCCGGTGTGTAGGCCGCGAACCAGGCGGCCTTGTTGTTCTCCGAGGTACCCGTCTTGCCCGCCGCGTCGTAGGCCGAGGTGTTGGCCTCGCGGCCGGAGCCGATGTCGACGACCTCGGTGAGCGCCTTGGTCACCGTGTCGGCGGACGCCCGGCTGATCACCTGCTCGCCGGTGCCGTCGACCGGCTCCATGGTGCGGTCACGGTGCTTCGCGGACTTGACGATGGTCGGCGTGACCTTCTTGCCGTGGTTGTCGAGGGTGGCGTACACCCCGGCCATGTCCCAGGTCGAGGCGTTCATGGTGCCGAGGGTGATCGCGGGGGCCACGGGGAAGTTCTTGTCCGGTACGCCCATGGCCAGCGCGGTCTTCTTCACGGCGCTCGGGGTGACGTCCACGACCATCTGCGCGAAGACGGAGTTGATCGACTTGTCCATCGCCGTCTGGACGGTGGGGTTGTCGTAGCTGATGTCGTCCTCGTTCTGCGGACTGAACGGGATGTCGCTGCCCTCGACGGGGCGCTTGCTGGTGCCGTCGTAGACCGTGTCGAGACCGATCACGTCGCCGTCCTGGGTCTTCGACCCGTTCTCCAGCGCGGAGGCGAGCACCAGCGGCTTGAAGGTGGACGCGGGCTGGTAGTCCTGCCGCGTGGCGTTGGACAGCCAGTGCTCGGTGGCGCCGACACCGCCGTAGAGCGCGAGGACCTTGCCCGTCTTCGGGTCCACGGAGGTGGCACCGGCCTGGACGGTCGCGTCGGTCTTGTTGCCCTTGCGGTCGAGCTTGCTCTCCAGCTGGCGGTCGACCGACTTCTCGAGCTGCTTCTGCTTCTTCTTGTCGACGTTGAGGGTGATCGTCCAGCCGCCGGCCTCGCGCATCTCCTCGGTGATGCCCTGGCGCTCCATCTCCTGGTTGGCCGCCTCGACGAGGTAGCCGGCCTGCCCGTCCATGCCGGGGGCGGCCTTGGGGGACTTCGGGACGGGGAACGTCAGCTTGTCGCGCTCGGCCTGGTCGAGCCAGCCCTCGTCGACCATGTTGTTCAGGGTGTAGGCCCAGCGCTCCTTGACGAGCTTCTTGCCGGTCGGCGAGGCGACCGCCCAGTCGTACTGGCTGGGGGCCTGGAGCAGAGCCGCGAGATAGGCGCCCTGGGAGACGTCGAGATCCTTGGCGTCGACACGGTAGTAGGCCTGCGCCGCCGCCTGGATGCCGCTCGCGCCGCGTCCGTAGTACACGGTGTTGAGGTATCCGGCGAGGATGTCGTTCTTCTTCATGCGCTGGTCGACCTTGAGCGAGATCACCAGCTCCTTGAGCTTGCGGGTGACCGTCTGGTCCTGCGTGAGGTAGTAGTTCTTCACGTACTGCTGGGTGATCGTCGAGCCACCCTGCTTGCCCTTGCCGGAGAGCGTGTTGAGCACGCCGCGCGTGGTGCCCTTGAGGTCGACACCCTGGTCCCGGTAGAAGGACTTGTTCTCGGCGGCGACGAAGGCGTGCTGGACCTTCTTGGGCACGACGGCGAGGTCCACGATCTCCCGGTTGACGCCGGTGCCGGTACGGGCCAGGAGCGTGCCGTCGCTGTACTTGTAGACGTTGCTCTGCTTCTCGGCCTGGGCGTTGGCCGCCGGTACGTCCACGTACATGTAGAGCGCCACGAAGGCACCCATCACAAGCAGGCAGAGTCCGAAGAACGTGCCCAGCAACTTCCGCCAGGTGAAGAGTCCGCGTATGCCGCCGCTCCTCCCGGCCCGGCGCGCTCCCCGCCCCTGAGCTCGTCGCGCATCCGCTCGACCCATTGCTGTGGTGCTCCTGTTCCTCTGCTCGTTCTGCTCCGGTCAGACCAATCAGCTAACACCGAAAGCACGGACAAATGGCAAGCGATCCGGTCTTTTCCGGACGTGACAATCAGCACCTGTCACAAAGGAACCGACTCACGAGGGGGGCACAAGGTTGCGACGTCGGATAATGTGAAATCACATTGCTAGCACGGCATTGAGCCGTACGAATCGGGGGACCCATGTCCGCACCGCACGACCGTCCCGACTCCGCCGTCCCCGCCGCCGACCTGACGCCGGACGCGCCCGAGATGCCCGCCCCCCAGGTCAGGGAGACCACGGCGCACTCCATCCCCGGCGGCGTCGGGCTGCTCCTGACCGTCCTCGGGGTGTTCGTCGGCGTCGGCCTGGCCATCGCCGGCGGCGTTCTCGGCGCCAACGGGCACAACGGCATCGGCATCCCGCTCTTCATCCTGGGTGTGCTGCTCGTCATCGCCTCGTTCTTCTGCATGAGCGGTGTGAAAATGGTCGCTCCGGGCGAGGCCAGGGTCATCCAGCTCTTCGGCCGGTACGTCGGCACGATCCGCTCGGACGGTCTGCGCTGGATC
This sequence comes from Streptomyces sp. NPDC059499, assembly GCF_042749285.1. Classification (NCBI taxonomy): domain Bacteria; kingdom Bacillati; phylum Actinomycetota; class Actinomycetes; order Kitasatosporales; family Streptomycetaceae; genus Streptomyces; species Streptomyces sp. NPDC059499. The sequence continues at coordinate 457,140 of NZ_JBHYTT010000001.1, forward strand.
AACCCGCTGACCTCCAGCCGCAAGATCTCCACCCGGGTCCGCAACCACGAGACGGCCGTCCTGAAGGTCAACGACGCGTACGGCAACCCGATCGAGCTCGCCGCGATCGTCGTCTGGAAGGTCGAGGACACCGCGCAGGCACTGTTCGAGGTGGACGACTTCCTGGAGTTCGTCGCCACACAGACCGAGGCGGCCGTGCGGCACATCGCGATCGAGTACCCGTACGACGCCCACGACGAGGGCGGCCTCTCGCTCCGCGGCAACGCGGAGGAGATCACCGAGAAGCTCGCCGTGGAGCTCACCGCGCGGGTCCAGGCGGCGGGCGTGCTGATCATCGAGTCGCGCTTCAGCCATCTCGCGTACGCCCCCGAGATCGCCTCCGCGATGCTCCAGCGGCAGCAGGCGGGCGCGGTCGTAGCGGCCCGCCAGATGATCGTCGAGGGAGCGGTGGGCATGGTCGAGATGGCCCTGACCCGCATCGCCGAACAGGACATCGTCGAGCTCGACTCCGAGCGCAAGGCGGCGATGGTCAGCAACCTGATGGTGGTGCTGTGCGGTGACCGTGCGGCGCAGCCGGTCCTGAACACCGGCACGCTCTACCAGTGACGGACGACGCCTCGACCCCTGCCGCCCGGCGGCCGCAGCGCAAGCAGATGCTGCTGCGGCTGGATCCCGCGGTGCACGACGCGCTGGCCCGCTGGGCCTCGGACGAGCTGCGCAGCGCGAACGCGCAGATCGAGTTCCTGCTGCGGCGGGCGCTCGCGGAGGCGGGGCGGCTGCCGGGCGGTGCGGCACCGATCCCCCGCCGGGGGCGCCCGCCGAATGCGCCGCCCCCGGAGCCGGGCGCCCCGGAGTGACCTCGCACCCGTGTCAGGGGCTCCGCCCCCGAACCCCCGCGCCTCAATCTCCGGCGGGGCTTGAATGTGCGGGCAGGGCCCCCGGGGTGGTCCCCACCCCGGGACTCGTATACACGCGAGGTATACACCCCATGTAGAGTGCCGCCATGTCAATCGGTCACACCCTTCTCGGGCTCCTCGAAGCCGGTCCCCGCCACGGCTACGACCTCAAGCGCGCCTTCGACGACAAGTTCGGCCACGACCGGCCCCTCCACTACGGCCAGGTCTACGCGACCATGTCCCGGCTGCTGAAGAACGGCCTCGTGGAGGTCGACGGCGTCGAGTCCGACGGCGGGCCCGAGCGCAAGCGCTACGCCATCACCGACGCCGGCATCACTGACGTCGCCACCTGGCTGGCGCAGCCGGAGAAGCCGGAGCCGTATCTCCAGTCGACCCTCTACACGAAGGTCGTCCTGGCCCTGCTCACCGGCCGCAGCGCCGCCGAGCTGCTGGACGCGCAGCGCTCGGAGCACCTGCGGCTGATGCGCATCCTCACCGACCGCAAGCGCAAGGGCGACCTCGCCGACCAGTTGATCTGCGACCACGCGCTCTTCCACCTCGAAGCGGACCTGCGCTGGCTGGAGCTGACCGCGGCACGCCTCCACCAGCTCGCCGAGGTCGTGGCCCCGTGACTCCTGCCGGCTCCCTGCTCGTCGCCCGCGACCTGCGCAAGACCTACGGTTCGACGGCCGCGCTCGACGGGGCCTCGTTCTCCGTCCACCCCGGTGAGGTCGTCGCCGTCATGGGCCCCTCCGGCTCCGGCAAGTCGACCCTCCTGCACTGCCTCGCGGGGATCATCACACCCGACTCCGGCTCCGTCACCTACGCGGGCCGGGAACTCTCGGAGATGCCGGACGCGCAGCGAAGCGCCCTGCGGCGCAGCGATTTCGGCTTCGTGTTCCAGTTCGGCCAGCTGGTCCCCGAGCTGACCTGCGTGGAGAACGTCGCCCTGCCGCTCCGGCTGAACGGCACCCGCCGCAAGGAGGCCGAGCGCATGGCCCTGCGGTGGATGGAGCGACTGGAGGTCGACGACCTGGTCGCCCAGCGCCCCGGCGAGGTCTCCGGCGGTCAGGGCCAGCGCGTCGCCGTGGCCCGTGCCCTCGTCGCCTCGCCCAAGGTGGTCTTCGCGGACGAGCCGACGGGAGCGCTGGACTCGCTCAACGGCGAGCGCATCATGGAACTGCTCACCGAGTGCGCCCGGACGGCCGGCACGGCCGTCGTCCTCGTGACGCACGAGGCGCGCGTCGCCGCGTACTCGGACCGCGACATCGTCGTGCGCGACGGCCGCTCCCGCGATGCGGAGTACGCCGTATGACCTGGCTGCGTGATCTCGGCCTCGGCATACGCTTCGCCGCCGCGGGCGGGCGCGAGGGCTGGGCGCGGACCGCGCTCACGGCCGCGGGCGTCGGCCTCGGCGTGGCGATGCTGCTGATCGCCTCGTCCGTGCCGCACCTGCTGGATCAGCGTTCCGTGCGCGACCGGGCCCGCGAGGAGGCCCCGGTGTCGCGCAACGCGGACGTCCCGAGGTCGGACACCACGGTCCTGCGGGTCAGTGCGGCAACCGAGTTCCGCGGCCGCACGGTCGACGGCTTCCTGATGCGCGCGGAGGGCGCCCGGCCGGCCGTTCCTCCCGGGGTCACGGCCTTCCCCGGGCCGCGCGAGATGGCGGCCTCACCCGCTCTCCGGGATCTGCTGGCCTCGCCCGAGGGCGCGCTCCTCAAGGAGCGGCTGCCCTACCGGATCACCTCGACGATCTCCGACGCGGGCCTGCTCTCTCCGAACGAGCTGTACTTCTACGTGGGCAGTGACACCCTGACTCCCGCCAACGGCGGTCACCGACTGGCCGGTTACGGCGACGGCGCCACCGGCGAGCCGCTCCCGCCCGTCCTGGTCGTCCTCGTGATCATGATCTGCGTGGTGCTGCTGGCACCCGTCGCGATCTTCATCGCCACGGCGGCGCGGTTCGGTGGCGAACGCCGTGACCGTCGGCTCGCCGCCCTCCGCCTGGTCGGTACGGACATCCCCACGACCCGCCGCATCGCGGCCGGCGAAGCGCTGTTCGGTTCCGTGCTCGGCCTGCTGGCCGGGGCGGTGTTCTTCCTCGTGGGCCGGAGGTTCGTCGGCTCCGTCGAGGTGTGGGACCACAGCGCCTTCCCGTCCGACCTGACACCGGCGGCCTGGTCGGCGGCCCTGGTCGCCCTCGCCGTACCGCTGTGCGCCGTGCTCGTCACGCTGACCGCCATGCGCTCGGTGGTCGTCGAGCCGCTGGGGGTCGTACGCCACACCGGCAGCCGCGGACGCCGTCTCTGGTGGCGTCTGCTGATGCCGGTCCTGGGACTGGCCGTGCTGGGACTGACGGGAAGAGTCGACGACTTCACACCCGTCGACCCGTACCCGATCGCGGCCGGCGCCGTACTGGTGCTGGTCGGACTGGCACTGCTGCTGCCCTGGCTGATCGAGGCCTGCGTGAAGAGGCTGCGCGGGGGGCCGCTCCCCTGGCAGCTCGCCGTCCGCCGGCTCCAGTTGAACAGCGGGGCGGCCACCCGCGCGGTCAGTGGCATCACCGTGGCCGTCGCCGGGGCGGTGGCCCTGCAGATGCTGTTCGCCGCGGTCGGCGACGAGTTCGAGGCGATGACGGGCCAGGACCCGTCGCGCGCCCAGTTCCACACCTTCTCGGAGACGGTCACCGGGCAGGCCGCCGCCCGGACCATCGAGGCGTTCCGGTCCACCGAGGGGGTGGACCGCGTCATCGGCACGGTCGAGACGTACGTGACCAAGCCGGGGACGTACAAGGAGGACGAGGTCACTCCCACCACCTCGCTCAGCATCGGCGACTGCGCCACCCTGAAGGAGCTCGCCGAGATCGGTTCCTGCAAGGAGGGCGACGTCTTCGTCGTCCACCCCAGGGGCGACAAGGAGATGAGCGACTGGGTCGACGAGACGGCGCGCAAGGGCGAGGAGATCGAGCTCGACCCCACCTCCGACCCGAAGCCGGGGGCAGAGTCCGCGCGCTGGACCCTGCCCGCCGACGCCCGGACCGTCACCGCCCGCGCCGACCCGCTGGGCGAAGAACAGTGGGGGATCATGGCGACGGTCGGGGCCATCGACCCGCGCACCCTGCCGAACGCCCAGACGATCGCGCAGATCAAGGTCGACGAGGGCGTGAAGGACGTCTCCGAGTACGTGCGGAACACGGCGGCCCGGATCGACCCCGCGATGCGGGTCGCGACCCTGACCTCGGTGACGCGCGATCGCCAGTACGCGAGCGTGCAGACCGGCCTGCGGTTCGGCGCCGCGGCGACACTGCTGCTCATCGCCGCCTCCATGCTGGTCTCCCAGCTGGAGCAGCTCAGGGAGCGCAAGCGGCTGCTGTCGGTCCTGGTCGCCTTCGGTACCAGCCGCGTCACCCTCGGCTGGTCGGTGCTCTGGCAGACGGCGGTACCGGTGGTCATCGGCCTCCTGGTCGCGACCGCGGGCGGCCTCGGGCTCGGCGCCGTGATGACGTGGATGCTGGCCAAGACCGTGACGCAGTGGTGGCTGTTCCTGCCGATGGCGGGTGCGGGCGGGGCCCTCGTCGTGGCCGTGACCCTGCTGTCGCTCCCCCTGCTGTGGCGCCTGATGCGCCCGGACGGCCTGCGGACGGAGTGATGCCGGAGTGGGCGCGCCGGGGGGCGCGCTCACTCCTCTGCGGGCACCCGTACCGGAAGGGTCACCAGGGCCTCCCGCAGTGCCGCCGCGAACTCCTCGAACTCCTCCTGGCGCGCCGTCCCCGTGCGGATCGCCAGGGCGACCCGCCGGGAGGGGGCGGGATCCACGAAGTACCCCGTGGTCAGCGCCTCGTTGCGGCCGGTCTCCACCGTCACCGCCGTGCGGGGCAGCAGCGTCACCCCGAGACCCCCCGCGACGAGCTGCACCAGCGTGGAGAGCCCCGCGGCGGTCGTCGTCACCGGCGCCCCGTCCGTGCGCCCCGCCTCGCGGCAGATGTCCAGGGCCTGATCGCGCAGGCAGTGCCCCTCGTCGAGGAGCAGCAGCGGCAGATCACGCAACGCCTCCCGAGGGATGTCCGTGCGCCCGCCCAGCTGGTGCTCCTGCTCCATGACGAGCACGAAGTCCTCGTCGAAAAGGGGAAGTTCGGTGACCCCGGGCACCCCGAGCGGGACGGCGAGCAGCAGCAGGTCCAGCCGTCCCGCCGCCAGCCCCTCCAGCAGCGAGGATGTCTGCTCCTCGTGCACCTGGAGGTCCAGCTCCGGGTAACGCTCATGGACGAGCCGCAGCACCGCGGGCAGCAGGTACGGCGCGACGGTCGGGATCACGCCGAGCCGGAGCACCCCGGTGAACGGTGCCCGCACCGCCTCCGCCTCCTCCATCAGCTCGCCCACGGCCTCCAGCACCGCGCCGGCCCGTACCGCGAGCCGCTCCCCGGCGGGCGAGAGCAGCACCTTGCGCGTCGTACGCTCGATGAGCTGGACACCCAGTGCCACCTCCAGCGCGGACACGGCTCCGGAGAGTGCGGGCTGACTCATCCCGATTGCTGCCGCAGCGTCCCGGAAGTGCAGATGCTCCGCGACGGCCGCGAAGGCGCGCAGCTGCGAGAGGCTGGGCTGTTTGGCCCTCATACCCTGATTTACGTACGCCACTGATAGGTACCTCCGATCATCACGACCGAGTGTAGCTATTTCCGCGATCAATGCACCCTGTGCCAAGGTGGAGATCGTCCAACCCCCAGGAACGCCCCCAAAAAGGGAATTCCTATGCTTCAAGGAGTGCGCGTGCTCACTGTCGGTGACAAGTTCCCCCAGTTCGACCTGACCGCTTGTGTGTCGTTGGAGACCGGCAAGGAGTTCGAGCAGATCAACCACAAGACCTACGAGGGTCAGTGGAAGATCGTCTTCGCGTGGCCGAAGGACTTCACCTTCGTGTGCCCCACCGAGATCGCCGCCTTCGGCAAGCTGAACGAGGAGTTCGCCGACCGCGACGCCCAGATCCTCGGCTTCTCCGGTGACTCCGAGTTCGTGCACCACGCCTGGCGCAAGGACCACCCGGACCTGACCGACCTGCCCTTCCCGATGCTGGCCGACTCGAAGCACGAGCTCATGCGTGACCTCGGCATCGAGGGCGAGGACGGCTTCGCCCAGCGCGCCGTCTTCATCGTCGACCAGAACAACGAGATCCAGTTCACGATGGTGACCGCCGGTTCCGTGGGCCGTAACCCCAAGGAGGTCCTGCGGGTCCTCGACGCCCTGCAGACCGACGAGCTCTGCCCCTGCAACTGGACCAAGGGCGAGAACACCCTCGACCCGGTCGCGCTCCTCTCGGGCGAGTGAGCTGATACCCACATGGCACTCGACGAACTGAAGTCGGCGATACCGGACTTCGCCAAGGACCTGAAGCTGAACCTCGGCTCGGTCATCGGCAACAGCGAGCTCCCGAAGCAGCAGCTCTGGGGCACCGTCCTCGCCTGCGCGATCGCCTCGCGCTCACCGAAGGTGCTGCGCGAGCTCGAGCCGGAGGCGAAGGCCAACCTCTCCGCCGAGGCGTACACCGCGGCGAAGTCGGCTGCCGCCGTCATGGCGATGAACAACGTCTTCTACCGCACCCGGCACCTGCTGTCGGACCCCGAGTACGGGAACCTCCGTGCGGGCCTGCGGATGAACGTCATCGGCAATCCGGGCGTGGAGAAGGTCGACTTCGAGCTGTGGTCGCTCGCCGTCTCCGCGATCAACGGCTGCGGCCAGTGCCTGGACTCCCACGAGCAGGTGCTGCGCAAGGCCGGCGTGGACCGTGAGACCATTCAGGAAGCCGTAAAGATCGCTTCGGTGATCCAGGCTGTCGGCGTGACCCTCGATGCCGAGGCCGTGCTCGCCGAGTAACACCCGCAGTACCCCTGTACGAGAAGGGCCCCGAGGACGACCGACCGTCCCCGGGGCCCTTCTTATGTCTCCGTACGCCCTACTGCTTCCCGGGCTCGCCCTGCGTGTCCGTCCCGTCGTCGTCGGCGGGTACCTCCCGGGCCTGCCCCGCCCCGGGTGCCTCCGTCGGCGCCACCCCGATCGCCGTCGCGCCGTGTGGCTGCGGTGAGTGGCGCAGGGCGTCCTCCCGCCCGTACGCCCGCAGGTAGCCGACCACGGTATTGGTCACGGCGACCAGCGGTACGGCGACGACCGCGCCGCCGATGCCGGCGATCATGCCGCCGGCCGCGACCGAGAGGACGACGGCCAGCGGGTGGACGCGCACCGCGCGGCCGAGGATGAACGGCTGCAGGATGTGGCCCTCGATCTGCTGCACGGCCAGCACCACGATCAGCACCATCAGCGCGGTGAACACGCCCTGGGTGACGAGTGCGACGACCACGGCGAGTGCCCCGGAGATCACGGCGCCGACCAGCGGGATGAAGGCGAAGAGGAAGATGAAGACGGCCAGCGGCACCGCCATGGGCACATCGAGGAAGTAGATCCCGAGGCCGATGAAGATCGCGTCGATCAGGGCGACGATCACCGTGCCCCGTACATAGGCGGTCAGCGTGCGCCAGGCGCGGGGTCCGGCACCGGCGACGCCCGGCCGGGCCTGGGCGGGTACCAGCTTGAGCACCCACTGCCAGATGCGCTTCCCGTCGTACAGCAGGAAGAGCGTCGAGAACATCGCCAGCAGAATCCCGGTGAGGACCTCCACCATCACGGTGACGCCCTGCAGTCCCGCCGAGGTGATCTCCTCGGTGTTGGTGCCGACGGTGTCGCTGAGGTTCTTCGCGATGTCGTTGATCTGCGACTCGGTGACGTGGAACGGGCTGTCCAGGAGCCAGCGCTTCAGCTCGTCGATGCCGTCGCGCACCCTGTCGGACAGCGTGTCGAGGTTGTCCATCACCTGCCACACGACGAACCAGCCGACCAGGCCCATGACGACGAAGCCGAGTACGGCGGTGACGGCGGTGGCGAGACCGCGCGGCAGTCCGAGCCGCTTCAGCCGCACGACGGTCGGCTGCAGCATGGCGGTCACGAGCAGTGCGGCGACGAAGGCAAGGACGACCAGCTGTACGGCACTGATGATCCGCATCAGTACCCAGAGGGTGCCCGCGAGCACCAGGAGCCGCCAGCCGGCCTCGGCCGCGACGCGCATCCCCCAGGGGATGGCCGCCACCGGATCGGGCCTGGCGGCCACGGAGGGAGCGTACGCGGGCGGGCGCGGCACCTGCTCGGCGGCAGCGGCGGAGGCGGCAACGGTGGAGAGGGTCGAGGAGGACACGGAATCGGCGTCGGCCCGCCGTTCGTCCTCGGCGCGCCGTTCTTCCAGGCGCGTCCCGATCTGCGTCAGTTCGGCGCCCAGACGCCCGAGCCAGCCCGGAAGTTTTGACATGAACTTTCCCTTTCCCCCGCTTGCTCCCATCACTCCCCCGGAGCTGTTCGGATCGACCGTACACGCGTGAAGCCCCGCACCGTATGACGGTGCGGGGCTTCACGAGGTTGAGCGCGGAACCTCGCGGGGGTTCCTAGTACCAGTGGTTGGCCTGCCAGAACGACCAGGCCGCACACGGGCTGCCGTAGCGGTCGCTGTTCATGTAGCTGAGGCCCCACTTGATCTGGGTGGCCGGGTTGGTCTGCCAGTCGGCGCCCGCGGACGCCATCTTGGAGCCGGGCAGGGCCTGCATGATGCCGTAGGCGCCCGAGGACGGGTTGGTCGCCTTGTAGTTCCAGCCCGACTCTTTCTCCACGATGTTGCTGAAGCACTGGAACTGGTCGGCCGGCATCATCTGGCGGGCCATCGCCTGGACTTCGGCCACGCTGTAGGAGCCCTGCGCGGAGAACGACGAGGCGTCGCGGACGTCGGAGCGGCTCGCGCGGTCGGCTTCCGCCTTCGCCTCGCGCTCCTCCTCCAGCTTGTCCTCGGCCGCCTGCTTCTTCGACTTGGCGTCCTTGGCGGCCTGGATGCGGGCCGTTTCCTCAGCAGACTTCTTCGCCGCCGCGTCGGCAGCGGAGGCCTGTGCGTCGGCCTGCTGCGTCAACGAAGCGGTCTGAACCTGGGCCTGCTGGCCCGCGGGAATGTCTGCGAGCAGCGTGGTGTCGGCTGCGGCAGCCTCGAAGTTGTCATCAGCAGCGGGAGTGCTGCCCGACGCAACGCCGACGACGGCGCCTACGGTGGTAACCGCGGTGGCAGATGCCACGGCGAACCCCCGGACCGAGATCCGGCTCACATGGTGTCCTTCCAGCATCGCCCGCTTAGGTGACCTCGCGGGCGCAATCGTGCCCTTGACGCTGGCCTCCCTACTGCATGGGTCACGGGAGGCACGGGCCCGGTGGGCAACTTCCTTGCGGAAGTGCCGCGTGGTGCTCGCGGGCGGCATACGGACGGCGACTGTTGAGTTGTGTGGTGCGTGGCACCTTCGGAGGTGCCTGAGTGCCGTATGCGGGGCCTGACGGAAGCAAGACTCTGCCGGACGGACACGGGGCGTTGCAATTCTGTGTTGCGTGTTAAAGGTCACACCCCGTTTGGAGCAAGTGTTTTACGGAAATGACGGCGCAACACGAAGCCGCCCGGCTAAGCTCCTTGGCTCGCCGGGCGGCATCTTTGGGACTTCCGGTGTCAGATCCGGCCTTCCTCCAGCATTTCGGTCACCAGTGCGGCGATCTGCGAACGCTCGGATCGGGTGAGCGTGACGTGCGCGAAGAGCGGATGCCCCTTCAGCTTCTCGACCACGGCGACGACTCCGTCGTACCGGCCGACCCTGAGGTTGTCCCGCTGGGCCACGTCATGAGTGAGCACGACGCGGGAATTCGTCCCGATACGGGACAACACGGTCAGCAGGACATTCCGTTCGAGCGACTGCGCCTCGTCCACGATCACGAACGCGTCGTGGAGCGAACGGCCCCGGATGTGGGTGAGCGGCAGGATCTCCAGCATCCCGCGACCCAGCACCTCTTCGATGACCTCGCGCCCGGCGACCGCCGACAGCGTGTCGAAGACGGCCTGCGCCCAGGGGCTCATCTTCTCGGACTCACTGCCGGGGAGATAGCCGAGCTCCTGACCGCCGACCGCGTACAACGGCCGGAAGACCATCACCTTCTGGTGCTGCCTGCGCTCGAGCACGGCTTCCAGGCCCGCGCAGAGAGCCAGCGCCGACTTGCCGGTGCCCGCCCTGCCTCCCATCGAGACGATGCCGACGTCCGGGTCGAGGAGCAGATCGAGCGCGATGCGCTGCTCGGCGCTGCGGCCGTGGATGCCGAAGGCCTCCCGGTCGCCGCGCACGAGGCGCACATTGCCCTCGGCGGTGACCCTGCCCAGGGCCTTGCCGCGCTCGGACTGGAGGACGAGCCCCGTATGTACGGGGAAGTCGGCCGCCTCGGGGACGTACAGCGTCTCCTCCGTGAACAGCAGATCGACCTGTTCGGCGGAGAGCGACAGCTCGGACATCCCTGTCCAGCCGGAGTCGGTGATGGCGAGCTCGGCGCGGTACTCCTCGGCCAGGAGGCCGACCGATGACGCCTTGATCCTGAGCGGCAGGTCCTTGGAGACGACGGTGACGTCGTACCCCTCGGCCTGCAAATTGCGCGCTACCGCGAGAATCCGTGAGTCGTTGTCCCCCAACCGGTAGCCGGCGGGCAGTACACCGGGGTCGGAATGGTTGAGTTCGACGCGGAGCGTCCCGCCCAGATCCCCGAGGGGGATCGGGGCATCCAGCCGGCCGTACCGGACGCGGAAGTCGTCCAGCAGGCGCAGGGCCTGCCGGGCGAAGTAGCCGAGTTCGGGGTGGTGCCGTTTGGCCTCCAGCTCCGTGACCACGACGATCGGCAGCACTACTTCGTGCTCGTCGAAGCGGGACATGGCGTTGGGGTCGGCCAGCAGGACGCTGGTGTCGAGAACATAGGTGCGCCTGTCGGGCATGCGGCGCTTAGTGCTGGTCACCACGGAAGGACGTACCCCCTCGGACGAGGTCGGGGAGTGCGACGGACGTCGCGGAACTTCCCAAAGGGAGAGGACGGACCGGGTTCGGACCCCTTGCGCGGGCCGAACACCGGCCCTCCGCGTCGGCCGCACGATGTGCGGTCCTTCGTGTGCAAAGGGCCTCCCGGGCGAGCGGACTGGGCTCCGCTCACTTGGCTGCGACATCCGCCTGGTTGTGACTGGATATCGACCTGACAGGGGTATTCCCTCGAACACGCGAAGCCATGCGCGTGGGGTGGACCAGGGACGGCCCGGGTTCGGCCGGGAGCCCGTAGCCGCTTTTGTCCTCAATCTCCCCGAACTCCGTCCGGGGGTACGCCGACAGGCCCGATGTGCCGCGTCGGCGCCCGTGGCTCAGGGGGTGTCAGGCGCCGTAGCGGCGGTGGCGGGCCGCGTAGTCGCGCAGGGCGCGGAGGAAGTCGACCTTGCGGAAGGCCGGCCAGAACACCTCGCAGAAGTAGTACTCCGAATGAGCGCTCTGCCAGAGCATGAAGCCGGACAGGCGCTGCTCGCCACTGGTCCGGATCACCAGGTCCGGGTCGGGCTGTCCACGGGTGTAGAGGTGCTCGGAGATGAGGTCCGTGGAGACGACCTCCGCGAGCTCCTCGAAGGTCGTGCCCTTGGCGGAGTGGTCCAGCAGCAGGGACCGCACGGCGTCCGCGATCTCCTGGCGTCCGCCGTAGCCGACCGCGACATTGACGATTATCCCGTCGATACCGGCGGTGGCCTCCTCCGCCTCCTTGAGGACGGTCTGGGTCCGCGCCGGCAGCAGGTCGAGGGTGCCGACGTGGTGGACACGCCACCGCCCGTCGGCCGCCAGGTTGCGCACGGTGTTCTCGATGATGCCGAGCAGCGGGATGAGCTCCGCCTCGGGCCGGTCGAAGTTGTCCGTGGAGAGCAGCCAGAGCGTGACGACCTCGACCTCGGTCTCACTGCACCAGCCGAGCAGCTCGGAGATCTTGTCCGCGCCCGCCTGGTGCCCCTGCACGGCGGAGCCGCCCGAGGCCTTCGCCCAGCGCCGGTTGCCGTCGAGGATGACTCCGATGTGCTTGGGCACCTGCGCGTGATCCAGGCGGCCTTCCACCCGGCGTGCGTAGAGCCCGTACACCAGGTCGCGCAAGTTCACTGAGTTCACCCTCTCGGTTCCGTACGGGCCGACGGCCCGTCCTCCCCGTTGCCGGGGGTCCGGGGCGGTCCCCGGGGGGAATCCCGCACAGTCCGCACATCACACTCTCGCGCCGCGCGTCGGCATTTCCCGAAGCCGCCACATTACTGCGCACGAGTGGTAAGGGCCCAACCCGGTCTGTCACAAGTCCGTGATAAGGAGAGAAACGTGACTGATTCCCTCCCCCATATCGCCGCCGAGTCGCGCTACGACTCCATGGAGTACCGCCGCACGGGCCGCAGCGGCCTCAAGCTCCCCGCCGTCTCACTGGGCCTGTGGCACAACTTCGGCGACGACCGCAGCCTCGGCTCCCAGCGGGCCATCCTCCGCCGCGCCTTCGACCTGGGCGTGACCCACTTCGACCTGGCCAACAACTACGGTCCGCCGCCCGGCTCCGCCGAGCTCAACTTCGGCAAGCTCTTCCGGCAGGACTTCGCCCCGTACCGGGACGAGCTGATCATCTCCACCAAGGCCGGTTACGAGATGCATCCGGGCCCGTACGGGGAGTGGGGGTCCCGCAAGTACCTGCTGTCCTCGCTCGACGCCTCGCTCGCGCGGATGCGGCTCGACTACGTCGACATCTTCTACTCCCACCGCTTCGACCCCGACACACCGCTCGAGGAGACGATGGGGGCGCTCGCCTCCGCCGTACGCCAGGGCAAGGCGCTGTACGCGGGCGTCTCCTCGTACAACGCCGCACAGACCGCCGAGGCGGCCCGGCTGCTCCGGGAGATGGGCGTGCCCGCCCTGATCCACCAGCCGTCCTACTCGATGGTGAACCGCTGGGTGGAGGCCGACGGGCTGCTCGACACGCTGGAGACGGCCGGCATGGGCTGCATCTCCTTCGCGCCGCTCGCCCAGGGGCTGCTCACGGGCAAGTACCTCAAGGGCATCCCGGAGGGGTCGCGCGCCTCGCAGGGCAAGTCCCTGGACCCGGGCCTTCTCTCCGACGAGATGGTGCGCCGCCTGCGCGGGCTGAACGACATCGCCGTGCGCCGCGGCCAGTCCCTCGCCCAGCTGGCGTTGAACTGGGTGCTGCGCGACAGCCGCATGACGTCGGCCCTCATCGGCGCGTCGAGTGTGAAGCAGCTGGAGGAGAACGTGGCCGCGCTCGGCGCACCGGCACTCTCCGCGGACGAGCTGAAGGAGATCGACACCTTCGCGGTGGACACCGCGAGCACCAATATCTGGGCCAACCGGGGCTGAGGAGCCGGTCCGGACACCACACCGGTACCGCTTCTGCACAGGAGCCACAGGGGCCACACAGCCCGGCCACAAAAAAACGGGCCGGTCCGTGGGGGGGGGTTACGGACCGGCCCGAGGGGGGGTTTCCACCATAACCCTTCGTAAGTGATGCTGCGTGCCACGCCACTCCATAATTACTCTCCGAGTTCGCCGGACTCCGCTGCGGGCACGGGTTCCGGCCACCCGAAAGCTCCGCGCACCAGCCGTACAGGACCGGAACTGTCCTGTTGACGTCCTAGGTTCGGTCCATGACGACACGCGCCCGCACCGCGACCGTGACCTGGCCCGAGGCGAATGCCCGGCGGCTGGCCCGGCAGTCCCTGACCGAGGACGCCGGCCGCTCCCCGGGCACCCCTTCCTCCGTGCCCGCGCCCTTCTCCTCGCCCGCGGAGGCCGTCGCCGCCATGCTCGGCGCGCACGCCCAGGTGCTGTCCGCCGCCGAACTCTCGGTCGGCCTGCGTACGGCGGGGTCGACCCGGGCCGATGTGCGCTCGGCGCTGTGGACCGACCGGACCCTCGTCAAGACGTTCGGGCCGCGCGGCACGGTGCACCTGCTGCCCGCCGCCGACCTCCCGCTCTGGACCGGGGCCCTCTCCGCCGTACCGGCCGGCACGAGTCCGTTCCCGAAGGGCGCCAGGATGACGCCGGACCAGGTCGAGGCCGTCGTGGCGGCGGTGTCCGACGCGCTGACCGGGACCGAGCTGACGATCGACGAGCTCTCCGAGGAGGTCGTGGCCCGCACCGGACCCTGGGCCGGGGACCTGGTCATGCCCGGGTTCCAGGACATGTGGCCGCGCTGGCGTCAGGTACTGCACCTGGCCGGTCACCGGGGCGCCCTGTGCTACGCCCCGAACCGGGGCCGCAGGGCCACGTACACCAACCCCGGCCACGTGCCCCTGCCCGGACCCGAGGCGCTGGCCCTGCTCGTGCGGCGCTACCTGTACGCGTACGGTCCCGCCACCCCCGCCCACTTCGCCCGGTGGCTCGCCGCGCCGCGCGGCTGGGCCGGACAGCTCTTCGACACCCTGGCCGGGGACGGCACGATCGAGGAGGTGGCCTTCGAGGACAGCGGGACCGCCTGGGTGGCGGCGGGCGACACCGATTTCCCGGCGGCCCCTGCGCGCGGTGTGCGTCTGCTCCCCTACTTCGACGCGTTCACGATCGCCTCCTTCCCCCGTGAGCGGCTCTTCCCCGGCGCGGCGTACGAGCGCGCGCTCGCGGGCGGGCAGGCGGGCAACTTCCCGGTGCTGCTCGTGGACGGCACGGTCGCAGGTGTCTGGCACCAGCGCCGCTCGGGGAAGCGGATCGCCGTGACGGTGGAGCCGCTGTCCGTCCTCGGCGCCGCACACCTTCGGGCGCTGGAGGAGCAGGTGGAGCGGGTGGGCGCCGTACTGGAGGGCAGGCCCGAGCTGACGGTGGGCAAGGTGACGGTGGGCCCGCACGCGTAGAGGGCCCCGCGTCGCGTCGGCTCAGCTGTGGACGAAGCGGATCGCGACCGTGTCCCCGCCGGTGACCACGAAGTCACCGTTCTCGCACCGGATGACGGCCTCGTGCACCTCGCCGTGCCCGTCCCGGCGCTCCTGCGTTCCGAGGACCGTCCAGGCTCCTCCGTACGGCGGCGGGGGCAGCTGGCTCAGCGGCGCGAACTGCCACTGCCCCGCGGGCACGCACCAGTCGGGAAGTCCGGGCCAGGTGCCCGAAGTGATCCGCAGCGTCCGGTCGGAGGCACAGGTCATGAGGACCGACTGCCCGCCGTCGAGGAGGAATCCGACGGCTTCCGGCTCTCCGGCGCGCCCTTCGGGGCGGTAGAACAGGCCGTGGACCGCGGTGATCCGCGCGCCCGTGAGCCAGTCGGCGTTGCCGTGACGCGGCCGGCCGACGGGTTGGCGGATCTCTTCGCCGGGCGTATCCCTTCCCACCGTCATGACCTGCTCCTTCGTTGTGCGCTCAACCACCAGGGTCGCACTACCCATGGGTAGGACGGAGGAGCGGGTGCTGCCGTTGCGTCCGGCGGCCCGGGAAACCGTCTTCAGCGTATGCCCGTTGGCGCTACCTCGGCTTACGGGCCTCGATCAGGAACCGGGCGCTGTACGCGACGAAGGGCCCCTCGGTCTCGATGAGCCGGTGCAGGGAGCGCAGTTGGGGCAGATAGGCCTCCACGGTGAATCCCGGCACCATCCAGATCACCTTCCGCAGGAAGTAGACGACGGCGCCGATGTCGAAGAACTCGGTGCGCAGCCGCTCCACGCGCAGGTCGACCACGTCGAGCCCCGCGGCCTCGGCGTCGGCCCGCGCCCGCAGGGGGTCACGGCCACCGCGTACCTCGGGGGGCTGCGGACCGAGGAAGTACTCGACGAGCTCGAAGACGCTTGCGGGGCCCACCTGTTGCGAGAAGTACGTGCCACCGGGTGCCAGCACCCGGGCGATCTCGTCCCACCATGTGGTCACCGGGTGCCTGCTGACCACCAGGTCGAAGGCGTGGTCGCCGAAGGGCAGCGGCGGCTCGTCGGCGTCCGCGACGACGACGGCTCCGCGCGGGTGCAGCAGGGCGGTGGCGCGGGCGATGTTCGGGGGCCAGGACTCGGTGGCCACGGTGAGCGGCGGCAGTCGGGGTGCGGAGGCGAGGACCTCCCCGCCTCCGGTCTGGATGTCGAGCGCGGCCCGCGCCCGCCCCAGCCGGTCCGCCATGGCCCGTGCGTACCCCCACGAGGGACGTTCCTCGGTGGCCCTGCCGTCGAGCCAGGAGAAGTCCCAGCCGTCGACGGACACGGCGGCGGCCTCGGCCACCAGGGCGTCGAAACGTGCGTCGGAGTTCTCGGACCCGGCAGTTGGGGACTGTTCACTCATGCGGGGATCGTGTCAGCCGGGTGCGGCGTACGCGACCGAGATTCGGGGGGGCGGGCCGGGTCAGGCTGCCAGTCCGCCGAACAGCAGCCCCAGCAGCGCGCCCGCGATCATGAACGGGCCGAAGGGGATGCCCGTCTTGCGTCCGGCCCGTCGCAGCAGCATCAGGCCGAGGCCGTACAGCGCCCCGAGCAGGAACCCGGCGAAGCCTCCCGCGAACAGCACCGCCCACCCGTACCAGCCGAGCGTGACCCCCAGCGCCAGGGCCAGCTTCACGTCGCCGAAGCCCATGCCGTTCGGGTTGATCAGGAACAGCAGGAAGTAGAAGCCGCCGAGCGCCGCTCCGCCGAGCAGGGCCGAGGTCCAGGAACCGGCGTGCTCGGGCAGCAGGGAAACGGCCCCGAGGAGCAGGGCGGCGGCGCCGGCCAGCGGCAGCGTCAGCCGGTCGGGCAGCCGGTGGACCCGGCGGTCGATGACGGCGAGGAGCACGGTGACGGGGGCCAGTAGCAGCCAGACGGCGAGCTCGGGCCGGGGGCCGGTGGCGGCGGCGAGGGCGACGCACGCGAGGACGGTGACGAGGGGGGCGAGGAGCGCGGGGGCGTAGCGGTGCCGTCCGGCCGGCGGTGCGGTGTGCGGGGCCGCGCCTGCCGGGAGCGCGGGGACGGCCACGGCGCAGGTCGCGCACCGGGTCGAGCCGAGCCAGCCGCGGCCCGGTCCGGTGAGCGCGTGCCCGGCCGGGCACGCGACCCGCCAGGGCTCCTCCGGCTCGACGGAGAACCGGTAGGCGGCGCGCGGGAGGAGCAGTCCGGTGGCGGCGCCCCAGAGGGCGGCGACCGCAATCAGTGTGGCGTCCACGACGCCGACCCTAATCCGGCGGCACGGCAGGGGTCTTGGGCCCTGGGGCCCACCGGTGACCGATCCGGACCCAGATCGGGGCTCCGGCCGCTACGGTCGGTGCCCATGGGGAAATGGCGCAATGGCGACGGAATGCTGACGGTCGGTACGGGTGCGGGGACGCAGGAGGTGCCGCTGAGGATCGCGGCGTCCTACCGGGCGCGGATGCGGGGGCTGCTGGGTGCGGAGGGCGTCGACGGGGCGCTCCTGATCACGCCGTGCGGGAGTGTGCACACCTTCCGGATGCGGTTCACGATCGATGTGGCCTATCTGGACCGGAAGTTCAACGTCCTGGCGGTCCGCACCATGAAGCCGGGCCGCCTCGGCCTGCCCCGGCCGCGCGCCCGCCATGTGGTGGAGTCGGAGGCGGGCGCGATGGAGAAGTGGGGACTGCGGCCGGGCGCGCGGGTCCAGGTGACCGCCGCGAGGCCGTAGTCGGGCGGGGCGTTCCGCGGAAGGGCTCGGAGGCCTTCCGCCGGGCTCCTTGCCGCACCCGCCGTGACGACCTTGCCGGACCTGCGGGCCGCTCCTACCCTGAGCGTCTGGTCGTCGACAGGGGGGAGCGGCCGTGGCCCGAGTACCGTCCGACGCGGAGATACTCGAGGCGGTGGAGGCGTACGCGGGCCGCCGTGGGGTCTCCGCACGCCTGGCCGATCCCGGTGCCGCCGCCGTCACCTGGCAGGTCCTCCTGGACTTCCGCATCGTCCGGTCCGTCGAGGAGCGCGGCGAGCGCCCGATGCGGGAGCCCGGCAGCCGCAAGGAACCGGCCGGCCGGCCGACGTACACCTCCATCGAGTCCTACCGGGTCGCCCCGCCCGACGATCCGGAGCGGCACGACGCCTGGCGGCTGGTGCGCCGGGGCTCGCTCGGTGAGGAGCGGTGCGAGAAGTGCAAGGGCGGAACGAACTCCTGCGGGGCGTGCGGCGGGCGCGGCGTCCGCGACTGCCCCCGGTTCGTCGACTGCCCCGTCTGCCAGGGCGGCCCGGACGCCTGCTGGGAGTGCGAGGGGACAGGGCGCCGACGCGTCGGCAGGCCCGCGCACCCGGGCGCCGCGGCCCCCTCGGCCCACCGGGTCCTCTGCACGCGCTGCCGGACCTCGAAGGTGGCCTGCCCCAAGTGCGGCGGCCGGCGCCAACTGGACTGCACCGACTGCAAGAAGACGGGCTCCGTGCAGTGCGGTACGTGCGAGGGCACCAAGCGCGTCATCCACCAGGAGTGCGAGGGCACCGGCCGTTTCACGGTGTGGACCGAGGGTTACATCAACCAGAGCCCCCGCCGGGAGAAGGAGCGGCGGCTCGGCAGACTGGATCTGAGACGCACGACCGGGAACGCGGGCCGGTGGCAGGAGACCGTGCTCCGCGGCGCGGCCGACGAACTCCCGGACGACCTGGACGAGGCCGACCGGACCCTGATCGACCCGCTCCTGGCCCTGCGGAAGGACGAGGTCGCCCGCCGTGCGACGCTCCGCCGCCTCCCGCTGGCCCATGTCCGCGTCCACGCGGACCCGCACCGCGACTACTACGCGTTTCCGTCCCACACGGGTATCGAGGTCACATCCCGCCCGACGAGGGAACGCGTCCGCAACGTCGCCGCGATCGCCGCCGCCGCACTGGTCCTGGTGGCCCTGTTCGCGGCGCTGGGGATGGCGGTGCTGCGCTGACGCGGCCCTTCGCCCTCCGGGGCTCAGGGGCTCAGGGGCTCAGGGGCTCAGGGGCTCAGGGGCTCAGGGGCTCAGGGGCTCAGGGGAGCTTGGCCGCCTGTGCGGTGACGAGTGCGGCCGGTACCTCGGGTGTCCTGGCCGACGTGAAGTTGGCGGCGTAGAAGGTGACGACCGTGGATCCGGTCCGTACGAGCTGGAAGACCAGCGGCACGCCTTCCCCCTCGATGCTGCCCGTCACCTGGTAGGCGAGCGACTCCTGCCCCGCCTTGGGCGCGGGCAGCGCCTTGACCTCGGTGTACGTGGACGGTCCGTCGTCGCTCGTCGTCCGGAAGCCGCCCGCGCATGCCTTCACCGCGTCGCGGACCGAGCTGAGCAGCTGCTCCGCCTCACCGGGTGCGTGTGAGGTCAGGATCTCGGTGACGACCGTCTGGTCGTCCTGGCCCTCTTCGGAGACGTCCATGGCCGTGCGGAAGACGGTGGCGGCCGGGGCGGGTTCGGGCGATCCGTTGATGATCGAGGCGATCGGCCGGCAGGCCGCGTCCTCGGACCGCTCGGTGCCGCGTTCGTCGCCGCCCGGCATCTTGGCGAAGTCGTAGTCCGGCAGCTCGCCGTTCACCAGGGCCACCTTGGTGAGCTCGGCCTCCGTGAGCGTCTTGCCGTTGCTGGTGGGCCTGGGTCCGGGAGCGGATCCGGTGTCGGTGCCCGGGGCCGGAGAGGCGCTCGTCTTCCCGCTCGCCTGCCCGGTGGCCTTCCCGCTGTCCTTGCGCCCGTCCTTGTCCGCGCTGTCGCCCGGCCCGCACGCGACAGCCGTGAGACACAGGACGGTCGCTGTGGCCGCCATGACAGTCGTCCGTACCTTCATCGTTCAACGCTCCTGACCGACAGTGCACCCGGAGCCTGCACGCTAACAACCGGGCGGCCGCGGGCGCGTGGGCCCGTGGGCCCAATGGCGGGCCGGGAAGCGGGAGGCGGTGGACACCGCCGTGGTCAGGGCGGTCCCGAGCCGAGCAGCGTCCACGCCCCGTAGGCGGCCGAGGCCAGGGCGAGCACGCCGACGGCCGTGGCCGTACGGGCCGTCGTACGCAGCCTCAGCAGCGCGACGGCGGGCGGCAGGAGCAGCGGGAACGCCGGCATCATCAGGCGCGGCCGGGACCCGAAGTACCCGGAGCCGATCAGCGAGATGACGACGACGGCGATCCCGTACACAAGGACGGGAAGCGGCTGCCGCTGCCGTACACACAGGACGACCAGCCATCCCAGCAGTCCGAGCGCCGCGCACAGTCCGAGCGCGGCGGGCAGCGGCAGGCCGACGATGAAGGAGGCCAGCGCCCGGCCTCCGTCGATGCTGTTGCCCCAGGCCGCCTGGACCTCGAAGTACGCGAACGGGCTGTCCTCCCGCGCGGCGACGAACACCACGTACGCGAGCCAGCCCAGCGGTGCGAGGCAGACGCCCGCCAGCATGCGCGCGTTCCTTCGCAGGAGGCCCTCCCGGCCACCCGGCGCCCGGTACTCCCGCACGAGGACGGCCAGGGCCGTGACCCCCAGCGCGGCCACGAGCGCGGCCGCCGTGGGCCGGGTCAGCCCCGCCAGGACGCACAGTCCGCCCGCCAGGATCCAGCGGTCCCTGAGCACGGCGTACAGCGCCCAGGCGGCGAGCGCGGTGAAGAGCGTCTCGGTGTACGCCATCGACTGCACGAACGCGGTGGGATACGCGCCCCACAGCGCAGCGAGCACCACCCCGGTCCGCCGCCCGTTCAGTCGCGCCCCGACGGCGAAGATCCCCCAGGCGGCCAGCAGCCCCGCGGCCCAGGCGACCGTGATCCCCGCTCCCCGGACGGTGAGCGGGGTCACCTCCGCGATGGCGCGTTCCAGTGCCGGCAGGAGCGGGAAGAAGGCCAGGTCGGAGTGGATGCTGCCGTCGGGAAGGGTGACGGTGTAGCGGTAACCGTGCTCGGCGATCCGCTGGTACCAGACGGAGTCCCAGCGACCGCCGAGCAGCTTCAGCGCGTCCTTGCCCGCATGGGAGGCGGCGCCCCAGAAGACGACGAGCCCGATGACCCGTACGCCCGCGTAGGCCCCGAGGGCGGGGGCTGCGGCCTTGAACGCCGCCGCGGCGCGGCGGCGGACGGCGTGCCGGTACGGAGGCGGCACCGGCGGCCGGTCGCTGGTCAGGTTGTCGTGCATGCGGCCGATTATGGGCAGGGCGCCCGCCCTCTTCCCAATCGCCGGCGCCGCCGCTGCCTCCGGGCCCGCGTCACCGGACGGGAATGCTCCTCAGCGGTCCCGGGGCAGCCCGGCCCTGGACCGGGACGTCGCAGGGCTCATCGGTCACACGCACGGCGGCCGGCTGCGGACTCCGCCGCGTGCCTGCGGATCCTCTTCGTCCTGCCGTGCTCGGCAAGCACGTCCAGGACGTGACCGTCCCCGTCCGTTCCCGCCTGCGCCGCACGGAGCTGCAGCCAGTCCGACCATGCCTCGACATCGTCGGCGCCGAACGAGCGCTCACCCCGGGCCAGGGAGTCGAGCACCGCCAGTTCGTTCGAGCGCCGCTCGGCGTAGCCACGGACTTCGGGACGCAGCGCGTCGACCCAGCGCCGACGCTCGTCGGCGGGGACCTTCTCGAGCATCATCACCACGGCCGAGGACGCGAGCGGCAGGTCGGTCTCGGCCCTCACCGCCGCCAGCAGGAGCTCCGCCGCCTCGGGCTGCCCTGCGGCACTGCGGTAGAGATCCCAGCGGGCGTGACCGTCCGTCCACCGGTCTCCGTCGACCGGTCCGGGGCGGTCGGCCGCCCCGGCTGCGCCGACCATCCGGTTCAGCGCGCTCACGTGTGTCGGCAGACGGTCCACTACAGCTCGGCCCCGCCCCGGGTGCCGAGGCCCCGGCCGACCAGCGGGGCGACGGTGCGGATCAGCTTCAGCTGGGTCGAGCGCAGGACACGTACCGTGGTGTCGTCGGGCCAGCCGGTCGTGGTCGACCACTCGTAGCCCGAGCCGACCACATCACTGGCGAAGGCGAGCTCCGTCGCGAGCAGGGCCCGCGCCCAGTCCATCGGTTCCAGGGCCTCCCTCTCGGCGAGGGCTCTTCGTATCCACAGGCCCCGGCGGTTCAGGTCCTCCGTACCGTCGAAGCCCATGGCCACGGCGAACTCCTCCGTGCAGCGTGCGGGGCCGCTCCACTCGATCAGGCCCTGCTGGAGGAGCCGGGACTCCTCGTCGGTCAGGGTCAGTTGCTCAGCAGTGGGCATCTCCGTCGTCACCTTCCGGTTGCGGCCCGCCCCGGCGCCGTGGGGGTGCGCCGGGACGGGCGTCGATCATCTGCCGCGACGACGCTATTTTCTGGACGGGCGCCCGTCTTGGGCCCACGGACCCAACTCGGCCCGCTCAGCCGGACGGGCCGTCCTCCGTGATCGGTTCGACCCGCGCCCCGGGCAGCTGGTCGATCCGTTCCTCGACGGCGTCCACGGTGAGAGGAGGCCACTCCTCGTCGCCCCCGGCCTCCTCCAGCACCCGAGCCCGGGTACGCGATCCGTCCGGCGCGACGGCCCAGTAGGCCGACGGGCGGACCCCTTGCGCCGGATGGAGCACGACGGTGCCCAGGCGGGCCGCCAGACGCGACGCGGCCTCGGGCTCGGCCGGCGGCACGGACACCGCATCCGGTGCCACGTACACGTCCCAGTACAGCGCCAGGTCACCGGTGAGGCCCCGGCAACCGCACAGAACCCGAGCATCCCATGCGCGCTCCGCCGTCGCGGCCTCCTCGTCGGCGACGTCCACATCCGCAGCCGCCACCCCGACCACGTCGGCCAGTGCTGCCGCCATGGCGTCGGGCGTGGGCCGGTGGACGGTCAGGAAGGTGTACCGGGCGGTCAATCGCCCTCCAGGTGGAGTTCCGTGGAGGGGTCGTCCCGGCAGATCCTGGCGAGGCGGCCGACCTCGTCCAGGGCCGCGCGCTGCGGTGCCCCGGTGGTACCTCGGCGGGTTCCGTCGATCTCGGTGAGCAGCTGCTCCATCTCGGCGGCGGTCAGAACCAGCGTTCCGTAGAGGTCGACCCTGGACAGCATCGGCAGGGCGCTCCCGTCGCAGAGCCGGGCGAAGGTGTCCGCGTCGTCCACGAACACGTCGACCTGGGTCAGCCGGCGCCGTCTGGGACTTGTGCCGGGCTGGTCCACCCGCTTCAGCACTGCGTCGACACCCATGGTCGCCGGCCTCGTCTCTCTCGTCTCGCTGCTGTTGTGCTGCTGCTGTCGCTGCTGCCAGGACACCGTCACGACGCCGGCCTACGGCGCCGCGGACGGGAACGCGGTGATGAGCTTCCCATCGCGCACGACCACCCGGATGTAGTACTGGGGGTCTCCCGCAGCAGTCTTCCCGATCGCTGAGGGGAACTTGTGGTAGTAGGTTCCGTCGCGTGTCTCACCGTTGAGCGCCCTCTTGATCATCTTCTCGATCTTCGGCTTGCTCGTGGTGTTGAACTTGCTCTTGTTCGGGTACTTCGACCGATTCACGTGCCGGTCCCAGATGTGGTCCCATCGCCCCTTCGAGATCGGGACGCCGCAATCGGTGTTGTGGACCAGGACCGCCTCGGAACCGGCCACCACGTAGTACGTGTGGATGCCCGAGACCGTGAGGTCGTGCGTGGTCCGCGGCTCCGTGTGGCGGGAGACGGAGGCCACCGCGAGCGCCGTACCGTCCGCCGTACGCAGCCGCGCCCCCGGCCGGACGTCTCCGGCGTCGAGCCACCGCCGCTGGTCGAGGTTCCAGAACGGGTGGGTGTCGGTGGCCGTGACGACCGCGGGCCCCGTGGGTGTACGGAACGTCAGCCGGGTGAAGTGCTTGTCGTCGTGGGTGGTGATCAGCCGTTCGACCTCACGGGGCCCGGACAGTCCGGTGTCCGGGTCCGTCGCGTACACCATGGAGCCGACGGTGACCTTCTCGATCCCGGTGCGGCGCCCGTCCGCGAGCAGGACCGGCGTTCCCGGAGGGAAGCTGTGGGCGGCCGGGCACGTGGTCGGCTTGTCGTCCGGCTTGTCGTCCGCCTTTTCCTCGGGCTTCTTCGGGGGGTCCTTCTTCTCCGTGTCGAGCTTCTTCTTCGCGTCGGCGAGCTTCTTCTCCGCGTCCTGGACCTTCTTACGGTTCTTGATCAGACCCGTCAGTCCGTCATACAGATCCCCACCGTGCTTCTTGAGCTTCTTGACCAGCTCAACGGCCTTCTTCCACTTCCACGGCGCCCCGTACTTCGCCGCGAGCTTCCCGACCGCACCACCCACGAGACTCAGCAACACATTGATCAACGTCTCGGTGCACGCACCCATATCACCCTTGGTGACACAGTCCAGCGCATCCGTGATCCCCAACTCCTCAGCAAGGATCTTCGCCAGTTCCTTGGCCGCCTCGACGGCCTTGTCGGAATTGGTCTTCTCCTCCTTCTGAGCGTCCTGCAGCTCCTTCAACGCGGCGTCGTAATCGATCTGGGACTGCGACTTCGGAGAACCGTCGTCCGACGCCGGCACCCCGTCACCCGGCCCGCCGGTATCGCCACCCTGGGCCTCGGTCCCGTCACCACCACCGCAGTTGCCGCCACCCGTCACCTGACAGACAGCCGTACCGAACCGCTCCGCCAGCTGAGGGCCCATCCCCGTCGCCAACAAGGCGCCCACGATGGCCACCACGACAACGACCAGGCCGACGTACTCGATCGCACCCTGACCCCGCTGCGACCGACGCAGACCCGCAAGACGCGCATCCGTACGCGGCACAGACCTCCGCGACCAACGGCGCAAGCGACGACGCACAACCCCCAGAACTGGCATGCATGAGACGCTAACCACCGGACATACGAGGCGTCTTGGGCCCATGGACCCAACTCTGCCCACCGGGAGAAGGGGTGGCTCGGACGGCCCGGAAGAGGTTTTTCCGGCGGCGCAGCCGACGAGACGTCAGACGCTGAGGACGGCGTTCCCGAACACCCGCCACGGCGACTGCTCCACCGACTCAAGGTCCGCCAGCTGCGGGTGCCGGTACGCGATGCCCTCCCGTACGGCAAGGACGTCGGGCCACCCGTCGAGACCGGCCGTACCCTCGACGACCACACCGTCCCAGTCCGTCCCCGCGGTCGCACCCTCGCGGTCGACGACGAAGCCGATGCAGAGCACGGACGCCCGCCCGACCGTCAGCCTGATCGCCCGTACGGTCTTCTCCAGCTCCTCCGGAGGCAGCCCTCCGAGGTCGAACTCGGCGACGGCCACCCCCGGTCCCGCCCGACGGATGCGCATCAGGACGTCCAGGTCATGACTCGCCCACAGCCGCACACCGATCCCGTCCAGTCGCTCCAGTCCGGCGATGGAGAGCAGCTGCTCCCTGGAGACCGGCGACCGGGTCCCGCCGGGCACCGGCGATGAGGGGTCCCGGCTGTCGAGCACGATGCGCCCGGTGACCGGATGGGCCGGCCGGAGCCCCGCTGCTTCGAGATCGCCGAGCAGCGTCCCGGCATCGACCCGGGTCCAGCCCAGGTGGTACGAGTGGAAGAACCCGGCACCCATGGAACGCCTCACCCCATCGCAGCGTGAACACTTCGCTTCGGCGCCGGCCAACCGGCTCACCGGCGAGAGTATTCAGCCGCCGAGGCCCTGCGCGTAGGCCCAGGGACCCACCTCCCGGCCCAATCCGGAACCGCCGGTCCCCGACGTGTCCGGCACTCCCGAGCCCGCACTCAGCCGAAGGCGGCCCGGTTCACCGTCAGGAACTCGGCGAAGGTGCGCGGTTCGCGGCCGGTGAGGTTCTTGACCTCGGGCGTCGTCGCGGCCAGGGATCCGGTGCCCACATCGGCCCAGAGGTGGGCGACGTCGCGGGCGAACCGTGCCGGCACGCCCTGCTCCTGGAGCCTGCCCACCATGTCGTCGCCGCTGAGGCCGACCACGTGGACAGGCTTGGCGAGGGCGCTGGAGAGCTGCTCTGCGATCTCGGCCATCGTGAGCGCTTCGGGGCCGGTCAGCACGAAACTCCGGCCCGAGCCCGCTGATTCGGCCAGCAGGGCGGCCGCGCAGGCGGCGATGTCGTAGCAGTCGATGTACGAGACGGGCGCGTCGGCCGCCGGGGCGATGAGGCTCCCGTTGTCACTGAAGGTGCCCGCTCCGGTGATGAAGTTCTGCATGAAGCCGCTGGGCTGGAGGAGTGTCCACTCGACACCTGATGCCTTCAGGTGCTGCTCGATGTCCCAGTGCGCGCCCTCCGCGAGTCTGCCGCCCTGGTGAGCGTGCCAGACCGAGATCTTGACGATCTTCCCGACGCCGGCACGCGCGGCCCTGTCGATGACTGCCTTCTGCTGGGCGACCATGGGCTGCTCCGCCCCCTCCGCGGTGGGGACCGCGCCCGCACCGTTGAGCAGGACCTGGTCGACGGCAGTGAGCGCCGCGTCGATCGACTCCGGGTCGTCGAAGTCGCCGACGACGTACGGGCAGCCGAGCGTGCGGCCCTTGTCGGCGTCCCGGACGAGGGCTTTGAACGGGACCTGGAGTTCCTGTAGTTGCGGGACCAGGTGCCTGCCGATGGATCCGGTGGCTCCGGTGAGCAGGATCATGTGAAGCCCTTCCTCTAAGGTGAGGGGTCCTCGGAATGATAAGTCGAGGCACCCTCAACTTGGCAAGGGGCAGATGGATGAGCGACGCCCGAACGCGCCGGCCACGCGCCGACGCACAGCGGAACCACGACCGGATCCTGACGGCGGCGGACGAGGTGTTCAGCGAGCAGGGCACCGGCGCCTCGCTGGAGAGGATCGCCCGTCAGGCCGGCGTCGCGATCGGAACCCTGTACGGGCACTTCCCGAACAGGCGCGCCCTGTGCGCGGCCCTGCTGCGCGAACGACACAAGACGCTGTTCGAGTTCGGTGATCAGCTGCCTCGGCGGGGCTCGGCGCCGGAGGCGCTCGCGGGGTGGATGAGGGCCGTCGCGGTCCACGCGGCGGCGTACCGGGGGCTTGCCGCACTCCTGATGGCGAGCCTCGACGACGAGGCCTCGGAGCTGCACGAAGCGTGCGAGCGGATGGCCGCGATCACGGAGGCCCTGCTGCGCTCCGCCCGCGAGGTGGGCGCGGTCCGCGATGACGTCACGGCGGCGGACGTGCACGCACTGATGAACGCCGCCGCCTGGATGCGTGAGCAGGTACAGGTGGACACGGCCGAGCACGTGCTGGACATCATGATCAACGGCCTGCGAGCCGGCCATGAGCCGGTGAAGCACTGAGCCGCGGGTCCCGGACGCCTGCCCCTACGGGCGGTCCGCGCCTTCGCCCAGGACGCCGCGCGGGAGCTCAGTCGACGGGCCGGACGCCCGCCCGAGGCGTCTGCTGGGCCAGGACAGCGGTCGCGCGTTCCAGGAGTTCGCACAGCGCCGCATGATCGGCGGGCGAGAACGAGTCGGTGAGTGCGCGCTCAAGGATGACCACCTCCTGATAGGCGCGGTCCAGCAGCACCTGACCGTCGTCGGTCAGGGTGGCGATCTGCACCTTGGCGTGCACCGGCGACGCCTCCCGGCCGATGAGGCCCTTGGTCTCCATATTGGCCAGCACGCTGCCCATGCTCTGCTGCGTCACCCCGCAGGAACGGGCCAGCTGCGCGCCGGACATGCCGCCCTCACGGGAGAGCGCCAGCAGCACGGTGTACTGCGTCATCGCCAGTCCGTGGGTACGCAGGACCGCCTCATGGTGCGCCATCAGGGCCTGCTCCGCCCGCCGGATCCGGGTGCAGAGGTACTCCTCGACCGGGGTGTCCACCATGCGCTCCCCACTCCAATAACAGATTCATGGGTTGACTAAGGAACCTTATATACATACGGTTCGACTATAAGGATACTGAGTCGACGCAAGGAGCTGTAACTGTGAAGGCAGTCGTCCTCGACACCGATGACCAGTACCGGGTCACCGACCTCGACGAGCCCGCCCCCGGCCCCGGCGAAGTCGCCATCCGCGTCGCCTACGCCGGGGTCCAGTGGGGGGACACCATGGTCCGGGCCGGCCACTTCCCCGTACCCCGTCCCTTCGTCCCCGGCTTCGAGGCGTCCGGACACATCACCGCCGTCGGCGAGGGCGTCGACGCAAGCCGCGTGGGCCGAGCCGTCACCACGCTGGTCACGGGAGGCGCCTACGCCGAGGTGGTCGTGGCACCGGCCGTCCTCACGCTGGACACCGGCGGGGTCCCGCTCCGGTCGGCCGCAGGTGTCGGCTGGGGCACTCCGACCGCCTACGACCTGATCCACACGGCCGCCCGCGTGCGGCCCGGCGAGAGCGTACTGATCCACGCCGCCGCCGGCGGGGTCGGCACCCTCGCCGCACAGTTCGCCGCGATGGCCGGGGCAGCCCGGATCGTCGGCGTCGTCAGCAGCGCGGCAAGGGCCGACTACGCCGCGCAGTTCGGCTACCACCAACTCCTGATGCGTGAGGAGTTCCCGGCCCGGCTCGGCAACGAACGATTCGACGTGATTCTCGACCCCGTCGGCGGCCCGACCCGCCGCACCAACCTGGCGCATCTCGCAGCGCACGGCCGCCTGGCCGCCTACGGCAACCTCAGCACCTTCGACCCGGTCCTGGCCGACGCCAACGACCTCCTGATGCAGGGCAAGTCGCTCGTGACCTACAACAGCAACCTGCTCAGCCGGACGCACCCCGAGCGACTCTCCGACAGTGCCCGCCGCGCACTCGACCTTGTCGCCGGAGGCCAGGTGCGCGTGGACATCACCGCCGAGTACGACCTGGCGGACCTGGCCACCGCAGTCCAACAGCTCGCCGACGGCACCACCCTCGGCAAGAGCATCATCCGCATCGCCTGACACGCACGAACACCGAGGCACGGTCGCACCCGTCGCACCCCGCAGGGCGGGAAGGACGCGGGGGGGGCAACGTCAGGTGGCTGCCCGCCACCACGACCGGCCATCAGCAGTGCCTGCTGGGTGCTTCCGGTAAGCCGCGACCTACCTGTCGGCCTTGTCCAGGCGCCAGGCAACCATTCCTGTGGCCCCCGGCATCCCCTCGGTTTCGATCCCGACTTCGGCCGCCGCGCCTGTGACGGGCAGGCGAACGGGGACGCCGTCGCAATTCACGGTCCGGCGGACAGGGTTGTCCAGGGCTACGGACAACGACATCACGCCCTGCCCGGCGCAGGCGACTGCCAACTCGTAGGAGCGCCCTCGTACCAGCTCCGGTTCGGTGTGGAATCCGTCGCTGACACGTTCAAGGCCCGCCTCGACAAACAGGGGGTCGCTGTCGCTGATCTCCTCCGTACCGAGGGTCTCCTCGAGCTGCCTACCGAGTCTCACCTCAGCGCGGGCGGATGCTTCGGAGGGCTGCGTCCGCTGTTCCCCCGGACTGCTTTCCGACGCGCTCGGCCCTGTTGGCCCGCTGGAGTCGCTGGTGCACCCTGCGGAAAGAGCAACGGACACCACGGAGACACAGCAGAGGGCAAGGCGGCGCCCCGATCGGCGCAGTTGCGGCGTCATGAACTCGTCGCCCCGTATCGCCAACCGATCTCCTTGGTCAGAAGCTTGGCAGTGCCATCCAGCTCCCGCGGGCCTCTGCAGTCACGGGAATCTCAAACGAATCACGTGCTTGGCGGACGCGGCTCACGGTCGATCCTCTCTGCGCCGGCCAACAGCTTCGGATGCAACCGGCGTCCGGCACTGAACAGCTCGATGCCCAGAAGTCGTCCGTGCGAGTCGTAGTCGAGTATCGCCGTGTCGTCCTCGGCAGGTACCTGCCGGACAGCCTCTCCTGGGGCGATGCTGTCGACAAGGTAGATGTACGCCATGTCCGCGATTGCGTCGTACTCGACCCGCATGACTGACCTTCCCCGCAGATCTCCGACCTGTAGTGCCAGGCCCTGGTCTTCCGGAGAGCGTACTGGCGTCGACGATCGCCAGGACAAGCCCTAACGCACCACGCGGTGGCGGAGGTAGACGACCCCCGCGCCGAGAGTGCGGGTCTCCACGAGTTCGAGATCCACCCGGCGCTCGCTCCGGGGGAAGAAGGGAATGCCACCGCCGACCAGCACGGGGTGGACCACGGCCCGGTACTCGTCGATCAGACCCGACGCGGCGACCTCGGCGGCGAGGGTCGCGCCGCCGATCGCGATGTCGCCCTCCCCCGGCTCGGCTCGCAACCGCTCGATCTCCTCCGCCAGTCCGCCGGAGATCAGGCGGGCATTGCCCTGCACCGTCGACAGCGTCGTGGAGAAGACCACCTTGGGGAGCGGATTCCAGAGCGCGATCCACTCGCGATCCGCATCGCTGAGTGACGCATCCTGTTCAGCGGTCTCCCAGTACAGCATCGTCTCGTACAGCTTTCGCCCCAGAATGTGGACGCCGACCTCCCGAATCTCGTCGATCCAGAAGCGGAAGACTTCGTCGTCGGGCTCCGTAAAGTCGAAGCCGCCGTCCGGCCCGACGATGTAGCCGTCGAGTGAGACGCCCATCGAATAGGTCACTCTGCGCATCAGAAGTCCTCCTGGGGAACGGGTTCGACAGTATGACCGCCGAACACCGCAGAACTCATCGCGGCTCGCGGGGTCCTCTGAGCCGAGTCCTGGGGCACATGAGATGACACCTCAGAAGGTGAAATCCTTGGGAGCTCCTTCGCCTACGCGACCGTCTACCGCCTCGCGAAGGATGTCCGCGTGGCCGGTGTGCCGCGCGTACTCCTCGATCATGTCCAGGAGCATGTCGCGGACGGTGGGTGTGCGTCCGTCAGGCCAAGTGAAGGACGCAGGTCCGTCGAGCCCTCGCTCCTTGATGACCTCGGCTACGAGTTCACGCGACCGCTCGACTGCCGCGTGCCACACGGCGTAGAGGTCACCGGGCGGGTCCAGCGCCCCGGTCCGCCACTCCCAGTCCGGGTCGGCGTCGAAGTCCACCGCGTCCCAAGGGGCTCCGTACTCACGGCCGGCAAGCTTGACGGCCAGCCAGTCCGCCTCGACCAGGGCCACGTGCTTGACGAGGCCACCGAGCGTCATCGCGCTGGCAGCCGTGGTGGCGCGCAGGGCCTTCTCGTCGAGTCCCGACGTCTTCCAGGCGAAGGTCCGGCGGTTGCGCTCGAGAACCGAGCGCAGAGACTCCGCCTCAGCGAGGGCCGCAGGCCGGGCAGGGAGGGGAGTTGACTCGCTCATGACCAGCAGCATAGGCGTAGCTGCCCCGCAACGGCATCGCACCGATGTCGTGCCGAGGAGGAGCCGCACCGGCCGGCCCGTACTGCTGAGCGGACGGAGCTGTCCGGTCTTCGGCCCGACACGAGACGTCGTCCACGACGCACTGTTGCTCCACTCCGTTCGCGGCCTGCGCCCCGCCGAACTCCTGACGGCCGAACGGCTTGAGTGGCCGCGGTCGAGGCTCTGGAGGTCGCAACCACCGACTACGGGGTGCTGCCCAAGCAGAGGGCGGCGAGCTGCGGGAGTCGGCGCCGCATCTCATTGGGGTCATCGAAATCGAAGTCCTCGCCCATGTCTACGGAGGCTTCGTCGGAACTGGCACGTGAGGCGCTGTACTCGTTCCACGCCTCGTAGAAGTCCTCTCCATCGCCCGCGACACGCTCGAACGCGTAACTGGCCGCATAGTTGACGGCCTCGTCGAATACGGCCTCGTCCCTGTACGCCTCCGCAGCAGCCATCACGGCCGGGTGCCCCGCAAGGACGTCCGGGAAAGCCGCTGCCCTCTCGTACCATTCGCGGCCCATCCCGATGAGTCCGGCGCGGAAGTCCATGAAGCTGTCGTCCGAGCAGCCACCGCCGATGAGGTAGGCGGCTGCCCACACGTCCCAGCGGTACACGGCTTCACGGGCCTCGTCGAAGCGTTCCTGGTAGCGGAGGATGTCGTCCTTGGTACGGGTGGCCAGCTCATCGACCAGGGCTTCGGCGAAGGGTTTGTCTGCCGCGGAGGCAGAACGAGCGGCCTCGATGACGGTCCAGAACTGCGAGGTGTCCATGGCTGGGAACTCTGCCAGCCGGGTACGACAACGACCCTTCGGTGCCGAACGGGTCACGGCGGCGGCACAGGTGCCGCCGCCGTGAAGTTCTCGCTGTGCCCAACAGGTCAGCTCTGCGAACCCTCGGCGCGGAGGAAGGAGACCTCCACCCGGCGGTTCTTCTTACGGCCCTCTTCCGTGCTGTTGTCGGCAATCGGGTACTGCTCGCCGTAGCCACGGATCTCGAAGGTGATACCGGATCCGGACAGCGACGTCTCCAGGACGTTGTGCACGGCTTCCGCACGCTGCTTGGAGAGGACGTCTCCGTGCGCGGAGGAACCCAGGTTGTCGGTGAAGCCGAAGACACGGACCTTCTTAGCGTCCTGCTTCTTGATCTCGGCAGCGATCGCGTTGATGCGCCCGTTGGCCGCGGAACTCAGCTTGGCACTGTCCTTGCCGAAGAGGACCTCGGCCTGGAGCGCGAACTTGATGTCGGTGTTGGTGTCCTCGCGACGCTCGTCGCCACCCAGGTCTTCGACGACGGATTTGATGTCGAGAACCTTGGGTGCGGCAAGCGTGGCACCATCCGGCAGCTTCAGATCCGTGTCGTTCGGATCGACCTTGACCGGTGCCTCTGCCGAGGCGGAGGGGTACGGGCTGTCGTCGGCGGATGCCTGCGGCACCCCCGCAACTCCGAACGCGACTACCCCGACGAGCACGGTCATCGCCACGCGGGATCGAGCCCGCTGGGTAGTGGTGATCGCGGCACTCATTAGGAGATCTCAATCGACGCGGTAGTGAATCCTGGGAACTGAAGGTCCACCGTGGTGGTCGTCTGGGCAGGTGCGGGGAACTGGGCGAAGAAGGGGAGGCTCTTGCCTGCGTCGATTCCGGAGTCGTAACTGGTCGTCGTGAGCGGTCGGTTGTCCGTGTCGCGCAGCACGTAGTAGCGCTTCTTCTCCTGAGAATCCACAAGAGTCATCGCAGCCAGGGAGGGCCCTGTACGCGCGACGGCCTCTTCCGTTCCGCTCCACTGAACCGGTGTGACGACCCGGCCTCCCGTCGTGTTCTTGAACTCGCCGGTCAGGGTGAGGAAACCACCGCTGTCCCGCTTGGCGACATGCACGATCAGGTCAATGCCCTTGTCGCCCTTCACAGTTACAAGGACCTTGCTGGTGTCCGGCAGTGTTTCCCCACCGGCGCTGCCTGTTTCCTTCTCCTTGGTCGGCGCAGAGGAAGTCGAGGACTTTTCGCCCTTCGCATTCTTTCCGTCGTCGCCTCCGCAGGCAGCCATGGTCAGAGTCAGGGTTGCAGCCAACAGGGCTGCGGCGCCGGCTCGGCGCACATCCCTCACGTACCGAATACTCATTGATCCAGATCCTTTGCGGTCATTTCGAGGTCAGTCCTCGGCCAGTCGAACGGTGAAGAGCACGGCCATGTCAGGCATGAGCGCCAGGTCCTTGGGGTCGATCACCCACACCCTGGTGTCACAGAAGAGCGTGCCTGGGGACGGCGAGGACAGGTCCGGGTTCGGGACGAATTTGCAGCGGGGTTCGACGACGGCCGTTGACGTGACCTGCGCGCGCTTCCCCTCGGTACCCGGAACCAGGTTCGCGCTCATCCCCTTGTTCGACTCAACACCGACCCGGAATCCCCAGCGGCCGTCAAAGAGCATGCGGCACTCGACGCTGGTGGCGTCGTTCTGTCCAGCGAACCTGGACGCCTGTCCACAACCGTTGTGAGTGCCGGGAAAGGGGGTGTTGAACACAAGGGTGAGGTAGGCCCTGTCCAGGATGTGGGCCCGCAGGTCCACCTCTTCCAGACTGCGGGATTCCTGGGCTGCCGCCAACGCAGAGGCATCCGCCGCAGTCTGTGCGCCGTTGCGCCTGACATCCGCTTCACCGAACGCAAAGAAGATCAACGCAAGGAAGAGCAGGCCGACCACCGCTGTGATGTACAGCGGTGCGGCCTGCCCTGCCTCGGACTCCATCCGACGGGTCACCCGTTGAGAACCGAGTCGATCTTCTCCTTGAACTTGCCGGAGATCGTCTCGCCCATCTTGGTCTGCAGCAGGGCCACGACGATCGCCACGACGAGGATCGTGATGCCCACGTACTCGATGGCGCCCTGACCCTTGTCGCTGCGGCGCTTCATCGCCTTGACGGCCGTGTTCGCCCAGGTGTTGACGTAGACCTGCGTGGTGGTGGCGGCCTTCAGAGTGATGTTCGACATGGTGTTCCCCTCCCAGTTCGGCCGACCGGAGATCGGCCGACGCTGCTGCGTAAGTTGTCGTGCCGTCCGCGCTTCCGGCTTCCTCCTGGCCGGTCTCGCTTTCGACATGAGAAACGTACGTCGGGGCAACACCCACTCGCATGGGCCTCAGGGCCCAACTCCGGGCCCACTCCTCGGGTTGGGCCTTCGGGCCCATCATCTGCTCAGACATGCCTCGTCGACCCCCCGGACGACATGCGGTGCCAGAAGGCGATGGCCTCGCCCCGGCTGCCGGCATTCAACTTCGCGAAGATGCGGTTGATGTGGTTCTTGACGGTCTTCTGGCTGATGAAGCAGGTGGCCGCGATCTGCTGATTGGTCATGCCTGAGGCAATCAGATCCATCACTTCCACCTCCCGTTCACTCAGCTCGGCGATCATCCCCTGAGGCACCACTGCGGGAACCCCTGTAGAAGAATGTGCCACAGATGGTTGCGCAAGCGAAGCCCCTTGCGAGATCTGAGACGCGCCCAACTCGCCCTGACCTACGCCCACCTGCGGATTCTGACCCACGCTGGATGCCGGCGAGCCCGACACACCGTGTGCGGATGCAGATACTTGTCCGGGTGGAGCGGCGGGTCGGTAGCCGGGTCCGTCGAATGCGGTGCCCAGACCTTCGGGGAGTGGCCGGCCGCCCTGCCCCTGTGCGCCTCCTTCCCGTACCGATTCCAGCAGTGCGCTGGATGCGGAGTACGTGAAGTGGGCCCGCCCTTCCTTGGTGTCGCGGACGGCGGCGACCAGCTGGTCAGCCGTGAACTCACCGTGCACGAGGTAGCCGCCTGCCCCCAGTCGCAGAGCTTCGTGGACGATCGAGCTCTCGCGGCTGTACGTCATCATCAGGACCGGGGCCAGGCGTACCAGGTGGGGCAGGGCCGAGATGCCGTCGACGCCCGGCATCCGTACGTCCAGCAGAACGACGTCCGGGCGGTGCTGCACCGCCATCTCGTAGGCCTGGCGTCCGTCTCCCGCCTCGGCGACCACGTCGATGTCCTCACGGCCCTGCAGGAGAACCGTCAGCCCTGCACGTACGACCGGATTGTCGTCGGCGACGACGACCCTCAGGGGCAGCGGCGCGGGCATGGCGTCCGGCAGGGGAAAACCCGGGAAGTCTCCGGATGCCGCGGGTGTGGGGACACCGGAGGTTGGGGTGGAACTGAGCGGGCTGGGGTGCGAGGACGTGTGCTGCGAGACATGCGGGTGCTGTGTCCACTGCTCTCCGGAGCTGCGGGAGATCTCGTCCGGCATGGTGCGGCCTCCTCTCTCAAGGGTGGGGACTGTGATGTAACTGTGTTTCTGTGAACGTCAGTTGCGGGTTCATGGGTGTTGGCCGGGCACCTGCCCGAGCGGAGGTCGGTACTCCGGGGTACTGGGGAGTGCGGGGGGTGCCAGATCCATCGCGGCGAGCGAGAGGTCCAGGCGCACCTCGGTCCCCCGTGCAGCGCGGCCTCGGCCGATGCGGATGCGAGCGCCGATGGACGCGGCCCGCTCGACCATGCCGACCAGGCCGAAGTGTCCGGCCTTCCTCAGGTCGGCCAGCGAGGTTCCCGAGGGCAGGCCCTCGCCGTCGTCGTACACGCTGATGCGCACCACATCGCGGACCAGGCCGGCGGAGACGTCCACATAGCTGGGGCGCGCGTGGCGCTGGGCGTTCTCCATGGCCTCGGTCGCAATCGTGAGTGCGTGCCTCGCCACCGCATGCGGAATGAGCGGAACGGGCCCCTCACTCAGTCGGTGGAAGGCTGCCTTGACGCCGTGGCGGCGTGCGAAGTCCCGTGTGCGCGCCTCCAGTTCGTCGAGGACGTCCACTCCACCGTCCAGGCCGGACTCCCTACGGAGGTCGGAGAGCAACTCACGGGACTCGGCTGCGGCTCGTCGGGCGGATCGCGCGACGAGCTCCGCCTGGTGCTTGACCGTGAGCGGGTCCATGCGGTCCGCCGTGCTGGCCAGTCCTTCCGCCGCGAGAGCGAGACCGTGGAGGGTCTTGGCAACGGAGTCGTGCATCTCACGGG
This sequence comes from Streptomyces sp. NPDC059499, assembly GCF_042749285.1. NCBI lineage: Bacteria > Bacillati > Actinomycetota > Actinomycetes > Kitasatosporales > Streptomycetaceae > Streptomyces > Streptomyces sp. NPDC059499. The sequence goes on from NZ_JBHYTT010000001.1 coordinate 492,995, forward strand.
CGAGACGGGCCCGCTCCTCCTCCACCGCGCCGTTGACCGCGAGACGGGCCCGGGTGTCCGTCAGCGCCTGGGAGGCCGCGCCGAACCGGAGCAGCAGACCCCGCAGGGTGCTGCCGACGGCGCCGGCCATGATGCAGAGTCCTACTGCCAGGAGCGCCGAGGCGTCGGCTTCGACCTTCTCGCTCACTCCGTACGCAGCAGCCAGCAGCAGCGACTGAAGCGCTGCGAAGATCGCACCGCCACGCCACCCGTAGACCAGGCCGGCAAGGAGAGGGGTGCAGACCGTGACGTATGTGAGGGTGGAGCCCGGGGTGGCGGCGAAGAGCAGCAGGGCGCCGAACACCATGTCCGCCGCGAGCAGGGACGGGTGGCGGAGCAGGATGGGGCCGAAGCGTTCCCAGTCCCGCATCAGCGCGTACGACACCATCACGGTGACGAGTACGGCAGCTCCCACCAGCAGACTGCCGAGCCCGTCCTCGACACCATCCAGTGCGAAGGGCGTGGCCAGGGCGGTCATGGCGAGCCTGAATCCGAACAGCTGACGGCACAGCGCCTGCAGTGCGTTCACCTGAATGGGCAGTGCCGGTACGTGGCCGGGTGTGCTCTCCGCAGTGGTCGCGTCGGGTCCGCCCGTGAGTGCCGGTGCGGTCTGTCGTGGGCCCATGAGCCTTTCACCTCCTCATCAGGTGCCGGGCGTGCTGTCTGCGTTCTGTGTGGTCAGGTACCGAAGACATCTCCGACGCTGACGTCGGCCGCGTAGTAGAAGCCGACAGCGATGAGGATCATCGTTCCGGGCAGCATGAAGCTGGTGACGATCAGCGTGGCCTTCGGTACTGCCTTGGATGCCTTGCGCCGGGCGTTCTGGGCATCCGTGCGGCGCATGTCGTTGGCGATCTGGATCAGCGTGTCCACGATGGGTGCGCCGAGCTCCTCGCCCTGCTGGAGAGCGGATACGAACATCGAGACCTGCTCCGACTCGTTGCGCTTGCGCAGCTGGTCGAAGGCCTCACGCCGGCTCACACCCATGTCCATCTGGCGCAGTGTGATGCGGAGTTCGTCGGCCCATGGCCCCGAGTACTTCTCGGAGACCCGCTCCAGCGCCTGCCGGAAGCCGAGGCCTGCGGATACGACAACCGCGAGCACATCGAGAAAGTCGGGAAGGGTGCGATCAATATCGTCCTTGCGCCTGCTCACTGCGGCCCGGATGATCACGTCGGTCCAGAAGAAGCCGTAGACAACCATGAGAACGGCAAGTACCACCTGACCGTTCATCAGCATGGCCAGGCCGGCGATGCCCCCCAAGCCACCGTAGACCGCTCGCCGTGCCGCGTAGCGGTCGACTGTCATGCCGCCGGGGTTTCCCGCCATGTCCAGCTTGCGGCGGACCTTGTCGACCCTCTTCGGCCCCATCATGCGCAGAACCCGGGGTGCGTACCGCATGCCCATGCGGTCAACGGCGGAACCGGTGACTGTCGCGCGGCTGGCGCCGACCTCCAGTGCAATGGCCAGGTCGCCGGGCAGCTTGGCGTCCGCCCGGTACATGCGGATGCCTTGGAAGGCTCCGTAAACGGCGAGTCCGAAGACGGCCGCGATCAGCAGATCCATGGTGTGTGTCCTCCTCCTAGTTCTTCAGGGCCGTCAGATTCAGATACGGACTCGGGTGAGCCGGTTGATGAGGAAGAAGCCCAGGCCGTAGAGGCCTGCGGCGATCAGCACCGCGATCCGGCCGGGTGTCGCAGCCGTCATGTCGTCGAGCGCCCCGGCCCGCATGCCGTTGATGATCAGCAGGAAGCCCATCCCGAGGACGGGGACGGCGACGGCTGTCACCTTCACCTGTGAAAGGAGCGTGGTCACTTCTCGCCTGGTCTCCTTGCGCTCCTCCAGCGTCTCCGTGAGGTTGCGCAGCGACGAGACGATCGTGCCGCCGGCCCGGTTGGAAAGGATCAAGGTGGAGACCAGGACGGTCAGCTCACGGGAAGGCAGCCGTTCGACGAGTTCGTTGAGCGCGTCGTCGAGGGTGTGGCCCACGGCCAGCCGGTCGGCCACCCGCCGAAGCTCCTCCCGCGCCGGGTCGTCGAGCTCCTCGACCGCCATCCCGATCGCGGTACGCAGGGCGAGCCCGGCCTGGGTCGCGTTGGCCAGGACCCGGGTGAGCTCGGGCAGCTGGTTGATGAACGCCTCGGTGCGCTTGGCCCGCTGGTAGTTGAGGAAGGCGTTGCCGCCCCACAGCCCGATGAGGGCGGCGAGGAGTCCGAAGAACGGCGCGAAGATCGACCCGACGACGAAGTAGAGGCCCAGCAGCGCGGCCACCACGTAGACGGCGTACTCGCCCGGCGTCAGATCCAGGCCCGTCGCCGAGATCTTGCGCTCGATGCGCTTACCGAGGCTCGTCGTCCGGAGACGCCTGTCGATCCCGCGGAAGCGCCGGACGCGCCCGCCGATCGTGACCTGCCCGGTCTGGGACATGCGGTCGAACAGGACCTGCCGCTGCGCCTTGCCCGCCGAGTAGCCATGCACGCCGAGGACGGCGAACAGACCGGCGAGCAGAGTGACTCCGATCGTCAGGAGCGGAAGATTATCCATGTCGGGCGGGGACCTTCTCAGTGAGCGGCGGACAGGGACGGGGACAGCAGGAGCAAGGGTCAGGCGGCGGATTTGCGCATGACCAGCTGCTCTTCCGACTGGGCGACACCGAACGCGGCCGGGATGGCCTCGCTGGTCATGTAGAAGCGCTCGGCGACCCGGCGCGGCAGCGGGTAGTACTCGAACTTTCCGACGACGCGTCCGTCGGCGCCGATCGGCTGGGCTGCGAAGCGGCAGACCGAGACGATGCGGTAGTCCTCGCGGCCGTGGGAGTCGACGACGGCGATCTCCGTGATGCGGCGGGAGCCGTCGGCGTGACGGGTCAGCTGCACGATTACATCGACGGCACTGTTGATCTGGTCGTGGATCGCCACGAACGGGATCTCGACCTCGGACATGGAGCTCAGCGTCTGCAGACGCATCAGCGCGTCCTCGGCGTTGTTCGCGTGGACGGTGGCGAGCGAGCCGTCGTGACCGGTGGACATGGCCTGGAGCATGTCGAGGGTCTCTCCGCCACGGACCTCACCGACGATGATGCGGTCGGGGCGCATACGCAACGAGTTGCGGACGAGGTCGCGGATGGTGATCTGGCCCTTGCCCTCCACGTTCGAGGGGCGGCTCTCCAGCGTGATCACGTGGGTCTGCTGGAGCTGGAGCTCGGCGGAGTCCTCGATGGTGACGATGCGCTCGCCGTTCGGGATCAGGCCGGAGAGTGCGTTGAGCAGGGTGGTCTTTCCGGTACCGGTGGCTCCGGAGACGATCACGTTGAACTTCGCGCGGACGAGTCCGGCGAGCAGGACGAGCATGTGCTCGTCGAGCGAGCCGAGGCCGATCATCTCCTGGAGCGTGAACGCCCGGGGGAATCGGCGGATGGTGAGGATCGGGCCCTTGAGGGAGAGCGGCGGGATGATCACGTTGACACGCTCGCCGGAGGGCAGCCGGGCGTCCACCATGGGGTTCGCCTCGTCCACACGGCGGTTGACCGTGGAGACGATGCGCTCGATGGTCTGCATCAGCTGGTCGTTGGACGAGAAGCGCATGGGGAGGAGTTCGAGTCGGCCGCCTCGTTCCACGTACACCTGCTCAGGACCGTTGACCATGATCTCGCTGATGGACGCGTCCTCGAGCAAGGGCTCCAGGATGCCGAGGCCGAGGGCTTCGTCGACGACCCGGCGGATGAGCTGCGAGCGCTCCGTGGAGGAGAGGACGGGTCCCTCACGGCTGATGATGTGGCCCAGGACGCGCTCCAGGCGCGCCCTGCGCTCGGCCGCCGCGAGGGCGGACATCTCGGCGAGGTCGATCTCCTCCAGAAGCTTGGCGCGGTAGATCCCGACCAGCTGGCTCTCCTCGCTCAGCCCGTTCGTCGGTTCGGGACTGGTGATGCGCGCCCGCAGACTCATGTTCTCAACTCCCTCGTGTGGTGCGGTGGTCAGTCACGCGGCATGGTGGCGCTCTTGGTGACCGATCCGAAGTCGAGCAGCGGGAGCAGGGCGGGGATCTCGACCTTCGTCGTGACAGTGATCTCGTCGCCGCTCATGGAGGGCGTGAACGTGGCCCCGTCCTCGAGCCAGCCGCTCATCGAGGCCCGGCCCGCCTGCTCGTACTTCCAGGCCTGGTTGTCGTACGAGGCCACCCGTGCCGCCGCTCGCGAGGCGGTGCCGGCCTGCTGGGCGGCGTACACGGCGATACCCAGCTGCACCGCGGCGATGGCAACGATCAGGAGGAGGACGAGGACACCCACGTACTCGATGGCTGCCTGGCCTCGCTGCCGCGGCACGGTCTTCCGGGTCAGCTCCGTCACGGACTGACGCCGCAGTATGTGCGTCACCACGGTCCTGGCCTCTCCACATTGGCTGCGGCCTCACCCGTCAGCGTCATCGGCAGGTTGAAGGCGCCGGGGAAGAACAGCGGCACCTTGACGTCGACCGTGGCTTTCACCAGGTCACCGCCAGGGGTCACACCGCAGTCGAAGTCAGCGACCCAGGCACTGGGCAGGTCCTCCCGTCCGGCCTTCTCGCAGGCCACCTTCCGGCTTCCGTACGTGGACGTGGCCGCGGTGACCGCCTTGTCGGCCGCGTTGCCCGCCAGCATGAACGTGTAGCCGATCACGGCGCCCTGCCAGAGCAGGGCCAGCGTGACCAGGATCAGCGGGAGTGTGCCCGTGAACTCGATCGCGGTCTGTCCCCGGTCACTCCGGAGTCCAGCCCGGAGCCCGCCCCGGCGGCCCGCCACGCCACACGGAGCCGCGTCACCCGGCGGCTCCGGTACGCCGGGTATGAGGTGTTCGGCTGCGCCTCCTGGGCCTGTGACAGGTCCCGTTCCTGGAAGTCTCATGGTTCAACTGTCCCCCTCGGTCGCATCGTCTCGCTCGTCACTTCACACGTCCGCGCCGGCCACCGATGGCACCTCGGTCACCCTTGAACTTGCCTTGCTTGTCCGGGATTTCTGCGTTCTTGACCAGTCCCAGATCTCCCGCGAGCCCCCACAGTGCCTGCTTCACCGTGGACTTGGCCTCCAAATCCTGCATTCGGCCCGCGTCCACGACCGCCTGCAGTTCCTTGAAGTTCGCGGGGACGACGATCCGGGCCACCTTCGTGGCCGTGATCTTCTCGATCAGTGGCGGCTGGATCTCCGTGTTGCGGGTGTAGCGGTTGACGACCGTGATCGTCTCCTCCGCCTTGCGGATCTGCAGCCGGTCCCAGAGCCGGACCATGCGTTTGGCGGCCCGGACCGTCACCACGTCGGGCGTGGTCACCAGCAGGGTCCGGTCCGCCATTTCGATCGCTGCGGCGTTGGCGGTGTTCATGTGCGTACCGCAGTCGATGATCACCACTTCGAAGCGGTGCCTCAGTGCGCTGATGGTCTGGCGTACGACCCGGTCGCTGACCTCCTCGCCCCGCTCCCCCTCTCCCGGAGCGAGCAGCAGCCCGATTCCGGTGTCGTGGTTGAACAGGGCGTCCTGGAGCACGCGGGGCGAGATGTCCTGGATGGTGGAGAGGTCGACGATCGACCTGCGGAACTGGACGTCGAGGTACGAGGCCACGTCGCCGGACTGCAGGTCCAGGTCGGCCAGTGCGACGGTGTGCCCGGACGCCTTGGCCGCGAGGGCGAGCTGGACCGCGGTGACCGTCGTGCCGACGCCGCCCTTGGCTCCGCTGACGGTGACGACCGTGCCGCCCGGGCCGGTGAAGACGTCCGCTCCCTGGCCCAGGTGCCGGCGGACGCCCACGGACCAGGCCGCTGCGGCCTGTACTCGCTGGGCCAGTTCCTCGTACGAGATCGGCAGACCGACCAGGCCTCGCGCACCGGAGTCCATGGCGGCCGAGTAGAGCCCCGGGCTCGCGTCGGTGGTGACCAGCACGACCCCGACCGCCGGGAAGCGGAGGGCCACCTCCCGGATCAGCTCGAGCGCTGGAACCGGACCGATCCGCTCATGTACCAGCACGACCTCGGGCAGCTCGTCCAGGGACTCGCCGGCCAGCCTTGCCAGGGTGTCGAGCAATGAGGTCGAGTCACCCAGAGGCCCGGCCGGCTCCGCGTCGGGGAGCTGGCTGAGCAGTGTGGTGATGGATCGGGCGGCGTCGGCCTCACCGACGGCCGGGAGGATTCTGGTGCTCATCCGGCCCTCACTTGTTCTTGTCTTCGTCGAGGTTGTAGCTGCCCTCGCCCGGACGGAGCGTGGTCGGGCTGTTCTCCGGGAGGAGGGCGAGACGTACGTGCTCGGCGAAGGACTCGGCGTAGGCGACGCGCTGGGCGTCCGTGGTGTTGAGGGCGAAGGTGATCGGCACCGCCTCGCTCGGACCGCTGTTGCGGTCGTCCCGCTTCGGGTCCAGGGCGGTCAGTTCACCCACGTCGATGACCTTGGCGTTGGGCACGATGACGCGCGAGGTGGCCTTGTCGCCCTGGCTCTCGGCGGCGAAGGTCGCGAAGATGTTGACGAGGTTGCCGGGGCGGATCTTGCCTGCGACACCGGTCGCGGCGTCGATCATGATGGCTATCTCCTGCTCCCCGTTCTCCACCCTCGGGCGCTTGACGAGCATGTCGTCCTGGAGGAGGGAGCCCTTGCGCAGCTGGGTGACGGCGATCTTGCCGTTGATGATCGCGAGGTCGGTGACCGCGTTCTCGGACAGCCAGCGCTTGGGCATCTCGACCTTCTCGAACTGCCCCGGTTCAAGTGCCGTGTACGGGGCCACATCCGTTTTCACCTGGTAGGCAGTCACCTCCGGACCGACCTTCGAGTTGACGTCGCTGATCACCGAGAGCACACCGGCGAAGGCGCCGAAGGCACAGAGGACCGACAGGAGCAGAAGGATGACGCCGCGGCGTTGCCGTGAGTTCATGAGCGGAGCAACCTCGTTGGGAGACGTGGGCCGATGAGCGGGCAGATGGGCGGAGCGGATTCGTGCCGTTTCGGATCATGAGGCGGAGCGGAGCGGAGCGATCGGGCGGCCGTGTCGTACGGGCGTGGGGACCCGGAGCCATTCGGTCCGGTGGTGCCGTCCGACAGTGCTGTTCCGGCTGCCGCGAGAGCACAGCGGGGACGCACGGTGTTCTACGACCCTTGGCGCATGGGTGTTCCTTGGTTCAGGACACCGGAAGCGCGCGTTTGGTTCTCCTGCGGCTTCAGTGGCGCCGAGCACAACCCACAGCGGTCGCCGATGAGTTCATTTCCGCACCAGGTGCAGACCTCCCTGCGGACCGAGGAAACCAGCTGGTAGATGACCGAGATATCGGGCAGGAAAGCAGCGAATTCGATCATCTTCGACGTGCCCCACCAGCCCGGTGAATCCGAGGGCAGCGCGACTTCGTGCACGGCCTGGACCTGCCAGGCCGGTGCGATCGTGGCGGTCACCCAGTCCGACTGCAGCTGGCCCTTGGCGACCAGCAGGTGGGTACCGAACTCGGGGCCGGCCAGCTCTCCCGCACCGATCTTGATCAGCTGGGGGTTCGGGTTGGCGAGCACCCCGAACTGCGATCCGGGTACCCATGACTTGGCATGGGCCTTCAGGCTGACGGGGACCCGGTCGAGCTTGGTGACGGAGTTGAGGAGGGCGCCGGCGTGGATGTAGTGGGCGAGCAGCCTGGCGGCGGATGCCACCACTCCGGCGCTGAAGTCGCAGATGGACAACTGCCGCAGCTGCCGCACGAGGACGGCCAGCCCGAGGGGCGGGAGATCCACCTTGAGCAGGGCGATCCGGTCGCTCTCGAGCATGTTGCGGATGGTGTGCATCCGCCGTTCGTGCGCGGTCGCGATGTTGGCCGGATAGACGGCGATGACATAGCCGTGCTGATCGAGCAGCACCTGCATGTCCACCAGCGCCTGGTCCAACGCCTGGTCACCGGGCGCCTGCAGGAGCGCCGCGGGCGGCGTCTGCTGGTCGGTCGGCGGTAGGACCAGGTCGGCACTGGTCACTGCTATTGCGGTCGGCACGCTGTTCCCCGTTCGGCTCCGGCCGCCGCGTACCGCCGGCCGCAATCGCTCCCTGCTCCGTGCTCCTGATCCAGCACTTTATCCACGTACCCGGATGCAGAGAACACCTTTCGGCTCTCAGTAACTCACTCCACAGGAGTTCCCCACAGGGCCCTCGTACCCAAATCGGGAGATGTGACCAGTCGTTAAATTCCGTACCAGCGAAAGGTTTAATTGCGTACTTCATGATGAGGCGTGATCAACTCCCTGTTGTCGCACGTCAGCACGGTGTGAGCGCTTCCCGTTCGGTCGCGGGACGCGGAATCCGGGCCCAGATCGCACTCTGGGCCCGGATTGGGGCCCCAGGACCCACGCCCGCCACCTGCTTCGCTCCGTAGTCTCCGGTTCCTGCCGGCGGTGGCTGCCGGGTGCGAAGGGAGCTCCTCGAATGGATCAGATCGGGCGAATACCGTCGCTTTCCGGGCGCCGGGGCAACAGGAGCTGGTACGGCCTGCCGCTCGACGACCGCGGCGCCACCGCGACGGAGTACGTCGGCATGGTCGTGGTCGTGACCTCGATCATCGGCGCGCTCACCGCGACCCAGCTCGGCGGTCGCATCGCCGAGCGGTTCAAGTGCGCCGTCACCTTCGGGGAGTGCGGCAGCGGCGGCGAGAACGAGGCGGCTCCCAAGACGGACGCCGACTACGAGCCACCGCTCTGTCAGCTCTCCTCCATCTCCGACAAGGCCGGGGCGAAGGCCAAGGTCCTGTTCATCGAATGGGGCGAGGAGTACGGCTTCCAGCAGCAGACCTTCCAGTCGAAGACCGACATGAACGGTGACGGCAAGGTCGACGAGAACGACCAGCAGGTCACCATGACCTTCACCGACGCCGCCTCCATCGCCGCCAAGAAGGACTGGAAGCCGGGTGCCAAGGTCGGCAAGTTCGGTTCGGACAAGGTGGAGCTCGGAGCCGGTCTCAAGGTCACCAACGGAGACACCTGGGTCTTCAAGAGCGAGGAGGAGGCCAAGTCCTTCCGCGACGACATCGAACTGCTCAAGACGTACGAGCTGAGCAACCGGCACGCCAACGCCCAGGGGGCCGGCCTCGGCAACAGCCTCCTCTACCTCTTCGGCAAGGGGCCCATGGCCGAGGAGGAGAAGCTCCGCAAGAGCATCGACGAGAAGCTGGGCGACCGGCACATCAGCTACGGCAAGGTCGGCTTCGAGGCCAGTGCCGCCGCGGGTATCAAGATCGGCGCGGGCGACGACAAGAAGCTGAGCGCGGCCCTGGGCGGCAACTTCAAGTTCTCGCCCGAGGTGACCTGGACGGACAACAACTTCAAGGGCACCAAGGCGTACACGTACTCCGCGGCGATCGAGTACGGCACCAAGGCCTCCTACGAAGCCGGCCCGATCAGCGGGGAAGCCGGCGCCTCCACCACGCAGACCGGTGCCATCACCGTCACCCACGACAAGGAGACCGGTGAGCTGCTGCGCATCGACATGACGCGGACGGTGGAGAAGGGCAGCGTGAAGGACGGCGTCAAGGTCGGCGGCGACAACGGCAAGTCCGGCACCGACAAGCGCGGCGGCAGCGGAGGTGTCAAGGGCGGTGACTCGGAGACGGGCATCGAGGTGGTCACCAACTCGGTGGTGCTGAAGCCGGGGCCGGAGGGTGACGCCGACCGGAAGATCGCACAGGAGTGGCTGAACGGGAACGGCAAGTACGGCATGCCCTTCAGCTACATGTTCAGCGACCACGCGCCGACGTCGCGGCCGGGCGCCGACGACCCGTTCGGGCAGCTGCTCTTCGACAACGGGCTCTCGAGCCGGACGACGTACACCGGCCAGACCGAGGCCGCGGAGTACGGCTTCGAGCTGAACCTGGGCCTCAGCGTCGGCTTCTCGGTGTCCACCGAGAAGAAGGAGGAGATGCTCAACGACGCGGAGTTCCTCGGGGCACCCAACGGAGGCAGCCGGAGCTATGTGCCGTACAGCTACTGTGCGAACTGATCACGGCCGACAGGAGCAGCCAGCCATGAACAGCAGCGGAATCAAGCAGGACAGGACACCTCGCGGCGGACGTACCCGGCGCGGAGTGGTCGCCGGGGGCCTGGTCCTCGCCCTGGGCGTGTTCGCCGTCGGATGCGGTGACGACGCCGCCACCGGTACGACACCGCAGGGGTGGGGCAAGCTCACCACCCCGGCCGTCTCGGTGGCGCACCCGGCCGCCTTCAAGGCGCAGAGCGATGCCGAGCGCAGCAAGTTCAACGCCGCCGGGGCCCGGCTGACGGAGGACGGCCGGACGGTCGGCACCATCACCGTGCAGCTGGACTTCACCAATGCCGATTCGGTGGAGGAGGCGGCGATCGGCGCCGAGGCGGGTATCGCGCTCGGGGCGACGCTCAAGAAGCAGTCGGACGTCACCGTCAAGGGACCCGAGGAGGTGCGGGAGGCCAAGCGTGTCGAGTTCGAGTTCACCTCCGGCGGCGAGGACGGGACCCCCGCGAAGGGCACCCGCGTCAAGGGTGTGATCATCACGGGCCTGGACTCGGAGAAGAAGACGTACGCGGTCCGTATCGATGCCGCCAAGGGCACGCTGGCCGCATCCGACCTGGACCGGATCATCGAAAGCATCACGGTGAAGTAGGCCCTTCGATGCTCCTCACCGGCCGATACGGAGGCACACCCGCATGACTCGCTACAGCTACCCCGGGACCCCCACCCACCGGGACGACGGACGCGGGGCAGCCGTCTTCGCGCTGGCCCGCGCCTGGGCTGCCGGCATCGTCGTGCTCGTCGTCACCGAGTACGTGCAGGCCACCGTCGTGTACGAGCACGTGGCCACCCCGGAACGGATGGAGACCTTCGGCGGCCGTCTGCTGCTGATCCATATACCCAACGCGATCTGCCTCGCCCTGGCCGCGTGGGCGGCGGCCCGGGTGCACCGCGAGCCCTTCCGCCACTCGCTGCCGCAGCACGTGACCGCTGCCATCGCCGTGCCCGTCGTGGCGCAGCTGCTGAACATGGCGGTGCAGTGGGAGCAGATGGCCGCGGAGGGGCTGTTCATGTCGAACGCCGTACTGGCTGTGGGGTGTGTGAGCGGATACATGGCGGCACGGCTGCAGGACGACGCCTGAAACGCCTCGTTCAGTGTGCGGGTTGTGACGAGCTGCCGCCAGAGGTCTTGACAACTTGATTGGTCTGGACCAGTTTATGGCCAGCGGTGGCCACCGTTTCGCGCCAGCACCCCCAACTCCCCCACCGGAGGCAGCAAGTGGAACGCTCCGCAGGCAGCAGACACAGAAGAGGCCGTTCCCGGGCCTTCCTCGGCGGGGCGGTCGCCGCCCTCGCGGCCGGGGCCCTGACCGTCACCGGGCTCGTCAGCAGCGCGGAGGCGGCCGACGTCAACGTCGCCAAGAACGCCGGATTCGAGTCCGGGCTCTCCAACTGGACCTGTTCCGCCGGGAGCGGCAGCACCGTCTCCTCGCCCGTCCACGGCGGTGCGTCCGCCCTCAAGGGCACCCCGGCCGGCCAGGACCACGCCAAGTGCACGCAGACCGTGGCGGTGAAGCCCAACTCCACGTACTCGCTGAGCTCCTGGGTGCAGGGCAGTTACGCCTACCTCGGTGCGAGCGGCACCGGGACGACGGACGTCTCCACCTGGTCGCCCGGGTCCAGTTCCTGGACGCAGCTCAGGACCAGCTTCACGACCGGCGCCTCCACCACGTCGGTGACCGTCTACACCCACGGCTGGTACGGCCAGGCGGCCTACTTCGTGGACGACGTGGAGGTGACCGGGCCCGACGGCGGCGGCGGCACGGACCCCGAACCGGCGATTCCCGGCACCCCCGCCGGCCTGACCGTCGGTGCGACGACGTCCTCCTCCGTGTCCCTGTCCTGGAACCCGGTCTCCGGCGCCACCGGCTACACCGTCTACCGGGGCGGGACGAAGGCGACCACCTCCACCGGCACCTCGGCAACGGTGACCGGGCTGGCCGCGGACACCGCGTACCAGTTCTCCGTCAGCGCCACCAACTCCGCCGGTGAGTCGGTCAAGTCCGCGGCGGTCAGCGGCCGTACGGCCAAGGCCGACGGTCCCGGCCCCGTGACCTCCGTGCCCAAGCACGCGGTGACCGGCTACTGGCAGAACTTCAACAACGGCGCGACCGTCCAGAAGCTCAGCGACGTACCCGCGAACTACGACATCATCGCCGTCTCCTTCGCGGACGCCACGGCCACGCCCGGTGCCGTCACCTTCAACCTGGACTCGGCGGGCCTGAACGGCTACACCGTGGCCCAGTTCAAGGCCGACATCAAGGCCAAGCAGAGCGCGGGGAAGAACGTCATCATCTCCATCGGCGGTGAGAAGGGGACGGTCGCGGTCAACAGCGACGCCTCCGCCACCGCGTTCGCCGACTCGGTGTACGCGCTCATCCAGGAGTACGGCTTCAACGGGGTCGACATCGACCTCGAGAACGGCCTCAACTCGACCTACATGACGAAGGCACTGCGCTCCCTGTCGTCGAAGGCGGGCTCCGGTCTCGTCATCACGATGGCGCCGCAGACCATCGACATGCAGTCGACGTCCGGTGAGTACTTCAAGACGGCGCTCAACATCAAGGACATCCTGACCGTCGTCAACATGCAGTACTACAACAGCGGTTCGATGCTGGGCTGCGACGGCAAGGTGTACTCGCAGGGCTCGGTGGACTTCCTCACCGCGCTCGCCTGCATCCAGCTGGAGGGCGGCCTCGCCCCGTCGCAGGTCGGCCTCGGCGTCCCGGCGTCCACCCGCGGTGCGGGCAGCGGCTACGTCGCCCCGTCCATCGTGAACGCGGCCCTGGACTGCCTCGCCAAGGGAACGAGCTGCGGTTCCTTCAAGCCGTCCCGGACCTACCCGGACCTGCGCGGTGCGATGACCTGGTCCACGAACTGGGACGCCACGGCGGGCAACGCCTGGTCGAACGCGGTCGGCCCGCACGTCCACGGGCTCCCGTAGCCGGACCGGACCTTCGAGCCAGCAGCGCCGCCGCTCCCCCGGCGGCGCTGCTGCGTTCCCGCGGACACCTACGGCGCTGTCACCAGGGCAGGTCGCGCACCTGCTGGACGCACAGCACGACGAACAGCAGGCCTGCCGCGCCCAGCATTCCGTTGCTGAGCCAGCCGTTGCGCCATTCCCTGGGCGTACGCGAGGAGTTGAGCAGCATCAGCAGGGTCAGGGCCAGGAACGGCATGAAGAAGGCCCCGAGCACTCCGTAGCCGATGACCAGGCCGAACGGCTCGTCCAGCCAGAGCAGGGACATCGGCGGGAAGGTCAGCCAGAGCAGGTACGCGCGGAAGGGTACGGACCGCTCCTGGCGGCCGATCGTCTCGCTGCCCGCCCTCTCCGGGTCCTCGCTGCGGCGGCCGGCCCGCGCCCTCTCGACGAAGTCGGCGAACATCAGGCTCACGCCGTGCCAGACGCCGATGAGCGAGGAGAACGAGGTGGCGAAGAAGCCGACGAGGAACAGCTTCGCGGTGGTCGCCCCGAAGCGGTCCTGAAGGATCTGGCCGAGGTCGATCAGCCCCCGGTCGCCCTTCGTGAGGGCGATCTGCGAGGAGTGCAGCAGTTCGACGCCGACGATCAGCATGGCGACGACGAAGATGCCGGTGGTGATGTAGGCGGCCCGGTTGTCGAGCCGCATCACCTTCATCCAGGAGGAGTTGCTCCAGCCCTTGGCGTTCACCCAGTAGCCGTACGCCGCCATGGTGATGGTGCCGCCGACCCCGCCGATCAGTCCGAGCGTGTAGATCAGCGAGCCGTCCGGGAGCACGGGCAGGAGTCCCGCGAAGGAGGCGCCCACATCCGGCACCACCCGGATCGCGACGTAGACCACGACGACGAACATGACGCCGATCAGGACCGTCATGACCTTCTCGAAGACGGCGTACTGGTTGAACCAGACGAAGACCAGGCCGATCAGCCCGGTGATGATCGCCCAGGTCTTCAGCCCCGGCCCGTCGGGGAACATCGCCACGATGGGCAGGGCGCTGGAGGACATGGCCGTCGCGCCGTACACGAAGCCCCAGATGACCACGTAGATCGCGAAGTAGACCGTGGTCCACCCGCCGATGCTGCGCCAGCCCTCGAAGAGGGTGCGGCCGGTGGCGAGGTGCCACCGGCCCACCGCTTCGGCCAGCGAGATCTTGACGAGGCAGCCGATGACGGCCGCCCACATGAGGGTGTAGCCGAACTTGCTCCCCGCGATGAGCGTCGCGACGAGGTCCCCGGCGCCGACGCCGGTGGCCGCGACGACGATGCCGGGCCCGATGTACTTCCAACTGGATTTACGGGGACGGGAGTCGGGTTCCCCGGTTCCTGATCCTGCGACGGGTCCCGGTCCCGTCCCTGATCCTGACTCTGTGGTTCCGCTTGTGTCCACCATGCCGATCAACGAATCGCAAAGAGGCAGATCGCACAAGGGGGCGCGTGGCACCTTCCGCACCTTCCGCACCGGGGTCCCGGTGCGGCCCTGGGCGCCTCGGGACAGCCGAAAGGGCGCCCGGCCTGGAACTTCGGGCCGGGCGCCCGTTCGCCGGGGCGTACGCGTCGGGGCGTGCGCGTCAGGACGCGGAGGCGCTGTTCACCGCGGGTGTGCCGGCCAGGATCGTCTCCTCCACCGCTTCGTACCGCATGCGCTGGTCGGCCGGATCGCTCTCGTAGAGCACCGTGCCGAGCCAGCCCGCGAGGAAGCCCAGCGGGGCCGAGAGGATGCCCGAGGTGGTGAACGGGAACCAGTTGAAGTCCTGGTCCGGGAAGATCGCCTGGGGCGATCCGGACACCAGGTTGCTGCCGGTCATGAGGATGAACGCGGAGGCGCTGCCCACGATGAGGGTGCAGAGCAGTCCCGTACGGGAGTAGCGGCGCCAGAAGAGGCTGTAGATGAGGGCCGGTGCGACCGCGGACGCGCCGATGCAGAACGACAGGGTGAGCAGTGCCTGAAGGTTCAGATGCCGTGCCCCGGCGGCGATCGCGATCGCCACGAGCCCGACGACCGCCGCGGCGGTCCGGGCGATGGCCATCTCCGCGGAGTCCTTCAGTTGCGTCTTGCGGCGCAGCCCGTGCGTGATGAGGTCGTGCGCCAGGGTGTTGGCGCAGGCGAGGGTGATCCCGGCGACCGAGGCCAGCAGGGTGAGGAAGATGGCTGTCGCCACGGCCGTGAACAGCAGTGTCTCGAAGGTCGTCTGTTCCGTGCCCATGACGGCCTGGCTGACCATGAGGAACGCTGTCTTGCCCTGCGGGTCGCCGGCGACGATCCCCTGGTGGCCGACGATCGCCGCCGCGCCGAAGCCGATGACGCTGATCAGCAGACAGGTCACGACGACGGTCGACACGGCCCAGGACATCGAGCGCCGCACGGCTGCCGCGCTGCGTGCGGTGAACATGCGCATGGTGATCTGCGGCAGCACCGCGGCGCCGAGCACGACCGTCAACTGGGTGCTGATCATGTCGAGTTCGTTGCCGCCGAACTGCAGACCGGAGGCGAGATAGGCGTCTCCCGCCCCGCTGCCGCGCTTGGCGGCCTCCAGCAGGGAGGGCAGGCTGAAGTCGAAGCGGTTGAGGATGAGCGTGGCGATCGCGAGGGACGCGCCGAGCAGGACGACGGTCTTGACGATCTGGATGAAGGCGGTGCCCTTCATGCCGCCGATCGCCGCGTACGCGATCATCAGCAGGCCCAGGAACACGATCGCCCCGGTCTTGAATCCGTCGGCGTCGAAGCCGAGGACGACGGAGAGGAGATCGCCGGCGCCCGCGAGCTGGAAGATCACCAGCGGCAGCAGTGCGGTCAGGGTGACCGCGGCCGTGGTGATCCGCACGGCGGGGCCGGGGAGCCGCCGGGTGAAGACGTCGCCGATCGTGAACCGACCGGCGTTACGCAGCGGTTCGGCGAGCAGGAACATCATCAGGACCAGCGAGAGCACGGTGCTCAGGACGAGCGTGACGCCGTCGTAGCCGACGAGCGCGATGATGCCGATGGTGCCGAGCACGGTGCCGGCGGAGATGTAGTCGCCGGCGATCGCGAGGCCGCTCTGCACGGGGGAGAGCGAGCGGTAGCCGGTGTAGAAATCGCCCAGGTCGTCACGATCGGGGCCGGTTATCACGCACAGCAGCAGCGTGACGGTGATGACCGCGATGAGCGCCATCAGCGACATGGTCTGGGCCTCGGAGCTGAAGCTGGTCATGCGCGCGCACCTCCGGTGGGCTGCTGCCACACGGGGCGTCCGGAGCGGCTCTGGTGTTCGGGCCGGGGCGCGGCCGCCGCGGCCGCCTGCTCGGCGCGTTCGCGGATCGCCGCGGCGAGCGGGTCGACGTGGTTGCGCGCGCTCCGTTCGTACAGCGCGATCGCAGCCAGCGCCACGGGCAGCTGGAGGAGCCCCAGGACCAGACCGGTGGTGAGATCACCGGTGATGTTGCTGGTCATCAACGAGGGGGCGTAGCCGGACAGGAAAAGGAAGATGACGAAGTAGCCGAGCGCGGTGAAGGTGGCGACGCGGCGGAGCCGGCGGTAGGCCGATCCGAGCCGGTCCAGATCATCGCGATCCTCGGTGGCGGCGGACGGCTGCGGCTGCGACTGCGGGGACGCGTCCCAGGGCTGCTGCGCCGAGTCCCAGCCCTGCGGCGAGGAGTCCCACGCTCGCGGGGACGAGTCCCAGGCTGCCTGTGGATCGGTGTCCCAGGACGGCGATTCACCCTGCCATGACTGCGACGCCGCCTCTTGGCGGTGCCGCCCGGCATTCCGGTGCTGGGGTACGGGTGGTGGGCCGGGGAAAGGCTGGTGGTACGACATCGATCTTGCTCCTTGCGCCCCAGGGAACGGGCGGGTGGCGCTGGTGGTCCGCGTACGTTACTCATGGGTATATCCATTGCGTAAGGGGTTTCCGACCGCTTGGTATGTCGGTTCGGTGACGATCCTGTGCGCGTGGCGACGGAACCCGCGGTAACCCCGGTCGTGGATCTTCCCGCAGGTCACAGGTGTGTCTCGTGTCGCCCTTGGGGCCGGGCAGGCCGCTCGGCACGACCGGTCCGGCGAATGCGCAGGGCAGGCCGACGATGTGGTCGGGGGGATGCCCTCGGCTGTCCCCGGGTCACCGCCGGCCAGGACGAACAGGGCCCTGGCCGACATGTTCCGGTCTGCGCGGTGGTCCGGACGAAACGTCCTAGATCACGAGGCTCAATGCGGCGGCGACCACGAAGCCGGCGACCGACAGGACCGTCTCCAGGACCGTCCATGACTTCAGGGTGTCGCGCTCCGAAATGCCGAAGTACTTCGAGACCATCCAGAACCCGCCGTCGTTGACGTGCGAGGCGAAGATGGAGCCCGCGGAGATCGCCATGATGATCAGCGCGAGGTGCGCCTGCGACATGTCCTGGCCCTCGACCAGCGGGACGACGATGCCCGCCGTGGTGACGATCGCGACCGTGGCCGAGCCCTGGGCGACCCGCAGCACCACGGAGATCAGCCAGGCGAGCAGGATGACCGGGAGGCCGACGTCGTTGAAGGTGTCGGCGAGCGCGTCCGCGATACCGCTCGCCTTGAGCACGGCGCCGAAGATCCCGCCCGCGCCGACGACCAGCAGGATGTTGCCGACCGGCTTCAGCGAGGACGTGGAGACCGATTCGAGGGACTTGCGGGACCAGCCGCGCCGGATGCCCAGCAGGTAGTACGCGAGGAACAGCGCGATGGTCAGCGCGACGAACGGGCTGCCGAAGAACTCGATGACGGAGCGCAGGGTGGAGGGGTCCAGCGCGATGGAGGAGAACGTCGCGGCGAGGATCAGCACCAGAGGGGCGCAGATGATCGCGAGTACGGTGCCGAGCGCGACGGGCTCCTCCCGGGGGGTGACCCCACTGGCGCGCTGCTCGGCGGCGACGGCGGCCTTGGCCTCCTCGGCGGCCTCCACCATGTCCTGCGGGACCTCGACGAAAATGCGCTTGCCGATCCAGGCGGCGTAGACCCAGGCGGCGAGGACGGACGGGATGCCGACGACGGCGCCCATGAGGATGACCCAGCCGAGGGAGACGTCGAAGAGTCCGGCCGCGGCCACCGGTCCGGGGTGCGGCGGCAGGAACGCGTGGGTCATGGAGAGGCCGGCCAGCAGCGGCATCGCGTACAGCAGGATCGACTTGCCCGAGCGCTTCGCCGCGGCGTACACGATCGGCGCCAGGACGAAGATGCCGACGTCGAAGAAGACCGGGATACCGAAGATGAGACCGGTGAGGCCCATGGCGAGGGGGGCGCGCTTCTCGCCGAAGAGGTTGAGCAGGCGGGTGCTCAGCACCTCGGCGCCGCCGGAGACCTCCAGGATCGCGCCGAGCATGGTGCCGAGGCCGATGATGATCGCGACATGGCCGAGGATGCCGCCCATGCCGGCTTCGATGACGGAGACGGCTGCGGACTTCTGGACCGTGCCGAAGAGTTCGGTGACGGAGAGACCGGCACCCAGGCCGACGGCTATGGAGACGGCGAGCAGCGCGACGAACGGCTGCAGCCTGACCTTGATGATCAGGAGGAGCAGGAGCGCGATTCCGAGGGCGGCGACGGTCAGCAGACCGGGCGTGCCGCCGATCAGGAGCAGCAGTCCACCGGTGTGCGGGGGTATCTCGGCCGGCGCCGGTGGGGCAGCGAGCAGCATGTTCGGTCAACTCCGGGGGGTAACAGGGGGGTCCTTCGGGGCAGGGGGGAGCGCGGCACGGCGCTCCCGTGCGAAAGGGGACGGGGCGCCGGGCCGTGATGCGGGGTGGGGCGGTGGGGGGGAAGCGGGTCAGCCGAGTACGGCGAGGGCGTCGATCTCGATGAGGAGTCCCGCGGGGAGGCCGACGTAGACCGTCGTGCGGGCGGAGGCGGGGGCCTTGAGCCCCTGCTCCTCGAAGTACGCGTTGTAGATCGCGTTCATCTCGGCGAAGTGGTCCACGTCCGTGAGGTAGACGCGCATCATCATCACGTCGTCCCAGCTCGCGCCGCCCTCCTCCAGGATCGCCTTGACGTTGGCGAAGGTCTGCAGGGTCTGCTCGCGCAGCGTCGGGCCGGCGGGGGTGGGTGCCTGACCCTCGACGGCGGGCAGGAAGCCGACCTGTCCGGCGACCTGGAGGATGTTGCCCTTCTTCACGCCGTGCGAGAACTTCGCGGGCGGGGTGGTGTGGGTGCTGGGGGTGAGCGCGGTCTTCTCGGTCATGACGGTTCAGGCTTTCTTGGTGGGGGTGGCGCCGGAGTACTCCCGGCTGATGGTGTCGGCGGTGCGGCGCACCAGGGGGAGCAGGGTGAGGAGTTCCTCTGCCGTGACGACCACATTCGGTGCGGACACCGACATGGCGGCGACGACCCGCCCGTCCGCACCCCGGATGGGGGCGCCGATGCAGTTGATGGACTCCTCGTGGCCGCCGAGGTCGGTGGCCCAGCCCTGTTCGCGCACAACGGCGAGTTCCTTGAGGAACGCGCCGGCGTTCGGGATCGAACGGGACGTGTACATGGGGTAGTCGAGCCGTTCGGCGATCGCGCGCCGCTCCGGCTCGGTCAGGTCGGCCAGGAGCAGCTTGGCGACGGCGGCGACGGTGATCGCGACGGGCTTGCCGATCCGCGAGTACATCCGTACCGGGTAGCGGCTCTCGACCTTGTCGATGTAGAGGACCTCGTTCTCCTCGTACACGGCGAGGTGGACCGTGTGCCCGCACTGTTCGTTGAGCTCGACGAGGTGGGTGTGCGCGATCTCACGCACGTCGAGGTTCTCGACGGCTTCCTGCGCGAGGGCGAAGAGCCGGGCGCCGAGGCGGTAGCGCTGGTCCTGCTGGCGGTAGACGAGTCCGTGCTCGTGGAGCGTACGCAGCAGGCGCAGCGCCGTGGACTTGTGGACGCCGAGCCGCTCGGCGACCTGGCCGAGGTCGGCGGGGCCCTGGGCGAGCAGCGGCAGGATGCTCAGCGCGCGGTCGACGGTCTGACTCATACCCGTGCCTCGCCGTCCTGGGCCCGGACTTCGCCCGGGACGCCCCTCTTGGCTGTTCTCTCGCTGCGCTCGTTCACGGCGTACGTACCTCCGGATCGTCCCCCGTCCACCCGGGGCCGAGACGAAGTCTCCCCCAGGCCTCGTCGTCGAGGTCCGCGAGACGGTCCGCGTGCGCGCGGGCCGGGGGCCCGGTGAGGTCGCCGGGGACGGTGAGGACGGCTGCGGCCATGAGGTGGCCGTGCCGGATCCGGTGCCGTACGGGCAGTCCGCGCAGGGTGGCGGAGAGGAATCCGGCGGCGAAGGCGTCACCGGCGCCGACGGGGGCGACGACGTCGACGTGGAGGGCGGGGACGGTGGTGGCGGTGTCGGTGCCTCCGGCGCCGCGCGAGAACACCGTCGCGCCCTCGCTGCCCCGCTTGACGACCAGGACGGCGGGCTCGGGCAGCGCCTCGCGGATCGCGGCTGTCCCGCGTACCCCCCACGCCTCGTCGGCCTCGTCCTCGCCGACGAAGACGAGGTCGCAGCGGCGGGCGAGGTCGAGCAGTACGTCCGGTCCCGCGGCACCGTTCCGCCACAGGCCGGGGCGGTGGTTGACGTCGAAGGAGACCAGCGGGCGGCGCTCCCGTGGGGCGGTCAGGTCGTGGAGCAGTGCCAGGCAGTCCGCGGAGAGTGCGGCCGTGATGCCGGACAGGTGCAGGATGCGGCCGGTCAGGAGGTCCTCGTACGGCACGTTGTGCGGGGACATCGCGGAGGCGGCGGATCCCGCCCGGTAGTAGGCGACCTCGTGGGTGTCGGTGGCCCGGTCGGTCGCCGTGCGGAAGTAGATGCCGGTGGGGCGGTCCGGGTCGCGTCGTACGGCGGAGGTGTCCACGCCGTATCCGGCGACGGCGGCGACGAGGTGGTCGCCGAAGCCGTCGGCGCCGACCCGGCTGACCCACCTGGTCCGGTGGCCGGCCGCGGCGAGCGCGCAGGCGACGTTGGACTCGGCGCCGCCGATGCCGCGGCCGAAGGTGGGTACGTCGGCGAGGCGGCCCGGCTGCGAGGGCAGGAACGTCACCATGGACTCACCGAGACAGACGACGTCCGCGTCTGCGGTGCTTGTCCCGGCTGCGGATCCGGACACTCTGGGCTCCTCGTGGTCGGCTGTCGGCGCCGGTG
This sequence comes from Streptomyces sp. NPDC059499, assembly GCF_042749285.1. Classification (NCBI taxonomy): domain Bacteria; kingdom Bacillati; phylum Actinomycetota; class Actinomycetes; order Kitasatosporales; family Streptomycetaceae; genus Streptomyces; species Streptomyces sp. NPDC059499. Next base: position 514,129 of record NZ_JBHYTT010000001.1, read on the forward strand.
CTCACCATTGACCCGGCATCGGCTCGGATGTTAGACAGCGTCAAGCGATATGCGCAATGGGTGTTGCACATGATGCAACGATCACTTTCGAGGAGGCTCCCTTGGCCGCCGAGCAGTCCGTCACGGCACTCAACGACGAGCGGGTCGACCACCGCTTCAAGGCGCTGCCGCCCGACGCGGAGGGACTGAGCGTCGGCGCCCTGGCCGCCGAACGCCGGAACCTCTTCACCGGCGGGTTCACCACCCCGGTGCTGGCTCTGTCCGCGGAGTCGGTCGAGGCGAACCTCGCGCTGCTCGAGACGTACGCCGAGCGGCACGGCCTCGCCTTCGCGCCGCACGGCAAGACGTCGATGTCCCCTCAGCTCTTCGCCCGTCAGCTGGAGTACGGCGCCTGGGGCATCACGGCCGCGGTCCCCCATCAGGCGCGCGTCTACCGTGCGCACGGCATCCGGCGGATCTTCCTGGCCAACGAGGTCGTCGACGCGGTGGCGCTGCGCTGGCTGGCCGCCGAGCTGGACGGCGACCCGGACTTCACGTTCGCCTGTTACGTCGACTCCGTGCGCGGTGTCGAGCTGATGGACGAGGCCCTGCGCTCCGCGGGCGCCGTCCGCCCCGTCGACGTCGTCGTGGAGCTGGGCGCGGGACAGGGCGCGCGCACCGGCGCCCGTACGGACGCCGACTGCGCGGCCGTCGCCGACGCGGTGGCCGCCACCTCGACGCTGCGCCTGGTGGGCGTCGCCGGGTACGAGGGCGAGGTCCCGGACGCCTCCCCCGAGCGCGTACGGGAGTGGCTGCGCCGTCTCGTCGCGCTGGCCGCCGGCTTCGACGCGGAGGGCCGCTTCGCGAAGCTCGACCCGGCCGACGAGATCCTGATCAGCGCGGGCGGCAGCGCCTGGTTCGACGCGGTCGCCGACGTCTTCTCGGGGATTCCCGAACTCTCCCGTCCCGTCTGCAAGCTGTTGCGCTCCGGGGCGTACGTCTCGCACGACGACGGCCACTACCTGCGCATCACCCCGTTCAACCGGGTCCCGGAGGAGGGCGCCCTGCAGCCCGCCTTCCGGCTCTGGGCACAGGTCGTCTCGCGCCCCACCGGCGAGCAGGCGTTCCTCAACGCGGGCAAGCGGGACGCGGCGTACGACCTCGACCTCCCGCAGGCGCAGGTCGTACGGTCCGGGCGCGACGGCTCGGTGCGGGCCGCCACCGGCATCACGGTCACCGGTCTGTCCGACCAGCACACCTGGGTGGGTACGGACGAGGGTGCCGAGCTGGAGGTGGGCGACTGGGTCGGCATGGGGCTGTCCCACCCGTGCACGAGCTTCGACAAGTGGCAGCTGATTCCGCTGGTGCAGGCGGACGGCACGGTCACGGACTACATCCGCACGTTCTTCTGACCTCCACGGGGTTCGTCCCCCGCCCCTTCCCGTGACCGGCCCCCTGAAAGGCGAGCCACACCATGGACCTGGTCATCCGCGACGCGACTGTCATCGACGGCTCCGGTGCCCCCGCCCAGCGGGCCGACGTAGCCGTCGACGACGGCCGGATCGTCGAGATCCGGGGCGAGGGCGACGGCCCGCGCCCCACTGCCGCCCGCACCCTGGACGCCGACGGCCTCGCGCTCTCCCCCGGCTTCGTCGACATGCACGCCCACAGCGACCTGGCCCTGCTGCGCGACCCCGACCACAGCGCGAAGGCCGCCCAGGGCGTCACCCTCGAAGTCCTCGGCCAGGACGGGCTGTCCTACGCCCCCGCCGACGACCGCACGCTCGCCGAGGTGCGCCGCGCCATCGCCGGCTGGAACGGCGACGGCGCGGACATCGACTTCGACTGGCGCACCGTCGGCGAGTACCTGGACCGCCTCGACCGCAACTTCGACGGCCAAGGCATCGCCGTCAACGCCGCCTACCTGATCCCGCAGGGCACCGTACGGATGCTCGCGGTCGGCTGGGAGGACCGGCCGGCCACCGGCGCCGAACTGACGCGGATGAAGGAACTCGTCGCGCAGGGCATGGCCGAGGGCGCGGTCGGCATGTCCTCGGGGCTGACGTACACCCCGGGGATGTACGCGAACGACGCCGAACTCACCGAGCTGTGCCGGGTGGTGGCCGAGCACGACGGCTACTACTGCCCGCACCACCGCTCGTACGGAGCCGGGGCGCTCGCCGCGTACGAGGAGATGGTGCAGCTCACCCGTAACGCCGGCTGCGCTCTCCATCTCGCCCACGCCACCATGAACTTCGGCGTGAACAAGGGGAAGGCACCGGACCTCCTCTCACTCCTGGACGACGCCCTCGCGTCGGGCGCGGACATCTCGCTGGACACCTACCCGTACACCCCGGGCTGCACGACACTCGTCGCGATGCTGCCGAGCTGGGCGGGCGAGGGCGGTCCCGAGTCGGTCCTGACCCGGCTCGCGGACGACGCGACGGCGGAGCGGATACGTCATCACCTGGAGGTCGTCGGCTCGGACGGCTGCCACGGCGTCCCGATCGAGTGGGACACGATCGAGATCTCGGGCGTCGGCGCACCGGACCTGTCCGGATACGTCGGCCGTACGGTGGCCGAGTCCGCCCGGCTGCGCGGCGAGGCCCCCTGGGTGACCGCCCGCCGGCTGCTCACCGAGGACCGGCTGGGCACGACGATCCTCCAGCACGTGGGCCACGAGGAGAACGTCCGGCAGATCATGCGCCACCGGGTGCACACCGGAGGCAGCGACGGCATCCTCCAGGGCGACAAGCCCCACCCGCGCGCCTACGGCACCTTCCCGCAGTACCTCGGCCGGTACGTGAGGGAGTTGGGCATCCTGACCCTGGAGGAGTGCGTCGCCCACCTCACCTCCCGCCCCGCCGCCCGCCTGCGCCTGCCGGACCGCGGCCTCGTCCGCGAGGGCTACCGCGCCGACCTGGTCCTCTTCGACCCGGCCACGGTGGCCGCGGGCTCGACCTTCGAGGATCCCCGCACCCTGCCGGTGGGCATCCCGCACGTCCTGATCGACGGCCGCTTCGTCATCGAGGACGGCAGACGGACCACCACCCTGGCCGGCCGCGCGGTACGGGGGACGGGGCGGGCGCGGGGCTGAGGGAGGCCGGATCCTGCCAGGGCCGGACCGGAAGATGCCAGACCGGCAGCGGTCCGTGCGTCTCGCGGGGTGGAATCGTTGTGCCGTCGGACTCACGCACCAGCGCACGGTTCGAAGGAGCCCACGATGGCACAGACCGACGGGGCCGTCATGGTTGCGGTCACGGCCCTCGGCGTAGGGGACTCGCCACGGCTGCGGGGGCTGGACCTCGCACATGTCCAGTTGCTCGCCGAGAACCTCCACGACCTCCCGCCCCTGCTGGTCCAGCGGTCGACGATGCGGATCGTGGACGGCAGGCACCGCCTCGCGGCCGCCCGGCTGAACGGGGTGGAGCTGCTCCCGGTGCGCTGGTTCGAGGGCTCCGACGCGGACGCCTTCGTGGCCGCCGTGCGCCTCAACACCGGTCAGGGGCTGCCCCTGGCCGGGCACGAGCGTGCGACGGCAGCCGCACGCATCCTGGCCTCGCACCCTGATTGGTCGGACCGGTGGATCGCGTCGGTGTGCGGGGTCGCTCCGCGCACGGTGGCCGGGCTGCGCCGTCGTCCAACCGGTGACCGACAGCGGTCGGACGTGCGGTCCGAGATGAGGACCGGCCGTGACGGGCGACGCCGTCCCCTCTCGGCGGAGGCCGGGCGCCGGATCGCGGCGGAGATCATGCGGCGGCACCCGCGTGAGAGTCTGCGGACAGTCGCCCGGCAGGCCGGCATCTCGGTGGGGACGGCACTGGACGTGCGACGGCGCCTGGCCGAGGAGGACGGCACGGCGGCCCCCGAGCCGACCCGGGTGGCGGCCCCGGCGCCTCCGGCTCTCCCCGGGCCCGCCTGCCCGGAGACGGCCAGGGACCAGCTGGCCCGCCTGGTGCGGGACCCGTCGCTGAAGTACAGCAGCCAGGGGCGGGCGCTGCTGCGGCTCGCGTCCGCGACGCTGGCGTTCACCGAGCAGGCCGAGACGATCGCCGGATCGACGGCGGGGCACTCACGGGAGTCGCTGCGCCTGGTCGCACGGGCCTGCGCGGAGGGGTGGGCGCGCTTCGGGGAGTACGTCGCCTCGGAGGCGGACAGTGTGGCCTGACGGGGCCCGCCCTCTCCCGGCGTCTTATCCCGCCGCCGCCCGGAGCCGGCCCGGGATGCGGTCCGGAGGCTGATCCGCCGCCAGCAGCGAGACACCCAGCGGGGTCAACGTGTGCAGGACCAAGGCGGCATGACGGTGGCTGACCAGCAGACCCGCGTTACGCAGGGCGGTGGCGTGCTGGCTGGCGGAGGAGGCGGAAGCCCCTGTCACACGCGCGAGTTCGCCCGTTGTGGCACCCGTCCTGGAGGCGGCGGCGCGCAGGACGGCTGCGCGTGTGCGCCCCAGGAGGGCCGCGAGCGGTTCGCCCGGGCCCTGGTCCCCGGGGAGCGGCTGCCGAGGCGATCCGTGCCCCAGCGGGTACACCAGGACGGGCTCCAGCTCCGGGTCGGCGAGAGCCACCGGGCTCCCCCAGCAGAAGTACGAGGGGATCAGCCGGAGCCCCCGGCCCTCCAGGTACAGATCGCGGTCCACCGGATAGCCGACGTGCAACACGGGCGGCTTCCACTCCGCGCCTCCGCCCGGAGTCCGCAGCAGCCCGTCGATCCCGGCATCGAGCAACGTCCGGGCACGGGCGGACCGTTCGGCTTCGAACCGGGCCTGGATCTCGTCGCCGTACGGGGCGATGACCGCGTCGTGGTACGCGCGGATCGTCCGGGTCAGCTGGACCCGGGCATCCTGCTCGGCGAGCCGGGCGCCCCACGAGGGGCCGCCGCCGTTGCGGGAGAGCCGTCCCACCTCGTCCAGGATCCGGTCCGGCGCCGTCGCCAGGATCCCCTTCAGCCCGGCATCGAGGCCGTCGGCGGACTCGGCGGGGGTGAGGAAGTCGGGGAAGTAGCCGGCCTGCGGAACCAGGGGCAGCAGCAGACTCCGTACGGAGCTCGCGAGGCCGCTCTCGTGCAGCCGGGCCCGGGCGGCGCGGTACCAGGGGGCGTAGGGCCGGCGTCCCTGACCGGCCCGCAGCCGGTGGAGGCTCAGACAGACCTCCCACAGCGGGTCGGGGGACGGCGCCACCCGGACCCTGGCCAGATCCGCGGCGGTGAAATGTATGCGGAGCATTCCCGTTCCCCCGGTTTCCCTGCGCTTTTTAAGCAGAACCAAAAACTCTGTTTCCGCATACTCGCGGCCGAGATACTTCCAGGGCAATTGAACGCGGCAGTGGCGCCGCATCAGCCGTAGGGAGCGCGCATCACATGAGGCGGAAGTTCTCCATCTCCGTTGCCGTCGCGGCGGCCGCTTGCATCACGGCCGGCTGCGGGGCCGGGACAGACGGAACGACGAACTCGGCCGAGCAGCCGAGGGGTGACACGGTCGCGATTTCGGACAGCGCGCTCCGGGATCTGACCGTCCCCGAGGAGATGGAAATCGAGTACGCCGAGTACGCGCTTGTCAAGGAGTGCATGGAGAACAAGGGATTCAAGTACTGGACGGGACCGGTGGCGAGCGTCGACGCCCGCAGAGCGGGCCGCTACGTGAACGACGACGTCGCGTGGGCGAAGAAGTACGGCTACGGCCGGGCCTTCGACGAGGCGGCCGAGAAGGACCGCCGGGAGCATCCCAACGTCCGGTTCCCCAACGCACTCCCGCGGAAGGACCGCATCCGCTACAACACGGCTCTCAACGGCGACTACGACGACGTACTGCGTGTGGACCTGCCCGCCGGCGGCACCATCGAGACCCCCCGGCAGGGGTGCTGGGCCGGGGCACGGACCCGGCTCTACGGAGACCTCGAAGCCTGGTTCAAGGCGAAGAAGACCGTCACGAGCCTGACACTGCTCTATGTGCCGGACATTCTGGCGGACGAACGTCTGAAAAGGGCGGTCAGTGCCTGGTCCCACTGCATGGGAGAGGCCGGACGGCCCTTCTCCTCCCCGGACAAACTCCGCGAGAAGCGGCTCGCGCTCACCGCGGAAATGAATTCCCGAGATGCCCGGGAGTTCGAGGTCGAGTTGGCTGTGACCGAGGCCACGTGTGCCGCGAAGACGTCACTCGGGAAGATCTCTCGCGACCTCGAACGTGAATATCTGTCCACCACGCTGAAGAAATACGGCAAGGAGAATGCCGCCTACCAGCGTATGAGACTGACCGCACTCTCCCGGGCCCGGGATCTCAAAAACCAGTGAGTTCCCGTCACTGGAATGCAGGGCACCCATCAGGTTTCCGCGGCACAGCAGCCGCGGATGGATCCAAAGACCTACACATGAAGGAGCACTACCTCATGCGCAAGACTTTCGCTGTCCTGACGACCGTCGCCGTGGCCTCCCTCGGCGCCCTCGTCCCCGCCACCTCCGCCCAGGCGGCGAACTGCTCCGACGCCATGGCCGGCGCCCTCTCCGGCTACATGTACGCGTACGACAGCACCAACTGCAACGGACACCTCGGCCACGCGTCCGGCGACGACTCGGACTGGGGGGACTCCGCACTGAGCTTCCAGGGCAGCGACACGAACAAGGCGTCGTCGATCCTGAACAACGGCAACAACTCCGAGGTCGCGTTCTACAACTGGGCCAACCGCGGCGGCGGGCACATCTGCCTCAGCCGGAGCGAAGGCTGGGCCTCCAACCTCTCCGACGACTCCTACACCACCTTGCTTTCGGCGAACAACAGCATCAGCAGCCACGCCTGGTCCGCTGCCTCCAGCTGCAGCAAGTGGGCGGTCTGACCGCCCCCGCGCGCGTGAACGAACCACCCCTCACGCGCCCCTGACCCAACTCGGCCCGCCGGCCCGTTCCCCGGCGGGCCGAGGTGCGCTACAGGGCATCAACTCGCTTATGTCCTCGTTCTGTTCGCATCCGGTCCCCGTACTCCCACCGCTCCCGTCGGAAGCTTTACCGGGCGGTCGCGCCACTCCTACACTCCGTCGAAAACCTGCAGGTCACTCGGTCGCGCCGAGCCGACCGGTTCACCACGGAGTGTCCCCTTTGGCTGAGCACGAAATGCTCGTACTCGGGCTGTCGAACATCGAGGAAGACGTCTACCGGCACCTGCTCCGCAACCCGGACATCGAGGTGGAGGACATCCATGTCCTGCTCCGCCACGAGGCCGAGCCGACCCGCCGGTCCGTACAGAGACTGCGGGAACTGAAGATCATCCAGGAGGTCGACGGCCTGGCCCGGGCCTGCGAGCCCGAACTCGTGGTGGCACGCCTCGCCGAACAACGGCTCGAGGAGCTCTACGACGACATCCGTTCGCTCACCCATCTGCGCCCCCTCGTGGACTCGCTGGGCCGTGAGATCCCGGAACCGGAGCTGGGCAAGGACCGGAGAACCGTCGAACGGATCACCGGCCTGGAGGCGATCCGCACACGCCTCGACGAGCTGGCGTTCTTCGCCCGTGACGAAGTGCTCGCCGCCGAACCCTACGACGCGCTCACCCCCGAGAACATCGAGAGTTCCCGGCCCTTGGACATGCGCTGCCTGCGTCGCGGCGTCAGCTGCCGCAGCCTGATCCGCCGGACCGCGCTGGAGGACGGACCCACCCGCGCCTATCTCCAGGAACTCACCGCCGCAGGTGCGCGGATCAGGGTCCTGGACGAACTGGACGAACTCATGCTCGTCTACGACCGTCACACCGCACTGGTGCCGCTCGACCCCAGCAACACGGCCAAGGGGGCCCTGTGTTCGCAGGAGGAGGGCATCGTGACGACCGTCGTCAACAACTTCGAGCGGCTCTGGGCAGGGGCGGACGACTTCACGGCCCTGGTGGAACAACGCGGTGAAGGCCTGCGCGGCCCGGGTCCCACCGAGATCCAGAGGAAGGTGCTGCACCTGATGTGCACGGTCGGCAAGGACGAGATCGGCGCGCGCGAGGCGGGCATCGCCCTGCGCACCTACCGTCGTCACATCTCGGATCTGATGCAGCTTCTGGGTGCGGAGAACCGCGCCCACGCGGCGCTGCTCGCCCGCGAGCGCGGCTGGATCTGACATGGCCGCGGCTCCCCCGGACGTGCCGGGGAAGCCACGGCCTCCGGTCTTCGTTCCGGGCCACTCAGCCGCGCTTGCACATGGCGGGCGGCTTCCCCTGCCAGCCGTTGATCGGATCACGGCACGGATCGCTCAAAGGAGGATCGACGGCCAGCTGCCGTACCTCCCTGTCCGCGCCGCCCGCCTGCCCACCGGGCCCGGACACCACCCAGGTCGCCCCGGTCAGCGTGAGGGCCACGAGGGCCGCTCCCGCAATCACTCCACGAGTACCGCCGAAGATCGCACGCATCTGTTTCCCCGTCACCCGCCCGGCACCCCAGTCCCCGTACAGCTGGAGCGTCACGGTTGAACAGCCGTCAGTCTGGCAGCGGGGACACCCGGGCGGGACGGCCGCGTGGGGCAGCCTCCTGCCAATCTCCGGGCAGGATCCTGCACGCCCTCGGGTGAACCTCCGGCGGAAGGAGGGGCCGCCGAAGCCGGGACTGCGGCCCCGGTTCGACGACCGCTTCCCCCTACGGCTTGGGCAGCGCGCAGCCCGCCCGGTTCAGGTCGATCCGGTTGCCGCTGCCGATGCACGGCACGATGCCGTACGTCTGCTGGGCGTAGTTGATGCCCTCGCGGACGGTGACGGTGCCGTTCTCGTCCACCTCGCACGGATTGTTGTCCGTGCACTGCTGCCCGTCCTCGTTACCGGTGTTGTTGACGGCGACCACCTTGCCGGTCGCGTCGTTGATCACCGGGGAGCCGGACGTACCGCCGATGGTCTTGCAGGCGGAGGTGTAGCGGATCGAGTCCTTCCAGGTCCAGGCGCCTTCCTTCAGGCGGTAGGCGAACCCGTCGACGGCGCAGCTGTAGGTGCGCTTCCAGTAGCCCGAGGCCACCGTGATCGCGGACCCCTGGACCGGTCGCGCGGCGTCGAGTTCCAGGGCCTCTATGCCGTAGCTGCTCTTGATCTGGGCGTACGTGGTGGTGAGCTGGTAGAGCGAGACGTCCGTGTCCGTCATCGTTCCGTACGCGACCTTGCTCGCGCGCAGGGTGCCGACACCGCGGCCCGCCGCGTTCAGCAGCGTGAAGCTGCGGGTCGAGGCCTGGTTGAGGACGACTTCGCCCGGGTCGGGGAAGCCGCTCTCCAGGCAGTGCCCGTTGGACATCACGAGGGCCGGGTCGCCCGGCTGCGAGGAAGGCGCCCGTACGACCGAGCCGGAGCAGTTGCTGAGCGCGACCGTCCCGGCGAAGCCGACCGCCTTCACCCGGACTTCGGCGGTGTCGGGACCGGTGGCCGCGGTTGCGGGTGCGATGCCCGCGCCGAGGAACAGGACAGCAAGAAGTGCGCCGATGAGAGGCTTGTTCATGTGGGGGTCCCCTCCATATATGCCTGTGACCGGAGTTCTTCCGGTTTTTGACATGCGCATGTTTGCGTATGGAGAGGGACCCCACAAGGGGCGAATTCAAGCCTCCGAGCGGATCAGCGCACGGATTCCACCGTCCGCGCCGCCCTCACCTTCCTGACGACGGGCCTGCCGAGGAGGACCCCGGCCAGCACCAGGACCAGCCCGCCGAGCTGGCGCACCGTGAGCACCTCGCCCGCGATCACCGTGCCCAGCAGGACACCGGTGACGGGGTTGAGCAGGCCGACGAGGCCCACCGTCGCCGCGGGCAGGTGCCGCAGGCCGGCGAACCAGGCGGCGAAGGCCAGCGCCGTCGCCACCACGGAGACGTAGCCGAACCCGAGCAGGGCGGGCGCGTCAAGGTGCGGCGGCGCCCCCTCGACGACGACCGCGAACGGCAGCAGGAGGAGCCCCCCGGCGATCAGCTGCCAGGACGTGGAGGCGAGGACGTCCACCCCGCCGCCCCATCGTTTGGCGAGGATGTACCCCAGGGACGACAGGAGCATGGCCGCGACGGAAACGACCACACCCAGCGGCGCGACCGGGTCCGCACCGGTGAGGAGCATGAGCGCCACTCCCCCGGCGCCGACGACCGCACCGGCCAGGTGCCGCACGTGCGGCCGTTCCGCGACCAGCCCCCAGGCGATCATCATCATGACCATCGGCGAGGTCGCCATGACCGTCGAGGCCAGGCTGGTCGGGAGCACCTGGGCGGCGATGTACACCAGGGCGAAGAAGACCCACGTGCTGAGGAACCCCAGAACGGCGCTGCGCCACCACCACGACCCGCGCGGCAGCTCCCTACGTACGGCGAGGAGCAGCAGCCCCGCGGGCAGCGCCCTGATCGCGGCGCCGTACAGCGGATCCCCGGCCGGCAGGTACGCGTGGGTGACGAAGTACGTCGTGCCCCAGGCCACGGGAGCGATCGCCGTGACCACCGTCCACCGCACATTAGCTTCCATGGAAACTATTATGCCTTCCATGGAAGCTATAGTGAACTCATGCAGGAGCACCCCGAAGCGCCGCTCGACCACGTAGCCCGCATCCAGGCCGAGTGGGCCCGGGAACGCCCCGACCTCGACGTGCGGCCGCAGGCCGTGATCGGGCGGCTGCACCGGCTGGGCGCGCTGCTCACCGAGCAGCTCTGCGCCGTCTACCGGCGCCACGGCCTGAGCGAGGGCGAGTTCGATGTGCTGGCCGCCCTCCGGCGCGCCGGTGAGCCCTTCGAGCGCGCCCCAGGGGAACTGGCGGCACACACCATGGTCACGACCGGCGCCATGACCAAGCGGATCGACCGTCTGGAGCGCGACGGCCTTGTCACCCGCCGCCGTTCGGCGGCCGACGGCCGGGGGCGCGTCGTCGCGCTCACCCCGGCGGGGCGGAGCGTCATCGACCAGGCGTTCGGCGCACACATGCGCAACGAACGCGGGCTGCTGGACGCCCTGTCCCCCGAGGAGGCCGCACAGCTCGAAACGCTCCTCACCGCCTGGCTGGCACGCATCGAGCCGCCGTCCGGCGCCTGACACCCCGGAAGATCCCGCCCCGTTCCGACGCGCAGAGGGCCTGAACACACCGGGGACGGCTTTGTAGGGTCGGCGTATGACACTCGACCTCGACGCCTATTTCGCCCGCATCGGCTGGTCCGGGGAGCGCCGCCCCACACGGGAGGTGCTGCGGTCCGTGCACCGCGCCCACATGCTGGGCATCCCGTTCGAGAATCTGGAACCCGTCCTCGGCAGTGCGCCCTCCCTGGCGCTCCCCGACGTGGAGGCGAAGCTCGTCCGCAGCGAACGCGGCGGGTACTGCTACGAGCACAACACCCTCCTCGCCGCTGCCCTGACCCAGCTCGGCTTCCGGGTGACGCTGCTGGCCGCGCGCGTGGTGCTGGGTGCCGCACCCGGCGACATCAGGCCCCGTACACACATGCTGCTGAAGGTGGAGACGGAGAACGACCCCGCCGACCCCACCGCTCCCACCGTCTTCCTCGCCGATGCCGGCTTCGGCTCGAACGGGGCACTGCTCGAACCCATCCCGCTGATCGTGGACACCGAACTGCACGACACGCCGCGCCACCACAGGCTCGTGCACGCCCCGCACGACGGACCGCTGGAGCTGTGGGAACTGCAGACGGAGAAGGGCGGGGTCTGGGAGCCGCAGTACGAGTTCACCCTGGAGCCGTTCGAGGCTCCGGACTTCGAAGTCATCAACTGGCACATCGCCACCAACCCGCGCTCGCCCTTCCAGCAGGCGGTGTACGCCCAGCGCACGCTGCCCGGCCTCCACCGGGCGCTGTCCGGCCGCACCCTCGTCGAGACCGCGGACGACGGCACCGTCGCGGAACGGGAGCTGGGCGACGCCGCCGAGGTACTGCGCGTCCTGGCCGACGACTTCGGCGTACGCCTTCCCGGGGGGACCGTCCTGCCCGGGTGAGTCCGGTGGCGTGGCGCATCTCACTCGGCCCCGTACGTCACGCCCGCATTCCAAGCCCCACCGCCGCCCCGACCGGCCCATCCCACGGTGGGCGGCCGTGGGCGGCATGCCGATGGAAGACGGGAGGGACGACCGCGGGGACCCTGAGGGAGCAACCCGGGGCCTTACTCCGAGCACCGTGCGAAACACGGTCGTAAGCTCGCAGACATGCAGGTCATCCAGTCCACGAAGCTCTCAGGCGTCTGTTACGAGATCCGCGGCCCCGTGCTCGAAGAGGCCATGAGGCTCGAAGCAGCAGGTCACCGCATCCTCAAGCTGAACACCGGCAACCCTGCCGCGTTCGGCTTCGAGTGCCCGCCCGAGATCCTCGAGGACATACTGCGCAACCTCGCGGGGGCGCACGGCTACGGCGACGCGAAGGGCCTGCTGTCCGCGCGCCGCGCGGTGATGCAGCACTACCAGACCAAGGGGATCGACCTCGACGTCGAGGACGTCTACCTGGGCAACGGCGTGTCCGAGCTGATCCAGATGTCCATGCAGGCACTGCTGGACGACGGCGACGAGGTGCTCGTCCCCGCTCCCGACTACCCGCTGTGGACGGCCTCGGTCTCGCTGGCCGGCGGCACGGCCGTGCACTACCGGTGCGACGAGCAGGCCGACTGGATGCCCGACCTCGCCGACATCGAGCGGAAGATCACCGACCGCACCAAGGCCATGGTGATCATCAACCCGAACAATCCGACGGGTGCGGTCTACGACGACGAGATGCTGCGCGGGCTGACCGAGATCGCCCGGCGCCACAACCTCGTCGTCTGCTCCGACGAGATCTACGACCGGATCCTGTACGACGGCGCGACCCACACCCCGACCGCCGCCATCGCCCCCGATCTGATGGTGCTCACCTTCAACGGGCTCTCCAAGAACTACCGGATCGCCGGGTACCGCTCCGGCTGGATGGCGGTCTGCGGTCCGAAGGCGCACGCCACCTCGTACATCGAGGGACTCACGATCCTGGCCAACATGCGGCTGTGCGCCAACATGCCGGCCCAGCACGCCGTGGCCACCGCGCTCGGCGGACGGCAGTCGATCAACGATCTGGTGCTCCCGGGCGGGCGGATCCTGGAGCAGCGGGACACGGCGTACGACCTGCTGACGCAGATTCCCGGCGTGACCTGCGTGAAGCCGAAGGGGGCCCTGTACCTCTTCCCGCGGCTCGACCCCAAGGTCTTCAAGATCAAGGACGACCGGCAGATGGTGCTCGACCTGCTGCGGGCCGAGAAGATCATGGTGGTGCAGGGCACGGGCTTCAACTGGCCGGAACCCGACCACTTCCGGATCGTCACCCTGCCGTCCACCAAGGATCTGACCGACGCCATGACCCGGATCGGGAACTTCCTGGACGGGTACAGCCAGCCCTGAGACCGGGTTCCGGCTCCAGTCGTCCGCCCATCATCCGGACCACTCACAACTTTAGACTGAATCCAAGCTAGGATGGCCCTACAGCAACACCAGGAGGCCATCCATGTACGAGCCGATCCGCACCAAATCGGTCCACACACCGGCCGACGACGCCGATTTCCCGCACCGCACCCGTGAAGAGGAGCTGGACATCCAGCTCGCCGGCCATCTGGCCGCCCTTCTCGCGGTCACCGACGAGCTGGGGCTCGGCATCGCGGGCGACCGCATCGCCGAGCAGGTGGCCCGGCTCCGCGGGACCCCGCCCACCCGGCACGCCGGCCTGAGCGACGCACCCGCGGCCGCTCTCCACCGCCGCGCCCACGCCCTCGCGGGCCGGGCCCTGGTGGTCGCCGCGTCCCGCGCCGACACGGCCGTGGCGATCCTCTCGGCCGAGCGCATGGACGCGCACACGGCCGCGATGCCCAAGGCCACCGCGCCGGACTCCACCGCGCCGCCCGAGCTGGTCGGCGCCCTCTGACGGCCCCGGTCCACGGGTCGCGAAGACTCGTGGACCGGGTGCCACGCCCGTGAACGCTAGGCGGCGCGGACGCGTACCGTCACGGACGCCGTCGAGGCGCTGTGCAGGGCATCGCCCGCATAGCCGACGGTGTACACGACCTCGCCCCGCGCGGAGGGCAGGTCGTTGATCCGGAAGGTGCCGTCGGCCGCGACCGCCGCCGAGGTCAGCGTGCCGGTGCCCCGCTTGTCGGTGCGCTGCACGGACAGGGTGATGCCCGGGGGCAGCGCCCGGCCCTGGCCGGTGAGGGTGCCGGTGATCTCCAGGCTCTGGTTCTTCGTCCCCTCCGCCGGGGCGGTGAGCGCGATCGCCGTCGGCGCCCTGTCCACCGCGACGGCGAGGGTGACGTCCTCGGCCGGACGGTGCGTCACATCGCCCAGGAACGAGAGCGTGTACGTGGACTCGCCGACCAGCGAGGGGACGTCGAGGACCGTGAACGAGCCGTCCGCGTCCACCTCCACGGCCGCCAGCTTGCGGTCGCCGTTCGCGTCGTGGCGCACGGCCGAAACCTTCACCGGCTCGGCCGGGGCGGGCCCGTCGAGCTCCAGCCGGCCCCGGATTCCCAGCGGTTCACCGACGACGGCCCTGCCCGGGGTGGTCGACAGGGAGCCCGTGAAGCGGGAGTCGTACTGGGCCGCGGGGGGCTGGATCACGTGCAGCCAGTAGGAGGTGCCCGAGGCGTTGGTGGTCACGGCGAAGAGCCGGGAGCCGTCCTTCGACCAGCCGAGACCTCGTGGGGCGATCCGGGCGCCGTCGAGTTCGCCCTCGAAGGCGAACTCGGAGGCCGTGGTGCCCTCCTCCGGATCCGCCTTCTGGATCAGCAGGTCGGGCACGGAGCCTGTGGCGGTGGCACCCCGCGCGACGTACCTGCCGTCGCCGCTGAAGGCGACGGCCGAGGCCTTCGCCCCCTCCGGGAGCGGCTGGTAGGCCGTCGGGGCGTCGGACAGATCGGTCGCGTCGAGCAGCCGGGTGCCGTAGGAGGCGTCGGCGACCGCCAGCCGGCTGCCGTCCGGGGTAAGCGCCAGGTCCTCGAGGTCGAGGGCGCCCGCGCCCTCGCTGTCCGCGAAGCGGCGCTGCGGGCCCCTGACGAGCGTGTCGCCGCTGCTGTCGAACGTGGTCAGGTAGGGGTTGGCCTCTCCGGTGCTCAGCGTCTGCCCCATGGCGAGCAGGCCAGGGGCCCCTGGCGCGGTCGCGAAGTGCAGCCTGCCCGCGCCTTCCCAACCCGTCGCGTAGGACCCGGTGCCGCCGGTGCCGAACACCTGGCTCGTGCGCTCGTCACACTGTGAGGCGTAGCCGATCTCGGTGAACCACACCTTGCCGCCGGCGTAGGCGACCTGCCGCCCGCACTCGCCCCAGTAGTAGGTGGAGGCGTGGGTGGTCTTCGCGTGGGTCTCGGTGTCGTACGCCGCGATCCGGCCCATCTCCGACACGAACAGCTTGGTGCTGTCCGTGGAGAGGGCGATGCCGCTCACCGCGCCGGCCGTGCTCGGCAGCGTGGCGACGCGCTGGCCCTGGAAGTTGTAGACGAGCACCGCCGACTTCGTGTTCAGCAGGCGGGTGTCGTCGCTCACGTAGACGCGCTCGTGCACGGAGTCGACGACCATGGACGAGAACGACGAGATGGGCAGCTTGGCCACGTCGTCGTCGGCCGCGTGGGCGGCGGGTGCGGCGAGCACCGTCAGGCCCGCACCCGCGAGTGCGAGCGCGAGGAGTGTCGCGATGCTGCGTCTTCTCTGCCGTGACCTGTTCAACTGTGTCCCCCCACAGGGTTGTCGGCGCCGGCGGTAGCCGCGGGCGCCCTGTGAGGGCCATGCAACTGTTGTGAAGAGAGTGTGCGCAAGGAGTTGGCGTTACACGGGTGTTCCCACCGAAAAGGGACAGCCCCCGGAGCCGTGAGGGGCTCCGGGGGCCAGGGGCGTGTTCGTGCACGTCCCTACCGCGGCGGGCAGTTGACCCCCACAGGTCAGGGCGGATGTCGGGATGCCCGGCCACGGAGATCGAAGGGGCGTCAGCCCAGGCGCTGCACCAGCGCCCGGTACTCGTCCCACAGTTCCTTCGGCGTGTGGTCGCCGAAGGTGTTGAGGTGCTCGGGGATCAGCGCGGCCTCTTCGCGCCAGACCTCCTTGTCGACGTTGAGCAGGAAGTCCAGGTCGGACTCGGAGAGGTCCAGCCCGTCGGTGTCCAGGGAACCCTTGGCCGGCAGGATGCCGATCGGGGTCTCGACGCCCTCGGCCTTGCCCTCCAGGCGCTCGACGATCCACTTCAGGACACGGCTGTTCTCACCGAAGCCGGGCCACACGAACTTGCCCGCGTCGTTCTTGCGGAACCAGTTCACGTAGTAGATCTTCGGGAGCTTCGACTGGTCCGCCTTGTCGGCGCCGACCTCGACCCAGTGCTTCATGTAGTCGCCCATGTTGTAGCCGCAGAACGGCAGCATGGCGAACGGGTCGCGGCGCAGTTCGCCGACCTTGCCCTCGGCGGCGGCGGTCTTCTCGGAGGCCACGTTGGCTCCGAGGAAGACACCGTGCTGCCAGGTGAAGGACTCGGTGACCAGCGGGACTGCGGAGGCGCGGCGGCCGCCGAAGAGGATGGCCGAGATCGGCACGCCCTTCGGGTCCTCCCACTCGGGCGCGATGATCGGGCACTGCCCGGCCGGCACAGTGAAGCGGGCGTTGGGGTGCGCGGCGGGCGTACCGGACTCGGGGGTCCAGTCGTTGCCCTTCCAGTCCGTGAGGTGCGCGGGGAGCTCCTCGGTCATGCCCTCCCACCACACGTCACCGTCGTCGGTGAGCGCGACGTTGGTGAAGACGGAGTTGCCCCACATGGTCTTCATGGCGTTGGCGTTGGTGTGCTCGCCGGTGCCGGGCGCGACGCCGAAGAAGCCGGCCTCGGGGTTGATCGCGTACAGCTGGCCGTCCTCGCCGAACCGCATCCAGGCGATGTCGTCGCCGATCGTCTCGACGGTCCAGCCGGAGATCGTAGGCTCCAGCATGGCGAGGTTGGTCTTGCCGCAGGCGCTCGGGAAGGCGGCCGCGACGTACGTGCTCTCCCCGCGCGGCGGGGTGAGCTTGAGGATCAGCATGTGCTCGGCGAGCCAGCCCTCGTCACGCGCCATGACGGACGCGATGCGCAGCGCGTAGCACTTCTTGCCCAGCAGGGCGTTGCCGCCGTAGCCGGAGCCGTACGACCAGATCTCGCGGTCCTCGGGGAAGTGCGAGATGTACTTGGTGGAGTTGCACGGCCACGGAACGTCCTCCTGGCCCTCCTCCAGCGGCGCGCCCAGGGTGTGGACGGCCTTGACGAAGAAGCCGTCGGTTCCGAGCTCGTCGAGGACCGCACTGCCCATGCGCGTCATGGTGCGCATCGAGACGGCGACGTAGGCGGAGTCGGTGATCTCGACGCCGATGGCGGAGAGCGGTGAGCCGACGGGGCCCATGCAGAACGGCACGACGTACATGGTGCGCCCGCGCATGGAGCCGCGGAACACGCCCTTGTCACCGGTGAAGATCTCCCGCATCTCGGCGGGGGCCTTCCAGTGGTTGGTCGGGCCCGCGTCCTGCTCCTTCTCGGAGCAGATGAAGGTGCGGTCCTCGACGCGGGCGACATCGCTCGGGTCGGAAGCGGCGTAGTACGAGTTCGGACGCTTGACCGGGTCAAGCTTCGTGAAGGTGCCCTTGGCGACGAGCTCCTCGCACAGGCGCTCGTACTCGCTCTCGGAGCCGTCGCACCAGACCACACGGTCCGGCTCGGTGAGAGCTGCGATCTCGTCTACCCAGGAGACGAGCTCCTGGTGCTGGGTGGGAACAGTGAGGGGAGCCGCGATGTCGCGCGCCACGATCGCTCCTTGTCGAGGGTGTCTGTTGTAGGTGCCCCGTGGGGGCTGCGACCCGGATGCTGACCCCTTCATTTTCCCCTGGCGCTCATCCGGTGCCGACCGCACTCATTTGATCATCCGACCATCGCGCCCATATGTCCAGAGGGCCGCCCACGTGAGCATCGCCACTCGAATTCGTTACCTACGGTTGCGTAGGTAGCATGCGGTCATGACTTCTGCCGCCGCCGCGTCCGGACCCGTCGTCCTCGATGACCCCGTACCCGAGAAGCCACGGATGCGCGGCTGGCTGCACGCCGGAATGTTTCCCGCGGTGGTCATCGCGGGCATCACCCTGATCGCCCTGGCCGACAGCACACGCGCCCGGGTCGCCTGCGCGATCTACATCGCGAGTGCCTGCCTGCTGTTCGGCGTGAGCGCGGTCTACCACCGCGGCACCTGGGGGCCTGTCGGCGAAGCCGTGCTGCGCAGGCTCGACCACGCCAACATCTTCCTGATCATCGCGGGCACCTACACCCCGCTGACCCTGCTCCTGCTGCCCGAGTCCACCGGGCAGCCGCTCCTGTGGGCGGTGTGGGGGGCCGCGGCGGCCGGCATCGCCTTCCGGGTGTTCTGGGTCGGCGCGCCGCGCTGGCTCTACACCCCCTGCTACATCGCCATGGGCTGGGCCGCGGTGTTCTTCCTGCCCGACTTCATGCGCACGGGCGGCATCGCGGTCCTCGTCCTCGTCGTCGTCGGCGGGCTGCTCTACAGCGCGGGCGGCGTCATCTACGGCATCAAGCGGCCGAACCCCTCGCCGCGCTGGTTCGGCTTCCACGAGGTGTTCCACTCACTGACGCTGGCCGCTTTCATCGTCCACTACGTCGGCATCTCGCTCGTCGCCTACCAGCACGGCTGAGCGGTCCCGCCGGTCAGCCGCCCAGCTTCCCGGCCAGCTCCGCCGCGTCCGTCGTCGGCGCGTCGCAGACGAAGTGCCGGCACACGTACGCGGTCGGCACCCCGCCGACCAGCGGCCGGTCCACCAGCAGCGGGAACTCCGTGCCGGCGTCGGCGACCTCGCCCGCCGCGACCACCGCACCCGGCGCCCTGCCCAGCAGCGCGGTCCGGTGCAGCTCCCCGCCGACCGGACCGGCGACCGCGACCTCGCGGGGCCCGTCCAGCCATGCCTCGGCGACGGCGAGCCCCCAGCCGATGAACCGGGGCGCCTTGGGCCCGAGTGCCTTCACCACCCCGAGCGCGCCCTCGGCCGCCGCGCGGTGCGCCTCGGAGCCGGTGTGCGCCGCGTACGAGAGCAGCGCGCCCGCGGCCGCCGTCCAGCCGGCCGGGGTCGCACTGTCGGTGGGGTCCTGCGGGCGGCGGATCAGCCGCTCGGCGTCGTCCGCGGTGTCGTACAGCTGCCCGCCCTCGCCCTTGAACCGCTCCAGGACGATGTCCAGCAGGAAGCCCGCGAACTCCAGCCAGACGCCCTCGCCCGTGACGGAGGCGAGCGCCAGGAAGCCCTCGGCGACATCGCCGTAGTCCTCCAGGACCCCTGCGTTGTCGCCCGCGCGGCCGTCCTTCGACGTGCGGCAGAGGCGGGCCACGGGACCCATGTGGACCCGTACGAGCAGGTCGGCCGCCTCCGTGGCCCGTTCGATCAGATCCGGCCGGCCGAAGTACGCGCCGGTCTCGGCGAGCGCCGCGATCGCCAGGCCGTTCCAGGCGGCGACGATCTTGTCGTCCCGTTCCGGCCGCACCCGCAGCTCCCGCGCCGCCAGCAGCCGGGCCCGCACGTCGGCGACCCGCGCGCCGTCCTCCGGCGCCACGGTCGCGGGCAGCTGCAGGACGGAGGCCCCCTCCTCGAAGGTGCCCTCCTCGGTCACCCCGAAGTGCTCGGCGGCGAAGGCGGCGTCCTCCTCGCCCAGCACCTCGCGCAGCTGCGCGGGCGTCCAGACGTAGAACGCGCCCTCGACGTGCCGCCCGTGCGCGTCCTCGCTGTCGGCGTCCAGCGCCGAGGCGAAACCGCCCTGGGCGGTCCGCAGCTCGCGCACCATGAAGTCCGCGGTCTCCAGGGCCACCCTGCGGGCCAGCTCCGACCCCGTGACGCGCCACAGGTGGGCGTACACACGGCACAGCAGCGCGTTGTCGTAGAGCATCTTCTCGAAGTGCGGTACGACCCACTCCCGGTCCACCGAGTAGCGGGCGAAGCCGCCGCCGAGCTGGTCGTAGATCCCGCCGCGCGCCATGGCCACGCAGGTGTCCTCGGCCATCTGCAGGGCGCCCTCGGCCCCCGTACGGGCGTGATGGCGCAGCAGGAACTCGACGGCCATGGACGGCGGGAACTTCGGCGCGCCCCCGAAACCCGCGTGTTTCCCGTCGTAGTCCCGGGTCAGCCCGAGCAGGGCCTGGGCCAGCTCCGGCTCACCGGGAACACCCTCCTCGCCGTGCGACAGCGAGCGGCCGGCGAGGTCCCGGACGATGCGCCCGGCGACCTCCGCGACCTCCTCGCGGCGGTCGGTCCACGCGGCCACGACACCTTCGAGCACCTGCTGGAACGACGGGCTGCCGTGGCGGGGCTCGGGCGGGAAGTACGTGCCGAAGTAGAAGGGTTCGGCGTCGGCGGTCAGGAACACGGTCATGGGCCAGCCGCCCTGGCCCGTCGCGGCCTGCACGGCCTCCATGTACACGGCGTCGACGTCGGGGCGTTCCTCACGGTCGACCTTCACCGGCACGAAGTGGGCGTTCAGGTAGTCCGCGACCGCCGCGTCCTCGAAGGACTCGTGCGCCATCACATGACACCAGTGGCAGCTGGCGTAACCGACGCTGAGCAGCACCGGAACACCTCGCCTGCGGGCCTCCTCGAAAGCCGCGGGCGACCACGGCCACCAGTCGACGGGATTGTCGGCGTGCTGGAGGAGGTACGGGGAGGTTGTCTGCGCAAGTCGGTTGGCCATGACCCAATCCTTGCGTACCCGGATCCCCTACCGGTTGATCGCCTCGCTCTCTCGCGCTGACGCGCCGTACGCAGGACACTGGGTGACCATGAAAGCCGCTTGAACCGAAGTCGCTGGAACCTAGGGGGACGCATGCGGGACAGCCATCGGGCGGAAGCAGAACGCCTGTTGGTACGCGCCGTGGAGGACGAGACGCGGCGGACCGGAGGACGGACCGACTCGGGCGCGCTCATGGCGCGTGCGCGGGGCGCTCTCGACACGATGGCCGCCGGCGCGGCCGAGGAGTACGCCGCCTACACACATGCGCTCGACGCCGCGGAGGCCGGGCGGAAGCCGTTGTCGGAGCGGTTCAGCAGAGCCGCACTGGGAACACCCCTGGTGGTGGCGGGAGTTGCCTCCGTCGCCGCCTTCGGCGCGGACCTCGCGCTCGGCACTCCGGCCGGTCTCGCCCTCGGGGCGGGCGCCGTCGTCGCCGTCGCGGGGGCGACCGCGACCGTCGCCCGGGTCACTGCGTCGCACTGGCCGGCCTCGCATCACAGGGCGGGCGCGCTGAGTCAGCCCGGCGGCCCCGAACAGCTGCGACTGCAGTGGCTGACGGCGCTGGAGGTACGGGGCATCCGCCCTTTCCTCGACCAGCAGCGCATGCTGACCGCCTCCTCCCGCACGCCCAAGAAGGCCGCCTCGTCCGTGGTGCCGCAACTGCGCGGCGGGGACCGCAGCGCGGCGGCCCGCACCCGGTCACTTCTCGAACAGTCCTTCGGTCATCTGCCCGCAGCCGACGGCCCGTTCGCGGGCCGCCGCGCCGAACTGGCGCAGATCGCCCAGTGGGTGCACGCCGCCCGCGCCTCCACGGAGACCAGACCGACCGTCGTCGTCCTGCACGGCACCCCTGGTTCCGGGCGCACCACCCTCGCCGTGCGGGCCGCGCACGCGCTCAAGGACCAGTTCCGGGGTGCGTGCGTGGTCGATCTCCGCGGCAATGTGTCCGGGGAGGCCCCGCTGCCGACCCGGGACGCCCTGCTGCATCTGCTCAACCGGCTGGGCGCACCGCGCGAGCAGCTCCTCTTCCGGGAGAGGTCCTCCGCCGAGCAGCACGTGCGGCGCCTGAGCGAGCTCTACCACCAGCACCTCACCGGCACACCCGTCACGATCGTCCTCGACGACGCCACGGACGCCGCCCAGGTCCGCACGCTGCTGCCGGAACGCTCCGACAGCCTCGTGCTCGTCACGACGCGCGAACCCCTCGAACTGCCCGCCTCCATCCCGGCGTGGGTGCACCAGCTGCCGGTCGGCGGACTGGACGCGGCGGGCTCCGAGGAGCTGCTCCGGGAGTCGGCCGAGGACGAGGAGGACGGGCCGTACGACTACCCGTCCACCGACTCCGTCGTCGAACTGTGCGGCGGGCTGCCGCTCGCCCTGCGCGTCGCGGGTTCCTCGCTCGGCGCACGGACCCGCGCGGCCCTCGCCGCCGACCTCGGCGCGTACGGTCCGGTCGCCCCTGTCGAACGGGCCCTGTGGCTGCGCTACACCGACCAGCCCGAGCAGGCCAGGCGGCTGCTGCGGCGCCTCGCCCTGGCGGGGCGCGCCAGCCTCGGCGCGGCGGCTGCCGCGTCCCTGCTCTCGGCCGAGGAGCAGGAGGCCGCACGACTGCTGGAGACCCTGTCCCGGGCCGGGCTCCTCACCCATGTGCGCGGCTCGCGCTACCGGCTGCACGACCTCGTACGGGACTTCGCCCTGGCCCGGCTGCTCGACGAGGAGGAGGCGGCGGACCGTACCGCCGCACAGGAACGCCTCATCCAGAACTACGCGGAGCTGGCCGACGCGGTGATCCGCATGGTGGACGGCAAGATGTCCACCCGCGCCGGGCAGTTCGGCTCGCACGGCTTCAGCTCGCTGGACGCCGCCCTGCGCTGGCTGGACGACGAGTCGAGCTTCATCACCTCGGCGCTCCGGCACACCGAGGGAGTCGACCAGGGGGCGGTGCTCCATCTGCTGGGCGCCCTGTGCGACTACTGCCTGCTGCGCGGCGACCTCTACCGGCTCGGCGAGATCAGCGAGCTGACGCAGGCGGTCGACCAGGGGCTGCTGGAGCGGTCGGTCCAGTGGCGTACGGGCATCGCGGCCCGCCAGCTCGGCGAGCTCGACAAGGCCCGCACCACGCTCTCCTCCGTCGTCGGCCTCTACCGCGAGGCGCAGAACGACGCGGGTGCGGCGCTGGCGCTCTGCTCGCTCGGCATCACCCTGCACCACCAGGGCAACCTGACCGAGGCCTCGGTGCGGCTGCGGGAAGCCCTCGCGCTGCAGGCGTCCCCGGAGCAGGCCGAGGACCGGGCCTGGTCCCTGCACGCCCTGGCGGCCGTCGAGCGCGACCGGGCCAATCTGGCCGAGGCCCTGACCCTGCTCGACACCGCGCTCGCCCTGCACCGGGAGGGCGAGTCGCTGCACGGCGAGGCCTGGTCGCACTTCCAGCTCGGCCAGGTCTGCCTGCGCATGGGCGAGGTGGCGCGGGCCGAGGAGGAGCTCACCACCGCCCTGGACCTGTACGGCCGCACCCGGGACGAGCGCGGGGAGGCATGGGCCCAGACCCAGCTGGCCCGCGCCCGGCTGCTGGACGGCGACCCCGCCCCCGCGGTGGAGCGGCTGCGCGGCGCCCTGGCCCTGCACCGGGACAACGAGGACGCGCGGGGCGAGGCGTGGACGCGGTACTACCTGGGGCAGGCCCTGGAGGAGGACGGCGACACCGATCAGGCGGTACGGGAGCTGGAGCGGTCCCGCACGATGTTCTCCCGGATGAGGGACGTCTACGGCCTGGCGTGCGCCCGGCACCACTCGGGGCGCGTCACCCGCGACCAGCGGGCCGCGCAGACGGGCAACCTGCGCAACTCCGGTTTCGCCCGGCAGCTCCTCGTGGACGCGCGGGCCGACTTCCGGCGGATCGGGGTGGCCCACGGCGAGGCATGGACCTGCCTGGAACTGGCCCTGGTCGACGGCGGCAACAACCGTACGGCGCAGGCCCTGGAGCTGTGCGACGAGGCGATCGGCCTGTTCGCCTCGTACGGGGACGTCAGGGGCGGCGACTGGGCCGCGTTCCTGCGGTGCACGCTGCTGCCGTACGCGTCGCCGGGGGGCAGCGAGGTGGGTACCGCCGTGGCCCAGCAGGAGCTCGCGGACCTGCTCCGGGCCGCCCATCCGCTGCGGGACGGCAAGCTGGAGGACTGCGCGGAGGCGTTCACGGTCGTCCTGAACCGTGGCGTGGACCTGGACGACGGCTGGCAGGCGTGGCGCCTCGGCCTGACCCCGTCGCGTCATGCGCGGGAGGTCATGGGGGTGCCGGTGGGGGTGCGGCCGTAAGTGGCGGGGGGGCTTTGCCCTCAATCGCCGGGCGGGCTCGAAGGTGGCCCCGGTCCGCGGGGTGCGCCCTGCGCGGCGGGGGCGGGCGGTGCCCCTCCGGAGTGTCTCCTCGGAACTGGCGTGGCACCCGGGAACGCGGCCGGCCCCGGTCCTACGCCAGTCCCTGCGGGGACCCTCCTGCACGGCCCCACCCATGTCTCACCGGCGCCTGCCACCCGGTGGTCGCAGGCGCGGACGGCCGGTCCGGGGCCGTGCAGGAGGGTCCCCGCAGGGCGACGAACAACGAGCAGGGCCCCTCGCGTGGAGCGCGCACGTTCGTCGCCCGAGGAGACACTCCGGAGGGGCCCCGGGCCACCACCCACGCACGGAGTGCGCCCCCGCGGACCGGGGCAGCCACCTTCGAGCCCGCCCGGCGATTGAGGACAAAGCCCCGCGGGGCGCGCGCCTACTTCTTGCCGGGGGCCGCCGCCGCCGGCGTCGTCTCCTCGGACGCGGGGTCCGGCGCCTCCTCGAAGTCGATCTTGCCCATGTGGCGGTTCATCGACTTCATCAGCAGCCACACGCCCACGGCGAGCGCCGCGAAGACGAGGAAGCCGAGGACGCCGGGCGTCACCTTGTTGTCGTCGACCTCCTTGGCCAGAGGGACGAGCTGGTTCAGTGCCTGGGTCGCGTACATATCAGGCATTGTCGCGGATGCCCGCGAAGAGGTCGCTCTCGGGGAGGGAGGTATCGACGAGAGACTTGGCCAGCTCGTACTCCTCCGTCGGCCAGACCTCCCGCTGGATGTCCATCGGGACCCGGAACCAGCCGCCGTCCGGGTCGATCTGCGTCGCGTGCGCGATCAGCGCCTTGTCGCGGATCTCGAAGAACTCGTCGCACGGAACGTGCGTGGTCAGCGTGCGCTCCTCGCGCTGGAACTCCTTCCAGCGCTCCAGCCACTCGCCGTACGGGGACTCCAGTCCGCGAGCGAGCAGCGCCTCGTGGAGGGCGACCGTGCGCGGCCGGTTGAAGCCCTGGTTGTAGTAGAGCTTGAGCGGCTTCCAGACGGGCCCGAACTCCGCCTCGGGGAACCTCTCGGCGTCCGCGGCACCCTCGAAGGCGATCATCGAGATGGTGTGGGTCTTGATGTGGTCGGGGTGCGGGTACCCGCCGTTCTCGTCGTACGTGGTGATGACCTGCGGCCGGAACGCACGGATCTTCGCGACCAGGCGGCCCGAGGCCGTCTCGTCGTCCTCCAGTGCGAAGCAGCCCTCGGGCAGCGGCGGCAGCGGGTCGCCCTCGGGCAGACCCGAGTCGACGAAGCCGAGCCACTGCTGGTCGATGCCCAGGATCTCGCGGGCCTCGTCCATCTCCTTCTGGCGCACCTCGTGAATGTTCGCCTCGATGTACGCGTCCCCCTGGAGCTTCGGGTTGAGAATGGATCCCCGCTCGCCCCCTGTGCAGGTGACGACGAGGACGTCCACCCCCTCGGACACGTACTTGGCCATGGTGGCCGCGCCCTTGCTCGACTCGTCGTCGGGGTGGGCGTGAACGGCCATCAGTCTCAGCTGCTCGGTCAAGACTCGGTCCTCAGTGATTGGTCGCGATGGTCGGCTTCTATAGTGACTGACCCGGGGGGCGGAAAATTCCTCGATCCCCTGTACGGGAGGAACGATCATGGCAGCGGTGCGCGAAGCCTTGCCCGACGGTCGCTACGGCCGGTCCGAGGACCAGCGTGCGGACCGCAAGCTCAAGATCGTCGGCGCGGTGCTCGGCGTGGCCTTCCTCGGCATGGTCGGCTGGTTCGGATACGACTACGTCGCGGGCCAGGACATCAGCGCGGAGCTGATCAAGTCCGACGTCGTCTCGGACGACCGGGCCGAGGCGCACCTGGAGGTGCGCAAGGACCGGGACACCGACGGGTACTGCACGGTCCGCGCGCTGAGCGAGGACGGCGGCGAGGTGGCCCGCAAGGACTTCCGGTTCGACCAGCGCTCCGAGCGGATCGACGAGGTCGTCTCGTTGCGGACGACGTCCCGGGCGACCGCGGTGGAACTGCTGGCGTGTACCGCCGGCAGCTGATCGCAGCGCCGGGCGCGCGCCGCGCCTGATCCGCACGCCCCGGCGCTCACCTGCACGAATACCCGTGTGACCGTTTACCTTCTCCCCCTTTTCGCGGGGAATTGTTAGGCTCGTGGTTTCGCCCACCCGTGGCAGCACATGCTTGGGGTAGGGCGATGCTTTGTATTCCCAGTACCGACGAGGAGCACCCTGTGATGACCCAGACCAGCGATAACGTCACCTGGCTCACGCAGGAGGCGTACAACCAGCTGAAGGCTGAGCTGGCGCGCCTCACTGGTCCCGCGCGCGCGGAGATCGCCGTCAAGATCGCGGCAGCACGTGAGGAGGGTGACCTCAAGGAGAACGGCGGGTACCACGCCGCCAAGGAGGAGCAGGGCAAGATGGAGCTCCGGGTGCGCCAGCTCACCCAGCTCCTGGAGCACGCGAAGGTCGGCGAGGCACCTGCCGACGACGGCGTGGTCGAGCCCGGCATGGTCGTGACGATCGCCTTCGACGGCGACCCCGACGACACCGTCACCTTCCTGCTCGCCTCGCGCGAGTACGCGAGCGCGGACATCGAGACCTACTCCCCCCAGTCGCCGCTCGGCACCGGGGTGAACGGCAAGAGGATCGGCGACGACGCGGACTACGAGCTGCCGAACGGCAAGACTGCCTCGGTGAAGATCATCGCGGCCAAGCCGTACACGGGCTGATCCGCAGCCGACACACGAGACAGCCCCGGCCGCAGGTGCGGCCGGGGCTGTTCGGTGTGCTCAGGCGGTCGCCGAGCGGTACTTGCGGACCGCCAGGGTGCGGAACACCACGACGATCAGGACCGACCAGAGCACCGAGGCCAGGATCGGGTGCTGCATCGGCCAGGCGTCCGGGGTGACGAAGCCCGGTGGCAGGTTGCCGAACAGCTCTCGGCAGGCCTGCACGGTGGCGCTGAAGGGGTTCCACTCCGCGATGTGACGCAGCACGGTCGGCATCTGGTTGGCGTCCACGAAGGCGTTCGAGATGAACGTCAGCGGGAAGAGCCAGATCAGTCCGCCGGACGTGGCGGCCTCCGGTGTGCGTACGACGAGGCCGATCAGCGCCCCGATCCAGGAGAACGCGTACCCCAGCAGGAGCAGCAGCAGGAAGCCGAGCAGCACCTTGCCGAGGTTCTCGTGGGTGCGCCAGCCGATGAGCAGTGCGACACCGGCGAGCACGACGAGGGTGAGCGCTGTCTGCACGAGGTCGGCGAGGGTACGTCCGGTGAGGACGGCTCCCCGGGCCATCGGCAGCGACCTGAAGCGGTCGATCAGCCCCTTGTGCATGTCGTCCGCGATACCCGCGCCGGCCCCCGCGGTGGCGAAGGTGACGGTCTGGGCGAAGATCCCGGCCATCAGGAACTCTTTGTAGTCCGCGGACGAGATGGTGCTGCCGACCTTGATCGAGCCGCCGAACACGTAGGTGAACAGCACCACGAACATGATGGGCTGGATCAGCCCGAAGATGACCATCTCCGGGATGCGGGCCATGCGAATGAGGTTGCGTTTGGCAACGACGAGGGAGTCGGCGACCGACTGACTGATGCCGCCGCGCGGGTTGATCGGCGCAAGTTCAGGGGTGTCCGTGATGGCAGTCACTGCCCGGCCTCCTTGCCGCTCTCCGCGGCGCGTGTCGAACCGCTCTCCTCGTTCTTCTCCAGCTCGGCGGCGTGGCCGGTGAGCGAGATGAAGACGTCGTCGAGAGTGGGGCGGCGCAGGCCGATGTCGTCGATCTCCACGCCGTTGGCGTCGAGGTCGCGGATGACTTCGGCGAGCAGTTTGGCTCCGCCGCTGACCGGGACGGTCAGCTTGCGGGTGTGTTCGGCGAAGGCGATCTCGCCCTTGCCGTAGGTGGCGAGCACCGAGCGGGCGGACTCGATCTGGTCGCGCTGGTGCACGATGACCTCGACGCGCTCCCCGCCGGTGCGGGCCTTCAGCTGGTCGGAGGTTCCGCGGGCGATGACCTTGCCGTGGTCGATGACGCAGATGTCGTGGGCGAGGTGATCGGCCTCCTCCAGGTACTGCGTGGTCAGCAGCAGCGTCGTACCGCCGGCGACGAGCTCCTGGATGACTTCCCAGAGCTGTTGCCGGTTGCGCGGGTCGAGGCCCGTGGTGGGCTCGTCCATGAACATCACCGGCGGGGAGACGACGAGCGCGGCCGCCAGGTCGAGACGGCGGCGCATGCCTCCCGAATACGTCTTCGCGGTGCGGTCGGCCGCGTCGGCGAGGTTGAACTTCTCCAGGAGCTGCCCCGCCCGCTTCTTCGCGTCGCGTGAGCTCAGCTGGTAGAGCTGCCCGACCATCTGCAGGTTCTCGCGGCCGGTGAGGTACTCGTCGACTGCGGCGAACTGCCCGGACAGCCCGATCGAGTGGCGTACCTCGTTGGGATGCTTCAGCACGTCGATGCCCGCCACGACAGCCTTGCCGCTGTCGGGCTGGAGCAGGGTGGTCAGAACGCGTACGGCGGTGGTCTTGCCGGCGCCGTTGGGACCCAGAAGCCCCAGGACGGTGCCTTCCGGTACGTCGAGGTCGACGCCGTCCAGTGCTCGTACTTCGCCGAAGGTCTTCACCAGGCCTTCGGCGTAAATGGCGCCTGGCATGTGGGACTCCCCCAGTTGCTTCGGTGACTTCCTGAAACAGATCCTAAGATTTGCCGGTGGCCCGGTGTCCGGAACCACGGATTGTTCGGCGGCGCACGGTATCGCGATACATCGTGAGCCACAACAGGTTTCGCGCCGCGCCCTTCAACCGGTCCGGTCCGCGGCCGGTTCGCGACCCGGCACTCAGCCCATCACGAGATAGCCGGCCTCCCGCAGTGCGGCGGCGACCTCCTCGCAGTGCTCCCGGCCCTTCGTCTCCAGGTGCAGTTCCACTTCCGCCTCCGTGAGCCCCAGCCTCGGATCGGTCCGCACATGGCTGACGTCGAGCACGTTGGCGTCGGCCACGGACAGCGTGCCGAGCAACGCGGCCAGCGCCCCGGGCCGGTCCGTCAGCCGCAGCCGGAGGCTGAGGTAGCGGCCCGCCGCCGCCATGCCGTGCGTCAGGATGCGCTGCATCAGCAGCGGGTCGACGTTGCCGCCCGACAGGACGGCGACCACCGGCCCGCGGAACGCCTTCGGGTCGCTCAGCAGCGCCGCAACGGGGCTCGCCCCGGCGGGCTCGACGACCATCTTGGCCCGTTCCAGGCAGAGCAGCAGGGCGCTGGAGAGCTCGTCCTCGGAGACCGTACGGACCTCGTCGACCAGCTCCTGGATCAGACCGAACGGGATGTCGCCGGGGCGGCCCACCTTGATGCCGTCGGCCATGGTCTGCACCGAGTCGAGCGCCACCGGGTGCCCGGCAGCCAGTGACGGCGGGTAGCCGGCGGCGCCCGCGGCCTGCACGCCCACGATCCTGACATCGGGGCGCAGCGCCTTCACGGCGACGGCGATGCCCGCGGCGAGACCGCCGCCGCCGATGCCGACGACGATCGTGCGGACCTCGGGGCACTGCTCGAGGATCTCCAGGCCCACGGTGCCCTGGCCCGCGATGATGTCCGGGTGGTCGAAGGGGTGGATGAAGACGGCCCCGGTCCGTTCCGCGTACTCCTCGGCGGCGGCGAGCGTCTCGTCGACGACATGTCCGTGGAGCTGAACCTCCGCCCCGTACTCGCGTGTTGCCGCCACCTTCGGCAGGGGGGCGCCGAGCGGCATGAAGACCGTCGACCGTACGCCGAGCAGCGAGGAGGCCAGTGCGACACCCTGCGCATGGTTTCCGGCACTTGCGGCCACGACTCCGGCCGCCCGTTCCACCGGACTGAGGCCCGCGATCCGTACGTACGCGCCGCGCAGTTTGAACGAGCCGGTGCGCTGCAGGTTCTCGCACTTGAAGTGGACCGGCGCGCCGACCAGTGCCGTCAGATGGCGGCTTCCCTCCATCCCGGTGGTTCTGGCCACCCCGGACAGCATCTTCTGCGCCCCGCGGACGTCGTCGAGGATCAGCGGAGGAAAGGGGCCTGGCGTCCGGTAGGTCATGACAGCAAGTCTTGCAGCTCGGAGCGGTCGCGGCCCTCGCATCTCATGGTGGCCTGCGGTGGTGTCCATGGGTTTGTGCAGCGCTGGTACACGTTGCCCCGTGGCCGCGTACTCTGTCCCCCACCCATCCGACACCGCACGAAGAGAGCCCCCGGCCATGCCCCCTCAGGACATGACGACTGCTGCGTCTCCTTCCGGGGGCGCCGCCCCCGGACACCCGGGTACCGACCCCCTCCTCGATGCTCTCCAGCACCAGGTGGCCGTCTTCGCCCGCCGTGCCGAACAGACCCGCCTCGGCGGTGTCGGCCAGGTCCGCAATTCCATGGACCGCGCCGCCTATCTGCTGCTCAACAGGCTCGACCGGGAAGGCCCGATGGGCGTCAAGGCGCTGGCCGCGGGCATGGGGATCGACTCCTCGACCGTGACCCGGCAGGTCGCGCCGCTCGTCGACACCGGGCTGGTCAAGCGCACCTCGCACCCGGAGGACGGCCGGGCTGTCGTGCTGCAGCTGTCACCGCGCGGCCAGGCCCGCCTCGACGAGGTCCGGGCCTCGCGGCGCGAGCTGATGTCCCAGGTGACCGGCGACTGGAGCGAGGAGGAACGCGACACCTTCTGCGCCCTCCTCACCCGCTTCAACGCCTCGCTGGCAGCGCGGCAGGCCGCGCACCACCCGGTACAGGACAACTGACCGGCGGCGCACCCGTTCTCGCGCTTCCGGGCCGACGACACCCGCAGGACGGCCGGCGACGGCCGCTGGGCATCCTTTTCGCCCGGATCTATCCTGGGAGAGTCGCCAGGTACGAGCCTAGGAGGCTGTCATGACACGGAAGATCGCCGACTGCCGTAAGTACCCGAGCGTGTCGAACTGCTCACTCGCCATCACCGGCGAGGAGGACGAAGTCGTACGGGCAGCCGCCGAACACGCCGTCTCGGTCCACGAGCACACGGACAGCCCCGAGCTGCGCGAGCAGATCCGGGCCTCGTTGGAGGACGAGAAGGTCGCTGTCTGACAGCGGAGCCGTGCGGGGGGGGGGGGGTCACTAAGCCGCCCCGGGGGCACGCGGCGCGGGGGGGGGGGGGGCGGGCGGGGGGGCGGGGCCGCCCCGGGCGGGGGGGGGGGCGACGACCGCCGGGGGT
>NZ_JBHYTT010000001.1:545336-587680 GCF_042749285.1 Streptomyces sp. NPDC059499
ACCGGGGCCTCTTTGGAGGACGCGAAGGCGGGTGTCTCCCAGCGGAGCCGACCGGGGCCGGGCCTAGCTCACGGCCGCCGGACGGACGCGTCTCCGGGGTTCCGCTGTCCGGGCCGGGCCGCGAGCCCGACCCGGACGGGAGGTCCTAGCCGAGCGCCTGTGTGAGGTCGGCCAGCAGGTCGTCGGCGTTCTCGATGCCGACGGACAGCCGTACCAGGTCGGCGGGCACCTCCAGCGGGGAGCCCGCGGCCGATGCGTGGGTCATACGGCCCGGGTGCTCCAGCAGCGACTCGACACCGCCGAGCGACTCACCGAGCGTGAACAGCTTGGCGCGGTTGCAGACCTCGACCGCCGCCTCCTCGCCGCCCGCGACGCGGAAGGACACCATCCCGCCGAACGCCTTCATCTGCTTGGCGGCGATCTCGTGCCCCGGGTGCTCCGGCAGCCCCGGGTACAGGACCTTGGTCACCTTGGGGTGGCGGGTCAGCAGGTCGGCGACCTTGGTGGCGTTCTCGTCGTGGCGGTCCATGCGGACCGCGAGGGTCTTGATGCCGCGCAGCACCAGCCAGGCGTCGAACGGCCCGGCCACGGCGCCCATCGCGTTCTGGTGGTACGCGAGCTCCTCGGCCAGCTCGGGGTCGCTGACGACGAGCGCGCCGCCGACGACGTCCGAGTGCCCGCCCATGTACTTGGTGGTCGAGTGCACGACGACGTCCGCGCCGAGCGCGAGCGGCTGCTGGAGGTAGGGGCTGGCGAAGGTGTTGTCGACGACGAGCCGCACGCCCGCCTGCCGGGCCACACCGGCGACGGCCGCGATGTCCGTGATGCCGAGCAGCGGGTTGGACGGCGTCTCCACCCAGATCGCCTTGGTACGGGCGGTGATCGCCGCCCGGACCGCCGACACGTCGGAGGTGTCGGCCACCGAGAACTCCACGCCCCAGCGCGAGGCCACCTTCGCGAACAGCCGGAACGTACCGCCGTAGGCGTCGTTCGGGATGATCACGTGGTCGCCGGGCGTGAGCAGCGTGCGCAGGAGGCAGTCCTCCGCGGCGAGGCCGGACGCGAAGGCGAGCCCGCGCCGGCCGCCCTCCAGGGCCGCCAGGTTCTCCTCCAGGGCGGTACGGGTGGGGTTGGCGCTGCGGCTGTACTCGTAGCCGCCGCGCAGCCCGCCGACGCCGTCCTGCTTGTACGTGGACACCTGGTAGATCGGCGGGACCACGGCGCCGGTGAGGGGATCCGCCGTGTTGCCGGCGTGGATCGCAAGGGTCTCGAAGCTGTGCTGGTCGCTCATGGGGACCGAGCGTAGTTCGTCAAGAGGGCACTTACCGGCCGCTGCGCCGTCAAGGGACAATGGAGCCATGGAGATTCTGTGGTTCCTGCTCGCCCTGTGCATGCTCGCCGTGATCGTCGGCCCGATCATGCTGCGCCGCCGCGGCGGTATCCGGCAGGTCGCGCCCGGTTCCCCGGACGCGGCCGACCCGGAGAACTACGGATTCGTGCGCCAGGAGGAACTGGACATCCGGATGCCCGGGCCCGACCAGGACCTTCTCGACGTCCTGGCCGTCGTGCAGGGCACTCAGGAGTGGCGGGCCGCCTCCCAGCTCCTCGCGGGCACGCCCAAGGAGAGCGAGATCCGCTGGCAGCGGGTCCAGGCCTTCGCCGGTGCGGCTTCGCTGGAGCTGGCGCAGCGGCCCGGTGAGGGCGGGGCGTGGTTGCGGAAGTGGCGGGCCGAGGCCCCGAAGGACGCGGGCGGCGCGGCGGTGCACGCCGAGTTCCTGGTGCAGCAGGCGTGGCGTACCGCCGCGGTGGGCACCGACGACTTCCGGATCATCCTGGAGGAGGCGCACACGGTCTGCGGTGAGGCGGCCCTGCTGGCACCGGGCGACCCCGTCCCGTACATCGTGGAACTGGCCGTCGCCCGTGGACTGGGCTACTCCCACGAGCAGTTCGACCAGCTGTGGGCGAAGGTCATCGACCGTGCCCCCGCCCACATGGGTGCGCACATCGCCGCCCTGCACTACTGGTGCGAGAAATGGCACGGCTCGGCCGAGCTCGTCGACCGCTTCGCCACCGCCGCCGCCGCCCGCGCCCCGCAGGGCTCGCTGCTGGCCGCGCTGCCGCTGTTCGCGCTGTACGAGAACCTGCCGGAGGTCAATCTCGTGCAGGGCTTCTACCGGGGAGCCGTCGTGACGAAGGCGGTCGGGGGCGCGATGTTCGCGGTGCACGCCGCGCGCGCCGACGATCCGGTGCTCGCCCATGTCCGGCACCTGCTGGTCTTCTTCCTCGTCCGCATGGAGCGGTGGTCGGAGGCGATCCACCAGCTCGTCCACATCGACGGCCACGTGGGCGCGCTGCCCTGGATCCAGGACTCCGATCCGGCCGCCGAGTACACGGTGTACCGGGCGCTGGCCGTCGCCGGGTACGAGGCGAACGGCGGCAGCCCGGCGACGCTGCCGCAGTAGCCGCCGACGGGCAGGGGGCGCCGGAATCCACGGTGCCCCCGTGGCGTTGTACGCACTGAACACCGACCCCGGAGGAGCCCCCGCATGTTCCTGAACCACCGCACCCCGCAGCTCCCCACCCCCGAGGAGGCCCTGCGCGGCCGCCCGGTCCCCGAATTCACGGTCCCGTCCCGCCACACGGTCCTCGGCAATCCGCTGACCGGCCCGTACCCGGAGGGTCTGGAGGTCGCGGACTTCGCGCTGGGCTGTTTCTGGGGTGCCGAGCGCAAGTTCTGGCAGACCGAGGGCGTGTGGACGACCCTCGTCGGCTACCAGGGCGGCTCCACGGAGAACCCGGCGTACGAAGAGGTCTGCTCGGGCCTGACGGGCCACACGGAAGCGGTTCGTGTCGTCTTCGACCCGACGGTCGTGGGTTACGCGGAGCTGCTGAAGCTCTTCTGGGAGTCCCACAACCCGACCCAGGGCTTCCGCCAGGGCAACGACGTGGGCACGCAGTACCGCTCGGCGGTCTACACCCACACCGCGGAGCAGGCGGAGGGCGCGGCAGCGTCCCGCGAGGCGTACCAGCGGGTCCTCACCGGTGCGGGCTTCGGCGAGATCACCACGGAGATCCTGCCCGCCGAGGGCCGCACGCTGTGGCCGGCGGAGCCGTACCACCAGCAGTACCTGGACAAGAACCCGGACGGCTACTGCGGCATCGGCGGTACGGGCGCCACGCTGGAGTCCCCCTCCGAGACGAACTGGGGCCGCGCCTGCCCGACGGGCATCGCGCCGGCGCCGACGGAGGGCTGAGCCCCGCCTGCCGCACGGAGTCCGCGGACGGGAGTCCGGGCGCCTCCATGATCGCGTGATCGCTACTCTGTTCCCCCGCCCGGCTGCGGGCGGGGGAACAACAGGGGTGGGACATGCGCAGAGGTATCGCCGCACTCGCGGCGGTGGCGGCCGTGGGCGCCGCGGTAGTGACGGCTCCGGCCGCACACGCCGAGGGCCGGGGCGACATCCGGGTCGTCAAGACGGTCGTGAACGGGGGCGGCAGTGTGATCGTCGGCGTCACGAACGTGAAGCGGTTCCCGATCGTCATGACGATCAAGGACAACTCGGGCGTGAGGGACGTGACGGACGTGTCCGCGTTCAACACGTCCAACGGCTACGGGCCGGTGTCGTACCTGGGCACATCGTGCAAGAAGAGCAGCTCCACGACGTCCGTGTGCACCGCGACGATGGAGATCGACCCGTCGTGGATCGACTCCTACGGGAGCGGCAACGAGGGCTGGGACGCCAACGCGGTGGCCGGGACCTGGCAGGTCAACGCCACGGTCCGGGCCAACGACAAGGACTACTGGATCTCCGACCGCATCGCCACGTTCAAGATGAAGCGCGCGGCGACGCTGACGACGGACGCCGCTCCCGAGCCGGTGAAGAAGGGCGGCACGCTCACCGTCACCGGCAAGCTGTCCCGGGCCAACTGGACGGACCGGAAGTACCACGGGTACACCAAGCAGGTGGTGAAGCTGCAGTACAAGACACCCGGCGGCTCGTACCACACGGTCAAGACGGCGACCACGGACAGCGCGGGACGTCTCAAGACGACCGTGAAGGCCTCGGCGTCGGGCAGCTGGCGCTGGGCGTTCCTCGGCACGACGACGACCATGAAGGTCGTCTCCACCGGTGACGCGGTCACGGTGAAGTAGCCGGCCGCCTCTGCCCGCGGCGAATCTGCCGCGGGCAGAGATCGGTGACGTGGGCGCCCGGGCGGGCCAAGAGTGGAGGGAGCGCGGCTGATCCGGCCGCCCCACCACCGGGAGGTCCGATGTCGCCCCACTTCGCTGCCCGTCCACGCGCCGCCGACGAGGAGACACCGCCGACGCGGTTCGACGACCACCTCGCGGCGCAGCTCCTCGCCCAGCGGATCGTCTTCCTGGGGACCCAGGTGGACGAGGTCTCCGCCAACCGGGTCTGTGCGCAGTTGCTGCTGCTGTCCGCCGAGGACCCGCGCACCGACATCAGCCTCTACATCAACAGTCCCGGCGGATCCGTGACGGCCGGGCTGGCCATCTACGACACGATGCAGCTCATCCCGAACGACGTCTCCACCCTCGCCATGGGGTTCGCGGCGTCGATGGGGCAGTTCCTGCTCACCGTCGGGACCGAGGGCAAGCGGTTCGCCCTGCCGAACGCGCGGATCATGATGCACCAGCCCTCGGCCGGCATCGGCGGCACGGCCTCCGACATCGCGATCCAGGCCGAGAACCTCGAATTCACGAAGCAGGCCGTCGAGCGGATCACGGCGGCGCACACCGGGCAGTCCGCGGAGACGATCTCCCAGGACGGCGACCGGGACCGGTGGTTCACGGCCGGGCAGGCGAAGGCGTACGGGATGGTCGATCACGTCGTCGAGTCGCTCGACGACGTGCGCCCGGCCGGTTCGCGACGACGGATGGGACTCTGACATGAGC
Source organism: Streptomyces sp. NPDC059499 (assembly GCF_042749285.1). NCBI lineage: Bacteria > Bacillati > Actinomycetota > Actinomycetes > Kitasatosporales > Streptomycetaceae > Streptomyces > Streptomyces sp. NPDC059499. Next base: position 550,255 of record NZ_JBHYTT010000001.1, read on the forward strand.
CAGTACACGATTCCGAACGTCGTCGAGCGCACCCCGCAGGGGGAACGGTCCTACGACGTCTTCAGCAGGCTCCTGTCCGAGCGGATCATCTTCATCGGTACGGAGATCGACGACGGGGTCGCGAACGTCGTCATCGCCCAGTTGCTCCACCTGGAGTCGTCGAGCCCCGGGGCCGAGATCGCGGTCTACCTCAACTCACCCGGGGGCTCCTTCACTTCGCTCATGGCGATCTACGACACCATGAGCTTCGTCTCGGCCCCCATCGCAACGTTCTGCGTCGGCCAGGCCGCCTCGACCGCGGCCGTGCTCCTGGCCGGCGGCGACCCGGGCCGCCGGTTCGTCCTGGAGCACTCCCGCGTGCTGCTGGGCCAGCCGGCCAGCGGCGGGCAGCAGGGGACGGTCTCCGACCTCCGGCTGCACGCCAAGGAGATGCTGCGGATCCGCTCACAGGTCGAGGAGGTCCTGGCCCGCCACACCCCCCACGACCTCGCGACCCTGCGGGCCGACACCGACAGGGACAGGATCTTCACCGCGCAGGAGGCGGTGACCTACGGCCTCGCGGACGAGGTCCTCAGCCGCCGGGTCCCGGCCTTCGCCTGAGGCTGCGTCAGGCGGCCAGTCGCACCTCGCCCATGGAGGTACGGGCCGGGGACATCCTGGAGGCCGTGCTGCGGCGCGCGAGCTCTCCCTGGGCCAGGGTCAGCACATCGGCCAGTCCGAGTCCGAGCGAGCGGGCCGCCGCCCCGAGGACCTCCGACGAGGCCTCCTTGCGGCCGCGCTCGATCTCGGAGAGGTACGGCATGGAGATCCGGGCGTCCTCGGCCACGTCCTTGAGCGTCCGGCCCTGGGCGAGCCGCTCGCGGCGCAGGACGTCCCCGACGACGTCCCGCCAGAGCGGCTCTCTGGCGGCGGGCGCGGGGCCCGGTGTCGCGGGGACGGGACGCAGGGGGATGACACGGGCTCGATTCTGCGCGTGGCTGCTCATCCCCCCAGCCTAGGAGCGCTGCGCCCGGCGCGGGCGGGGGAACCGCTCCGCGCCGGGCGGATCTGCTGTCGGCAGAACGCTCTTCCTCCTGGGGCGCGCGGATGCGTTCCGGGGCCGGGGCCGGTCAGCGCGGCGCGCGGATGCCGTCGATGATGCGCGTCCAGTTGTCGCCGCCGTGCCCGTCGTCGATCGCGCGCCGGTAGTGGGACTGCACCGCCAGCGGGAGCGCGAGGTCCAGGCCGAGTGCCCTGCCGGTCTCGACGATGTGATCGGACGTCGCGCCCATCATGGTGACCGTGCTGAGGTCGCCGGGGTGCTCTCCGGCGTCCAGCGCGGCACCGGGGTTCTCCTCACCGGCCCGCAGGATGTCGCTGGTCGAGTCGGCGGTGGAAAGCAGCTCCGGCAGCGTTTCCCTGGCCTTCATCCCTGCGGCCCCCAGCATCGCGGTGGCGTGCATCAGCCCGGACAGGGTGGTGAGGAACACGGTGAGCTGGGCCTGGTACATCAGCTGGGCGAGGCCGGGGTCCTCGCCCAGATACCTGGGTGTGCCGAGCAGCGCCAGGACCGGCTCGTGGGTACGCATCGCCCGGCCGGGGCCGCTGTAGTAGACGTAGGCGGCTTCGGTGCCGACCATCGGCGCGGGGACCATGACACCTCCGGTGAGGAAGGTGGCCCCGTGGCCCGCCGCCCAGGCGGCCGCCTCGCGTGTGCGCTCGGGGGTGTCGGAGCTCAGGTTGACCAGCGTCCGGCCGGCGAGCGATCCGGTGACACCGCCGAGGACGTCGTACATCGCCTGGTAGTCGGTGAGGCTGAGGAGCACGAGGTCACTCGCCTCGACGGCCTCGCCGGGTGTCGCCGCGAGCACCGCTCCGTCTCCGACGACGCCGTCCGCCCGGCCGGCGGTGCGGTTCCAGACGGTGACCCGGTGGCCGGCGGTGAGGAGCGCAAGGGCCATCGCCCGGCCCATCGGGCCGAGCCCGATCACGGTGGTGGCGCCGCTGCCCTGACTGGTGGTGAGGTTCTGTGGTTCGTTCACCCCTCCATGCTCGGCGGGCGTCACTACTCTCGGAAGTACCCACTATTTACTGCGGTACTTACCTTTTAGTAAGGGGACCACGATGGCCAAGGCGCCGAGATGCGGGCCTTACATCTGCGGCATCGACGCTGCGCTCGATGTGGTGAGCGGCAAGTGGAAGGGGCTGATCCTCTGGGAACTCGACGCCCACCGCGTACGCCGCTTCGGTGAGCTGCGCCGCGGTCTGCCGGGAGTGAGCGAGAAGATGCTGACGCAGCACCTGAGGGAGATGGAGGAGGACGACCTCGTGAACCGGAAGGTGTACGCCGAGGTGCCGCCACGCGTCGAGTACTCCCTGACCGAGTACGGGCACACGCTCAATCAGGCCCTTGCGCCGCTCGGGGTGTGGGGGGCCGAGCGGACGCGTCGCGAACAGCTCGAAGCGGTCGACCTGGCGGGGACGACCTCACACGCCTGAGTTCGCCGGCCACCGGCCGCGGTGAACACCGGACCTCGCCGACGGGCCGTGGGCCCGGTACGGGACACGGTCTGTTCCGTACCGGGCAGGCCGTCGGCGGGCGGGGCGCCCGCCGGCGACGGTTCAGCCGCCGATGGTGCTCTGCGGGCCGGCGTACTGCCGGAGCAGGGCGGGGACGTCCGCGGCCGGGTCGAGCGTGTAGCTGTAGTGGTCTCCCGGCTTGAAGGTGGTCCCGTTGGTCTGCTGCTTGCCGGTGCACGACACGCAGATACTGCCCGTCTGGGTCAGGGACGCCGCCGAGGTGTCGTTGTAGTAGGGGTTCGCGACGTTCTGGAAGTAGGTGTTCTCGATGACGGTCTTCGAGGCGCCGCGCGAGAGGTTGCCGTAGGACGACACGTTCTGCATGTAGTTGTTGTAGAGGTGGGCGTACGCGACGTTGTCGATGCTGGGGTTGCGCTGGTTGGTGTCGTGTATCCAGTTGTGATGGATGGTCATGCGGGCGGTGACGTTCTCCGTCCAGCCGATGCCGAAGGCCTTGTTCTGTTCGCCCATGACGTTCCAGGAGACGGTCAGGTAGCTGGTGTCCTTGCGGCTGTCGATGAGGCCGTCGTTCATCCGCTCGATGCGGTTGTGGTCGATCCAGATGTGGTCCGCGGTGTCCATCTGGATGCCGTCGTAGTCGTAGTCCTTGTCATCGGGATCGTCCGCGGCCATCCGGGTGTCGCGGATGGTGAGGTTGCGGATGATGACGTTGTGGACGCCGGTGCCGAGGAAGAAGCCGCCGCCGACGATCTGCCCGGAGGTGCCGACGCCGATGAGGGTCTTGTCGGACTTCACGGGTATCTCGTGCCCGTACGGGGAGACCGTGATCGCGGACGCCACCTTGATGACGTAGGGCTCCGCAGCGGTGGCGTACTTCACCAGGTCGGCGAAGTTCGTGACGGTGACGGTGGCCCCGGCCGCCCCGCCGGTGGTGCCGCCACCGGTGGCGGCGAAGCCGTCGGCCTTGTCGGACCAGGTGCGGCCCCCGGACACGGGCTGGAAGGCCCACTGCTTGTTGCTGTTGGCGGTGCAGGTCTCCTGGATGATCGCGGCACCACTGGCCGTGGACGCGCCCTTGTCACTCATGCACAGACCGCTGTTGACGTTCACGATCTGGTACGTCCCCGTACCGCTCGGGGTCAGCGTCCACTGCTGGTTCGTCTGCCCGGCACACCCCCACTGCTGGAGCTGCACCCCGCTCACCGTCGAATAGTCGGGCACATCCACGCACTTACCGCTCTGCCTGTTCACCAGCCGGTACCGCCCCGACCCGTCCGCGGTCAGCGTGAACTGCTGCCACGCAGCCCCCTCCGTACAACCCCACTGCTGCAACAACGCACCATTCGCCGTCGACGCCGCAGGCACGTCCACGCACTTACCGCTCTTCTTCACCACCAGCTGATAGACACCCCCCGCCGACGGCACCTCCGCCGCACCCGCCGACGACACCAGACCACCGGTGAGGGCTCCTCCGACGGTCAGTAGAAGCGCTGTCACCAGGGCTCCCAGCCCCAGCTTCCTTTGCCTGTTCCTGTGCTTGCTCATGCTTTCGTTCCTCTCGAACGGGGATGGTTCGGAATGCGTCCGGATGTGGCGGACGGTCAGCGCACCGGGTTCCAGCCGTCCGTGCCGGCCAGGTACTTCTGCGGCGTGTAGTTCGCGGCCTGGGCGTCCGTCAGATGTGGGCGGTTGCCGTTGACCGTGGCGCCGGCTCCGGTGTTGCGGTACTCGGAGAACCTGGCGTTCTTCCACGAGTTGGACGACATGTCCGTCCACGGCTGCGCGGTGGCGAGCGCCGAGGAGATCGAGCTCTCGCGGTAGAGGACCTGCGCGTCGGCGCGCCAGGGGCGGCCCAGCTGGGTGGTGTTCGCCACGGCACCGGTCACGGTGGACCGGTAGAACAGGAATCCGTACGTCTTGTCCGCAGGTGTGCTCGCGGCGGTGATCGGGCCGCCGGTGCTGCGCTTCTCGTGGATGGTGGAGGTGTGGAACACGGCGGTGCCACCGCCGTAGATGAAGTCCACCGTGCCTTCGACGTAGGAATCCACCACGTAGGCGCGGGCGCTGTTGTTCACCAGGAAGGTGTCCTGGTCGCCGAGCAGCCTGACGTCGTCGAGGACGGCGCGGTCGGCGTCGAGGTAGAGGGCGAGCGCCTGGTCACCGGTGTCGGAGCTGTTCTCGTCGAAGTCGTTCGCCATCGTCAGGTTGAGTGCCTGGAAGTCATGGCCGCGCGCGACGACGGTGGCCGATCCCGCGGTGCCGTAGTCACCGGCGTTGCGGTTACCGATGACGACCACGTCGTCCGCCGAGTCGCCGGTGCCCTTGAGGGTCACGAAGGGCTTGTCGGCGGGGACGGTCACCTGCTCGCGGTAGGTGCCGGGCTTGATGGTGATGGTGACGCGGCTCGCGTTGCCGGTGCCCACGGCGTTCACCGCGGCCTGGACCGTCCGGTAGGTGCCGGTGCCGTCGGCCGCGACGGTGGTCGGGGCGGAGGAACCGCCGACGGGCTGGAAGGCCCACTGCTTGTTGCTGTTGGCGGTGCAGGTCTCCTGGATGATCGCGGCACCACTGGCCGTGGACGCGCCCTTGTCACTCATGCACAGACCGCTGTTGACGTTCACGATCTGGTACGTCCCCGTACCGCTCGGGGTCAGCGTCCACTGCTGGTTCGTCTGCCCGGCACACCCCCACTGCTGGAGCTGCACCCCGCTCACCGTCGAATAGTCGGGCACATCCACGCACTTACCGCTCTGCCTGTTCACCAGCCGGTACCGCCCCGACCCGTCCGCGGTCAGCGTGAACTGCTGCCACGCAGCCCCCTCCGTACAACCCCACTGCTGCAACAACGCACCATTCGCCGTCGACGCCGCAGGCACGTCCACGCACTTACCGCTCTTCTTCACCACCAGCTGATAGACACCCCCCGCCGACGGCACCTCCGCCGCACCCGCCGACGACACCAGACCACCGGCCACGAGCAGGGCCGCGGGTAACGCGAGTGCCAGGGCGCGCCGGATCTTGTTCGGTTTCTCGGACATCGTTCGCTCCTCCAGATGGACGGTTGCTGCGGTGCTGTGGAGCCGCAGTGCCCAGGTAGATGCGCGAAACGGAGGGGGATGACAGAAAACCCGCAAGAAACTTCTCCGGGTTCCGGGAGGCGGAAGTTGCCCGGGTCCGCTTGTGGTGGAAGCGGCAACTTCTTTACGGGTCAGTGACGTTGTGCCACGATGCGTGACTCCGGGGCCCTGTCGGCCGCTTGTTCGGGGCCGTCCGGTGACCGGCCCCGAAGCGGAAGAGGGAGTCGTGACGGGATGACGGACAGCGGGACCGGCGCTACGGTGCGCGACATTCCGGCCCTGGTGCACAGGGCCAGGGGCGGCGACACCGGGGCGATGGACGAACTGCTCGGCGTCCACCTGCCGTTGGTATACGGAATCGTCGGGCGGGCCCTCAACGGCCACCCCGACGTCGACGACCTGGTGCAGGACGTGATGCTGCGGATCGTCCGCGCCCTGCCGTCGCTGCGCGAGCCCGAGCGTTTCCGCTCCTGGGCCGTGGCCATCGCGTACCGGGAGATCCAGCAGCACCAGCGGCGCACGGCCCGCGACCGGTTCCACCGGCACGAGGTGGAGGAGGTCGCCGACCCGCTCACCGACTTCGCCGAGCGCACCGTCGCCGAGCTGGAACTCACCGGCCAGCGCCGGGACCTGGCCCGTGCCGCCCGCTGGCTGGACGCGGACGACCGCCGACTGCTCGCCCTGTGGTGGGAGGAGGAGACCGGCCGCCTCACCAGGGCCGAGGTCGCCCGTGCCATCGGCCTGGACGCCCGGCACACCGCGGTCAGGGTACGGCGCATGAAGGTCCAGCTGGAGGCCGCGCGCACGGTCGTCCGCGCGCTGGGCACAACGCCCCGCTGCCCCGGACTGACGGACGCCGCGCGGGGCTGGGACGGCAGCACCGGTGCCCTCTGGCGCAAGAGGCTGACCCGCCATGTGCGGGGCTGCCCGCAGTGCGGGGCGGAGGGGTCGGGGCTGGTCGCGCCGGAGAAGCTGCTGCCCGGGCTGGGACTCGTACCGATACCGGGAGGTCTGCTGGACGGAGTGCGGCTGAGCGTGGAGACCGCCTCCGTGATCGGGCAGACGGCGGCCGACGGGGTCCGCGGGTATCTGCACCACCTCACGGCGAAGTCGGTCACGGCCTCCGCCGCGGTGCTGGCGGTCGTCACCGGGGCCCTGACCTACCCGGTGTGGCACTCACCCGCACCCTCTCCGCAGGCGGCACCACCGGCCGCGAGCCGTCCCGCGCAGCCGGCGAACCCGGCATCTTCCCGTCCGGCCCCGGCGCGTTCCGCGTCCGCCTCGCCTGCCGCGGTCCCGACGACGTCAGCCGCTGCGCGGAAGGCTTCGGGAGCGATCGGTGTGACCGGCGCCGACATCTATCTCGCACCCGGCGGCTCGGACTCGGGCGACGGCAGCCGGGCGCGCCCCTTCGCCACGCTCGGCAAAGCGGTGTCGGTGGTCCGGCCCGGACAGACGATCGCCATGCGCGGCGGCACGTACCGGCCGGAGGAGGGAGTGGACATCGGCACGGACGGCACCGCCGGCCGCCGCATCACACTCAGCAACATCCGGGGCGAACGGCCGGTGATCGACGCGTCCGGCGTACCCGCGGACACCTGGGCGATCACCCAGCAGGCGGATCACTGGACCGTGCAGGGGCTGGAGATCCGGGGCTCGGGAAGTCACGCGTACGTCTGCCGGGGCTGCCGGGACACCGTCTTCCGGGGGCTCTCCCTGCACGACAACGCCGAGTCCGGACTCACCCTGCGGGACGCCGGGACCGAGGGCAACAGCGTGCTCGACAGCGACTTCCACTCCAACGGGCCGAAGCCGGGGGGAGGCGTCGGCCTGGCGGTCAAGTTCGGCTCCGGCGGCGGCAACGTGGTCCGGGGCTGCCGCGCCTTCGACAACGGGGCCGACGGCATCGACCTCGGCGGCTTCACCACCCCGGTGACCGTGGAGAGCACCTGGTCCTACCGCAACGGCAACGGTTTCACGCTCGGCGGGGGCCGTACCACCGCCTCGGTGGCGCACGTGCTCACCGACGACGCCGCCTGGGACAACGCCGGGCTCGGCTTCAACGACGAGGGCAACCCGGGCGCCATCCGCCTCACCCGCAACACCGCCTTCCGCAACGGAACCGGCTTCTACCTGGCCAGCTCGTCCGCCGTGCTGAGCGCGAACGCGGCTGTGGGCAACACCGAGGGACCGGAACCGGTACTGGCGGACTCCGCACGTTCCGAGGGCAACACCTGGGACGGCGGGGGCGGGAGCCCGTCGATGTTCACCACGACCGATCCGGCCACCGCCGAGTCGCCCCGTTCCGCCGACGCCGCGCTGCCCCGGACGTCCTTCCTGGCCCCGGCCGGGCGGCAGCCAGGGGCACGCATGGCCGAAGGCTCCTGAGACGGCACGGGCACGTGGCACCCTTGCACGCAAAAGACCTCGATCGAAGGGGAGTTCGGATCCGATGACGGCGAGCAACGACCGTAGCCACCTCACCACTCTGCAGGGCCGTCCGTGGGTCGCCGCGAACGAGGTGCTCGCCTTCGTCCTCGAACTTGTGGCGATCGGCTGTCTGTCCTGGTGGGGCTTCACGGCCGTGGACGGCCGGCCGGCCTCGATACTGCTGGGGCTCGGCACACCTGCGGCGGCCGTCGCCCTGTGGGGACTCTTCGCGGCACCTCGCGCCCGGATCCGGCTGCCGCTCGCGGGAGTCCTGGCGGTGAAGACGCTGGTGCTCGGCGGTGCGGCGGCAGCCGTGTACGGGACGGGGCATCCGGTGGCGGCCGCGGTCCTCGCGGTGGTGCTCGTGCTGAACACGGGCTGCGCGGAGTACTTCCGGCGCGGCGCCGGTCAGGACGTGACGACGTAGCAGGTGTAGGCGCCGGTCACCGACGTCTCGGTCTTTCCCGCACCCACCGAGACCGTGGTGTCGGAGGAGCCGGTGTACGAGAAGCCGTCCTTGCGAACGGCGCCGCGCAGCCATGCGGCCGGGGCCTTGTCGTACGCGCGCCGGCACTGCTCGTCGGCGTATTCGTTCCCGTTCTTCTCCGCCCGGTCCCCGGGGAAGGTCCGGTCCACCTCGGTCTGCGCGAGCACCCGCATGTCGTGGCTCTCCGCGCAGTCGACGGGACGTACGACCCCGTTGCTGCCGAGTCCCGTGTCCGTGGCGGCGCACTGTCCCGCCTTCAGTCCGCCCACGGGGGCCAGCGTCTTCAGTGCGTCCTCGACGCCCCTGCCCGGCTTCCTGTGCCGGACCGGATCGCCGAACGCGCCGAGTTCGTAGGTCGCTCGCAGGGTCCTGATGCTTCCGGTGGGAGCGTTCTCCTCGTGCAGGCCGACGAGTACGGGCCCGAAATCGGCGGTCACCTCGGTGAGCCTGCCTTCGGAATCGAGCCGCACCGTCAGTTCCACCGGGTCGCCCCCGGCGGTCCGGAGTTCCGGGGGCAGTATTTCCGACGCGATCTCGGCGAGTACGGTCACCCGGTAGACGCGGCTGCCGTCCTTCTGCCGCTCGGGTTCCTGACGGGGGATCGTACGGGGGACGAGGTCGGCGAGGGTGCCGCTGTACGGTGCCACGTCGCCCGCGGCGTGCGCGGCCACCGCCCGGGTGGACTCGCCCAGTCCCGTGATCGCCTCAGGGGTGTAGCGCAGCCAGGCGGAGGCGCCGCGCCGTACGTAGACGTCGTCGCCGTCGGTGGCAAGGGTCTGCTCGACGGTCGTCCCCGGCTCCCCGACGAACTGGGCGGCGGTCCGGTGGAAGCGCCGGTCCACCGTGAGGCTGACGGTGGCGAGCGAGGTCCCCTCGGTGTAGTCCAGGCTTCCCTCGGTGACCTGTTCGGCGTCGCCGGTCGTCGTCCCGTACGTGAGGGTCGAGACGAAGGCGGCCGTGCCGGCCTTCCGCGTCGCTTCGGTCGCCGCGTGGAACTGCTCGGCCAGGGGCAGGCCGTAGACGGACTCCCCGGCTTCCGCTTCGTTGTCAGCGCCGCACGCGGCTGTGCCGACGAGCGCCGAGGTCAGCGCGAGCACGGCCCCCCAGCGTCTTGCAGTCTCCACGTTTCCCCACCCCTTGCACCTGCTCCGAACAGGCATTCTTCTCGGAGCAGGTGCTCCTGCGCGAGCACAGGATGATCACGAAGCCCCCGCGCCGGGGCGGGGCGGCCCGGGACACGCGCCGCACCCCGGACCGTTGCCACGTGGGGCCTTCGGATCAGATCAGGCCCTGCGCAAGCATCGCGTCGGCGACCAGTTCGAAGCCTGCGATGTTCGCGCCCACCACGTAGTTGCCGGGGCTGCCGTAGCGCTCGGCCGTCGTGTAGCAGGCGTCGTGGATGTGGCGCATGATCTCCGCGAGGCGCTCCTCCGTGTGGGCGAAGGTCCAGGAGTCGCGGGAGGCGTTCTGCTGCATCTCCAGCGCGCTGGTGGCCACGCCGCCCGCGTTGGCCGCCTTGCCGGGGGCGAAGGCGACACCCGCGTCCTGGAGGATGCGGACGGCTTCGGGGGTGGTGGGCATGTTCGCGCCCTCCGCGACCGCCTTCACACCGTGGCGTACGAGGGCGAGCGCGTCGGTCTCGTCGAGCTCGTTCTGGGTGGCGCAGGGCAGGGCTACGTCCACGGGGACGTTCCAGACACCCGTACCCGGGACGTAGCGGGCGTGCTCGCCGCGGCGCTCGGCGTAGTCGGAGACCCTGCCGCGCCCTGCTTCCTTGACCTCCTTGAGGAGGTCGAGGTCGATGCCCTTCTCGTCGACCACGTAGCCGCCCGAGTCGGAGCACGTCACGACGGTCGCGCCGAACTGCTGGGCCTTCTCGATCGCGTAGATGGCCACGTTCCCCGAACCCGAGACGGCGATGCGCTGGCCGTCGAGGGATTCGCCGCGGCTGCGGAGCATTTCGGCGGTGAACAGGACACAGCCGTAGCCGGTCGCCTCGGTGCGGGCCTGGGCGCCGCCCCAGCCCAGGCCCTTGCCGGTGAGCACGCCGGACTCGTAGCGGTTGGTGATGCGCTTGTACTGGCCGAAGAGGTAGCCGATCTCGCGGCCGCCGACGCCGATGTCACCGGCGGGTACGTCGGTGTACTCACCGAGATGGCGGTGGAGTTCCGTCATGAAGGACTGGCAGAACCGCATGATCTCGGCATCGGAGCGGCCCTTCGGGTCGAAGTCCGCGCCGCCCTTGCCGCCGCCGATCGGCATGCCCGTGAGGGCGTTCTTGAAGATCTGCTCGAAGCCGAGGAACTTCACGATGCCCAGGTTGACCGACGGGTGGAAGCGCAGTCCGCCCTTGTACGGGCCGAGGGCACTGGAGAACTCGACGCGGAAACCGCGGTTGACGTGGATGTCGCCGGAGTCGTCCGACCACGGGACCCGGAAGATGAGCTGGCGCTCGGGCTCGCAGATCCGCTCGATGATCCGGGCGTCGACCAGCTCCGGCCGCTGCGCCAGCACCGGACCCAGGGTTTCGAGGACCTCGCGTACCGCCTGGTGGAACTCCTTCTCACCCTGGTTGCGTCGCAGAACCTCCGCGTAGAGCGGTTCGATGACGCGGGTGGCGGCGGTGTGCGGGCTTGCGGAGCCGGAGGTGGCGGGCATCTGATCAAGACCTTCCATGGGTGGGCTCGTGCGCGACGGCGCTCCCTGTCCCTGGAAGCGCCACCGGTCGGGGGAGGACCGTCGCACCGGGCGATTGTCCCAGCGTGGCCCCGGAGAAGCCCGGAGCCGCCTCCATACTGACCACGATCGTCCGTATGACGACCCGTACGGTGGCGAAGCTCACAGCCTCCCGGGCGGGAGCGTGAGGGCCGAAGGGGTGCCCCGCCCCGCCGTAGGGTGTGCGCGTGGGGATCACTGAACGTGTTCGTACGCATACGCAAGTTCCCGGCCGGCCGTCCGCGAAGATCCCGCGGCCGCGCGGCAGTTCGAGCCCGGGTCCGGTGGCCGGCCGGCGTACGGCGTGGCGGGTGCCGCTCGTGGCGACGCTGGCGGTCGTGCCGCTGTACGTGGTGTGGGCCGCGTTCCTGTCCACCGGCGGCGGGGACCTCGCGGCGCAGCTGGCGTGGGCGGACTTCGCGGGGCGCCATCCCTGGTCGGCGTACAACCTCTCCTGGTACGGCGGGATGCACACCGCCAGCTACAGCGTGCTCACCCCGCATCTGATGGCCGTCCTGGGTGTGCGGACCGTCTCCGTGGCGGCGGGACTGGGCGGGTCGTGGGCGCTGGGGCGGCTGTGCGCGCGCGGTGGGGCGCGGTGGCCGGTGGCGGCCGCGGTGCTGGGGTCGTTCGGTATCTGGTGCAACGTCGGCTCCGGGCGTACGACGTTCGCGCTGGGCGCGGCGATCGGACTGGCCGCGCTGGTGTGCGTGACGGGGCGCCCCGCCGTCGCCGGGGGGTGTGCCGCGCTGGCGACGGCGGCGAGTCCGGTGGCGGGGTTGTTCCTCGTGGTGGCGGGTGCGGCGTACGGGCTGGACGGGCAGGTGCGCAGGGCGCTCGCGCTGCTGGCCGCGCCGGTCGCGGTGGTCACGGCGACGACGGCGCTGTTCCCGTTCACGGGCGAGCAGCCCATGCGCGCGGACGCGCTGTGGATGCCGCTCGGAACGTGCGCGGCCGTGTGGTTCGCCGCGCCGCGCACGGGCGGCTGGCGGGTGGTCAGGTTCGGGGCCGCGGTGTACGCGCACGGGGTCGTCCTGACCTTCTGTGTCGCCTCGCCGGTCGGGACGAACGTGGAGCGGCTGGTGGGACTCGCCGGTCCGCCCGTGCTGCTCGCGGCACTGCTCGCGGGCGCCGGGGGCCGGGCGGTGGCGGTGCGGCGGGTGGGGACAGCGGTGCTCGCGACGGTCCTCGTGGTCAACACCGGCTGGGTGGTGAACAAGACCGACGACGATCTGGAGGTCTCCACCACCGTGCCTGCCTGGGCCGTGCACACCGACGGTGTCGTCGCCGCGCTGCACGCACTCGGCGCGGACCGCACCCGGGTGGAGGTCGTCCCGGCCCGCAACCACCGGGAGGCGGCCCTGCTCGCCGGGCACGTCACGATGGCGCGCGGCTGGAACCGCCAGCTGGACGTGGAGCGGGGCCGGCTGTTCTACGGGAGGACCCTGGCACCGGCGGCGTACCGCGGCTGGCTCGACCGGTGGGGCGTCGGGCTGGTGGTGCTGCACAGCGGTACGCCGGACAGTCCGGCCGAGGCGGAGGCGGCTCTCGTCCGGCGCGGCGCGGACTGGCTGGAACCGGTGTGGCAGGACACCTGGTGGCGGGTCTACCGGGTCCGCGGGGCGGCAGGGCCGGTGTCGGCGCCGGGCGAGGTGGTGCGCGGGGACGCGGCGTCGCTGGTGGTGCGGATGCCGGCGGCGGGATCGGTACGGGTACGGATCGCGTACTCGCCCTGGCTGCGGGCGAACGGCGGGGCGTGCGTGGGGCGGGACGGCGCGTGGACACGGCTCACGGTGCCTCGGGCCGGCGTGTACCGGCTCGATTCCGGCTACCGGTTGTCCGGGGGCGGCTGCTGACCGTGCTCGCGCGGACGCCCAACAAACATCGGTGGTAAGTCGGAGGTGCAGGAGAAGCTCCCGCCGGCTGACGATCGGTCATGATGCCGTCATGACATCACCACGGGGGACCCGGAAGGCTACCGGTAGTCAACAGCCTTATGGACAAAGGGTGTTGGGGGAAAGATGCCGCTCGCGCGACAGTGCGATGCCCCCTCCGCCGTACGGTCTGCTCCGACCACCGCCCTCCCTTCCGTCCGGCGCCGACGGCATGCGGCGCTATCTCGCGATCGCCCTCGACTGCTATCTCTGCCTGCTGGCGGCCGGATTACTGACCCGGCCGTACGTGCACGCCGCCGAGACGGGCCGGGCCGTGGTCCTGACCGCCCTGCCCGCCCTCGCGCTCTCCTTCGTCAACCAGGTGCTGCTGACGGCGGCCGTCCGGGCCAGCGCGGGCAAACTGATCATGGGGGTACGGGTGATCGGGCTGCCCGACGCCCGCCGGCCGGGGCTGGGGCAGCTGATCAGGCGCTGGCTGTACGGGCTGGCCCGGCTTCCGCTGCAGCCCTGGTACCGGCTGCGCCCCGCCCGGCCCGGCGCCCGACGGCCGGGTGTCCCACGGCCCGCGTACGGGCAGCCCGGGATCGCGCAGCCAGGGGTCCCGCAGCCCGAAGGCTCACGGCCCGGCAGCATGGCCGACGACGACGTGGCGGGGCTGCGCCAGGTGAGGCGCGGGGACCTGCGGACCTACCTCAGGTCCGTCGCCGCGCACGCGTCGGTGTGACGCGGCGCCTCCCACCCGTCGGGCGGGGAGCGCCGCGTACCCGCCGGCCTCAGGCCGCCGCGTTCTCCGTGACCGTCACCCTGCCCTTGCGGATGGTCGCCACCCGGGGCGCCTTGCGGGCGAGGGAACTGTCGTGGGTGACCATCACGAAGGTCAGCCCGTGCTCCTTCCACAGCCCGTCGAGCAGTTCCATGATCTCGTCGCGCATGGACTCGTCGAGGTTGCCCGTGGGTTCGTCGGCGAGCAGCACCTTGGGCCGCTTCACGAGCGCCCTGGCGATCGCGACGCGCTGCTGCTGGCCGCCGGACATCTCGCCCGGCAGATGGGTGGGACGGTCGCCGAGGCCGACGGAGTCGAGGGCTTCCGCGGCCCGTTCCCGGCGGGTCCTCGCGCCGAGTCCGAGGGGGACGAGCGCGGTCTCGACGTTCTCCTGGGCGGTGAGCGTCGGGATCAGGTTGAAGCTCTGGAAGACGAAGCCGATGGACTCCGCCCGCACCTTGGTGAGCCGGGACTCGGGCAGCTTCGCCAGGTCGACGCCGTCGAGTTCGATGGTGCCGGAGGTGGGTCTGTCCAGCCCGCCGAGCATCTGGAGGAGCGTGGACTTGCCTCCGCCGGTCGGACCCTGGATGACGAGCCTGCCGCCGTCCTCGATGGTCAGGTCGACGCCCGCGAGTGCGTCGACGGGGTTCTTGCCGCGCATGTAGCGCTTGGTGACGCCCTTGAGCTGGTACACGTGTGGACTCCTGCTGTACGTACGGAGGGGAGGGGCGGGGCGGCGTTACGCGACGCGGCGCAGGGCGTCGGCCGGGCGCAGCCTGGAGGCCCGCCAGCCGCCGAAGGCGCCCGCGATGAGGCCTCCCGCCACCGCCAGCGCGACGGCGGTCAGGATCGTGGTGAGGGAGACCGGGGCGGTCAGCGCGATGTCGAGGGTCTTGGCCGCGGTCTGGCGGCCGGGACCGCCGCCGCCCATCGGGCCGCCGCCGCCCATGCCGCCTCCGCCGCCCGAGGAGCCGAGCTGGGCGGTGAGGGTGGGGCTGATGGCGGTCACGGCGTACGCGCCGGCGAGCCCGACGGCGATGCCGAGGACACCGCCCATGAGGCCGTTGACGAGGGCCTCGCCGACGACCTGGCGGGTGACGCGTCCGCTCTTCCAGCCGAGCGCCTTGAGGGTGCCGAACTCCCGTACACGGCGGCTGACCGCCGAGGAGGTGAGCAGTCCGGCGACGAGGAAGGCGGCGACCAGGACGGCGATGGAGAGCCACTTGCCGACGCTGGAGGCGAGGTCGGAGGCGGTGGAGAGGGAACCCGAGACCGTGTCGGCGAGGTCGGCGGACGTGGTGACCGTTGTGCCGGTGATGTTCTTCTGGATGGCGGCCTTGACGGTGTCGATCGCCTGCGAGCCGGCGGCCTTGACGTAGACCGTGGTGATCTTGTCCTTGGAGTCGGCGAGCGTCTGCGCCTGCTTCAGCGGGACGTAGACGTTGGCGGCCGCATCGCCGCTGTCCGCCGTCGAGACTCCGACGATCGTGTACTTCGTGCCGGAGATCGTGACGGTCTTGTCGACCGCGAGCTTCTTCTCCTTGGCGTACGCGGCGTCGACGACCGCGACCTCGGCGTCGGTCTCGGTGGCCTTGAACGTACGGCCCTTGGTGATCTTGGAGGAGGTCAGCGGGCCGAGGTCCTGCTGGGTGACGTCGGTGCCGTACACGGTGAAGGAGTTGACGTCGAAGGAGGCGCCGCCGCCCTGGACCTCACCCTGCGGCTGGCCGCTGCCGCCGCCGCGGGGACCGCCCTGGGCCGCTGCCCCGTCCTCGGGGGACTGCTTGAACTCACCGCGCTTGAACTGGCCGTCGACCTTCATGACGGTCAGGCTCAGCCCGCCGACGGCGTCCGCGACGCCGTCCTGCTTGCCGACCTTGTCGACGGTGGTGGAGGCCAGTGTCTGGAAGCCCTGGACCATGACGCGGTCGGTGCTCTGGGTCGCGTCGTCGTCGTCCTTGGCGTCGAACTCGAACCGGGGCCGTTCGGTGCCGGAACCCGGGGCGGCGGCGGCCTTGGTCACCGTCATGTCCGTACCCAGGCCGTACAGCGACTGGAGGACCTTGTCCTGGGCCTTGCTCATGCCCGAGGAGACCGAGCTGACGATGATGACCAGCGCAATGCCGAGGGCGAGCCCCGAGGCGACGACGAGCGCCGCCTTTCTGCGGCGGCGCAGCTCGCGCCGGAGGTAGGTGAAGAACATGGCGCGAAGCTACGGAGCGGGTGTGATGAGGAGTTAAGGCTGCGATGAGAGCTGGATGAGAACGCCTGCGGGCCGCACACGCCGAAGGCGGCGGCACCCCGGGGGAATCCGGGGTGCCGCCGCCTTCGTACGGGGGAGGAGCGCGGTGGGGACGATCAGGCGGCGGGAGCCGTCCACTCCGCCCAGCTCATGTTCCAGCCGTTGAGCCCGTTGTCGGGGGCGATGGTCTTGTCCGGGGAGTTCTTGACGACGACCACGTCACCGATCATGGAGTTGTCGTAGAACCAGGCGGCCGGCACGTTGGGGTCGCCCGCGCCCTTCGTGTCGGACAGGCCGACGCAGCCGTGGCTGGTGTTGACGCTGCCGAAGATCGACTTGGCGCCCCAGTAGTTGCCGTGGATGAAGGTGCCCGACGTGGACAGCCGCATGGCGTGCGGCACGTCCTTGATGTCGTACTCGCCCTTGCCGTCGTCGTCGGTGAAGCCGACCGTCGAACCGTCCATGCGGGTCTCCTTGAACTTCTCGGAGATCACCATCTGGCCGTTGTACGTCGGGTTCTCCGAGGAACCGGCGGAGATCGGGATGGTCTTGACCGTCTGGCCGTCCCGGGTGACGGTCATCGTGTGCGCCTTGGCGTCCACGGTGGAGACCTGGTTGCGGCCGACCTTGAAGGTGACCGTCTTCTGCTGTACGCCGACGACGCCGTCGGCACCTTCGACGCCGTCGAGCGCCAGCTTCAGCGTGACGGTGGAGTTGCCCTGCCAGTAGCTCTCGGGGCGCAGGTCCAGGCGCTTCTCGTTGAACCAGTGGCCGACGACTTCCTGGCCGCTGCTCGACGTCACGGTGATGCCGTCCTGGACGGCCTTCTTGTTCGTGATCGCCTTGTTGAAGTTGATCGAGACGGGCATGCCGACGCCGACGGTGGAGCCGTCCTCGGGAGTGAAGTTCCCGATGAAGCTGTTCTCGGGTGAAACGGTGGTGAAGGAGCTGTTGGCGTGCGCCTCGCGGTCCTTGGAGTCGGTGGCCGTCGCGCTGATCTTGTACGTGGTCGAGCGTTCGAGCTGACCCGTCGGCTTCCAGCTGGAGCCGTCGGAGGCGAGCGTGCCCTCGACGGCCTCCCCGGCGGACGTGGTCATGGTGACTTCGGTGAGCTTGCCCTTGGCGACGGTGACCATGGCGGCGTTGTTGATGCTCGCGTTGGTGGCACCGTTCTTCGGCGCGATCGTTATCTGCGCCTCGGAGGCGTCCTTGGCCGCCGCCTCGTCCACCTCGGCCTGCGACGTCTTCGAGCTCTCGGCGCTGCCGCCCTTGCCACCGCCGTCGTCGCTACAGGCCGAAAGCACCAGCACGCCGCCGAGCAGTGCGGACGCGGCCATGAGGCCCCTGCGCCGCTTGCTGTCCGTCATCACACGCTTCTCCATCGTTGCCGAATTCCCCAAAATCCCCGACGGGGCCGCCGGACGGCGAACACCCGTCAATCCTCCAAGAACACCCTGACCGGGTCTTCCGTTCCTCATCAGCCGAAGATGTGGGGAACACCACTCATCGACGCACCGGCGGCAGCGGCGGTTCCCACTGCCCGGCCGGCGTGCCGAGCGGAGTCAGCGTTCCGTCCCGCCACCCTCTTCGTCGTCCGTCTCATTGTCCTCGATCCCGTAGTGGCCCTCGTCCTCGTCGTCCCCGCCGGCGGTCCAGTCGTCGGCGCCGGGGTCGTAGTCGATGGTCTCGCTGCTCCACGAGGCCTGGGCGAGCTCGACCCCGGGTACCTGGCTGACCAGGTCGAACGGGTCGATAAGTGACGCGAGCGCCTCCGCATCGTCTTCCCTGACCGTCGCCTCCGCATGCATGCGTTCTTCGGCGGAGTCCTCGGCGTCGGCGCCGGACGCCGCGTGATCGGCGGCGATGCTCTCGAGTGCGGTGCCGGTCAGGGCGTCCGCGTCAGTGATCTCCAGCACCATCTCCACGCGAAGCCGAACAAATGCGTTTGTCTCTGAAGTGCTCATACGCCGGAGCGTAAGGCTCCTGGGGCCCGCGACTTTCCTCCGACCCGCTGCTTTGCTTAGCATCGGCTCACGGGGCTAACTGATGGTTGTCGCAAGGGGATCGATTCTGTGTCCATCGCTCGTCGCACGCTGCTGACCACCACCGCGGCAGGCACCCTGCTCTGCGCTCTCTGGTTCGTCCCCTCCGCCAACGCGACGGACGGGGCAGTCCCGCGGAGCGGTTCCGCCGGCTCCTCCGCCCCTGGCCAACAGGCGTCCGGTGCGGGAGAGATCACCACGCAGGAGACGCTCGCCGATACCGGGGCAGGGGTCGACACCACCCCGTATCTGATCGGCGGGACGGCCTTCCTGTGCGCGGGAGCGGGATTCGTCGCGTATTCGGCACGCCGGGGCACCGTGAGCCCGGGCTTCTGACGTACGCGGAAGGGCCGCCGCACCCGTGGGTGCGGCGGCCCTTCCGTGCGTACGGGTCGTGCGGGGTCAGGCGAGCGGTCCGGTCACCTTCTCCGCGGTGGCGACGAGCTTCCCTTCCCGGACGAAGGCGTCGGCGGCCGCCAGGTCGGGCGAGAGGAAGCGGTCGGGGCCCGGCCCCTGGACACCGGCGGCCCGCAGCGCCTCGATGACGGCCAGCGAGGCGGGCGCGGGGGCCAGTCCCTCGGCGGCGCGCAGTTCGACGGCGCGCGTGGCCGCGTACAGCTCGACGGCGACGATCCGCGCGAGGTTGGTGACGGCGGTACGGAGCTTGCGCGCGGCCGACCAGCCCATGGAGACGTGGTCCTCCTGCATCGCGGAGGACGGGATGGAGTCGACGGACGCCGGGACCGCGAGCCGCTTCATCTCGCTGACCAGGGCGGCCTGCGTGTACTGGGCGATCATCAGCCCGGAGTCGACACCGGCGTCGTCGGCGAGGAACGGCGGCAGACCGTGCGAACGGTTCTTGTCCAGGAGCCGGTCGGTGCGCCGCTCGGTGATCGAGCCGAGGTCGGCGGCGACGATCGCCAGGAAGTCGAGTACGTACGCGACGGGCGCACCGTGGAAGTTGCCGTTGGACTCCACGCGGCCGTCCGGGAGCACGACGGGGTTGTCGACGGCGGAGGCCAGCTCACGGTCCGCGACGAGCCGCCCGTGCGTGAGGGTGTCGCGTCCCGCCCCGTTGACCTGGGGTGCGCAGCGTACGGAGTAGGCGTCCTGGACGCGGGGCGCGTCGTCCTGGTGGTGGCCGGTGAGGCCGGATCCGGCCAGCACCCGCAGCATGTTGTCGGCGGAGGCGCCCTGGCCCGGGTGGGGGCGGATGGCGTGGAGCTCCGGGGCGAGGACCTTCTCCGTGCCGAGGAGGCCTTCCAGGGAGAGCGCGGCGGTGATGTCCGCGGCGGTGTAGAGGTTCTTCAGGTCGGCGAGGGCCATGACGAGCATGCCGAGCATGCCGTCGGTGCCGTTGAGGAGGGCGAGGCCCTCCTTCTCGCGCAGTTCGACGGGCGTGATGCCGTGGGCGGCGAGGAGCTCGCCGGCGGGGCGCACGACGCCGTCGGGGCCCTCCGCGTCGCCCTCGCCCATGAGGGTCAGGGCGCAGTGCGAGAGCGGGGCCAGGTCGCCGGAGCAGCCGAGCGAGCCGTATTCGTGCACGACGGGGGTGATGCCCGCGTTGAGCACGTCCGCCATGGTCTGCGCGACCTGGGGGCGTACGCCGGTGTGCCCGGAAGCGAGCGTCTTCAGCCTCAGGAACATCAGCGCCCGCACGACCTCGCGCTCGACGTGGGGGCCCATGCCCGCCGCGTGCGAGCGCACGATGTTGCGCTGCAACTGCGCCCGGAGGTCCGGGCTGATGTGCCGGCTGGCGAGGGCGCCGAAGCCGGTGGAGACGCCGTAGACCGGCTCGGGCTTGGCGGCCAGCGCGTCGACGATCTCACGGGCGGCGGCGAGGGCGTCGACGGCGTCCTGCGAGAGCTCGACACGGGCGCCCCCGCGGGCCACCGCGATGACGTCCTCGGCGGTGGTACCGGACGTCCCCACCACGACTGTATGCATATCCATATTCAGAAGCCTACGGACTGAATCTCGACATGTCACTAGTGGTCGTGCGGTTGACCCCTTACCGATCCGGCATCCCGTTCCCGGGCGGCGGACTGCCGCGCAGCCGACGGCGGTCGTGCGGCGACTTGGGCGGGGAGTCGGCGAGCCGGATCACCTCGCCGTCCCGACCCGCCACCACCGGCCTCCGGGAATGCGCCGCCTTGGCCTGGTACTGGGCCGCGTCGGCGAGCCGGAAGAGCCGACGCGCGGAGCGTACGGGGCCGATCTCGTCGCCGGTCGAGGCGACCCCGCAGGCGACCCCGTTGCCGAGCTCCAGGGCCACGGCCCGCGCGCAGAGCTCCTCGGAGACCCGGACCACGTCGTCCGCCGTGGGCCCCACGGTCAGCAGGCAGAACTCGTCGCCGCCCAGCCGCGCCGCCAGAGCGCCGGGGAGCATCGCCCCGCAGAGCGAGAGCACGGAGCCGAAACGTTCCAGCAGGCGGTCGCCGACCGCGTGGCCATGGGTGTCGTTGACCGCCTTGAGGCCGTTCAGGTCACAGACGACCAGGCTCACCACGGCGCCCTCCGTACGATGCCGCTCCACCGCCTCGTCGAGCCGGAGGTCGACGGCACGGCGGTTGGCGAGTCCGGTCAGCGGGTCCGTGAAGGCCAGCTTGCGTACCTCCTCCAGGCGCTCGGTCTGGGCGATGCCCGCCGCGACGACGGCGGCCAGCACGGTGGCGAAGTCCGCGTCGTCCCGGTCGAACACCCGCGCACCGGCCGGACGCGCCACGTACAACTCGCCCCAGGCCCTCCCGTGCAGCACGATCGGCGCCACCACGCAGCAGCCCCGCCCGCGCCGACGCAGAGCCGCGACCCGCTGGTGGCAGTACGGGCGGGCGCCCCGGGCCGGAGCTCCCGCGGCCGGGCTGCCGTCGGCGGTCTCCACCCAGGCGTCCGGCTCACCGCCGCCCGCCCAGCGCTCGTGCAGGAACTCGGTGATCTCCGGGAACTGGTGCACGGGGTAGGCCTCCTCGTCGGGGAACTCGTCCTCCCCGTCGGCCCGCTCCCCCGCGTTCACCAGCACCCGCAACCGGCCCCGGTCGCGCTCCCAGACGGAAAGGGCCGCGAAGCTGCCGCCCAGCGCCTCGCACGCCCCCAGCGCCGCGGCCCGCCAGGACTCGCGCGAGGTGTAGGCCGCCGCCATCGTCTGCGCCAGCGAAACCACGGCGCGCAGCCGCACATCATCACCGCCCATCACCACAGCTTAGGGAGGTTTGTGATGATTTGATCAGTTGGCAGCGCGGATGATCTTCAGCGCGCCCGCCGGGCGCTGCCGTCACTCACCCGGCCAGTTCGGCTTCCGCTTCTCGTTGAACGCGGCCACGCCCTCGGCCCGGTCCCCGGAGAAGGCCACCGACCGCCAGGCCGCGTCCTCCACCTCGAGCCCCGCCCGCAGGTCCAGCCCCTGGCCGAGCCTCAGGGCCCGCTTCGCGGCGCGCAGCCCCACCGGGGAGTTGACGGCGATCCGGCCGCCGAGCGCCAGCGCCTCGTCCCGGTCCAGACCCGCGTCGACCAGCTCGTCCACCAGCCCCAGCTCACGCGCCTCCACCGCCTCCACCCGCCGCGCGGAGAAGACCAGCTCGGCCGCGCGCGCAGCGCCGACCCTGCGGGGCAGCAGCTGCGTACCGCCACCGCCGGGAATGACGCCGACGGACACCTCGGGCAGTCCGACCACAGCGGTGCGGTCGGCCACGATCACATCGCAGGCCAGCGCGAGCTCGAAGCCGCCCCCGAGGGCGAAGCCGTGTACGGCGGCCACGGTCGGCATCGGCAGTTCGAGCACACCGGTATACGCGGCCCTCGCGGTGGGCCGCTGCCGCACCAGCTCGGCGTCCGTGAAGGAGTTCCGCTCCTTGAGGTCCGCGCCCACGCAGAAGGCCCGCTCATGGCTGGAGGTGAGCACGGTGACGCGCACCCCCTGGTCGGCGCCGAGCGCCTCGCAGGCGGCCCCGATCGAACGAGCCATGTCGGTGGACACCGCGTTCATCGCCTTGGGCCGGTCGAGCACGAGCTCGGCCACGTGCTCCTGACCTTCGTGCCGCCGCACGACGACGAACTCCCCGAACCGCTGCTCCGACGTGACGGTCATGACTGCACCCCTCCGGTTAACGAGCGTTACCGGGGGGATCCTAGGCGGCCGGACCGCAACACCCCAGCCCACCGGGCCGCCTCCCCGGCGACCCCAGACTTCCGACGCACGCGTGCACGCGCGGAACCCACCCCGGCAACCCCCGGCCCGCCCGGCGATCGAGGGCACCTCGGAGCCCACCCCGGCAACCCCCGTCCCGCCCGACGCTCCAGGGCACCTTCGAAGCCCACCCCCGCCACCCTCAGCCCGCCCGGCGATTGAGGGCACCTTCGAAGCCCACCCCGGCCATTTCAAGCCCGCCCGGCGATTGAGGGCATCCTTCAAGCCCGTCCGGCGATTGAGGACCGGGGCCCCGGGGGCGGAGCCCACGGTTTCGGGAAGGGGCGGGTAGGGGACAGGCCCGCCGCAGGCGCCACCCGCACCCCCACCGCGTCAGGACGCCGGCTTGCCCCGCCGCGCCAGCAGCCACGGCTCCACGACACCCAGCCCCCGCACAGGCCGCTGCCACATCGGCTGCAGCCCGAAGCGGTACGTCGGCAGCGGCGGCTCGTCCTCCACAGGCCGGCCCTCCTTCTCGGCCAGCCGCGCCCGCTCGGCCGCGGCCGCGACCACCTCGGCCGCCTGGGCCTCGGAGGCGGGGGCGTCACCGGTCCGCGTGAGCTCCTGGGCGAACGCGCTGTCGACCAGCACGGCGTCCTTCGGCGCTATCGAGGTCAGCCGGCTGGCCAGATTCACCGTCGTTCCGAACACATCGCCCATCCGGGTGGTGACCGTGCCGAACGCGATGCCCACCCGCAGTGCGGGCATCGTGGTGTCCTGAGCCATCGCCTCGACCAGCCGGAGCGCTATCTCGCCCGCCGTGCCCGCGTCGTCCGCGGCGAAGAGGACCTCGTCGCCCAGCGTCTTGATCAGGCGTCCGCCATGGGCGGCGACCAGGTCGGCGGAGGTCGTCTCGAAGGCCTCGACGAGCTCGCCGAGCTCCTCCTCCTCCAGCCGCCGGGTCAGCCGCGTGAAGCCGACCAGGTCGGCGAAGCCCACCGCGAGCCGGCGGTCGACCATCTCCTCGTCGTCCGCGGCCTGCACGACCCGGCCGGTGGCGGCGGCCAGCTGGCGCCGCCACACGTACACGAGGAATTCCTGCAGCTCGGGCAGGAGAAGCTCGACCAGCGGATACGTGACCTCGGTACGGGTCATACCGGGCTCGGGGGGCTCGGTCAGCCCTTCCAGGAAGGAGTCGATCTGCCACTCCGCGAGCCGCGCGGTCGTCTGCCCGGTCGACCGGGCCACCTGGATCGCCATCGGCTCGCTGAGCAGCCCGGCCTCCACGAGGCCGGCCAGGCGCCGCAGCGCCAGCACGTCCGCCTCGGTGAGCGCCTTGGCCTGCCCGATGTCGGCGAAGCCCATGGCACGCCAGAACCGGGACGCCAGGTCCATGGAGACCCCGGCGGTCCTGGCCGCCTGGAACGGCGTGTAGCGCCGGTCGGCCCCCAGGATCAGCTGTTCCAGCCTGATCGCGAGAGGGTCGTCGGTCGGTTCGGCCGTGTGGTCGACTTCGTGATGCGGTGTCGCGTGGACCGAGGATCCCGGCGGGGGCTCCGTGCCCGCGCCTGAGTTCGTGTCGTCGACGGTCACCGGCCGCCTCCTGCCCGTTCCCTGCGCACTGCCCTGCCGATCTGTCGCTGGATCGCCTCAACGATACGGCAGATGTGCCCCAGCTCACGTCCCCGGTTGACCGGTTCGGGTGCGTCATGAGAGACATCGTCCGCAATCGCCCGTGCCGTCCGCGCCGTACGTACGCCGACGCCGGCCCGGTTCAGGTCAGCCCGCCCTCCGCTCCGCGCAGATGGACGATGTCACCGGCGGAAACCGGCTCCTGGAGTCCGTCCCCGGTGGCCAGCACCAGCCGCCCGTCACCATCGATCGCGACGGCCTCGCCGACGACGGACCGGTCACCGGGCAGCTCCGCCCGCACCGTGCGGTCCAGGGTGGCGCAGCCCGCCGCGTACGCGGCCTGCAGGCCGCTCTCGGCGGCGTCGCCCTTCGCTTCGCGCCACCGGCCGTACCACTCCTCCAGTGAGCGCAGGACGGCCCGCAGCAGCGTCTCCCGGTCGGTCGACACCGCCCCGGCGAGCGCCAGCGAACCCGCCTGGGGGGCGGGCAGCTCGGCCGCGCGCAGGGAGACGTTGAGCCCGATACCGATGACGACGCCGTCCCCGGCCCGCTCGGCGAGGATGCCGCCGGTCTTGCGCTCCGCGCCGGACTGGGTCCCGGTCTCCCCGGGGCGGGTGCCGGAGCCCGTGGGAATGGTCACCAGGAGGTCGTTGGGCCATTTCAGTGCCATGTCGACGCCGGCCGACTGCGCGAGACCCGTCGCGGTCGCCACACCGGCGAGCAGCGGCAGCCAGCCCCACCGCTCGGGGGGCACGTCACCGGGGGTCAGGTAGACCGAGAAGAACAGCCCCGATCGGGGCGGCGCGGTCCAGCTCCGGTCCAGCCTCCCGCGGCCCGCGGTCTGCTCCTCGGCGACCAGCACGGTGCCCTCGGCCAGTCCGGAGGCGGCCCGTGCCGCGAGGTCGGAGTTGGTGGAGCCGGTCGTCGCGACGATGTCGAGCGAGGTCCACAGGCCGCCCGGTCTCAGCAGTCCGCGGCGCAGCGCGGCCTCGTTCAGGGGCGGTCTGTCGAGGTCCGACCAGCGGTTGTGTGGCGCATCCGGAGGTGTCATGCAACCCACATTAGGTGTGGGCAACGACGCACTGCCGAACCGTATGCGCGCCGATACGCTACGGATCAGTAGCCAACACCAGCCGACGAGCCTGTAGCCGTCGAGCACTTTTCGGTCCAGCACCTTTACTGGATGTACCAGCCGTCCCCGTGACCAGGCAGGGAGCCGCCACCCGATGTCCGAGCCGCAGAGCGACATCCACACGACCGCGGGCAAGATCGCGGATCTGCAGCGCCGTATTGACGAGGCCACGCACGCAGGTTCCGCACGCGCCGTCGAAAAGCAGCACGCCAAGGGCAAGTTGACCGCCCGTGAGCGCGTCGAGCTCCTGCTCGACGAAGGCTCCTTCGTGGAGCTCGACGAGTTCGCCCGGCACCGGTCGACGAACTTCGGCATCGAGAAGAACCGCCCCTACGGCGACGGCGTCGTCACCGGCTACGGCACCGTCGACGGCCGCCCCGTCTGCGTGTACTCGCAGGACTTCACGATCTTCGGCGGCTCGCTCGGCGAGGTCTACGGCGAGAAGATCGTGAAGGTCATGGACTTCGCGATGAAGACCGGCTGCCCGGTCATCGGCATCAACGACGGCGGCGGCGCCCGCATCCAGGAGGGCGTGGCCGCCCTCGGCCTGTTCGCCGAGATCTTCCGCCGCAACGTGCACGCCTCGGGCGTCGTACCGCAGATCTCCCTGATCGTGGGACCCTGCGCGGGCGGCGCGGTCTACTCCCCCGCGATCACCGACTTCACGGTCATGGTCGACCAGACGTCGCACATGTTCATCACCGGACCCGACGTCATCAAGACCGTCACCGGCGAGGACGTCGGATTCGAGGAGCTGGGCGGCGCCCGCACCCACAACACCACCTCCGGTGTCGCCCACCACATGGCGGGCGACGAGAAGGACGCCATCGAGTACGTCAAGTCCCTTCTGTCCTACCTCCCGTCGAACAACCTCTCGGAGGCCCCGGCCTTCCCCGAGGAAGCCGACCTGGAGACCACGGACGAGGACCGCGAGCTCGACACCCTCATCCCGGACTCGGCGAACCAGCCCTACGACATGCACACCGCCATCGAGCACGTGCTGGACGAGGGCGAGTTCCTGGAGACCCAGGCCCTGTTCGCACCGAACATCATCACGGGCTTCGGCCGCATCGAGGGCTATCCCGTCGGCATCGTCGCCAACCAGCCGATGCAGTTCGCCGGCTGTCTGGACATCAACGCCAGCGAAAAGGCCGCACGCTTCGTCCGCACCTGCGACGCGTTCAACGTGCCGGTCCTGACCTTCGTGGACGTCCCCGGCTTCCTGCCCGGCGTCGACCAGGAGTACGGCGGCATCATCCGCCGCGGCGCCAAGCTGATCTACGCCTACGCCGAAGCGACCGTCCCGCTGATCACCGTCATCACGCGCAAGGCCTTCGGCGGCGCGTACGACGTCATGGGCTCCAAGCACCTGGGCGCCGACCTGAACCTGGCCTGGCCCACCGCCCAGATCGCCGTGATGGGCGCGCAGGGCGCGGTGAACATCCTGCACCGCCGCACCATCGCCGCCGCCGACGACCCGGACGCCACCCGCGCCGAGCTCATGGCCGACTACGAGGACGCCCTCCTCAACCCGTACGTCGCCGCCGAACGCGGCTACGTCGACGCCGTCATCATGCCCTCCGACACCCGTGCCCACCTCGTCAAGGGCCTGCGCCAGCTCCGCACCAAGCGCGAGTCACTGCCCCCGAAGAAGCACGGGAACATCCCCCTCTAGGCACCGGGAGCCACCATGATCAAGGTCGTACGGGGCAATCCCACCCCGGAGGAACTGGCTGCCGCGCTGGCGGTCGTCCGGGCGCGTGCCGCCGCGGGTGCCGTGCTGCC
Organism: Streptomyces sp. NPDC059499; assembly: GCF_042749285.1. NCBI lineage: Bacteria > Bacillati > Actinomycetota > Actinomycetes > Kitasatosporales > Streptomycetaceae > Streptomyces > Streptomyces sp. NPDC059499. Next base: position 577,098 of record NZ_JBHYTT010000001.1, read on the forward strand.
GTCCGGCGATCCCATGCCGCCCGAGCAGTGGTCCGACCCGGGCCGTGTCGCACGGCGCGGGGCGCTGCGGCCGGGCCCGCGGTCCTGGGCCCGGACGTACTGGCCCGTCTGACGGGAGCGCTGAGTCGCACGGTCGCGGCGCCTGAGTACGCGTACTCAGGCGCCGCAGCCGTCCCCGGGCCACCATCGGAACCATGTTGTGGTCCGACCCCGAGAACAAGCCGCCGAAGGAACTGCGCGACGCCCAGGACATGATGCGGCGCGCGGGGCTTCTGCTCGCCCTGGCCATGGTCGTCGCGATGTTCGTCCTGGGCACCCGCTGAGTCCCCGTCACGAGGGACCGGTCCGGGCTGCGGGACCGAGCCCGTGTCACAGGGGCCGAGTCCGGGTCACGAGGGCGCCGGGGCCCTTCTACGATGGCCGCTATGACTGATCAGCGCCGCCTCGTGCTCGCCTCCGCCTCCCCCGCCCGTCTCGGCCTGCTGCGCCAGGCGGGCTTCGCCCCCGAGGTGATCGTCAGCGGCGTGGACGAGGACGCGCTCTCGGCCCCGACACCGGCCGAGCTGGCGCTCGTGCTGGCCGAGGCGAAGGCCTCCGCCGTCGCGTCCCGTCCCGAAGCCTCCGGCGCGCTGGTCATCGGCTGCGACTCCGTCCTCGAGCTGGACGGTGAGGCGCTCGGCAAGCCCGCCGACGGCGAGGAGGCCACCGCACGCTGGAAGGCCATGCGCGGCCGTTCCGGCGTCCTGCAGACCGGGCACAGTGTGATCGACACGGCGACCGGCCGTACGGCGTCGGCGACCGCGTCCACCGTCGTGAGGTTCGGCGAGCCGACCGACGCCGAGGTGGCCGCCTACGTCGCTTCCGGCGAGCCGCTCCATGTCGCGGGCGCGTTCACCCTGGACGGCCGCTCCGCGCCCTTCGTCGACTCGATCGAGGGCGACCACGGCAATGTCATCGGGCTCTCGCTGCCCCTGCTGCGCCGGCTGCTCGGCGAACTCGGCATCTCCGTGACCGAGTTGTGGGTCTGAGCGGACCCTGCTTCACGCCGGCGCGGGCGCCCCTTCTCCGGCGCCGCTCCCGCTGGTGCCGGTCTCTCCTGTGCCGTTCCCGCCGACGCCGGTCTCCCCTGCGCCGGTCTCCTTCTCGTCGCCGGCCGGCTCACGGCGTCCGTACGCCACCAGGGTCAGCACGATCAGTCCCAGGACGACCATCATGAAAGCGAACGCGGTCCAGCCGACCAGTCCCACCACCACGGCGCCCAGCACACCGTGCACGACCGCGCACCCGATGAGGGCGATCCTGGCGATCCGGCCCGGCGCGCGGTCACGGATCCCGGCCAGCAGCGGGATCAGACCGCACGCCACCAGCAGGAGCCCGGAGAAGCCGCCCATCACCCATGTGCCGGTGGACATCACGTCCGGGTCCATGCCCGCCAGGGACATCTTCTGATTGTCGACGACCGTCGCGAGGATGCCGTTGATGAGCACGATGCCCGCGGCTTCCCCGAACAGAACGATCGCGGTTATGACGGCCACTGATCTGCGCACCACGGCGCCCACCCCCTGTTACCTGTAGTACTGCGATACAGCGCGGACCCTACTAACCGGTAATCCTTCGGACAAGGGGTCGCGCAGTCCTCGCGCCTCCTCGTACGTTCAGCAAAGATTCCTTCGGCCGTTCGTAGGGTGTCCACAAAGAAACACCACGTGTGGCTGACCGTACGGACAGAGACTTGGACCACACCTCGTGGCTACTGTGCGGTGAAGGATCGCGGCGTACCGTGGTGCGACAAGGGATTTCGCGACTCGAGCAAGCCTCGAATCACACTCCGTGTGGGCAAGTTCACCTTTGGGGACGGGTCGTACGGCCGTGTCGGTAGTCCCTAAACTCAGCTTGTTCTCAAGGAGGGAGTCATCGTGCGCAAGGTGCTCATCGCCAACCGTGGCGAAATCGCTGTCCGCGTTGCTCGGGCTTGCCAGGATGCCGGAATCGCGAGCGTAGCCGTCTACGCCGATCCGGACCGGGATGCTCTGCATGTCCGCGCGGCAGACGAGGCGTTCGCCCTGGGCGGTGACACCCCGGCCGCCAGCTACCTGGACATGGGCAAGGTCCTCCAGGCGGCCAAGGACTCCGGGGCCGACGCGATCCACCCCGGCTACGGCTTCCTCTCGGAGAACGCCGAGTTCGCCCAGGCCGTCCTGGACGCGGGCCTGACCTGGATCGGCCCGCCGCCGCAGGCGATCCGCGACCTCGGTGACAAGGTCGCCGCCCGGCACATCGCCCAGCGGGCCGGCGCGCCGCTGGTGGCCGGCACCCCCGACCCGGTCTCCGGATCGGCCGAGGTCGTCGCGTTCGCCGAGCAGAACGGCCTGCCCATCGCGATCAAGGCCGCCTTCGGCGGCGGCGGACGCGGTCTGAAGGTCGCCCGCACCCTCGAGGAGATCCCGGAGCTGTACGACTCCGCGGTCCGCGAGGCCGTCGCCGCCTTCGGCCGCGGCGAGTGCTTCGTCGAGCGCTACCTCGACAAGCCCCGCCACGTGGAGACCCAGTGCCTGGCCGACTCCCACGGCAACGTGGTCGTCGTCTCCACCCGTGACTGCTCGCTGCAGCGCCGCCACCAGAAGCTCGTCGAGGAAGCCCCCGCGCCGTTCCTCTCCGAGGCGCAGAACGCGGAGCTGTACGCCGCGTCCAAGGCGATCCTCAAGGAAGCCGGCTACGTCGGCGCCGGCACGGTCGAGTTCCTCGTCGGCACGGACGGCACCATCTCCTTCCTCGAGGTCAACACCCGCCTCCAGGTCGAGCACCCGGTCACCGAAGAGGTCACCGGCCTCGACCTCGTCCGCGAGATGTTCCGCATCGCCGACGGCGAGGAGCTCGGCTACGGCGACCCCGCCGTGCGCGGTCACTCCTTCGAGTTCCGGATCAACGGCGAGGACCCGGGCCGCGGCTTCCTGCCCGCCCCCGGCACCGTCACCGCCTTCAACCCGCCCTCGGGTCCCGGCGTCCGCCTCGACGCGGGCGTCGAGTCCGGCAGCGTCATCGGACCCGCCTGGGACTCCCTGCTCGCCAAGCTGATCGTGACCGGCGCGACGCGTGAGCAGGCACTCCAGCGCGCGGCCCGCGCCCTGCGCGAGTTCACCGTCGAGGGCATGGCCACCGCCATCCCCTTCCACCGTGCCGTCGTCGTCGACCCGGCGTTCACCGCCGACCCGTTCCGCGTCCACACCCGGTGGATCGAGACGGAGTTCGTCAACGACATCCCCGCCTTCGCCGTTCCCGCCGACACCGAAGCGGACGAGGAGTCTGGCCGCGAGACCGTCGTCGTCGAGGTCGGCGGCAAGCGCCTCGAGGTCTCCCTGCCCTCCTCGCTCGGCATGAGCCTGGCCCGCACCGGCCTCGCCGCCGGCGCCAAGCCCAAGCGCCGCGCCGCGAAGAAGGCCGGCTCCGCCGCCTCCGGCGACACCCTCGCCTCTCCGATGCAGGGCACCATCGTCAAGATCGCCGTCGAGGAGGGCCAGGAAGTCAAGGAAGGCGACCTCATCGTCGTCCTCGAAGCGATGAAGATGGAACAGCCCCTCAACGCCCACCGCTCCGGCACCGTCAAGGGCCTGTCCGCCGAGGTCGGAAGTTCCATCTCCTCCGGCGCCCCCATCTGCGAGATCAAGGACTGAGCGCTCTTCTCCCCCCGAGGGCCCGGCCGCTGTCGACGACGTACCCGACAGCGGCCGGGCCCTCGGTGGCATCCTGGACGCAGGGCGGAGACCAGGAGGACAGCGCGATGGCGATGAGCACGGCACGGACACCGGACCGGCCGATGCGCGCCGACGCGCGCCGCAACTACGAGCGGCTGGTCGGCGAGGCCCGCACGTCCTTCGCCGAGCACGGTACGGATGCCTCGCTCGAGGACATCGCCCGGCAGGCGGAGGTCGGCATCGGCACGCTGTACCGGCACTTCCCGAACCGGCACGCGCTGATGAACGCGGTGTTCCAGGAGGCCCTTGCCTCACTGCTCGCCCGCTCCCACGAGCTGGCGGAGGCGGAGCAGCCGTGCAGCGCGCTGGTGGAGTGGCTGGGCGCGATCGTCACCCATGCCGGTGAGTACCGCGGCCTGGCGCAGGCACTCATGTCGGCGTCGGGGGACACGACTTCCGCTCTGGCGCAGTGCAATGTGCCCCTGCGTCAGGCGGGGGCGCGACTGCTGGCGCGGGCCCAGGCGAGCGGTTCGGTGCGGGCGGACGTCTCGATCGACGATCTGCTGCAGCTGACGAACGCGATCGCGCTGGCGGCCGAGCAGACTCCGTCGGATCCGGGCCTGGCCGACCGCCTCCTGATGTTGACGCTCCAGGGCCTGAAGAGCGGGACATCCGCACCTGGCCCACGGGGCGACTGAGACCGTCCCCCTGCCCCTGATCCGGGTGGAGAGGAAGCGCCGCCCCGCTACCGGCGCCGCAGGTCCGCCACCCGGGCACGCTCGCCCGACCCCTGCTCGGCCAGCGCCGCCGCGCTCCGCAACTGCGGTGGTCCCAGCCCCGAGTGGCCCCCCGGCTGGGTGCGGCGCTGACCCGGGAGCGGCATGTCCCGCCGGGGCCGGTGGCCCGGACCGCTCTCACCACCGGAGGACTCCGCCTCGGGTCCCGCGACCGTGATCTCCACGCCCTGGTCCGCCAGAGCCTGCAGCTCGGTGGCGGCACGCTCGTCGTGGACCGGTGGTTCGTCGGTCACCAGCCGGGTGATCAGCTCCGTGGGCACCGTCTGGAACATGGTGTCGGAGCCGAGCTTGGTGTGGTCCGCGAGGACCACCACCTCCGCCGCCGCCTGCACCAGCGCCCGGTCGACGCTCGCCGAGAGCATGTTGGACGTGGACAGCCCGCGCTCGGCGGTCAGCCCGCTCCCGGACAGGAACGCGCGGGACACCCGCAGCCCCTGGAGGGACTGCTCGGCACCGCTGCCCACGAGCGCGTAGTTACTCCCGCGCAACGTGCCACCGGTCATCACCACTTCCACCCGGTTGGCATGGGCCAACGCCTGGGCGACGAGCAGCGAGTTGGTGACCACGGTCAGACCGGGAACACGCGCGAGCCGGCGGGCCAGCTCCTGCGTGGTCGTGCCGGCGCCGACCACGATGGCCTCGCCTTCACCGACGAGGCCGGCGGCCAGGTCGGCAATAGCTGTTTTTTCCGCGGTGGAGAGATGGGATTTCTGCGGAAAGCCGGACTCCCGCGTAAAACCGCCCGGCAAAACCGCACCGCCATGCCGGCGGTCGAGGAGTCCTTCTGCCTCCAGTGCCCGCACGTCCCGCCGTACGGTCACTTCGGAGGTCTGGACGACGCGGGCGAGCTCACGGAGCGATACCGCCCCGTTGGCGCGCACCATTTCGAGGATCAACTGACGACGTTCTGCAGCGAACACGGAACTGACAGTAACCTGGCCGTGGGTTGCTTTTCAGCAGTTTGCGCCGAATAAGAGAAGTTGTACACGCACAGGGCCCCCTAGTGGTATAGGGGGCCCTGTTGTTGTTCTTGAGTTGTCCGGGAGGTGCCCGGGAGATGCACAAACGCCCTGTCAGGACGCCGGGGAGGCCGGGCTCCGCCGGTTCGGCGGCAGCCCTCCGGCTCCTGCCTACGCCTCGCCCGCCCGCTTACGGGTGTGCAACTGCCGGGCGACTTCCGCGATCGATCCGGACAGGGACGGGTACACGGTGAACGCGTTCGCGATCTGTTCCACTGTCAGATTGTTGTCGACCGCGATCGAGATCGGATGAATCAGCTCGCTGGCCCTGGGCGCGACGACACAGCCGCCGACCACGATGCCGGTGCCCGGCCGGCAGAAGATCTTGACGAAGCCGTCCCGGATGCCCTGCATCTTGGCGCGCGGGTTGCGCAGCAGGGGCAGCTTCACGACGCGGGCGTCTATCTTGCCGGAGTCGACATCGGCCTGGCTGTATCCGACCGTGGCGATCTCGGGGTCGGTGAAGACGTTGGAGGAGACCGTCTTCAGGTCCAGCGGAGCCACCGCGTCCCCGAGGAAGTGGTACATCGCGATCCGGCCCTGCATCGCGGCGACGGAGGCCAGCGCGAAGATGCCGGTGACGTCGCCGGCCGCGTACACGCCGGGGGCGCTCGTGCGGGAGACGCGGTCGGTCCGGATGTGGCCGGACTCCTTGAGCAGGACCCCGGACTCCTCCAGGCCCATCCCCGCGGTGTTGGGGATCGCGCCGACGGCCATCAGGCAGTGCGTACCGGAGATGACGCGGCCGTCGGCCAGCGTGACCTCGACGCGGTCTCCGACGCGCTTCGCGGACTGGGCCCGGGAGCGGGCCATGACGTTCATGCCGCGGCGCCGGAACACGTCCTCCAGGACGGCCGCGGCGTCCGGGTCCTCGCCCGGGAGAACCCGGTCGCGGGACGAGACGAGGGTGACGCGGGAGCCGAGCGCCTGGTAGGCGCCGGCGAACTCGGCGCCGGTCACACCGGAGCCGACCACGATGAGCTCCTCGGGGAGCTCGTCCAGGTCGTAGACCTGGGTCCAGTTCAGGATGCGCTCGCCGTCGGGCAGGGCGTCCGGGATCTCCCGGGGGTGGGCACCCGTCGCGATCAGGACGGCGTCGGCCGTGAGGCGCTCCTCGGTGCCGTCGGCCGCGGTCACCACGACCTGGCGGGAGCCGTCGGCGGCCTGGAGGCCCTCGAGGCGGCCGCGGCCGCGCATGACCCTGGCACCGGCGCGGGTGACGGAGGCGGTGATGTCGTGGGACTGGGCGAGCGCGAGGCGCTTGACCCGTCGGTTGACCTTGCCCAGGTCGACACCGACCACGCGCGCCGCCTGCTCTATGTGCGGCGTGTCGTCGGCGACGATGATGCCGAGTTCCTCGTACGAGGAGTCGAAGGTGGTCATCACCTCGGCCGTCGCGATCAGGGTCTTCGAAGGTACGCAGTCGGTGAGTACCGACGCGCCGCCGAGGCCGTCGCAGTCGACGACGGTCACCTCGGCGCCGAGCTGGGCGCCCACCAGTGCCGCCTCGTAGCCGCCGGGGCCGCCGCCGATGATCACGATCCGGGTCACGAAAAGTCCGCCTCGCGTGGTGTCTTCCCGCGGCCGTCTGCCGCCCCGGCCGGGGGTCCGGGGGATCGCCCCGGGGAATGCAGTACGTAATTCATTGTCCCGCACGCGCCAAGGTGCTTCGCCCCGGGGCCCTCCATACGGGGACGGGGCCGATCGGGCCACGGCCTCCGGACCCGATGGGACCGCCCCGGGCGACGCCCCGGCCGGGGGGTTCCTCACAGGAAACGGCACGCGCCCCGCCACCTCCCGTACCCTCGACCCCATGTCGCTCTACGCCGCGTACGCCGGCAACCTCGACGCGCGGCTGATGACGCGCCGCGCTCCGCATTCCCCGCTGCGCGGCACCGGCTGGCTCAACGGCTGGCGGCTGACGTTCGGCGGGGAGCAGATGGGCTGGGAGGGCGCGCTCGCCACGGTCGTGGAGGCGCCCCGTTCCCAGGTCTTCGTCGCGCTGTACGACCTGGCGCCGATGGACGAGGACTCCATGGACCGCTGGGAGGGTGTCGGCCTCGACATCTACCGGCGGATGCGGGTGCGCGTGCACACCCTGGACGGCGAGGAGCCGGCCTGGATGTACGTGCTGAACGGCTACGAGGGCGGGCTGCCGTCCGCCCGCTACCTGGGCGAGGTGGCCGACGCCGCCGAGTCCGCGGGCGCGCCGCACGACTATGTGATGGGTCTGCGCAAGCACCCCTGCTGAGCCCTCGCGGAACCCGTGCCGGTCCCCTGCCGGACCGCGCCCCGGACGGCGCTCCCGCACCGCTTTCGTACGAAAGTACGAGCACGACAGGCCAGACTCTGAACCTGCGCATCTACGCGCGTAGGGATTCACCGGTTACCCTCATCCGCGTGAACGCATCTGTTATTCCGGACCACATCCAGGGCGACCCCCACGTCGCCGCAGCCGACGCCGCCGCCCGCCTGCGCGAGCTCACCGGTGCCGAGACCCATGACGTCGCCCTCGTGATGGGCTCCGGGTGGGCCCCCGCAGGCGATGCGCTCGGCGCGCCGGAGGCCGAGTTCCCCGTGACCGCGCTGCCCGGGTTCCCGGCGCCCGCGGTGGAGGGGCACGGCGGCACGATCCGCTCGTACCGGATCGGCGAGAAGCGCGCCCTGGTCTTCCTCGGCCGCACGCACTACTACGAGGGCCGCGGCGTCGCCGCCGTCGCCCACGGCGTCCGTACGGCCGTCGCCGCGGGCTGCAAGACCATCGTCCTGACGAACGGCTGCGGCGGTCTCCGCGAGGGCATGCGCCCCGGACAGCCCGTGCTCATCAGCGACCACATCAACCTCACGGCGGCGTCGCCGATCATCGGCGCCAACTTCGTCGACCTGACCGACCTGTACTCGCCGCGGCTGCGCGCGCTGTGCAAGGAGATCGACGAGACGCTCGAAGAGGGCGTGTACGTGCAGTTCCCCGGCCCGCACTACGAGACTCCTGCCGAGATCAACATGGTGCGCGTGATGGGCGGCGACCTCGTCGGCATGTCCACCGTGCTGGAGGCCATCGCGGCACGTGAGGCGGGCGCGGAGGTGCTGGGGATCTCCCTGGTCACGAATCTCGCCGCCGGCCTGAGCGGCGAGCCCCTGAACCACGAAGAGGTCCTCCAGGCCGGCCGGGACTCCGCCGCCCGGATGGGTTCGCTGCTGGCCCGGGTCCTCGACCGGATCTGAGCAGGATCAGCCTCGCCGGCGTCCGGGGCGCGGTGGTCGGGGGTGGAGCCCCCGCAGCGCAGCGGCCCGCCCCGGCCCACACAACAGCACCGCAGAAAGGCGGACACCGTGCAGCAGGACCTCATCACGCAGGCCAGGACCTGGCTCGCCGAGGACCCGGACCCCGAGACCCGCGCGGAGCTCGCCGGACTCGTCGACGCCGGGGACCTGGCCGCGCTCGCCGACCGGTTCGCGGGCACCCTGCAGTTCGGCACGGCCGGCCTGCGCGGTGAGCTCGGCGCGGGCCCGATGCGGATGAACCGGTCCGTCGTCATCCGCGCCGCCGCCGGCCTCGCCGCGTATCTGACGGCCCAGGGGCAGGCCGGCGGACTCGTCGTCATCGGCTACGACGCCCGTTATAAGTCGGCCGACTTCGCCCGCGACACCGCGGCCGTGATGACCGGAGCGGGCCTGCGCGCCGCCGTGCTCCCCCGCCCGCTGCCCACCCCCGTCCTCGCGTACGCCATAAGGCATCTGGGCGCCGTGGCGGGCGTGGAGGTCACCGCCAGCCACAATCCGCCGCGCGACAACGGCTACAAGGTCTACCTCGGCGACGGCTCGCAGATCGTGCCGCCGGCCGACGCCGGGATCGCCGCCGCGATCGCGGCGGTCGGCCCGCTGGAGACCGTGCCGCGCCCCGGCGACGGCTGGCAGACCCTCGGCGACGAGGTCCTGGACGCCTACCTCGCCCGTACGGACACCGTCCTGGGTGCCGGCTCCCCCCGCACCGCGCGCACCGTCCACACGGCCCTGCACGGCGTCGGCACCTCCGTCCTCACGGCCGCCTTCGCACGGGCCGGTTTCCCCGCGCCCGTGCTCGTCGCCGAGCAGGCGGAGCCCGACCCGGCGTTCCCCACCGTGGCCTTCCCCAATCCGGAGGAGCCCGGCGCCATGGATCTCGCCTTCGCGACCGCGCGCCGTACGGATCCGGACATCATCATCGCCAACGACCCGGACGCCGACCGCTGCGCCGTCGCCGTGCCGGACGCGTCCACGGACGGCGGCTGGCGGATGCTGCGCGGCGACGAGGTGGGCGCGCTGCTGGCGGCACACCTGGTGGACCGGGGCGTCACGGGCGTGTTCGCCGAGTCGATCGTGTCCTCGTCGCTGCTGGGCCGGATCGCGGAGAAGGCCGGGCTCGGGTACGAGGAGACGCTGACGGGCTTCAAGTGGATCGCCCGCGTCGACGGTCTGCGCTACGGGTACGAGGAGGCGCTGGGCTACTGCGTGGACCCGGACGGGGTCCGCGACAAGGACGGCATCACCGCCGCGCTGCTGATCGCCGAACTGACCTCCGTGCTGAAGGAGAAGGGCCGCACCCTCCTCGACCTGCTCGACGACCTCGCGCTCGCACACGGCCTGCACGCCACGGACCAGCTGTCGGTCCGGGTCGAGGACCTGACGGTCATCGCGGACGCCATGCGCCGCCTGCGGGAGAACCCCCCGACCGCGCTGGCCGGCCTCCCCGTCACCTCGGCCGAGGACCTGTCCCGGGGTACGGAGCAGCTGCCGCCCACGGACGGTCTGCGCTACCACCTGACGGGCGCGCGGGTCATCGTCCGCCCGAGCGGCACCGAGCCGAAGCTCAAGTGCTACCTGGAGGTCGTGGTGCCGGTCGCCTCGGCCGACGAGCTCCCGGCCTCCCGGGAACGGGCCGCGGAGCTGCTCGACGGCATCAAGCGCGACCTGGCTGCCGCCGCCGGCATCTGAGGGGGCGGGCCCCGCCTGCCTGCCGTGGGGGGGCGGGCCCCCCCCCGGCGGCCCGCCGCAGCCCCCCGCCCCCCCGCGGCCGGGACGACACGGGCGCCCCA